>JBMAAL010000112.1:0-14292 GCA_050281725.1 Sphingobacterium sp. | reverse complement strand
CGATAAAAATTCGTTTTTTTTAAATTAATTTATCGATTTAGCAGATTTTAAATAAAGAATATGGGATTGTTACAAAAAATACGCTGTTTTATTAAAATTTTATGGCGGGCCAAAGTAAATACTCCGTGTATTTCGTTGCAGCGAAATACACGGAGTTATCTTTTAGAAGTTTTTTAATTTGATGACTTTGTTTATACGGATTTCTTGTAGAAAGACTTCATCGTGTGAAATGACGAGTAGGGTACCTTTATAAAGCTGAATCGCTCTGGTTAGAATCAGGATATTTTGAAGATCTAAATTGTTTGTTGGTTCATCAAGGATAATCAAATCGGGCGACTGTTGCTGGATAGTGAGACAGCATAATATCAGACGCATTTTTTCACCGCCACTCAATAGTTGGCAGGGTTTGTCCCAATCGTCTTTTCCAAATAAGAACCGATTGAGTCTGATTTTGATGTCATGTTCAGGTAGCGCGGCGGTATTGAATTGCTGTGCTTGCTCATAAATACTTAAATGTGAAGATAAGATGGAATACGTCTGATCTAAATAGATTGCGCGAAATGATTGCCGCTCAATTTTTCCTTGTTCAGGCGTTAATTGGTTGAGAAGGAGTTTAACTAATGTCGTTTTGCCAGATCCGTTCCGGCCTTGGAGTGCGATACGATCCCCGCTGAATAATTGAACGTTTATGTTATCTTTCCAAAGCTGCTGTTCGCCATAGTTGAAATTGATGTTTTCGGCCTTGACTATGCTTTTTCCTATTGGAAAAGTACTGTTTCCCAAATCTATTTTAATCTCATCCAATGCGGATTGCGAACCACGAAGTTCCTGTAGATCCGATCTGATATCTCCAATTTTGTCCTGGTGTACATTTTTTATTTTGGCGGTACTCTTTTCAGCATTATTACGTAAGGTATTCATCATTATGCGTGCTACACCTGCCTTCTCCTGCTTTTTTTGACCACGGTTGTTTAGTCTGTTTTGGCGCTCGATTGTTTCTCTTTCTTTCTCTTTTGCGATTTTGATGGCTTTTTCCTTGTGGTGGATATCGTGTTGCAAAGCATGGCGTTCGGTCTCCTTTTGAGCTTCGTAAAAGGAATAATTACCCCCATATCGTTTGACACCATTTGGGGTCATTTCAGCCATGTCATCCAATAGATTAAGTAAGGTTCTATCGTGGCTGACAACAACTACTGTGTTTTTGCTTGATTGAATCCAGTTGTATAGACGTATTTTGCTATCCACATCCAAATGGTTGCTAGGTTCATCAAGAAGAATAAGCTCGGATCGATGAATCTGGATTCCTGCCAATAAAACTTTTGTTTTTTGTCCACCACTAAGGGAAGACATTTTCTGAGCCAATTGTATGTTGGGCAGATCCCATTGTTCGAAAGCCTCTTGGCAACGTTCTTCCAAAGCCCAGTCATCTTGAAGTCTATTAAAATTTTCTTCAGACGCATCACCGGCCAATATGGCATAAAGTGCATCCAAATTTTTATGGATTCTAAGTGCTTCAGCCACCGTCTTATCCTCAAATTGTCCAACAACCTGAGGGACATAATATGTGCTTGCGCTGTTATGTATGCTCCCGCTGGTCGGCGATAATTCTTTGGCAATCAGTTGTAATACCGTTGATTTTCCAACGCCATTGTGACCGATCAGTGCTATTTTCTCTTGCGCGTTTATGTGCAGATTTATGTTCTCAAACAATAAATCTTTATTTGGATGTATATAGGAAAGTTGTTGTAATGAAAGCATGTTGAAATTCTTTAAATGTTAGAAAAGACCATTTGGACGGGTATCGTCAATGGATGGTATTTATTTCGTTCTAAAGAATTTTAATCTTACATGCAGTTTTAACGATGTTGAGAGCTACAAATATAACGTTTTTATTTTGATGTCGGGAAAGTTTTTGAGGAATAGTCAAATTGTTTATTTTTCTACTATTTGCTTCGGACAAATTGTACTTTTGAAAAAACGAATATTGTGAATAGAGTTCTCCTTATAGATGACGAAGAGAAGCTTCGGAAATTGCTGGCCAAAATTATTAGCCTGGAAGGTTTTGATGTGATTGAAGCTGGTGATATTAAATCGGGGTTAAAAAAGCTTGAAGTCAGTGATATAGATGTTGTACTTTGCGATGTTAAGCTGCCTGACGGGAATGGGGTTGAAACGGCTAAATTAATTAAAGAGCGGTATCCAATTGTAGAGATTATCCTATTGACGGCATATGGGAATATCCCGGATGGCGTGCGGGCGATAAAAAATGGTGCTTTTGAATACATTACGAAAGGAGATGACAATAATCGCATTATACCGTTGCTTTATAAAGCTTGTGAAAAGGTTGCATTGGCCAGAAGGGTACAGCAGTTAGAAAAGCGATTAGGTGACCGACTTTCTTTCGATAAGATTATTGGGAAATCCAGTGCAATAAAAGCCGCCATCGGAATGGCACAAAAAGTTGCCGTTACAAATACAACGGTCTTGCTAACGGGTGAGACTGGTACTGGCAAGGAGGTTTTTGCACAGGCAATCCATCAAGCGAGTTCAAGAAGAGATCGTAGTTTTGTGGCTATTAACTGTGCTGCATTTACAAAGGATTTGCTGGAAAATGAGTTGTTTGGCCATAAATCCGGTGCTTTTACCGGTGCAACTAAAGATCAACGTGGTTTGTTTGAAGAAGCGCATTTGGGGACTATTTTTCTGGATGAAGTCGGAGAGATGGCCTTGGAACTTCAGGCTAAAATTCTTCGTGTTTTGGAAACAGGCGAGTTTTTAAAAGTCGGGGACGCTAAACCCACGAGAGTGGATGTGCGCATCATAGCAGCGACCAACAGAAATCTCGAAACCGAAATTGCATCAGACCATTTCAGGAGTGATCTATTTTATAGGCTCTCTGTTTTTACGATTGAATTACCGCCACTGCGTGAGCGTATTGAAGACATAGCGACTTTGGCACAACATTACGCTGACATCTTTGCTTTAAAATCCAACTTGAAACCGTTGCAGATGACCCCAGAGTTTGTGCAGGCATTGGAAGGTAACCTATGGCGGGGAAATATCCGTGAACTGAAAAATGTGATTGAACGCAGTGTAATTTTGAGTGAGGGTGGCATATTAGGTGTTGAGAGTCTTCCTTTCGGGGAACGTGAGTATAGAGAAGGGGCAAGCGTCTTATCAAACTTTTCAATGTCCAACATGGAGAGGCAGCATATACAACGCGTATTAAAACATACGAATGGCAATAAAGCTGAAGCAGCTCGATTGTTAGAAATCGGCATAGCTACCTTGTATCGAAAAATTGAAGAATATAGAATCCAATGAAACTTAAAGCAAAGCTGACATTCGGGGTAGGATTTTTATTTTTTATGATCTTGCTGCTTGCCATAGTGAGTGGGTATTATGTTTATCGATTAAAAAAAGATACCAATAATATTTTAGTCGACAATTATAATACGTTGCATTATTCCAGAAATATGTTGCTGGCTTTGGAAGACCTTCATACGAATGGGAAGAGCATTGCGCTATTTGAAGATAATTTAAGACTTCAGAAGTGCAATGTAACCGAGCCTGGAGAACGGGCGGTGACCGAACGTGTAGATCATCACTTTTTGAGTTTAAAGAAACAGGTGAAAGATGCTACAATTGCTGCTGCTTTACACAAAGATATATTTCAGTTAATGTATCTTAATATGCAGGCGATTGAACACAAAAATAATATCGCCAATGCAACAGCTGAAAAAGCAATTTTGGCGATCTCCATTGTAGGTGCGCTTTGTTTTATGATGGCATTTGTATTGCTTGTGAACCTCCCTCTAGCCATTGCCGGCCCAATTGTACAATTAACCGATAGTATTAAACAGATTGCTGCTGGGAACTATAGAAGGAGACTTCACTTTAAGCGAAAGGATGAATTTGGAGAAGTGGCGCATTCGTTCAATACAATGGCTCAAAAGCTCGAGGAATATACAGAAAGTAAATTGGGTAAGATCTTGCAGCATAAAAAGAGAATTGAAGCGCTTATCGATAATATGCATGATGCAGTTATAGGGGTAGATGAAGAAAAAAGAGTGCTTTTTGCAAATGAACCCGCTTGTTTGCTTTCGGGGTTAAAGCACGCCGCATTTGAGGGGCAAAAATTAGTGGAAATAGCATCTTCCAATGATTTACTTTGTAAGCTTGTCGATAGGATTGACTCTTTAAATCAGAAATCTGAGCGTCTGGATTTAGTTCAGATCTTTGCCTATGGAAAAGAAAACTACTTTGAATTGGAGGTCATAGATATTAATGTTGTACCAACAGGAGAGGAGAGTACGCAGTTTATTGGACAATTTATTTTGTTGAAGAATGTGACAAGTTTTAAGGAACGTGATGTAGCGAAAACAAATTTCATTGGAACGGTATCTCATGAATTGAAGACACCAATCGCATCAATACGTATGGGGATCCAATTGCTCGAGAATAAGCGGATTGGGGCGCTGAATGAAGAACAAAAAGACTTGCTTGAAGGAATTGCTGACGATACAGAACGGCTCCTGAAAATTACAGGGGAACTGTTGGATATTGCGCAGGTGGAGAGCGGTACCATTCAGATGAAGCTGAATCCGGCGACTATCGGACCGATTATAGATTATGCCCTTTTAGCCAATCGGGCAATGCTTGACCAAAAGCAGATTCACATAGCGGTTGAACTGGAAAAGGATCTGCCGATGGTCTATATTGATAATGAAAAGACGGCATGGGTATTGACGAATTTGTTGTCCAATGCAATTCGTTATTCCGACGAAGGGGGAGTGATTTCTCTTGCTGTCAAAAGAATAGGAGCCAGGGTGCTTTTGCGTGTTGAAGATCAAGGAAAGGGAATTCCCGTACAATATTTAGCGAAGATTTTTGATCGCTATTTCCGGGTTCCGGGGAGTGCAAAGGAAGGGACAGGTTTGGGATTGAGCATAAGCAAAGAATTTATCGAGAGCATGGGGGGAGAGATTGATGTGCAAAGTGTTTTTGGAACTGGAAGTACATTTTTCGTTTACCTTCCTATTGCACCGCTTAAACAATCCACTTAGAAAAAAGAAGAGCGCAATGAAAAGCTCTTCCTTTTTTGCTTAAGAGGGATTGAAAGATCCTGCAGCTTGCTGCGCAGAGGCTGCAGGATAGGCACCCGCTAAAGTTTTATTTCATTGTCATCGATAAGTTTTGCATCACGTGTGTTTTTTTGTACGGCGATAGCTGAAAAAATACTCAATGAGAAGGACATGGCATAGAATCCTTTTTCACTTAGGAGCAGATCCGCATTCCATAAGCCTACAGTTAATAGCACGACGGCAGCAATTGTTGCAAACCAGCTTAAGCCATAATACAATTCGGTAACAGCTAGTCCCTCTGCTTTATCTCTTACACTCTTTTGAACGGAGATAACAGCAAATAGCGCAAATAGTAAAATTGTAAAATAATACCCTTTCTCATTTAATGCCATTGTTGCATTCCATAAACCTACACAATAGCCAACGGTACCAACCAATAATGCGGTCCATGAGGCTCCGATAAATGCGCCTGTTGGTTTAAAGGGATTTCTTTTGTTTAAATTTCTTTCAGCTTTTTTTTCTTCAATCATGTTTTTTAGCGGTTCCATAATTTTCTTGTTTTAGTTTTAATTTGTTGTTGTTTTGTGATTCAAATATCCATAGGAACGAATTCTTGTACAACTTGATTTTATGAGAATACTGACGATATAATTTTGTTTAATATATTTGTTTAATTCTAAATTTAAGCTATGGCAGACGCGATATCAGATTTGATGTTATTATTGAATAAAGACGATATTAGGGATTTTAAAGCCTTTTTAAAACGAAAGAATAAACGTAATGATGTGAAAAATGTCAAGTTACTTGAGATTATAGAAACTGATGATATAAATAAGCTGAAAAAGTTATATGGCCCCATTAAAAATCGGGATGCTTATCACGCGTTGAGAAAGAGGCTTCATGATAGTCTTTTGTTTTTTCTTTCAAATAAAGTTTTTGAGCGAGACAACAGTGAGGCTCACGAGGCGTTGCGATTATTTGTCGTGGGGCGTTTTCTATTGGAAAGTCAGTTCATTAAGATTGGATTTAAATGCCTTCAACGAGCTGAGGACAAGGCTCATGTTCTTGAGCAGTTTAGCTTGCTGAACGAAATTTTGCAAATCAGACTACAATATGCTCATTTAGATTTGACTGTCAATTTGGAATTGCTTATTGACCGTTTTACCGAAAATCAGCAAAAGTTGCAGCGGGAGGCCAAATTTCAGATGGCCTATGCACTATTGCGTTCTGAATTGCAGGCTATTCATCTGAAAGCAAAAATAATTGACATCAATAAGTTGATTTTGAGTACGCTGAGCAAATATCGTATTTCTTTGGATGATCTCTTATCATTTAAATCACTCTATCAACTTTTGTATATTGCAAATGAGTATGCCGCAATACATCAAAACTATACACTGGTTCGTTCTTTTTTAAAAACAGCAGACAATTTTTTAAAGAAGTATGATGAACAATCGGCGCATCACCTATTTTATTATCTTCATATTTTGTACTATCTGGCCAATTTTAATTTGAGGAATGGATTTTTCAACGAAAGCATGGTGTATTTAGAACGCTTGAATGAAGTTCTATCCCAAGGAAACGCGGTTTTTCGAGCCCAGTTTCAGCTGCGGTGCCATTTGGTGATGGCATTGAATTTCCATTACCTCGGCGATGGAGTAAAAGGTCTTTCCGTATTAAGGGCTGGGATTAAGCAGGCCGCACCAAAATCAAATGAGATTGATCTTGCAGATCTACAGTTGTGTTTGGTGATGTTTTTAACGCAATTTGAAGATAAAACTGCATTGATCGAGCTTCGACAGTTGATTCGAACAGATGCTTGGTACGAGAAGAAAATGGGCATGTTGTGGACGATTCGGAAGAGTTTGCTTGAAATTCTGATCCATATTCAATTCAATCACATTGATTTGGCAACCTTGAAATTAAAAAGCTTTGTCGGTAGGTATAAAAAATACTTGCTGAATGTCAAGGAAAATAGAGTGATTGATTTTGCCAAATTGATAGAGAAATATCTTTTAAATCCAGCAGTTATTCAAGGGAAGTCCTTTCGGGCAGCTGTTCAGGCTATGGCGGAAGACAAAGAAAATAAGGATTTATTTGTTATGGGATTTATTGCTTGGTTGAAGGCTCTTGTTGTATCTCAAAATCCGTATCAGGTTTTATTGGGTTTGATCAATGAAGATAGACAGTGATTAGTAATAAATATGTAAGATAATCTGTTTCTTTGAGACATCAATCAGATCCTGTAGTCTTTTGTAGAATTCGACGTTTACCATAGGACAGCCCTCACTGAGACATACTGGATCTACTTGTTCATCGTGGGGCATGCGGTCATATTTGTGTAGAACGATGTTTCTAGCATATGCATTGCTATTGGAGCTATCTAAGCCGTATAATTTATACGCTTTTCCAAATTTCCCATTATAGGAGCTGCCGATAGCATAACTACCTAGCGAGGTCGCATGAGAGTTATCGGTATTGTTAAATTGCAAAATATTCAAGTACTTTTATTAGAACTTATGTCAGCTGTGCGAGAGACCTATTCTATTTGTTTATAAAATCGTTCGAAGGTTTTCCAGTATTTATCTTTGTAGATGCTATAATCAATTTGAAGAATTTCCCTGTATTGTTCGATTAATCGATCGATCGCTTGTGAGGCTTTTCGGAATTCTGTACAAGCCAAGTAAATTTCCCTTAGGCTATCGGCAGTTTCTCTACCGATATTAAGAAATCCAATATCATTTGGAAGACTATTCATTAATTCTTCTTCATATTTATCCATTAAATCGTAGGTTTCCTGATCGGGCATACCATTGGTTGTTGTTCCGTCATAGCTAATCTTTAATGTAACTATCCAGGGATGAGAGGCTTTTCCATCCCAGTCTAACAAGGTCGTATTTATGATGGCAAAGATGGGTAAGTCATTCTCCAGGATGCCCTCAAAAGCGGTGTATGTATCATCTACGGTCAGGTGCCTAACGTCGGTATATTTTTCCACAAATTCCTTTTCCCGCCAGATCAAATAGTCTTTTAATTTAAGTAGTGGAATCAGCTCTTCTGTTGCAAGCTCTTTTGAGGTTACATTCAGGTTGTCTATGGCTATGATCGAGTTCAATTCACCAATGTAATTGTCGAGAAATATTTCTATTCCATGGGAAATATTGGCTTTATTCTCTTCCGTATAATTGGGGTGAACGATAACAATATCAACTTCATCCGGATGGTATCTATGTTGAATGGGATAAAAAAACATATCCTTGATGTCGAAAGTGAATCCATACATCGTGATTTTGAATTTTTCCATATCCGCAATAGCCGGTTTTAATGCAGTAAATTTCCAATGCACTAATGCTGGAGCAGAAGCGATCAGATGTTCTACGAACGCAATGTTTTTGATGACACCATCAGGGGTGATTACAAGTTCTGCGGTGTTATCATCGTACATTCCCGTTAAGAAATACAGTTCCTTGCGAAGAGCATCGATCTTCGGCGAAAGTTTGCTGAAAAAATGCTGATCAATTTGTTCTCCAGCCTTGACGATTTGAAAAAATGCTTGTTCGTTTTTCTTAAACCAATCCCAAAAATCCGTTATACTGTCCTTTTTATTTTCTTTTTTACTAAAAATATTGTTCAAAAATCCCATAATTAATAGCTGTTTGATTGAATAATCAAAGTGCGTATTTGTTACTCAAAGCGTTTTTATAACTGTAGCGGAGAAAATGATCTGAATGAAACAATCATGAATACCTCTGCTCCTAAATTTAATTATATAATTACGATCCGGCAAGGGAATTTAAGTTTAAAAAAAATTGAACAAACAATTGTGTAGGGAGTTTGTTAGCATTATTATTGGAATTATAAATTAAAATTGGTCTTATGAAATTGAGCAAATTAACATTTTGTCTATTGGCAACTACAGTTGTACTTTCCTTCACGGCATGCAAATCAGGTTTGTCTGATGATAAGTTGGAAGAAAAGATCGAAAATGCACTTACCGGACGTAAAACAGTCGACGTTGAAGTTGAAAAAGGAAAAGTTATCTTAAGTGGTACAGTTGCTTCCGAAGAAGAAAAGCAACAAGTGGAATCGATTGCTAAAACAGCAGGTGATAAAGACGTCAAGTCTATTCAAAACAATATTATCGTTAGCGCACCAGTGTCGTCAACTCCAGCTCCTATTGAGGTGTCCAATAATGATGCGGTACTTGGCGCAGCAGTGAATACGTTTATGAAGGATTTTCCTACGGTACAGGCCAGTGTAAAGGACGGTGTGATCGCTGTTACAGGTACTTTGGAGCAACCTAAGATAATTACTTTAAAACAAGGTTTGGATAACTTAAATCCCAAAAAAGTGGATTTAAGTGGTATTGTTGTCAAAAAATAAAATAGTAAAATTATGTCATTGCAGGAAAAATATAAGGTTCTTTTAGATACAGCACAGTCTTCAGGTGTAAATGACTTGAACTACGCTGAAATGGATGGAGTATTGCAAATTCGTGGTACGGCACCAACAGCAGATGTGAAAAATAAGCTCTGGGAAATCTACGGTAATATAGATCCTAATTTCCAAACCGGAGATGTGGTCTTAAATGTAGATGTGGCTACGGAAGTGCCCGGAAGCCAGGTGAAAGTTATAACAGAAAATAGCAATTTGAACATTAGAAAAGGCCCTGGTACAGACCAGCCTATCGTGGGAAAAGCAGCTAAAGGAGAAATCATCACGTTAATTAGTAAGGCTAATGATCAGTGGTGGTTGGTCAGAACCAAAGATAATGAAGAAGGATATTGTTATGCACAATATTTAGAGTCTGTTTAATTATCGAATCTTATTCATAAGATCGGTATAAGTACCAATTGGCTTTGAAAAAAGGGGAGTTATTTATCGATAACTCCCCTTTTTTATTTCACCGATCAAGGATATCTATTGTGTAACATGAAGGTATTGCAGCATCTGTCTTATTGGGAAATTGTTTGGAAAATCAGCCGTGTTTTGATTTTTGGTGTAATAATTGTGTTACTATGATTGCAACAATTTTATTACATTATGTTGAAATCATGTTTTATCATCGTATTATGCTTGTGTTTAGCTGTTCAGTTGGGAGTTGCGCAAGAGTATGTTCGTTTGGACAAAGATAGGTATCAATTGCATTTGTCAGCGTATCCAAAGGATACAATCCGGGTACTAGAAAAAGGTAAGGAGACGAAATTGAAACAGGGTAAATATATTTTGCAGAAGAATCAATTTATGGGACTTTCCAATGCATTTATTACTATCAATCAGGATGGTATTGTAGACGGTGATTTTAAAATTGAAAAAGATGGGCGGCAAGGTGATGTTATTGTACGGCATGGTGTGTTACAGCAAATGAATGTGAAATCTGCTGCCTTGCCAGACTTTCAATATACCATAACGGATAGTTCAAGTGTGCAGCGTAATTTTAAAAATGGGAAAATCAGTCAGGAAAAGACGGTATTCTACCGAGCTGCAAATAGGGGTAAAAAAGTGACAAAAGTCTTTTTTGATAATTACTATACTGTTGAAAATGATTTTGACCATACCAGAGCCGACTATCGATTAGACAATACGTTGATGTACAGTGCCAAATTGAATTGTGGTGGTCAGGTACAGGAATCAAAGTCGTTTGATGCCAATGGTCAATTACTAAAACATACCTATCGGAAAGCTAAAATTGATTACACGGATCTATATCAGAATAATAATCTTGTTGAGCGGAAATATAGCGTTAATAACTGCTTTTACCATGAGTATTTTAGGAATTCATTGTTAGTGCAAAAGGTCGTGGAGAAAAAGGATAAAGGGAATACAGAAAAGTATGTTTATAATGGAGCGGGAAAATTGATGGATAAAAATACTGGTGGATAATTTAAAATGCATTTCCAATTAAGTGTGGATGCGAATATTTTTGCATTTTAAAAATATAGCGCTACATTTGTCAAGCAATGAAGAAAATGAACAACATATTACGTCTTCCATTTTTCTTTAATTATTATCGCCCGATAATCGTTCGGGACCCCTATGCCTATTAAATTAAGAAATTCAATTATTATTTATAGCTAAGCCCGAACATAACGTTCGGGCTTTTTTTATTTTATATAACACCATGTTAAAAGAGTTAGCAGAAAATATCGAGATTATTTTACCGAAGGAGGGACTTGCAACGAAGTTGAAGGAGGCTGAAGAAAAGAACCGACCACTGATTATAAAACTTGGTTTTGATCCAACAGCGCCGGATCTTCATTTAGGGCACGCTGTAGTGCTAAAGAAACTACGGCAGTTTCAGGAGCTGGGGCACGAAATCGTGATCCTCGTTGGTAGTTTTACAGCTCGTATCGGCGATCCTACAGGAAAAAATAAAGCCCGTAAACCTTTGTGCCAGGATGCGATCGCCCACAATGCGGCAACCTACATTGCGCAACTGTCTAAAATTATTGATGTTTCAAAAGCGAAAATTGTTTTTAATGGAGACTGGTTGGATCAATTAAATTTTACAGAAGTTATCCAGCTGGTATCGAAAGTCACTGTTGCACAGTTAATGCAACGACATGATTTTAATAAGCGTTTTAACGAAAACCAATCAATAGCCATGCATGAATTGCTTTACCCGATATTGCAAGGCTTTGACTCAGTACATGTCAATAGCGATATCGAAATGGGGGGAACGGACCAACTATTCAATTGCGCGATGGGCCGGCAGCTGCAGGAATCATTTGGACAGGATCCACAAATAGTATTGTGTATGCCGTTATTGCGCGGGCTAGACGGAAAAGAAAAAATGAGTAAATCATTAAACAATACGATCGGTCTTTTGGATGAACCGAATGAAATGTTTGGTAAAACGATGTCTATTCCTGATCATTTAATTCCAGAATATATTGACTTGACTACTGATTTCAATCAGGAAACTAAACTTGGGATGAAGACCCGTCTAGAAATGGGCGAAAATCCGATGGAGATTAAGAAACTTATTGCACATAATCTAGTTGCCCAGTACCATGGTGATGAGTTTGCGACCAGTGCAGTTGATTTTTTTGTAAAGCAATTTCAGAGCAAGAAACTTGAAGAAAAGGCTTTTGAGGAGATATCGGTTCAACTATTGCGCGAACAGTTTGGTGAACAGATTAAACTGGTCGATCTATGTTATTTCCTAAAGGGGGGAACAAAGTCAGCGATGCGAAGATTGATTATAGGCGGTGCGGTGCAGATTGATACGATAAAACAGCTGAATCCGGAGCTGATGGTCGATTTGGATGTGTGTTTTAAAATTAAATTAGGAAAAAGGACTTATTTTAAAGTTATTTAGTAAGGTTTATGAGGGTATGCTTTTGTAATATTTTGCTAAAAGCAATAAATTAACGTGATGGTTCTTTCTTAAACCATAAATAATTTCTACCTTCATATCGGAGTCTCATACTTTATTTTCATACCAATTATAGATGGAAACATATAATAACATTGTTTTGGAGCGGTTGCCCAAACATTTGAAACGCTATGTAGTAGCCCAACGATATGAACGTTACACCGCGCTGGATCAAGCATTGTGGCGTTATGTCATGCGTCAGAATTATTCTTTTTTGAAAGACGTAGCCTATTACCCCTATATTCCGGGATTGAAGAAAGCGGGGCTATCCATTGCGACCATTCCGAACCTACAGGACATGAACAATAGTCTAAAATTAATTGGCTGGGGGGCAGTGACGGTGGATGGGTTTATCCCGCCGGCAGCTTTTATGGAATTTCAGGCACATCGCGTACTCGTTATTGCTGCAGACATACGTCAATTGGAACATATCGAATATACACCGGCACCAGACATTATCCACGAATCTTCTGGACATGCACCTATAATCGGTGAGCCAGATTATGCGACATACTTGCAGTATTTTGGGGAGGTTGGTACAAAAGCACTTTCTTCGGGCAAAGATTTTGAACTCTACGAAGCTATTCGTCACCTATCTATTTTAAAAGAACATGCAACAACCACGGCGGTTGAGTTGGCGGAAGCAGAGAAAAATTTGCAGATCATTCAAGATAATATGGGCGAGCCTTCGGAAATGGCATTGTTGAGCAGGTTACATTGGTGGACTGTGGAATACGGGCTTATTGGGGATCTTCATAACCCCAAAATTTATGGAGCTGGTTTACTCTCTTCCATTGGAGAAAGCGCAAGCTGCATGCGTGATGATGTGCCTAAGTTGGCGTATGGTTTAAATGCAATCGAATATCCCTATGATATTACCAAGCCACAGCCACAGCTATTTGTTACACCTGATTTTGAACATCTAAAGCTCGTATTGGATAAATTTGCCGATACGATGGCTTTTCGAGTGGGAGGCAAACAGAGTCTTGACAAGGCAATAGACTGTAAAGCTGTTTGCACGGCTGAATATAGTTCCGGTTTGCAGGTGTCGGGTGTTTTTAAGTTGGCCAACACCGATAAAAATCTTTCTTACATTCAAACACAGGGACCTACAGCTTTGGCTGTAGCGGGTAAACAACTTGAAGGCCATGGTATAAATTATCATAGCGAAGGGTTTGGCTCTCCAGTAGGACACTTGCGCGGTGCCGATCGTAACTTAGCAGATTTTGATGAAACAACATTGATTCAATATGGTATAGCGGAAGGGCAGCAGTGTTCGTTAAACTTTGCTTCTGGGATTATTGTATCAGGAATTGTTCGACGAGTTGTACGTCAATTGGGTAAGATTGTTTTGATTTCATTTACCGGATGCGAGGTATACCGTAGCAATGGGGGAGAGGTTTATTTTAAACCTGAATGGGGAACATACGACATGGCTGTCGGAGCAGAAATTGTATCTGTATTTGCGGGCGCTGCAGATAAAGATGCCTTTGATGTGCTGGAGGAGCATTTGGATCAGGCTCCCTCTTCAATACCTACAGAAACGGAAGATGTTAAACTAATAAATTGTCATGCTGCGATACGGAATTTGCGGGACAACGGATTTGATCAAAAAATCTGGCTGGAGATTTTCAGTCAAATGGGACCGGAAAATGCAGATCATTGGTTAGGTTTGGTTGAATTATTTGAAATTGCCTGGACTAATAATGGAGAGCAATTAACTACTCAGGCCGAACAGAGGCTCTTGGAATTTATTACTCTATATCCAAATTTGAAAAAATTAATCAACGATGGACTACGTGTTGCTAAGGAGGAGGCTTTAAATAATCA
>JBMAAL010000111.1:0-14375 GCA_050281725.1 Sphingobacterium sp. | reverse complement strand
AAACGTATCAGTGAAGAATTCAAAGATTACCGGATTATCTTTTCGGAATATGGTGCAGAAGCCATTCCCGAAGATCAAGCAGAAGAAGTTGGAAATTTTGGCAATCAATGGAGTAATCCTTCATTCTTCCCCGAAGAGTATGCCACAAAATTTCATGAAGTACATTGGGGCGTGATTTCCAAAAGCCCGATATTCCTCGGTTCTTACGTCTGGAACACATTCGATTTTGCCACGCCCATTACTGCGCTGAACGTTAACCCCCGGAATTATAAAGGGTTGGTTTCCTTTGACCGTAAACTGAAGAAGGATGGTTTTTATTGGTATAAGGCCAACTGGAGTAAAGAACCTGTATTATATATCACACAACGTCGTATGGTCAATAGAGGAAATGAAATCACGGCAGTTACTGTTTATTCCAATAGAGGTGAACCAACATTGACGGTCAATGGCCAGCTGATCAAAGGCGCAAAAATTGGTCAGACCAATGTACATTACATCTTCGAAAACGTGAAGCTAAAACGGGGGAAGAATACTGTTGAAGCAAAAGTAATCCAAAAAGACGGTAAAGTATTAACCGACACAATTGAATGGAATTATGATCCAACGTTTAAACAAGGACCATCGGGACCAACAAAATCGAAAACAGAGCATGTAGGTCTATAATCACATTAGCAAAATAAGAGACAAAAAACAGGGGTAGCCTAAAAGCTACCCCTGTTTTTTGTTTAAGGATATAACTCCCGTCAGTTATATTGATAACCATACCCCTTTCCTTAATCTCAGAAAAGTATTAACCGATAAAAGCTGGTCGTTTACCGAGATTGTCTCGAGACTGGCCTAATGGGCATCGTACGCCTCTTATTTCCGCCCTATCTTTGAGTCATCAAATAAGAAATAAAAACATTAAAAATAAACATCATGGCAACTAAAACAACATTCAGCATCAACAGTAAAACAATTACTAAAGCTTTTCAAGATCTTTTTGATTCCTTCAAAAGCTCCCGTTTAAAAGTTTCATCCAAGAATGGACAAGAATACTTAAATATCTCCTTGTTATTGGCTGTAATCATCGGAATTATTTTCCCTGTAGCTTTCATTGCACTGATTATTCTAAGCCTGATTGCACCTATTGAAATTGCAATCCTTCAAGAAGTAAAGGAAGAGCATACAAATCAAAAGATGATTGAGCTAAAATAAGTAAAAAATAAAGGATAATACAGTCCAAAAAAAAGGGATGAGCTAGTGCTCATCCCTTTTTCTTATTTCCTTTCTATCTTATCAAACGCTGTATTAGGGGACAAATTAAAGGTAAAGTTCCCTTTTGAATCCACGCCGCCAGCACCTCTGACGCGGGCTTTGATCTCGTACTTCGATTGCGGATTATAATTTGCTACTGTAAAATTGTAATAAAAAGGTTTGATCTTGTTGGTTCCTCTAAATTTATCCGCAAGCGCATGATGTCCATCCTCTGCGATAACACGCCCGTCCTGCAATAATTGTACAGCATCAATCTCCAGAAAATTCTTACCATCCACAAAGAAAAATCCAGCTTGTGCCCTTCCGTTATCGTAAATCTTTTTCGTCACATCAAAATTCAGAAAACTATACGATTCCCTGATATCATTAGGCCCCCATGCCCCCGCAATATATCCCCCGGGACGATAATAATCAATACGCATGGAATCCAATCTTGGAAGATTTGCATCCAATCGCTGGTTGAAAGCTTCGTAATCTTTCGCTGATTTGGACGACCAGCCAATTTCCGCAACGGCAAGCAGTCGCGGAAAATTCTGCACATTCAGATCTTTAATATCCTGCGCCAAAGCAGTCCACATATTTCCCTGCACACCGAGAACAAGCTGCTCCTCGGCAGGACTAAGCCCCGCAGAAGGATCAAATTCGTACACCCTTTTCAGTGAATTTATTTGAGGGTAGGCCAAATCAGTCATTGTTCCATCGTTGCGATCAGCCTGGGTAATATCAAAATAGAGATGAGAGGCAGGGGTAGCCACCGCTTTAAACCCATCTTTTGTGGCCTCCTTGATCGCTTCCTCACCAAGCCAGCTCATAATTGCTGTACTTTTCGGCAAGTTTTCCGCATCGGCTAAGATATCATTCCAGCCGATCGGTTTTTTACCTTTTTCAACAATGATAGCGGAAACGCGCTGTACGAAATAACTCTGCAGAGCTTTGACATCCTTAATCTGGTGTTGCTTCATAAAATCCTGCACATGAGCCTCTTTTTCCCACAAATCATGGCGAACCTCATCCCCTCCAAAATGAATATAACTACCCGGAAAGAGATTAGCGACTTCGGTGAACACATTATTCAAGAATTCATACGTAAACTCTTTTGTGGGATCCAGTGTATTGGGGGTAAATTGATTTCCCCAATATCCCCAAGATGACACAAAAGGAAAGATGTGATTGGGATAGGAATTCTTATTGACCCCAAGTTCAGGATAGGCTAATATGGTCGGCCATGAATGTCCAGGGACATCAATCTCGGGCACAATCGTAATATTACGCTCCCGCGCATATTGGACAACTTCCTTAATCTGCTCCTGCGTATAAAATCCACTGCGCTCTGCAGGTTGCCTTTCTGTTCGATGAAATACCGTCGCATTTTCTAGGGTCAATTTCGGATACTTCTTTATTTCAATACGCCAGCCCTGATCATCCGTCAAATGCCAATGAAAAGTATTCATTTTATACAAGGCCATGACATCCAAATACTTTTTCACGGTTTTCACATCAAAGAATGTCCGGCTTACATCTTTCATATAACCGCGCCAATGATAACGGGGATAATCTTTAATGTTCACTGCCGGAATATTCCAGCCTATTTCTTTGGTCGGGTTACTACCCTCGAAAGCTGTCGGTAAAAGCTGTCGCAGTGATTGCGTTGCATTGAAAAGCCCATGGGAACTTTTTGCTGTCAGGACCACTCCCCGATTGGAAACCTCAAGCTGATAGCCTTCATCATTTGGAATGGACAGTTTAGGATCAAGTCTAAATTCAATGCTATTACTCGCCTGCTTCCTCACGTTCAGGGGATATTGCGTAACTTTTCTCAGCTGCTCAACAAACAAAGACACATCCTTCACATCACAGCCTTTAAAACTTAAGGTAGTTTGTGGATTTAACTGAAACTGGCCCGCTCCTATATTGATTTCCTGAGGCTTGGGGACAATAGCAACCCTAGACTGTGCATGGAGTCCTTGCGCAAATAAAAGGGATAACGCTACCGAACAGAAGAGTGTTTTCATTAAAATTTAAGTTTTTATTTCTAAATAAATAGGTCTTAAAAAAGACCCCCTATGGGTTTCACTATGCAAAATAAAAAATAAAATAGGATCCTTCCACACCAACTTTCAATCAAACGATTGTGTAAGATTTTAAAAAAGTAGCTGACTGGCTACAGCAGTCAGCGGCGGATATGATTTTTTAGTATTAAATTTGACTTCCAGACAAAACAAAATAGGCTATAGTTAACTTATTGGGGTGAAAGAACAATAACGTGAAAAACAGTAAAAAATTATTTATTATCAGGACAGTTTTAATTGCCTTCCTGATTCTTTCCTTGGTCTATATCGGTTCGATATTTACCTATCAGTATATTGAGTACCAAAAGACCGAAGCTCGTTTAAATAAAGCATATAGTTCTAAAAATCAATTGACAAACCTTTTCTACGAACTCTTCTCCTCCTATAATGCTGCCGGAAATGCTTTTCGTTCCTATACCGTAGACTTCAGTGCCGAAAATTTAAAGCATTATAGCAATAGTTTAGACACGCTACGATTTTATATTGACTCCCTCTCTAAATTATCTTCCCAAAAAGGACTTACTGCTGCTACAAATACCTCTTTGGAACAGAATATTTCGCTTTCGGACGAATTCGCGCACATTAAAAAATCTGTTGACAACATGATTTTTTTGGCAAAAGACTCGCTTTCACTCTTGACTAACACAAACAGAACCATTCGACCGGGGAACAATCGGATACTTGCAGATTCTGTTGTCAATAAAATATTAAGAGATACCGCACTCAATGTAAGTAAGAAGGACACCGTTGTCCGAAAAAAAGAAAAACTCTTCAACAGAATTTTCAAAGCGAAGAACGACACGTTGGTTTCTGATATGCTGCAACAAAATTTCAACGTTAATCAAATCAAGGCTATACATAGCCAGATCCAAAGTTTGATTGAACAGAACGAAACATTTCACCGGCAAGATTTCAGTAAGATTCGTCGTTCATTTGCTGAGCTTCAGCACAAGGAAAGACAGTTGCTACAATCGAATTACAACTTATTTAGTACAATTAGCACGGCCTTGCTGCGGATTAAAACCCATGAAGATGAGACATTAAGGGCTGCTGAAATTCAAGACTTCAAACTTTACAGGGAAAACTCTTCCATTTTTGGCAAACAAGTCATCGCTTCTATTATTCTCATGATTATTATGGTGACACTATTGTTGTCTTACCACTATAATACACTTGTCTATGAGCGTAAGCTTACCGCTGCCAGAGACTATGCGTTACAAACGGCGAAGGAGAAAGCCAGTATATTAGCTAATATAAGTCATGACGTACGGACACCGGTCAATTCTTTGGTCAGCATTATTGATTTACTAAAAAGCAATGCAGCGAACAACCGCGTCGATCCCGTTTTATTAGATTCCATTACACAGGATATCCATGTGATTAATGATACCGTTATAGATATTCTGAATCTCGGTAAGCTAGAGTCTGGTACACTGGAAATTAAGGCCGAGTATTTTTCGCCAACGCAATTGCTTGCCAACCTCATTAAAATGCAGCAGGCTCAAGCAGATAAAAAAGGATTGAAACTCATCAGTTACATTGATATCGATCCCAACATCTTAATCAAAAGCGGAACATATCGTGTACGCCAGATTGTTTCCAATCTGCTGAGCAACGCGATTAAATATACAGATAAGGGTCAGATCGAGGTGAAAGCCTTTATCAGCAGCGATCAAGGGTCCAAATTACATATAGTAGTTAACGATACTGGAAAAGGTATTTCTGCAAAAGATCAAGGACATATTTTCGAACAGTATTATATGACCGATCAAAAATCCAAGCATAGTTTTGGATTGGGATTACATATTTCTAAGCTCATGGCCGAACAGCTAAACGGAACCTTAAGCGTTAGCAGTCAACAAGGGAAAGGATCAACATTTACATTAGTCGTTCCGTTTACCGAAGAAAAGAAAATTAGGAAACAAATGACGAGCTTAGACAAACTCCCAAAAGAGCTACGCTTTGTCGTTATTGATGATAATCCGATCAATAATCTATTCGTAAGACAAGCATTGCAACATTTCGAAAATGTGAAAATCTATCAGGATTCATCTACAGCAATAGCCTATTTGAAGGAAAATAGAACGGATATTATTATCACCGATCTCAAAATGCATGGTTTTACCGGTTGGGACATCCTCAATTCGGTTAAAGACAGTAATCTTAAACAGGGATGGAACAGCAAAGTAATCGCACTCACGTCAGACGAATCACAAGTAACAGTGCAAATTCCCGAAGGACAGGTACATCAATTTGATGGCATCATGACCAAACCACTGGACAAAACTATTCTCGCTCAGCTTATAGCAAGAATTTCGTAAGTTAAGCAGCGTAAGTAAAAGAAATAAGGGACTGTGTAAGACAGTCCCTTATTTCCTTTACGCTATATACCTGCAATACTAAAGTAACTACGATCCTTTAGGACATCGTTACGTATAGAAACATTATATTCGATTACTTAAATAAATCAGCAAGCTTAGCATCCAATTGCTCATCTGTGTCGCCATTGCCACCACCATAGCGTCCGATAATAACGCCTTGCGGATCTATTAACACTTTTGTTGGTAACGAACTGACACCATAACCCTGCGTTACATCTTTGCTAAGATCAAAATTTGTTCCATCGAATTTTGCCCCACGTAAAACATGCTTCCAAATGCCAATTTCATCTTGTTCAACTGCCTTGTGCCACTTTTCAGGTTTACTGTCATCATCTGCGATACCAATAATTTCGAAGCCTTTGCTTTTGTATTGTTGATATAATTTGATAAGGTGAGGGTTCCCTTTACGACAGGGCACACACCAGCTCGCCCAGAAATCCAACAAGACATACTTGCCTTTGAAATCTGACAAACTCAGCGGTTTGCCGTCGATATCGGTCGTACTAAATACCGGAGCAGTCTTGCCTACGGCGCCACTTCGACTTTCATCTAGTTTTTTCGAAACATCTTTTCCAAAATGACTACTTTGTACCTCCTTGGAAAAACCCGCAAACAACGTTTCAGCTTCTTCCAAAGGCAGGCTGTTCATTCTAAATAGCAACAAATAAGGGCTCAAAAAGGATTGTGGGTGGTTTTTAATAAAGGTCATATCAATCTGGGTTGCTTTTTCGTTAAAAGGCTCAAATTGATTCTTGATGTTAGCAGCCTCTTCACTAAGTAGCTTTACTTTCTTTTCCAAAGCTTCAAGTTCTCGCTCAGCACGACTATATTCCTTATTTTTCGCAGCATAGGCCTTACTAATGGGCTCCATCCCTTTTCTAATAGCTGCCTTTTCTTGTTCCAACTGCTTGTGTTCAGCATCCAGTTTCGATCCAGTCAGCGTATAGTTTTTTAGATTATCATCTTGAAACCCCAATTTCATTTTGGTGGGCTCCAGGTACATTTGTGTATAATCTCCCTCATTTGCGCGCTCGGGATCCGACGATCTGGTCAAAAACACCACGGTAGGCTCCGCAAGTGTACCTTTAAATTGAAAATGGCTTTTGACAACCAAAGCACTATCAGATACTTGTTTACCTTGACCGTCCATATAAAAAAGGTAAAGCTTTTCGGTTGTCCCATTTTTAAGTTCGCCATCCAGAACAAACTTTTTCTGCGCCATTCCCATCATAGGAAATACCATAAGGGCGACTATTTTTAGCATATGTTTCATTTGATTATTTCTTTATGTTTATGTTGCTCTAATTTTACAACTCACCTCACTTTTACCACCCATATCCAGGATTTTGCTCTCCAAACGTTGGATTTTTCTCATATTCTGAATAAGGTACAGGTAGGATATACTGCCATCTCTCTTTCATATTACTATTCAGTTGTTTAATCGTATCAAAAGGTAAACGTAACAAGGCCATCCAATCAGAACCATCTTCAGCAGTGAGACTCCGGAGTAATTCCCTAGAAACTTCCATCGTAAGCTGCTCACGTGTATTCATGGCGTTTAGTACTGTAAAATCTGTAATTCCAGCTTTCGATTTAACAACTTTAAGTAAGTCCCGGACTTCCGTCAAACTTCCATTTGATTTGGCGAGAGCCTCAGCTTTCAATAAATAGGCTTCGGTCAAACGGAAAATAAACTTAGCTTCCGCTTGTCCTCCAGTATGTTTCTTAAAAACTTGACGTTTGGCTACTGTACCAATCATCCAGTTGGCCCTTGGATCATTCTTCAAGAGATCCAATAAAAATGGAGTTGCATTATAACTATAATTAGCACGGAAATAGTACTTTTCCATTTCTGCAATTTGGTTAGCAAAAGCCTTTGTACCGAGAATCACTTCTTTACTAGCCAACCCTTTTGTAGAAAAAAGGTCCTCCACATGGGCTTCAAGAGCATAGGGGGATTGTTCGATGAGCTGGTTAGCCAATGTGACCACCGTCGGATAATCAGAGGCAGCTTGTCGCAACATCAGGATCCTCATTTTCAGCAGCATGGCAGCCCATTTGGTCGCATAGTAGTTTGGATTATTCACTGGAGCATTTGCTATCGCGTAATCAATATCTTCCAAGATAAACGCATAAGTATCAGCAACATTTTTACGAACAGTAGCGATAGTCGATACAGTAACAGGTTTTGTACGTATCATGACTCCGAATTTGCTGCTGGTGTCAAAAAATTCGCCATAGTACGCTAATAACTTAAAATTGGCGTAGGCTCTTAAAAAACGGGCTTCTCCAAGTATCTGTGTACGCCTGCTTCCGCTAAATTTCCCTTCACTCAATGCTTCAAGGCCCGCAATTACGCCGTTGGCAGCATTCGCAAGTTTATAATTTTCGCTCCAAATTGGCAATACTTCACCATTATCCTTTGCGGTCATGGTATGCATGTCTGGACGGTCTGGCCCTTGGTAACCTTCAATTAGACCTGCAAACTGTGCTGGGAGTATTTCATGCGATGGGGCCCAAGTGGTACCTGGCAATCCTGTTGTTCTATTTTCAGTTACATTGACAAATAAATAGTAGACACCATTCAATGCAATTTCCGCACTTTTTTGATTAACAATTACATTATCATCAACTTTTTCCTGTGTTGGCAACGCATTGAGCGTCTTATCACAAGATGCATTTAATCCCGCTAAAGCAATTAACAGGACGTATAGTGGAAAGGTCTTTTTCATTCGTTTATTATTTTTAGTAGCATTAACACACATCATTCATCGTTGCCATTAGTTTGTCATCCATACGATTAGAAGCCAATACGTAATCCGAAAGAGAACATCCTATTTGATGGGTAAGCAGAGATATCACGTCCTCCACCGATTACAGAAGTTGGATCATCCGAGACTTCAGGATCCATTCCAGGGTAATGTGTTACAGTGAATAAATTTGTTGCTGAAACATATGCCGAACCACTTCTTAACTTGAAAGTCTCCAATAACGATTTACCGAAATTATAAGACAACGTGATGGACTTGAGCTTCAGATAAGAAGCATCAAATACGTTGACGTCTGCCAATGGTCTGAACTGTGCATTTCCATACAGCAACCTCGGTCGAGTCGCATTGATGTTGTCGCTGTTGTAACGGCCTAATATGCTCACTCCCCGATTGGCCAGATTATCAGCTGTCCCATTCGCAACGTCAGCCTGATAAATCAGATCATTGCCGTAGGAGAACGTGAATAGCGTCGATAGCCCAAAATTTTTATAGTTGAATGTATTTGTTACGCCACCAAAGAAGTCCGGGGTCGCATTACCAATAATATCCTGTTTATAAAAAGGTTCACCTTCCCCGATTCCATTGGGATCCAGTTTATATTTCATATCGCCAACATTGATGTAATACTCCATATATTCAAGAAAGGGAAAACTCTCTTTATATGCTTTCAGCTCGTCGGCGGTCCGGATCAATCCGTCTGTTACATAGCCATACAATAGACCCAATGATTCACCTTCTTTTACTATACTGGTCCCGAGGTTCAGCCCATCACGATTATCTGGATTGGAAAAAGGTCCTCCGTTGATATTTAATACCTTATTTCTATTTTTGGAAATATTAACCGCTAAATTCCAATTGAAGTCTTTCTTTTGAATCAGATCACCACGGATATCGAACTCTAAGCCTCGATTGCGTATCTTGGCAATATTGAGCACCACATTGGAGTAAGCTGAGCTGGGCGCAGTCGTAATATTGAGCAATAGCCCATCTGTTACCTTTTCATAATATCCAATTGATCCACGTAGCCTTCCCTTAAAAAAAGCATAATCTAGGCCAGCATCCTTTTGCGTAGTAGCTTCCCATTTGATTTTATCGTTGCCTAGCTGCGTTGGAATGAAGGCATTCCTTCCCGCATAACTTACAGGGGAATATAAAGTCCGATAGAGGTTGCTTCCAATATTTTGCGTACCCGTTTTACCTGCACTTACCCGTACTTTCAATTCGTCAATCCAACTCACATCTTTTAAGAACTCTTCTTCAGAAATTTTCCATGCCACGGCGCCTGAGGGGAAATAGCCTGTTTGATTAGCTGGAGCAAACTTCGATGAACGATCCGATCGACCAGTAAAAGTAAACAAGTAACGATCTTTCCAGCTATAATTAGCGCGCAGATAAAAAGACAGAAGCGCATTGGTCTGGGCAGGACTACTACCTTTAACTGACACCGGAATTGCAGCAGAATTTAAATTATTCAAAAAATCATCATCCGGATAACCTGCTCCCGACGCTGAGAAAAAATTCATTTTATAATTTTCCCAGGATGTTCCAATCAGCGCATTGAGGCGGTGATCTTCACCAAATTGCTTATTCCAGGTCAATGTATTTTCGATGAATGTGTTGATCGATTCGGTATGGGCCTGACTACCTGTACCACCATTCGAATCACCGGCACCATAAAAACCGCTCATCATCACATAGCTTGGCACATAATTTAATTGATTATAGGTACTGTAATTGATTGAGGCTACAGAACGCCATTTCAATTCCGGTAAAATATCCCATTCTGCTGCCAAAGATCCCAAAAACATGCCCGTTTTCCCCTGATTTATTCCAGAGACCATGGCTAATGGATTTTGATAACCCTGATATTCGGCATGCAGTAAACCAAAATTGGCGTAGGTACCGTCGGCGTTATAGGGCGACTCCGTTGGCGGAGCAAACAATGCCTGTGTATAGGCTCCGTTTGTAATATGGTTTGTCGTGTAACTATAATCCATATTGGTATTCATCCGAAAACGTGGCGCTATCGTAGCATCTAAATTTATCTTACCAGCCAAACGATTAAAATCGGTACCGATAATTGTCCCTCTTTGCTTATTATAAGCCAAAGAGGTGTAGTACTTGGTATTCATTCCTCCCCCCCGGATCGAAAGGTCAGCATTTTGCAAGACACCCTTTTGTAAAACCAGGCCGAGCCAATCTGTATTATTGTTCCCAAAAAAACTAGGATCGTTTTCGATAGCTGTTGGAGTTGCACTAGGAGGAAGGCCTAATTTGCTGCGTTCAACATTGAGATTATGAGCAGCTTCCTTCATTATCATCTTATATTGATCTGCATTGAGTATCTTCTCTTTGAAGGGAGAAGTAAGACCAGTATAATAGTTAAAATCTAGGATCGGCTTACTATCGGCCAATCCTCTTTTTGTTGTAATAATAATAACGCCATTTGCTGCTTTCGAGCCATAAATGGCAGTCGCCGATGCGTCTTTGAGGATATCGATACTTTCGATCGTTGATATTTAAGCCCGCCAAACTATTCAAACCACGGTTGAAAGACCCGGAGACCATGCTGCCCATCTCATCGCCATAATAACTTTCCATCGGATTAACAACTTCGGCGCTGCTCGATACATAACGATTTTGCACATTGACAGGTATACCATCAATAATATACAGCGGTTCATTTGTACCTAACAGTGAAGCCCCACCACGAATTCTAATCCGTGCTACTGCACCGGGCGAGCCATCCGCCTGTACAACCTGTACACCGGCAGCTTTTCCAGACAAAGCCTGATCAATACTCGTAAAGGGTACATTCTTAATTTCAGATGGATTTACGGAAGCGACGGAACCTGTTAGATCGCTACGTTTTGTGGTACCATACCCTACGACGACGACATCATTCATAACGTTATCCGCGACAGTCATTCGGACTAAAACATTTCCCTCTTCGACCCTTTGTTCAACACTGCGATATCCGACACTAGTCACAATCAGTATATCCCCTTTTTTTGCTGGAATCCGAAACTCACCCTGCGACCCACTACTAGTCTGTATAGTGGCCTTTTCTTTTACACGAATTGTAGCACCCGCTAGCGGTTTACCATTTGCGTCGACGACTATCCCGCTCACCGTTTGCTGCTGCGTAGCTGTTGGCTTTTTGGCTACCACGACGATCGACTTTCCTTCCATCAGGAAGTCGAGGTTCTGCCCTTCAAAAATCGTGTTGAGCGCTTCCTTTATAGTTGCCTTGTTCAGATCAACGTTAACGGAGCCAGCCCTTTTAGCAAGTTCTCCCGTCAGGATATAATCGTATCCTGTCTGTTTTTTAACCTCTTCAAGGATCTGCGATAGCTTACCTTGTCGATGTAGTGTAATAGACTGCCCATTAGCCCAGCTAATGCCGGGAAAACAAGATGGGACGATAAGATACAATGCAAGTACACCCTTTCTGACCATTCGCCCCACAGGTGGGCTTAATGGACTTTCAGTCCATAAATTAGGTAATTGTTCTTTCATAGTTATTTAGGTATAATGAGATTAGGCGCGTATAGCTATTCAACAATCAGAGTTTTCTCTCCTTGACTGCCCATCGTAACGCGAAATGTGATATTTGAAGTTTTTTTCAAGAGTTCTAAAACGTCGGCAAGATTATTTTTACGGGAGACACTACCATAGAATGTAACATCTGGATAACTCTTTTCATATTTTATCTCCACATTGTACCAGCGCGAAACCTTATCAAGCACCGTTTTCAACGATTCATTCTCAAAGACAAAATCGCCATGGATCCAGTCCAGTTGAACTGTATTGTCGAAAGATTCTACATCGACAGCCTTTTTACTGCTATCCCAGATAGCCTGATAGCCTGGCTTCAATTTAACTGTACGAGTCTCGCCCTGATATTTCACCACAACACTACCTTCCACTAACGCTGTTTTGGTCAGCACTTCACCAGCATAAGCCTGTACATTGAAAATAGTGCCCAATACCTCCACATCCTGCTCAACGGTATGGACAATAAATCGCTTTTTATGCCCATTTTCCATCAATTTAGCTACATGAAAAAGTCCTTCTCCAACCAACTCTACCCTACGGATCTCCTGGCTGGCCAAATCCTGAGAGAAACGCAATCTGGAACCTGCATTTAGGGTAACTTCTGTGCCATCTGGTAATTTTAGGTTAATTGTACCACCTTTGGGTGTTTCGATCTGATTCATGACCGCTTGGTCCCGATTGCTGTTAGCCGCCAAATATTCCACCTGGCCGTCCCGGTTTTTTATCACATTGCAATTACCAACACGTAACATGGTTCCGGGTTTCAGTCGATCAAGATTGACTACTTGACCATCAGCAAGCCGGATCAATGCCTGGTCTCTTGCCGGCATTACTGTTTCTGCAGCTATCTGGTGTTGACCCTCGGTCGCGATCTTCCCATACCAATGGTATACAGCCAATCCAGTTAAAAATAAAACCAGTAAACTCGCAGCAATTCCAAAATGAACTATAGGTCTTCTGATCCTTGACAACCTCCGCTGTCCAGCATCTATTCTTAGTTCCTTGTGGATATTACCGAGCAATTTCTCACGTACATCTGCTTGATGATATTGTGGATTTTCCTCAAAAAACGTTTTATCTTCCGATTGTGCGTACCAATGGTCCAATTCATGCTGCTCTAAAGCATTTAGATTGCCTGAGAGAAACTTCTCAAAGAGCTCTTTTAAACGTTGATAGTTATACATTTGGTTAGCCTGTTTATAGATAAGTCGTACGAAAGAAGGCAAGGTTCTATTCAAAAAATATTTTTTTTGAATTTTTCTTTTAGAGATCTACAATTGGCTGCTAAAAAAGCTTAGGCGATAGATATATTGGGAAGATCGACTCCTATTTGGAGATAAAAATCGTTGCCAACAGGCAGAGTAAAAAGTCTGTTTTCATCTCCTTACGTAAGATAAACAATGCCTTATGGATGTGTTTCTTTACCGTGCTTTCGGAGATATTCAATTGCTCGGCAATCTCTTGGTGAGACTGATGTTCAAAGCGGCTCAAATGGAATACTTCCTTACATTTTTCAGGCAGAGTATTGATTATCCGAACCAACTTTTCATTTGTTTCCTTAATTTCTAATAGGGCGTCGGGAGAAGGGACATCTTGGCTTGTAAAAGACTGCCAGGTATCCATTTTCTCTGTTTGACGCATAATCTTCCGATAACGGTCAATTACCTTATATTTTAGGGCGGCAAGAAGATATCCTTCCAAAGTCGTACGCACTTGAACACACTCCCTATTTCGATACAGATCCACAAATAACTGTTGTACCAGCTCCTGTGCCTCGTCAGCATCTCCCAGCTTACTATACGCTGCATCCAGTAATCTATTCCAATAGCGATGATAGAGACAATCGAATGCGTGTCGACTATTATCTTTCATTGCCAACAATAAATCTTGATCACTTTGTCCCTCTTTGTTTTTCACGGTATGTTTCTCTATTAAAAACAAATGAACATAATTTTATATAATACTCCAAATGCGAATACAATTTGGGCAAATCTTTTAAAAAATATAGGATTAAAAAACAGGATTTTGAAGGTACCGGATTAGAAGAAATTCGTGTTATAAACACTGTAAGGGAAGAGCTCATATAATCTAAGGATCTAAAGATCTGAAAAAAGGATATTATCGTATCGGATATGTAGTGATGTTCAGCGGCTGGAACTGTAACGGCTTTGTAAGCTGACGACTAAAGGACGTGGGACAGCGCCGGTCGGGGAAGTAGGAAAGATATGCAATAGTTTGTACAGGGAAGTACAGAGAGTTACTCAAACGAAAGAAGCCCTTGACTGTTTCCAGCAAGGGCTTCCGTGTAAAAAAAGGCACCGACCTACTCTCCCACCTGT
>JBMAAL010000110.1:0-14449 GCA_050281725.1 Sphingobacterium sp. | reverse complement strand
CAGTAAAATAAGCCTTGGATTTAACTGGGGATGCGTCAACATCCCCTTCTTTTGTTATTGCCAGGCGATAAGTCGATATTTATGCCATAGGTATATTTTTAAGGTAGATAATCAATTTTATTGCACAAGAACTTTACGTCCGTTGATGTCGAATTTTCGTCCTGTCGCTAAAGCGAGGATTTGTAATACTTCCGAAAGTCTGCTATTTCTGCTTATAGAGCCTTTATATGTCGAACTGTTGTTCATGGCGTCGATATTTTCAAATTCAACATTATACCATCGTGCAATTTGCTGTGTGATATCGCTGAAATTATTGCCATCAAAATAAAATTCTTCGCGTTGCCATGCTGTATTTTTAGTAAGGTCGCTCAGTTGGACCTGAATATCATTCGCCAATGTTGTTGCTTGCTCACCGGGCTTAATAATTGTTTGTTTGCCCTCTTTAACAATTTTTACACTGCCTTCGACAAGTGATGTCGACACCTCCTTCTGATAGGCATTCACGTTGAATGTGGTTCCCAATACTTCAATCATTGTCCCATTGGCATTGATTCGGAAAGGTCGGCTGGCATCCTTCGCGACTTTAAAATAAGCTTCTCCTGTTAATGTAACTTGACGTTGATCTGCTTCAAAATGTGTTGGGTAAGAAAGCTGTGTGAGCGAATTGAGCCATACTTTTGTACCATCTTCTAAAATGACCATATAAGTACCGGCTTTGGGCACATCAACACGGAAATCCTTACCCGCTATTTCTGTCGTCGAATTATGCTGTTGGACAAATGGATCAGCGAGCTGCTGCTCTTTTCCTGTTGGTGTTATTAGTTTTGCATAATGCCCCCCTGGAAGGATATCATTGTGAAAAGTCTTGTTGTGGGAACGAACCTCAGCTGCTAATGTAAGCCGTATCTCGGCTTTTGAAGATAATTTTTGATAGAACCAGAAGCTAAATCCTGAAATGGCGATAAGCATCGCCGCAACCATCCATTTAGATCGTATCCAGGTCAGTCGTTTGATAGGGGCGGGTTCATCAAATAGCTGAGCATCCAATCTTGCATTGATACGTGATGCCAGGTTGGGCTGATTTTCGTTCACGGGCAGCTCATCCTTGGATTGATCCAATGTGTAGAACCAACGGAGTACCTGTTGTTCTTCCGCAGCTGTACATTGGCCTTCCAAGTATTTTTTAAGCAAGGCTTTGGCTTGATCTGATGATTCTTGTTCCTTCATACAAACCTATAATCTCTTTATGCGAAGAGAAGTACCGAAGAAAAATCAAAAAAAATATAAATTGCTGTATTTCAGTTGATTTAAATTATGAGACTATTGGAAAATGAGACCACATGAGAGAAGTTCATATAGCGTTGCAATTATTTAAATCGAAGCTTGAGCCAGCCTAAAGCCAGGGAGATATTATTTTTTACCGTCTGTTCTGATAATGCAAGTTCTGTGGCGATATCTTTAATAGACATGGATTCCTTTCGGCTGAGCGAGAATGCAGATTTCATTGTGGTAGGCATCTTCTCTATCTCTTGTTCGATAAGTGCAGATAGTTCTTTTGCCAAGAGTTCTTCCTCAGATGTCGTAGTTAAAGCTTGTGTTTGGAAGGTCTGGGTGAGGTTTTCAGCACGGACAACTTTCCTTTGTTCATTTATGGTCCAGTCAATTATTTTGTACTTGGCTGTTTTAAAAAGATACGGATAGAGGGATTGTTCGATGTGGATTTTTTGTCTGTTGTTCCAGAGGGACACGAATACTTCCTGCAGGATGTCTTCACTGTCTTCGATACAGGAAACACGACGCTGTATAAATCGGAAAAGTATATCCGAATAGCGATTGACTAATTCCGAAAAAGAATGACGGTCATTGGCTTGAATCCCAACGAATAGTTCGGTGTCATCTAACTGTTCCATAATTACCGCAATTTGTGTAACTCCCTTAGTTTAATTAGGCCAAATTTATAATTGTGGTGTTAAGTTAATATTAAAAACAAAACATATGATAATGTTTTTTTTAATCAAACGATTGCACTGTCTTTTTTTTGAAAAAAAACGGCGGTTTTTCTGTTACTAATGATATAAAGTAACAGAAAAACCGCCGTTTAGTCTATAATTCAACCCCGTGAATTTAACCCCTTGTCAACCAACCTCTGCGTCCAGCTGTCGCTATAGCATACGGTGTAATCCAAAATAAGCTGAAAGCATAAAATATACTATAACTATAAGCCCAGAAAGCTTCTTTGGCGTCTGAGTTTTTTGAGGCAAAGAAATAAGCCTGAATACTTGAAAATATTAAGATACCGACCAACGTCGAGCTTAAGAACATCAATGGATAATGAAATACGGTCCATAGCATCAGTAGCATCATCGGATAAGATAATAACACTTTTTTCCATTGCATAAGCAATAGGATACGTGCTCCCCATTTAGGTCCCTGACGGAAATTCTTAAATGCAAATTGACTCATCGCAATGTTTTCACGCACGTTGCTTCGTTCCCAACGGATAAACATCTTGTACAGATTTTTGTAACGTACAGGTGTGTCGGTATAAACGTATGCGTTGGATTGAAATAAAACATGATACCCCTGTTTCAGGATCATATTGGTCATCGCGCGATCTTCACCGATATCAGACGGTTGCCCCATAAAAGTCTGGTTAATCCAATCTTCTAAACAGTTCATGACAGCCTCTTTACGATAGCCAGATAGTGCTCCTGGTGTACACATTACCGTGCCCAACATACTTTGTGCAGAACGTACAAACTCAAAGCTGAATACAAAGCTAACGTTCAACATACGTGGTATAATCGCTTTTTTATTATTCAATACACGCACATTACCCGCAACTGCTCCACATTCCTTATTTGTTACAAATGGACTCGCCATATTACGTATGGTATCCTTTTTAACAATAGAGTCACTATCAACCGTGATGAAAATCTCTCCCGTACCTAACTTAAATCCACGATACAAGGCATGTCTCTTCCCCATATTCTTGGGCTGCTGATAAATTTCAACACGATCGCCCAATTCCATTTTGGCACGTTGTATCCAGGCAAAGGTATTATCTTTACTACCGTCGTCAATCGCAATGATCTGTAATTTTTTCTCCGGATAATCGCTGCTAGCCAAACTATGTAAGGTATCATAAACTAATTGTCCTTCATTATAGGCCGGAACGATAATCGTACAAGTCGGTAGTTCATCGTCCGATACAGAAGCGATGGGTTTATATTTACGATGCAGTACAATCAAAAAAATCAAAAAGCTGATAGCGATAGCCGCTAAAAATATGCCTAAGGCAATTAAAAATGTTCCGCCGATGCTGTCTAAACGTTGGAAACGTAATGCATCAAAATCTGGTTGAAGCATGTATACGCCAAAAACTGACGCAAATAGTATAAAAAAGGTCGCTCCAAAAATACCATATTCTTTTGGACCAAAGTTGCTTTCCTCGTTTTTGCTCACTGTATGATCAGATCGCTTTTCTCCTGCATTTACATCATATACCGCAGGCTTCCATTGTTTGGTCATCTGCTTGGATACGATCGAGTTGTCTTTCATGTAATTCATAACCGTTCTATTTTAGATATACATTCTTTCGTTCACTATTTAACTCGATACCGCTATCGATATCTTTGTAATGAAAATATTACGATTCCATAAACGCAAAAGACATGCCTTTATTTTGTGCCAAAAATATGCGTATCGGTCGAATTGTAACGTTCTTGATACAAATAGTTTGTTGTTAATTTATTGATTTATAGTGTTTTGTTGTTTTATTGTGACAGAATTATGCCAAAGTATAACGACGATCGACTCAATAGACTTTTAAGGTTTTTTAACATTTGCATGAAGGTTGTTAAAAGAAATTGACAGTTTGTGTGACAAACTGTGTAGGAAAGGAGGCAATGGGGCGGTTTAAGAAATTCAGCTTAAGCCAAATAAAAAAGCAAAGTATAGCGCAAAAAAAAAGACGCCTCCAAAAGAGAACGTCTTTGATATCATCAAGTTTCGGAATGGTCTTTATCCGCCAAATTCCATTAGATAATTTTTTAGAAAATCATTTAGATCACCATCCAGCACAGCTTGTGTATTGGAGGTTTCGTAATTGGTCCGTAAATCTTTAATTAATTTGTAAGGATGTAGGACATAATTTCGAATTTGGGATCCCCATTCGATTTTCTTTTTGTTTCCTTCAATAGCCGCTGAAGCTTCCTGACGTTTACGCATTTCAATCTCGTATAACTGTGATTTCAATAAGCGCATCGCATTTTCTTTGTTTTGTAATTGCGATCTGGATTCCTGATTTTTAATAATAATGCCAGTAGGTTTGTGGTGTAATCGAACAGCTGTTTCCACTTTATTGACGTTCTGACCTCCTGCACCACCCGAGCGGAAAGTATCCCACTCGATTTCCGAATCCTTAACATCAATCTCAATATTATCATCAATCAACGGATAGACATAAACAGAAGCAAACGAGGTATGGCGTTTTGCATTGGAATCAAACGGAGAAATCCGAACGAGTCTGTGTACACCATTTTCGCCCTTAAGGTAGCCATAAGCAAAATCTCCGGATATCTGTAACGTTACACTCTTAATACCTGCAACATCACCTTCCTGCGAATCTTGTTCCGTCACTCGATACCCATTTTTTTCGCCCCACATAATATACATACGCATCAGCATGGCTGCCCAGTCACAGCTTTCAGTTCCTCCGGCACCAGCTGTAATCTGTAGGATTGCATCCAGCTGATCTTCTTCGGCACTGAGCATGTTTTTGAACTCGAGCTCCTCGACTTTCTCTAAAGCTACTTTATATTGGTCGTCCACTTCTTTTTCGTTCGCGTCGCCAGATTGGAAGAATTCATACATGACATAAGCGTCTTCAACCGCAGCTGCAACTTCGTCGAAGTGGTCTGTCCATACCTTTTGGTATTTTATGGCCAAGAGTATTTTTTCTGCAGCCTTGGAATCATCCCAAAAGCTCGCTTCAAGCGTAATAGCTTGATCTTTTTCTATTTCTTCTTTGCGTGCATCGATGTCAAAGATGCCTCCTCAGGGAAGTAACACGATCCCTCAAGTCTTGAATTTGTTCTTTTGTCATATCCGCTAAAGTAGAAATTTTAATTAATAAATTCGTGCTTCTATCTTAATAACTTCGCGCCCTATAGATGGTCAAATAGGGATAATTTGACCTTTTTTTTTTAGTTTTGGTATTGTCAACGGAATAAACCTTCATTTAAGGATCTACACGATGTGTAACAATGAAATACAGAAGGCTCTTATTGATGTTTAAAACAACTAATTTCAGTAAAAACAGTATGTTCCCAAAAATTAATTTTACAAAGACTGAGGCCTATAAGAATCTAGCACAGCATTTTGATTCTTTATCAGGGCTATCTAACAATAGCGAAAAAAATGATCTACGCGCACTTTTCGCCGCAGATCCCGCACGTTTTGAGAAGTTCTCGATCGCTTTCGAAGATATACTTGTGGATTACTCCAAAAATCGGATCACTGCCGAGACAAAAGCGCTCCTGGTACAGCTGGCTAAAGAATGTGGTCTTGAAGAAGCGATAGCGGCTATGTTCTCGGGTGAGCGGATCAACGTGACCGAGAATAGACCGGTATTACATACCGCTTTGAGAAACCAATCCGATCAACCTGTGTATGTGGATGGAAAGAACGTTATGCCTGATGTTAAACGAGTGTTGGCACACATGAGAACTTTCACCGAAGAGATTCTATCTGGCCAGTGGAAAGGATATACAGGAAAAGAAATTACCGATGTGGTTAATATCGGTATTGGAGGTTCAGATCTCGGCCCTGTGATGGTAACAGAAGCATTAAAAGCTTATAAAACGCGTTTAAATGTACATTTTGTTTCCAATGTAGATGGTACACATATTGCTGAAACATTGAAAGCTGTGGATCCTGAAACAACTTTGTTTTTGATTGCTTCAAAAACTTTCACAACACAGGAAACGATGGCCAATGCCCATACCGCTAAAGATTGGTTTTTGGCCAGTGGTGCCCTTCAGGAAGATGTCGCTAAGCATTTTGCCGCATTGAGCACCAACACAGAAGCAGTACGTGCCTTTGGAATAGATACCCAAAATATGTTTGAGTTTTGGGACTGGGTGGGCGGACGTTATTCCCTTTGGTCCGCAATAGGTCTTTCGATCAGCTTGGCAATAGGCTTCGATAATTTCGAGGAACTGTTGAAAGGTGCCTATGATGCGGATGTTCATTTTAAGGAAACCTCGTTTGAATCCAATATTCCCGTGATATTGGCTTTACTTGGTGTATGGTACAATAATTTTTTCCAAGCGGAAAGTCACGCAATTCTTCCTTATGATCAATACCTGCATCGTTTTGCTGCTTATTTCCAACAAGGGGATATGGAAAGTAACGGTAAATATATTGATCGCAATGGTCAACAGGTGGATTATCAGACCGGACCGATTATCTGGGGTGAACCCGGCACGAACGGGCAGCATGCCTTCTATCAGTTGATTCACCAGGGCACCAAGTTGATTCCTTGTGATTTCATTGCACCTGCCAATAGTCTTAATCCGATCGGAAACCATCACCAATTGCTGTTGTCCAACTTTTTTGCGCAGACCGAGGCTTTGATGAATGGAAAAACGGAAGTCGAAGTGGTTGCCGAATTTAAGAAAGCCGGAAAGTCGGATCAAGAAATTGAAGCACTGAAAGCCTATAAAGTTTTTGAAGGTAATCGGCCAACGAATTCCATCCTGTTCAAAAAAATGACACCACGCACTTTAGGACGACTTATCGCATTTTATGAGCATAAGATTTTTGTCCAGGGTGTGATCTGGAATATTTATAGTTTTGATCAATGGGGTGTCGAGCTCGGTAAACAATTGGCCAATCAAATCCTTCCGGAATTAAGTGACGCCAATCCGGTTACGAGTCATGACTCTTCGACAAATGGATTGATCAATGCGTATAAAGCTTGGCGGGATTAAAATTGCTCACTGTGATCTGAATCAGATCATAGGTGAAACATAAGAAACGGGGCTGTTCAACTTTTGGACAGCCCTGCTTTTATACAATTTTAGGAGTATTCTACCACAATATTTTCTGATATCCGATTTTTACACGTGTTGACCTGATTTCTTGGATATCTTCTATTTTAGACTTTTTTCTGCTGGATTCGAATAGCATTTAAAATAGCCAAAAGCGCTACTCCAACATCGGCGATGACTGCTTCCCAGAGCGTTGCGACACCACCGGCACCAAGAACCAAGACAATGATTTTGATCCCCATCGCGAGAATGACGTTCTGCCAGACAATGCTTCGGGTAATTTTACCGATTTTGATAGCAGACAGGATCTTGTGGGGTTCATCGTTCTGGATCACCACATCAGCCGTTTCGATAGTTGCATCGGCTCCGAGTCCACCCATGGCGATGCCGACCTGTGCCAAGGCTACTACTGGCGCGTCATTTACGCCATCACCTGCAAAGGCAACATGGCGACCTTGATCGATCAGTTGTTGCACATGATTTACCTTATCTTCCGGAAGGAGGTCCCCATAAGCTTTGTCGAGCCCAAGTTCTTTGGCGACTTCATTTACTACCGCTGTTTTATCCCCAGATAGCATGACGGTGTATAGACCTTGAGCACGCATGGCTTGGATCACTTCCTTGGCATCGGGCTTAATTCGATCCGCAACAGTGATATAACCCGCATATTGATCTTCGATGGCAAGCAATACAATGGAGTAGACCATTTGCCTTAGCTCTGCAGGATAGCTAATATTGAATTTGTCCAGTAACTTGCTGTTGCCTGCGAGTGTACGTTTTCCGTTAACAGTGGCGAGGAGTCCGTGGCCTGCTACTTCCTGGATTTTTTCAGCGTGCAATGCGGGACTGCCGGGATGATAACTGGCGATTGCCTTTGCGATGGGATGTATTGAATGTGCCTCGACAGCCTTAGCGTAACTCAGTAATTCCGTTGGATCGCCATTGACAGCAAAAACTTCCGTTACTTCAAATACACCCGCTGTAAGTGTACCCGTTTTATCCATGACAATGGTATCGACTGCGGTGATGGCATCGAGGAAGTTTCCGCCCTTAAATAGTATGCCATTTCGGGATGCTAAACCTATACCGCCAAAATACCCCAAGGGAATCGAAACGACCAGGGCACAGGGACAGCTGATCACCAAAAAGACCAAACTTCGGTAGAACCATTCCTTAAAACTATAGTCGTGAACAAAAAACAGGGGTACAACAAGAACCAAAAGCGCAAGGCCGAAAATAATAGGAACATATATTTTGGCAAATCTGGCGATAAACAATTGTGTTTTGGACTTCCGTGCGGTAGCATCCTGTACCATTTCGAGAATTTTGCTCAATTTGCTATCCTCAAATGTGCTGGATACCTCGATCTCAACAACTGTTTCCAGATTAATCATACCTGCAAAAACAGCTTCACCCCTATATTTTGTATCGGGTTTACTCTCTCCAGTCAATGCTGCGGTATTAAATGCGGCTTTCTCCGTTTTCAGTTTACCATCCAGCGCCACTTTTTCTCCTGCTTTTACAAGGATAATTTCGCCAATTGTGACGGTTTTTGGATTTACCTGCTGCTGTTGCCCGTTGCGCAGGACCGTTACTTTATCGGGACGGATATCCAATAGCGATTTGATAGATTTCTTGGCGTTATCGACGGCAGTATCCTGAAACCATTCTCCGATTTGGTAGAATACCATTACCGCAACACCCTCTTCAAATTCTCCAATGGCGAAAGCGCCCAAGGTTGCAACAGTCATTAAAAAAAATTCATTAAAAATATCACCACGGCTTGCCTTGCGAAATGCCATTTGAATAACGGGGATTCCCGCGAGAAGGTAGGCAACGCTATTTAAGGTCAAGCTGATGCCAAAGGGAAGGCTGATCTTAAACGCATATTTCAATAAGAGCAAAGTAAGTAGGATGACGAGAGCCATGAGGAGCTTACGCTGGGTGATCCACCAAGGTTGTTCTTTTGTTGTAAGACAGTGCTCCGGTGTGGTATGGCTATGCTCGTGGTTGTGTTCGCACATATATCAGAAGTTCTTTTAAAGAATTAAATTTAACGAATTATGCAGTAAAAAGCGAGGAAAATTAGGATAAACTCATCAATAGAGAGGGTGATTATTTAAATGAATGGGACGACAAATAACCTCTTTTCAAATGGAAGATGATGTCAGCGGAGGGATATGAAAAAGGGCTATCCAATTTTTGGACAGCCCGTTATGCGATGTAATGAATGTATTCTTAATCTTTTGACGTACTGCCAATAATCATTTCCAATATGGCAACGACAATGGCAAACAGCGCTGCGGTCCAAAATCCATGTACATCAAATTTGGAGCCGAGTAGTGAATCTGTCAACAAGACCATCAACACGGTAATAATAAAGGAAATCAGGCCAAGGGTAAGCCAATTCAACGGGAAAGTGAATAACCTTAAAATCGATCCCACGGTTGCATTGACAAATCCAATGACAAGTCCCGTAACGATAGCCCAACCGAATCCAGCAACTTGAGCACCAGGGACGACCCAGCAAGCAATTGCGACTACCACACCAGTAAGTAAAAGACTAATAATGAATTTCATAATATGTGCTAATTTATAAGAGTAAATAAAGTAATAATATAATAATTGTCGTACAAACCCGATGCCAAACTTTGTGCAGATCATTGCTTTTAAATCTTTGGTGTAGATTGATAGATGGATTAAAAAATATATGCAAGCATAGTAAATATTTTGTATATTTATTCAGAAGCTATTCATGCTATAGCCGTATGGTCATCAACGATTATGCGTTTTATGTATGACGATTGCCAGTGGTGGAAAAGAATTGAAAGACGTACTGACGTCGTTTAAACAAGCGATCGGATCGCCAATAGCGGGGAAAATTGAAAGAATTAAGTTCATAAAATAATAGACCCATGAAGAAAATTATGATGTCATTCATAATGCTGCTTACTACAGTGGCATTATTTGCGCAAATCGATCCCATCATCGGAAAGTGGGAAAACCCAAGCGGCGAAGGTCGCGTTGAAATTTACAAGAAAGGCGATAAGTTTTTTGGCAAGCTCTATTGGCTGAAATTTCCAAATAATGAAGCTGGTCAGCCCAAGAAAGATATAAAAAATCCAGAAAAAGCACTGCAGAGCAGAAATGTGCAGGGGCTCGAAATCCTGACCAACTTTGATAAGGATGACAATACCTATGTCGATGGCAAGATCTATGATCCGAAGTCGGGCAAAACGTATAGCTGCAAGATGACCTTAAAAGGCGATAAGCTTGATATCAGGGGCTATGTCGGTGTGAGCTTTCTTGGACGCACCGAGACATGGAAAAGAATTAATTAAGATAGAAAATGGCCGCAAAATCAACATAATCCGCTTGCATGGATAGGTCAGATTCCGTCAAAAAGGCAATTTATTTCTTGGAAGTAAATTGCCTTTTTGGTTTTGTGCTGGAATTACAGTATTTTCATCCCTACAAATTATAAATACCAGCTCTATGGCCGTAAAAATGTCTTATGTTGAAAATGTCAAGCTTGCACTACAGTCCATTGTAGGGAATAAGCTGCGGACATTTTTAACAGCACTGATCATTGCCATAGGGATGATGGCATTAATAGGGGTATTGACCTCGATTGATGCCATGAAAAACTCGCTGACAGATTCCTTTTCGTCGATGGGGTCAAATTCCTTCAACATACGCAACAGGGGATTGAATGTTCGGATCGGTAATGAAGGGACTCGCTCAAAAGTCTTTGCTAATATTACTTACGCACAGTCTGCAAGATTCAGACAGGATTTTCACTTTAATGCGTTGACATCAATCAGTGCCAATGTGAGTTGGAATACAACCGCAAAATATCAATCCAAAAAGACAAACCCCAATATCGGCCTGATCGGGACAGATGAAAATTATCTGCAGACATCAGGGTATGTTGTCAGCGAAGGCCGTAATTTTTCTACGCGGGAGGTTGAAACAGGTAGTGGCGTGATTATCATCGGTAGTGAAGTGAGTAAAATGCTATTCAACGAAATTATTGATCCAATAGGGCAGTTTATTACGGTTAACAATATCCGCTATTTGGTAATAGGAGTCTTAAAAAGTAAAGGTTCTTCTGCCGGGATGGGCGGGGATAGGGCCTGCTTTATTCCCCTGATCAAGGCCCGGGCAGTGATGCAGGGTACCGAGCCCTCCTATGTGATAACTGTTTCTTCCAATGACCCCATGCGATTGGAAGCAGCAATCGGCGAAGCTACCATCGTCTTTAGAAATATCCGCGGATTGGCATCACGGCAGTCCAATGATTTCGAAATCACTAAATCAGATGCGGTGGCCCAGATGCTGATGCAAAATATGGCTATGGTTACTTTGGGAGCCGTGGTGATTGCTTTTATAACCCTCGTGGGCGCATCCATCGGATTGATGAACATCATGCTAGTCTCGGTCACTGAACGTACACGGGAGATCGGTATACGCAAGGCAATTGGTGCAACACCGAGTGTTATACGGAAACAATTTCTGATGGAAGCCATCGTGATCTGTATGATCGGAGGTGTGGCCGGAATCTTTATTGGTATCCTGATCGGTAATATCCTGGCGCTACAGCTCGGTACATCCTTTATTATACCTTGGGGAGCGATAATTTTAGGTTTTGCGGTATGTGGACTCGTTGGTATGCTATCGGGCTATTACCCGGCTTCAAAAGCATCTAAACTGGATCCAGTCGACGCGCTTCGTTACGAATAATCCTTCATTTATCTAGCTACCTACCTGTATTTGCGATAAACTGAAACTGTAAAGACCGTTCTTGGGCGAGAGGTGGATCTATGGCACCAAGCGGATCGAGGACGGCAGGAAATCGAATCAGCCGGAAAAAGGAATTTTATGCAATCGGTTTAATGTTACCAAATCATTGATTTGGGGTGAATTCTCCGTGAATGGCCCTTTTCTCCAAAGGTAAAGCAACTTATTCCAATGAAAAAACTGTAATATTGTATAAAAAAATAAAATCGAATTATGTACAATACATTACAACCAGTTTTAGAAAAGGAATTGGAAGCAATCAAAGAAGCGGGATTGTATAAACAGGAGCGTGTAATCGTTACGCCCCAAGGAGCAGACATCAAAGTGAGTACAGGACAGGAAGTTGTCAATTTTTGTGCGAACAATTATTTGGGTCTGTCTTCGCACCCCAAAGTAATTGAAGCAGCTAAGAAAGCGATTGATACACATGGTTATGGAATGTCATCCGTACGTTTCATCTGTGGGACCCAAGATGTGCATAAAGAATTAGAAGCAAAAATTTCGAAGTTCCTCGGAACAGAAGATACTATTTTATATGCGGCAGCATTCGACGCGAATGGTGGTGTGTTTGAACCCTTATTTGGTGCTGAAGATGCCATAATTTCCGACGAATTAAATCACGCCTCTATCATTGACGGTGTTCGCTTGTGTAAAGCACAACGTTTCCGTTATAAAAATGCAGATATGGCTGATTTGGAAGCACAATTGCAGGCTGCATCCGGTGCTAGACATAAAATCATTGTCACAGATGGTGCGTTTTCGATGGATGGATCTGTAGCTCCATTGGATCAGATCTGTGATCTTGCGGATAAATACCAGGCGCTAGTGATGATCGATGAGTCGCACTGTACTGGATTTATCGGTGCAACTGGACGTGGTACCCATGAACTTTTCAATGTCATCGATCGTGTAGACATTATTACGGGTACTTTGGGTAAAGCCTTGGGTGGTGCTTCAGGTGGTTTCACTTCCGGTAAAAAAGAAATCATCGATTTGTTACGTCAGCGTTCACGTCCATACTTATTTTCTAATACCCTAGCACCAGCAATTGCAGGAGCTTCTGTAGCGGTTTTAGATATGCTGAGTGAGACAACTGCATTGCGCGATAAATTGGAGTCAAATACAATTTATTTCCGTGAAAAAATGACGGCTGCTGGATTTGATATCAAACCAGGTTTCCACCCAATCGTGCCTGTGATGCTTTATGACGCGAAATTAGCGCAAGAATTTGCATCCAAGATGTTGGATGAGGGAATTTATGTAATAGGCTTCTACTATCCTGTTGTTCCTCAGGGAAAAGCTCGTATCCGTGTACAGATTTCAGCCGGACACGATGTTGCACACCTGGATAAAGCAATCGCCGCCTTTACTAAAGTAGGCAAAGAATTAGGTGTAATTAAATAAAATACACATAGTTATAAATTTTATGGTGCAAAATGTTTATCTTTGCACCCTGAATTTAAAAACAAATTTACTTGCTAGATGCAAAATATTAGAAACATAGCGATTATCGCTCACGTCGATCACGGTAAAACTACGTTGGTAGACAAAATCTTACACTTCACAAATCTTTTTAGAGACAATGATGGTACAGGTGATTTAATTCTGGATAATAATGATTTAGAACGTGAACGCGGTATTACTATTGTCGCTAAAAACGTTTCTGTTGAATATAAAGGCGTAAAAATTAACGTTATTGATACACCTGGTCACGCCGATTTCGGTGGTGAGGTTGAGCGTGTATTGAAAATGGCTGATGGTGTTGTTTTGCTTGTGGATGCGTTCGAAGGTCCGATGCCACAAACACGTTTCGTTACACAAAAGGCATTATCCCTGGGGTTGAAACCGTTGGTAGTTGTCAATAAAGTCGATAAAGAAAACTGTCGTCCTGAAGAGGTTTACGAGAATGTATTTGATTTATTCTTTAGCCTAGATGCGACAGAAGAACAATTAGCATTCCCTGTATTATATGGTTCATCCAAACATGGTTGGATGTCAACAGATTGGAAAGAAAAGAAAGAAGATGTGTCTGAATTATTAGATGCTATCATCAGTCATTTCCCACCTTCCCCATTTGTTGAAGGTACATTACAAATGCAGATCACATCGTTGGATTACTCTACATTCGTAGGACGTATTGCCATCGGTCGTGTTGCGCGTGGTACAATCAAAGAAGGTCAACCTGTTTCGTTGGTAAAACGTGATGGCAAGATCGTGAAATCACGTGTAAAAGAATTGCATACATTCGAAGGTTTAGGCCGTCGTCGTGTAGAAGAAGTTAAATGTGGCGATATTTGTGCAGTAGTTGGTATCGAAGGTTTTGATATCGGTGATACAATTGCAGATTTCGAAAATCCAGAGCAATTGGAAGTTATCAGCATCGATGAGCCAACAATGAACATGTTGTTTACCATCAATAACTCGCCATTCTTTGGTAAAGAAGGTAAATTGGTTACTTCAAGACACATCCACGATCGTTTGCAAAAGGAATTAGAGAAGAACTTGGCATTACGCGTAGTTCCTACTGAATCTCCAGATGCTTGGTTGGTATACGGACGTGGTATCCTTCACTTGTCGGTATTGATCGAAACAAT
>JBMAAL010000109.1:0-15305 GCA_050281725.1 Sphingobacterium sp. | reverse complement strand
ATTTAAAAATTAATCAATTATAAATAAAATGAAGAGATCGGATTTTATTAAAGGTAGTCTTTTGGCCGCGGGGGCAGGACTGGCTGGACAGACTTTTGCGTCTACAACTCAAAATACAGCAAATACGATGGATAAAGGAAAGACATTCAACTTAAATTATGCCCCGCATCAGGGGATGTTTAAAAATCATGCAGGTGATAATTTCCTGGATGAAATTCGGTATATGTATGATTTGGGATTCCGTGGAATAGAAGATAATGGCTATTTGGGCAGAACATTAGACGAGCAGAAGAAGATCGGTGATTTATTGGCGAAGTTAGGCATGACCATGGGTGTATTTGTTGTGGATGGCGGACAAAACTGGATGCCTTCTTTAGCGACTGGAAAACAAGAGTATTTAGACAAGTTTGTCGAAACATGCAAGAAGTCTGTCGAAGCTGCCAAGCGTTGTAATGCCAAATGGCTGACTGTGGTACCTGGCTTTTATGAAAGAAAACTGCCTTGGGGTAATCAGTTCAGCAACATCCTTAATGCGATGCGTAAGGGTGCGGAGATCTTTGAACCACATGGTTTGGTTATGGTGTTGGAAACCTTAAGTGATACACCGGATTTGTTTTTGCAACAAACACATGAGACATATGCTTTATGTAAGGCCGTGAGCAGTCCATCCTGTAAAATTTTATATGATATTTATCACATGCAACGTACCGAAGGAGATTTAATTGCAAATATGAATCGTTGTTGGGATGAAATTGCGTATATTCAAATCGGCGATAATCCAGGTCGTAAAGAACCGACTACGGGTGAGATCAATTATAAAAACGTATTCAAACACATTCATAGTAAAGGATATAAGGGTATCATGGGGATGGAGCATGGTATTTCCAAGCCTGGTAAAGAGGGGGAGGATCGCTTGGTGGCGGCTTATCGCGAGGTGGATAGCTTTTTGTAATATTTTAATAGTGTACTATTGACAATTAGATTTAATTTCTTAAATTGAGCAGGTAAAACCAATTAGTAGTATTGTAAAACACCATTTTTTTTATGATTTCATCAACAATAAAATTTAAACTGTCCTTTATGATGTTCCTCGAATTTTTTATTTGGGGGGGATGGTTTGTCACATTAGGTACTTTTTTGAGCAAGAATTTGAATGCAACAGAATTTGAAAAGGCCAATGTATTTTCAACACAATCATTGGGTGCTATTATTGCTCCCTTTATTGTCGGAATGATTGCAGACCGTTATTTTAATGCGGAGCGTATTTTGGGTGTTTTACACTTGGTCGGTGCGGTATTAATGTATCAGATGTATGGCGCAACAGACATGTCGACATTTTATCCGTATGTTTTGGCCTATATGATACTTTACATGCCAACATTGGCTTTGACTAGTTCAGTTTCATTTCGTCAATTAACAAATCCGGAAAAACAATTTTCAGGAATACGTATCTGGGGGACAATTGGTTGGATTGTTGCCGGTTTAGTTATTAGCTATTTTTGGGATGCAAAAGCGTCTGAAGGAGCATTAAAAAATACTTTCCTATTATCGGGTGTTGCTTCTTTAGTATTGGGTATATTTTCTTTTGCATTGCCTAAAACTCCACCGGTTAAACTGGACGAAAACGAAAAACCGTCCTTTGCATCAATCATTGGTCTAGATGCGATCAAATTGTTGAAAGACAAAAACTTCTTGATCTTTTTCATTTCTTCGGTATTGATCTGTATTCCATTGGCATTTTATTATTCAAATGCAAACCCTTTTCTTTCCGAGATAGGGCTGGAAAATGCTACTGGTAAAATGACAATTGGTCAGGGATCTGAGGTATTGTTCTTATTGGCCTTACCAATTTTCTTTACAAGATTTGGCTTTAAGAAAACAATTTTGGTCGGTATGTTGGCTTGGGTAATCCGTTACCTGTTATTTGCTTATGGCAATGCAGGGGAATTATCGTTCATGTTGTTGATCGGTATTGCACTGCACGGTATCTGTTATGACTTTTTCTTTGTTTCGGGGCAGATTTATACAGATAGCAAAGCGGGTGTCAAATACAAATCGGCAGCACAGGGCTTGATCACGCTGGCAACCTATGGTGTTGGACAGTTGATCGGATTCTGGGTAGCGGGTTACGTCGGAGACAAATACAAAGCAATGAAAGCAACAGACCTAGCAGGATTCTGGAATCATACCTGGGTTGTACCTGCAATTATCGCAGCTGTTGTATTTTTTATCTTTTTAGCTTTATTTAAGGACGAAAAGATCGACAGTACTAATGCTGCACACTAAACAGAAAAAATAACTATTTAAAAACAAATAATTAGAAGAGAGATGGCAACAAATACTTATGACGCAATTGTAATCGGTTCGGGGATAAGTGGTGGATGGGCTGCGAAAGAATTGACAGAGAAAGGGCTGAAAACAATTATGCTGGAGCGTGGTCGTAACATTGAACACATCAAAGATTACACTGCGCCAAATAAAAATCCATGGGAATGGCCTCATGCTGGCGGTCGTACACAAAAAATGATCGAAGAATATCCGGTTTTGCGTAGAGATTATCCGTTGAATGAGAAGAACCTGGATTTTTGGGTAAATGAAAAAGAGAGTCCATATACAGAGGTAAAACGCTTTGACTGGTACCGTGGGTATCATGTTGGTGGACGTTCCTTAATGTGGGGGAGACAATCTTATCGTTTGGGCGATTTGGATTTTGAAGCTAACTTAAAAGATGGTCACGGTGTGGATTGGCCGATTCGTTATAAGGATATTGCCCCTTGGTATAGTTATGCTGAAAAATTTGCGGGTATCTCTGGAAATAGAGATGGTGTGCCATCTTTGCCAGATGGAGATTACATGCCTGCTATGGCGATGAACATTGTTGAAAAAGACCTGGCTGAGCGTTTGAAAAAACAATACGGTGGTCAACGTCATTTCATCATGGGTAGAACAGCCAACATTACTGTTCCGCATCATGACCGTGTAAATTGTCAATATCAAAATCAATGTTGGTTGGGTTGTAATTTTGGTGCTTATTTCAGTACGCAATCGGCAACTCTTCCTGCGGCACGTAAAACAAACAATCTAACTTTACGTCCTTTTTCTATCGTAACAAAGATTATCTACGATAAAAACACGAAAAAGGCAAAAGGTGTTGAGATTGTTGATGCTGAAACAAACCAAACCTATGAGTTTTTCGCTAAAGTAATTTTTGTTTGTGCATCTGCATTGAACTCGACTTGGGTGTTGATGAACTCGGCTACAGATGTTTGGGAAGGCGGTCTTGGTAGCAGTAGCGGTGAATTGGGCCACAATTTGATGGATCACCATTTCCGTTGTGGTGCTGGCGGTAAGTTGGAAGGCTATTTGGATAGTTACGTATTTGGCCGTAGACCGACAGGTTTGTATGTACCACGTTTTGTAAACGTAGAAGGTGATACCAAAAAACGCGACTATGTACGTGGATTTGGGTACCAAGGTGCTGCAGGCCGTGGACGTTGGTCTGGTGCTGTTGCAGAGATGGAAGTCGGTGGTGCATGGAAAGATGCGATCTGTGAGCCAGGTGACTGGACTGTTGGCTTCACTGCTTTTGGAGAAACCTTGCCATATCACGAAAATAAAATTACACTTGACAAGAGCAAAAAAGATAAATGGGGCTTACCTGTATTATCATTTGACGCTGAGATCAAGGATAATGAATTGAAGATGCGTGGTGACATGCAAAATGAAATGAAGGAAATGTTGGAAAGCATTGGCGTAAAAGATACGTATACGTACGATAACGTATATGGTCTGGGCCAAGGTATCCACGAAATGGGAACTGCCCGTATGGGACGTGATCCGAAAACTTCGGTATTAAATGGTAACAACCAAGTTTGGGATGCATTGAATGTTTTCGTAACGGACGGTGCATGTATGACTTCTGCAGGTTGTGTCAACCCTTCATTAACGTATATGGCGCTTACTGCTCGTGCGGTTGATTTCGCAGTGAGCGAATTGAAAAAAGGTAACATCTAATAGCTAAAGATTGATAACAATGGAAAATAACTCAAATAAGACGAGTAGAAGAGGTTTTATAAAGAGCGCGGCAACAGCTGCTGCGGCTTTTATGATCGTCCCTCGCCATGTATTGGGCGGAAATGGCTTTACAGCTCCAAGTGACAAATTACAAGTAGCAGGTATTGGTGTAGGGGGTAAAGGTTTTAGTGACATCAATGCATTCCATGATTCAGGAAAAGCAGATCTAGCTTTCTTGTGTGATGTGGACGACCGTCGTGCAGCTGGTGCGTTGAAACGTTACCCGAAAGCAAAGTATTACAAAGACTACCGTGAGATGTTGGATAAGGAGCACAAACGTATAGAAGCCGTTTCTGTATCAACTCCAGATCATCAACATGCGATTCAAGCGCTTGCAGCTATGCAATTGGGTAAACACGTGTACGTTCAAAAACCGTTGACTCACGATGTATGGGAAGCGAGAGCATTGACGCATGCAGCTAAAAAATATAAGGTTGTTACCCAAATGGGAAATCAAGGTGCATCGAATGATGGACCACGTTTTGTGCGTGAATGGTACGAAGCGGGTCTGATCGGTGATGTACATACAGTATATTGTTGGACAGATCGTCCGGTATGGCCTTCAGGTATTGCATGGCCTACAGGCAAGGCTGAAGTTCCAAAAGAATTGGATTGGGACCTTTGGTTAGGTACAGCGCCTTATAAAGAGTATGTGGATAAATTGGTGCCTTTCAACTGGCGCGGCTGGTGGGATTATGGTACTGGTGCATTGGGCGATATGGGCTGTCACTTGTTGGAAGTTCCTTTCAGTACCTTGGGATTGACTTATGTACAGGATGTACAGGCAACTGTAGGATCGGTGTATGTGGATGAATTCAAACGTGGATATTTCCCTGAAAGCTGTCCTCCATCGAGCCATGCAACATTAACATTCCCTAAAACACCACGTACAAATGGTCCGGTGACTTTACATTGGATGGATGGTGGTATTCAGCCTGCTCGTCCGGATGAATTAGGTCCAAACGAAATTTTTGGTGATGGTGGTAACGGTATCTTACTTGTAGGTACAAAAGGTAAAATCCTTGCTGATACATATGGTCAGAATGCACGTTTATTGCCAACTTCAAGAAAAGAGCAAGTTGAACAAAAATATGCCCGTGTACCAGGACAAGAAGGCGGACACTATGCGCAATGGGTTGAAGCTTGTCAGGCTGGATACGGCAAGAAAGAAGTGAGTTCACCATTTGAAATAGCAGGTCCGTTGACAGAAGCTTTATTGATGGCTAACCTGGCGATCAGAGGTGCTGATTTACGTCTTGATGGTAAATACCCTGGACGTAACTTGAAATTGTTGTGGGATAACGATAACATGCGTGTCACCAATTTTGACAATGTCAATCAGTATGTAAAACGTAATTACAGACAAGGTTGGGAAATGAAATATAATTTCTAAAATTAAGATATTTAGTAGTATGAATAGAAGAGAAGCATTACAACGAGTTGCCTTAATTTTAGGAGGTACCGTTATTGGCGCTAATTTATTTTTGGAAGGTTGTACACGCTCAGCAACCAAAGATGTGCAAGCATTATTTGAAGCGAAGACAACTGATTTATTAGGTGACTTGGCTGAAGCAATCTTACCAGCTACCGCAACGCCGGGCGCGAAGGAAGCAGGGGTAGGAAGTTTTATTCCGGTCATGGTTCGCGATTGTTATACGGAGAAGCAACAAAAGGCATTTTTAACTGGTTTTGCGAGCTTAGATGATAAAGCAAAAGAGGTGAAAGGAAAACCATTCCTGGAGCTTTCTGCGGAAGATAGAACGGCTGTTGCAGCTGCTTTGGATAAAGAAGCAAACGAGTTTAATAAAAAGCAAGCTGAAGATCAGAAAGATATTCTGGAGAAGAATAAAGAAAAACAAAATCAATTGTACAATTATGTTGAGAACGATCCACCACATTGGTTCACGATGTTCAAACAATTGACATTGACTGGTTTCTTTAACTCGGAGCTGGGTTGTACAAAAGCGTTGCGTTTTGTGAAGATCCCAGGAAAATTTGATGGTAACCTTCCTTACAAAAAAGGCGATAAAGCATTTGCATAAACGATGCGCTATGTAACAAAAAAAGGGAGGCCCGCAGCCTCCCTTTTTTTGTTGTTTCGCGTTTTTATTTTGTTTCTATGGCCAGCGCAAAATGGATACGTTGCTGTTTGGTCACTGTCATAAAGTAACCCTGGTCTGTCGCATCACCATTAATCTCTACAGTATCATTATAGCGTAATTCGCGCAGGTAATTCATCTCTAAGGATTTGATCTGATTGGTCAATACAAGCTCAATGGGCAACCTGTCCATACACCAGTCCAGGTATTTTACATTGTTGGCGTGATTGACAATATCCAGATCTGAGAGCTTAACACAATATGCATCAAGATTTTTGACTGTCTGGGAAATATCCAATTTTGAAAATGGACGTTGTGTTGCCGGACGATCCGGATAGGTGGTAAAATCTTCGGTGGAAATTGCGAGTGTTTCAGAGCTCCGCTTCACGGTATTGATGACAGCCCAATAACTGGTTGCAGTAACATAGATATGTCCATTGACGGTAATTTCGAAATTCCGTGTTGAGCGTGCGCCCTCTAATTCCTGTACCCAAGTTTTAACCTTGACGATGTCCATCCATTTGGGTAACCGTGCAATCTCTATACGTATGCGGCTAAGTACCCAAGTTTGGTTATGTTTGGCCATTTCTTTAAAACCGAATCCGACAGCATTAGCATGTTCTCCCGCGGTAAGCTGCAGGATATTGGATAAATCGGAGAAACGAATGCGGCCATTAGAATAGCATTGCGTGAAATAAATTTCCCACTCTTTTTCAAAAACAGATTTTTCCATTTACATATTGTTTTGGGCAAAAATAGGTAATATGAATGATTTGGGCTATAAATTCAAAATGAAATGACACTATATTTAGATATCTCGTTATAAATGCCTGTTGGGCTCACCGGTAGCCTTCAAAGTGGAGTAGTGTGTCCAAAGTACAACCGTTTTTTTATTGTAAAATAAATGATAGTTTTTAAGGATTTAATTGATTTTTATCATGGGAATCGGTAGATTTAAATAAGCCAATGGCAGAAAGAGATAAAATAAGATTGGCTTTAAAGCGTTATAAAAGTAGTATAGCGCAAAACAATAATTTACACATTAAATGCTAGTATTATGGTTGGAGAACTAATAGCTAAAGAGGAAATTCCTCAATTTAAATTTATCCCGGCGAGTGAAGATAAGACAGCGACTTTTATGGATAAATTGAAAGGGGCACTTCGGTTGGGAAATGAGTTTAAATCCAAAACTGAAATCGCCTTTGAGACTGATTCCGGACCAAAGCGTATCGAGACCACTGTATGGTCGTTAACCGATAGATATATTCAGATTAAAAGTGGCGTTTTAATACCGCTGAAATCTATTATAGCAATTGACTATTAAATAGACAAACGAAAGGCTCCTCATTTAGTTAAGGAGCCTTTCGCTTTTAATGATAGATGCTGTTAAGAAGCGCATCAGTATTGTGTTCCTTTCTAAGAGGACCTCTTGTAAAAAGAAATTTCTAATACGTTTCGCCTGTTAATTCTTTTAGGCGTATCTCGGATACCTTCGCATCATATTGTGCTGTATAGCTACGTGTCATTACATTGATGTAGTTTAACTGCGCTGTTCTTACTTCCAATGTTGTGATGGTACCGATACGGAATTTATCCATGGTGATGTTTAAATTTTCTTTTGCCAGCTCCTCATTTTTCCGTTCTACATGAGCCAGTTCCATATTGGTAATGTAGGTTTGGAACAGTGTTCTGACCTGAGCCTGAATATCTTGTTTTTGTTGCTGTATCTGTAGCTCAGAACCTTTAATCTGAAATTTAGCAATCCGTTCGTTTCTATTTTGAAGAAATCCATTGAAAATATTAAGGGAAGCCGATACGCCGTAGGTAAGACCTCTATTTTTGTTTTCTGTCGAGAAACCGAGGGAGGAGTGGGATTCGTTCCAGTTGTACCCACTATTTAAACCAATTTTGGGATAACGCTCGGCCTTAACTGCTTTTAAGTTGAGTTCGGCCACCCGATTGTTGATGATGGCAAGCTGAATTTGCGGATTTTGACGATCGGCAATTTCGATCAGATTACCAAGTTTAAGATCCGTATCAAGTTTCATTTCGTCTTCAATTTGAAAATCCAGGCTCAAGTCGCGCGTCATCAGCTGATTGAGGTACGTCTTGGTATTTTTGAAGCTTTCCTGCTGTCTGAGTAGGTTTGTTTGATCGGTATTTAAATCGACTTTTGCATTGAGGAGATCTAGCTTGGAGCCTTTTCCGATCTCCAGACGATTTTCGGCCAGCGTGACGCGGTATCGCGATAAGGTGATGGTTGTATCCAGGGCATTTAGCAAGCGCTTTTGCTGCACCAGATTGTAGTAGGTTGCCATGACTTCGCTGAGTTGGGTGATCACTTGATATTTAATCTCCGCTTCCCCTTGGCGTTGTATTTCTTTGAAGCGATCGCGACGGGCAAACATGCCCAATCCATCGAATATCGTCCAGTTTAGGTTGACTCCATAAGACATGTTGTCGTTTTTTGCATTGGAGATCTGCTGTATTTGACCATCTGCTCTGACCTGTCTTGAATTCTGGATGGAATTGCTTCTGTTGAACGTTCCAGTTACTGCCGGAAGCATACCAGCGCTTCCTAAACTGGTATTCTCCGTATCAATGTTATTGTCATTTTTAGCCAGGAGAATATTGAAGTTATTGCTCAACGTGGTTTTCAGTGCATCTTCCAAAGTCAGTACTTCTTGCGCACGAGCTTGAAACATGATGGAGTAAAGTAGTACTAGTAAGATGAAATTTCTCTTCATGTCTTTATTATTCGTAGCTTTTAATGTTATCAAATTCAGGTCTATGCTTTTTTTGTCTTGACCACATGTAATAGATCGCCGGGATAATGAATAAGGTTAGGATAAGGGAGAATATTGTCCCACCAACAATAACAACCCCCATACCAATTCTGCTCGTTGAAGCAGCTCCAAGTGACATGGCAATCGGTAATGCACCCAAGGCGATGGCCAAACTTGTCATTAGGATCGGTCTGAGACGTGATTCGGCAGAGTGCATGATTGCCTCAAATTTTTCCATGCCTTCCTCGCGCATTTGGTTGGCAAACTCAACAATCAAGATACCATTTTTGGTCACGAGACCGATAAGCATAATCGTTCCAATTTGGCTGAATATATTCCAGGTTTGATCAAATAGCCATAGACTTATTAGTGCACCGGCAACGGCCATAGGCACCGTAAGGATAATAATAAATGGGTCGAGGAAGCTCTCAAATTGGGCCGCCAAGATCAGGTAGATAAGCAATAAAGCAAGACCAAAAGCAAATAAGGTATTGGAGCTACTTTCAACAAAGTCACGTGATTCGCCACTAAGGTCGGTGGTGAAGCTCTGATCGAGTACCTTTTCTTTTATGCGATCCATTGCAGCAATTCCGTCGCTCATACTCATGCCGGGCGCCAAACCAGCTGAAACTGTAGCCGACATGTACCGGTTATTGTGGTAGAGTTGGGGTGGACTGCTTTCTTCCCTAACGCTTACGACGTTATCTAACTGGATAAGCTGACCGATGTTATTACGTACGTAAATTGAAGCAAGGTCTGTCGGCGTAGCTCTACGGTCGTTTTCAACTTGGCCAATGACCTGATATTGTTTGCCATCACGCATAAAATAGGCGAAACGTTGACCGCTTAACAACAATTGGAGTGACTGTGAAACGTCGAGTACGGAAACACCCAGACTGAGTGCTTTCAGACGATCAATTTCGACATGGAGCTCGGGCTTGTTGAACTTCAGGTTGATATCCGTTGTCGAGAATGCTGGATCGCTGTTGACCTCATTCATAAATTCGGGTATTTTTTCCTGAAGTTTTTCAAAATTCTGTGCTTGGATAATGTACTGAACAGGTAATCCACCTCTGCGATTCATGGATATTGTTGGCGTTTGCGAAACATTTACGCGTACGGCATCGTATTGTTTTGTCCATTTAGTGAGCTCTTTGGCAATATCGTCCTGTGATTTTTTGCGCTCACTAGGATCAACCAAAGTCATCCGTATACGTCCGGAGTTGACTGAGCTTGCGCCGAAACCCGGAGAGGTAATGTTTAAACTGATTTTGTTTTCAGGAATGGAGTCGTAGACCAATTTGTCCAATTCCTGCATGTAGCGATCCATGTATTCATAGGTGGCTCCTTCAGGACCTGTTACATTGACGGAGATATTACTTCTGTCGTCATAAGGCGCTGTTTCCTTTTTAATGGAGGAGAAAAGGATACCAATAACGACAAAACATAGGATCAGAATTGGAAAGCTGATCCATTTCAATTTCATGAATTTTTCCAGTGCCTTGGCATAACCTTTATTCATTTTGACGAAAATGGGTTCTGTCCAATCGTAAAATTTAGTCTTCTTGTGGCCACCACCTTTGATCAGATAGGCGTTGAGCATCGGTGTGAGGGTGAGGGAAACAAATGCCGAAACCAATACGGCCGAGGCGATGACGACACCAAATTCCCGGAACAGCCGTCCCACAAAGCCCTGAAGAAATATCACCGGTAAAAATACGGCAGCAAGTGTAATTGAAATGGAAATAACAGCGAAGAATATTTCTTTCGATCCTTTTAGCGCGGCTTCAATTGGAGACATTCCTTCTTCAACTTTCTTGAAGATATTTTCGGTAACAACGATACCGTCGTCGACGACAAGCCCCGTCGCGAGTACAATAGCGAGAAGCGTCAGTACATTGATGGAAAAACCAAAAATATACATAATAAAGAATGTCGCAATCAAGGATACCGGAATATCCAATAAAGGACGTAGCGCTATGCCCCAGTCGCGAAAGAAAAAATAAATAATCAGGGTGACCAGGATGATCGAAATCAGGAGTGTCTCGGCGACTTCTTCAACTGATTTTTTGATGAATGTCGTATTATCAGAAGCGATGTTGAGTATAATATCCTGCGGCAGATCTTCTTTGATCTGATCGAGCATTTTATAAAAATTGTTGGCAATATCGAGGTAATTTGTCCCCGGTTGCGGAATAATGGCAATACCGACCAGCTGTTTACCATTACTAACCATTTTTGTTTCGAGATTCTCAGCGTCTATCTCGGCACGGCCAATATCGGTAAACTTGACGATACGGCTGCTGTCGGCTTTTAGAATGATGTTGTTGAATTGCTCTGGGGTAGACAGGTTGCCTATGGTTTTTACGGTGAGCTCGGTTGTGTTTCCGACAATTTTCCCCGAAGGTAATTCAACATTCTGATTATTTAATGCCGTACGAATATCCGAAGCGGTGATACCATAGGCAGCCATACGGTCGGGATTGAGCCATAGCCGCATGGCATAACGTTTTTGACCGTAGATCTGTGTACTGCTGACGCCGGGGATGGTTTGTAACCTTTCGGAAATCACATTTTCGGCGTAGTCGCTTAACGATAGCTTATCGCGCGTCTCACTTTGAAGTGTCAACGTAATAATGGGATCGGAGTCCGCATCAGCTTTGGATACCACCGGTGGAGCATCAATATCCTGTGGTAGGCTTCGGACGGCTTGGGATACTTTATCCCGGACATCATTTGCGGCTTCCTCAAGGTTCTTTTTTAAATCAAACTCGATGGTAATATTGCTGGATCCCTGGTTACTCGAAGAAGAGATGTTACGAATACCATCGATCGAGTTTATGGCCTTTTCCAGTGGCTCGGTAATCTGAGATTCAATGATATCAGGATTGGCACCGGCATAATTTGTCCTGACAGAAACAATGGCGGGGTCAATAGAGGGGTATTCCCGTACGCCCAAAAAACTAAAACCAATATAGCCAAATAAGATGATGGTAATATTGACGACAATAGTTAAAACAGGGCGTTTAATAAAAACTGCAGATAAATTCATGTACAACTAGTTAGCTAATGATACCTTAACTTTTGCTCCATCTTTTAAAGACAATACGCCCGTGGTTAAAACGGTGTCACCGGCACTGATGCCAGATAGAATAACGATGTCTTTGTCGGTACGTGCACCTGTTTCAACCTTCACTTCCTTGGCAAGGCCATGCTGTAATATAAAGACCTTTTTTCCGTCCTGTACGGGAACAATGGCTTCTGTAGGAATGGATATCGCATCGTTTTCAACTTCGATGGGCACGATGACATTAACAAAGGATCCAACTTTCAATTTGCCCTGATCGTTCGTTGCTCTGGCGCGGACAGTGAGTGTTCTGGTGTTAAGTGATACTTGCGGTTCAATAGCGTAAATGTTTGCTTTGATGACGGTTGGATCATTAGCTACGCTGAACTCAATGGGCATATTTATTTTAACAATATTGCTGTATTTTTCGGGAACTGCAAAAGTAATTTTGACAAGATTGTCCTTCACTAAATTTGTAATCAGGGTACTGGATGAGACAATGGCGCCTACGGAAATATTCCGAAGTCCAATCATGCCACTAAAAGGAGCGCGGATGGTTGTTTTGGATATTTGCGCCTGAATCAACTGGATCTGTGCTAAGGAGGTTTTTAAGGCTGCACTGGCAATATCAAACTCTTCCTGACTGATTGCTCCTTTTTGCAGCAGTAGTTTGGCGCGACGTTCATTTTCGGCATTCAGCTGATTTGTTGTTTGTGCTTGTCTTAATTGTGCCTGCAGTTCAATGTCATCAATCTTGATCAAGGGTTCGCCCTGTTTGATACGCTGTCCTTCGGAGAAATAGATTTTGGTGATTCGACCACTTACTTCACTTCTGATTTCAACCTGCTCTTCTGCGTCAATGCTTCCCGAGAGATTAATGGATCTATCGGCGCCGGAAGATTTGGCAATGATAGCCTGTGCGGGGACGGGCATATCTTTTTTTCCATTGGGCTTATCAGCTTCTTTTTTGTCTTTTTTAGCAGTTATCAGAAAGTATCCACCTCCAAACACAGCACAGGCCAAAAGGAGGTAAATGATCGATTTTTTATTCATACGATATAGTCTCTTATGTACTTTTTACATTTAACGGGTAAATATAGGTTTATTATTATGCCGATATCAGTTGTCAAAAGGATTTTACAATACCACGAACACTTTGTCAATGGACAGCGAAATGGGCGAGCGCGAATGGTTGGAAATAAAAAAAGCTAGAAATAACTTTCTAGCTTCCTGTTTACTATTTCTTTGATTTTGCTTTTGGTTGGACTTCTTTTGGAGCCTCTCGTTTTACTTCCGCCTTGATTGCAGTTTTCGATACATGTGGTCTTCTTTTTCCAAAAGAACCATTTGATATTTTTCCTCTTCTGGTCTTGATATCACCTTTTCCCATAGCGTAAAATATTTTGGTTTTAACAAATTATATTGATTACCTAAATATACTACTTTCTTTTCGGATGTTCAAGTTGTTCATTTTTAAATGATTGGAAAAATGCGTTTTTGAATGGATACGGTGAAGTTTTGGTTAATGGTGTCGAAAAATAAATTATTTACCGGTTTGTTTTCGGCGACTAAATAGGGGATCTCTACTATTTTGTTCCTTAACTTGATACGGTAGTAACCGTATAATAAACCTTTGGTCGTTTGAATTGATTCGATTTTCTGAACGGCTTCTATGTCCTTAAAAATGTTGAAAGCATAATTTTCTCCTTTGAGCTGTTCAATAAAAACTTCATTGGTTTTAGCATTGTACCAGATCTGCTGGCTTTTGAGCTTACTAAAGTGGTTGTTGAACAGAAAAAGATAACCCAGTAGGAAAAAGGCTATCGGAAGCAGGAACAGGACAATTTTTATTTTCATGAACAGCAAGACGGTGATCAAAATGAGAACAACACCCATCATGGCATTGGAAACGCTCTTCTTTAGATTTGCCTGGATGACCGGAGATGAAGCTTCAATCAACTGAAAACCTGATTTTAAATTTCTGGACATATCCTCGGTAAACCCAAATAGACTGAATTTTTTGCGTATCATCAGATAAGCAATAAGAATAATAAGTCCAATGATCAAAAACCGCATATTTTTTTCTAGTATTGTTCGTCTTCGTTCGGGTACTGTACCGCTTTTACTTCGGCCACATAATTAGCTACTGCAGTTGTGATTTGTTCGTGCAAATTAGCGAAATGACGCATAAATTTTGGTTTGAAATCAGCATTCATACCCAGCATATCGTTTATCACAAGGACTTGTCCATCGCAATCCGGCCCAGCCCCGATACCAACGGTTGGAATCACCAATTTTTCGGTAACTGTTTTAGCTAATTTTGCAGGTATCTTTTCCAAAACAATTGCAAAACAGCCCGCCTCTTGCAAAGCGAGTGCATCTTCTATCAATTTAGCTGCTTCTTGTTCTTCTTTTGCCCGCACACCAAAATTTCCAAATTTATTGATGGATTGGGGAGTCAAGCCCAGGTGTCCACATACAGGGATGCCTCCGGCAATGATTTTTTTGATGTTTTCGATGATTTCAAGACCTCCTTCCAGTTTCAATGCGTGTGCACCTGATTCTTTCATCATGCGTACAGCTGCATTGTAAGCCTCATTGGCAGAGCCCTGATAAGATCCAAATGGCAAATCTGCTAATACCATGGCACGCTCGGTACCCCGAGCAACGGCAGCGGCATGGTAGATCATATTATCTAGGGTGATAGGCAAGGTAGTTTCGTAGCCAGCAAATACGTTGGCAGCGGAATCTCCAATCAAAATAACGTCAACACCAGCTTGATCTACCATTTTGGCCATGGAGTAATCATAGCTTGTAAGCATAGAAATCTTTTCCTGACGTTCTTTCATGGCTTGCAGCATTGCTGTGCTTACTCGTTTCATTTCTTTGTTTACAGACATCTTAACTTATATTGTGTGTTCAAAAGTAAGCTTTTTATCATACATTGACCAATATTCTGCCTTGTGTTTTGTATTTTTGCAGAATGATACAAAATGAGACTCGTCTATTTAAATTTCCCAAATTTTCAGAATTAATCATCCATGAGGATGAAAATTTGATTGTTATCAATAAACCGCCGTTTATCGCTTCTTTAGATGAACGTGAGGGTGGGGAGGTCAATATTCTTCGTTTGGCGAAGAAATATCATCCTGATGCACAGGTGTGCCACCGCCTGGATAAAGAGACCTCGGGTATTTTATTAATTGCAAAAAATCCAGAAACATACCGTACAATCTCCATTGCATTTGAAAAAAGAAAAGTGAATAAGATTTATCATGC
>JBMAAL010000108.1:0-15954 GCA_050281725.1 Sphingobacterium sp. | reverse complement strand
TATTGAACGGCGTCATTCTTCAAGATAAAGACAATACGATTGAAGGACCTGAACAAATGGTTACGGTAACACAAGTAGAGCCAACTGCAGAGCAACTGGAGGATCTTTATTTTGCGAACAAAATTGTAAAACACACCAAGTCAAATACAATCGTATTCGCTAAAAATGGTACTTTGTTAGCTTCAGGCGTAGGGCAAACTTCTCGTGTAGATGCATTGAAGCAAGCTATTGAGAAGGCAATTTCTTTCGGTTTTGACCTTAAAGGCTGTGCAATGGCATCTGATGCCTTCTTCCCTTTCCCTGATTGTGTGGAGATTGCTTCGGAAGCTGGAATAGCAACCGTGTTACAACCTGGTGGTTCAATCAAAGATCAATTATCAATTGATATGGCCAATGAAAAAGGAATTTCCATGGTGACAACAGGTGTTAGACACTTTAAGCACTAATTGAACTTCAATAGTCAATAAAAAAAGCTACTTTAGAAAAGTAGCTTTTTTATTTATCTCGCTTCTACAGGAAACTTTGAACGCTTATACTGTTCCATCTCAACGCTGAGTTTGCGAATCGCATAACCAACAATGGCCACATCATCTATCCACCCGCCCACGAGAATAAAATCAGGAATCGCATCAATCGGCGAAACCACATAAAGTATCGTTCCAATAATAATCGATAAATTCCATTTATCCATTTTATACTTCCCCGTAATTGTGTCCTTACACATCGCAATTAATACGTTGAAGTCGTCCATATAGCCCCCTAGATTCCTCGCTTTTGCCTCCGCCTGTACAAATTCAGATTCCGTAATTTTACGATGCCTAAATTGCTCAAACATTCCCTTCGCAATTCTTTTGATTCTATTGTTCATACTTCAAAATTAGGATTACTAATTTAACAATCCAAATCCTCGCGCTCAACGAAACTCACATCAAAATCGGATTGCTTATCAAGCATAAGCAAATCCTTTCCCTCAGACTGATTAATTTTTGCATAGGAACCCTATTCATCTGCTGCCACTCCGATTGACCACCATCTTTAAAAACTGGCTTGCAAAGGCTATTGGAATAAAAAACGAGGTCTGAATATGGATTTTTATTATTTTTACAAATCGCTGTAGCAAAGTGTCAGTCATCTCCGTATAATAGACAACACAAGCGCAATGTGAGTCACAAAAAAAATAGATTTTAATATTACACGGTTATGAAAAACTATAGATTATTTAATTTTATTGCTATTGCTTTAGCGGCATTCTTTTTAACAAGCTGTCTAAAAGATAACGATGACCAGCCAATTCCTGCTGCCTTGCTCACCATGGTCAATGGATACACGGATGCCAATGCAGTTATATATTTCGCAGACGGAGGCTCGCTTCAAAACCCTAATTATCCATTGGGATTCAAGAGTTATGCTCAAATTGGCTTATTTACAGGAGCACGTAGAATTGCAGTTTCCGCTGAATATAACACGAAATTAACGGATACAACTGTAACAATCAAAGACAGCACCATCTATACATCCTTTTTATTTGGAACTAAATCCAAACCCGTCCAAGTGATCACTACAGATCGAATCAATAAAGACATCAAAAATACAGAGTCTGGTTTACGCTTCTTTAATCTTGCTGAAGGTACGGATTTAGTTAGCTTAAAAATAGGCGATCAGGCTTCCCCGTCAGAATGGACAAATAGAGCACAAGAAACACAAAATTCAGCAAGTGCACATCAGGGATTTATCGCTCAGAAGAGTGGTATATTCACCGTCACAGCTCGTGATAAAGCGGGAAAAATAATCGCAACACGCAGCGACATTAAATTGGTTGAAGGCTATTATTATTCATTAATACTCATAGGCAAAGCTAATGATGAAAAGAAACCATTATACATTGGTTTAGTAGCGCAAGCCGCAAATTAAAATACCCATATCTATATACTTTATAGCAACGGCCGTCATGTAAACATGATGGCCGTTGTTTTTCATTTTATACTATACCGTAGATCTTAATGATTTTCTTTAGCGGCTACTTTAGTAATCACATAAATATCTTCATTATCTTTTTTCATTTTATACTTCTCACGTGCAATACGTTGTACTTCCTGCGGATTTGATCGAATATCGTTAATTGTTTTAATGATGGCGGCATTCTCCTTTAGGTAGAAGGAGCGTTCAGTTTCCAAATTCGCTTTTTGCTTTTGATAACTATACTGCGTGGCAAAGTCATTTCGATCAAAAAACAACATCCACACGAGAAAAGCCAAAGCGGCTAACAAATACTTATTCCTTATTAAAGACCACAATCGTTGCATAAGACAAAAATACTATTTAGCTTTTATACTTAGGATATTTTCTTCAAAAGTTGAACATCTTTAATTAAAGATATGGAATAATATATTCAAAGTCATCATATACCTAGAATAATCTTATCTTTAACAGTTCAAAAACGATCATTTCAATGAAATATCCATCGTTAAGACTAAACGCAGTTTTAACGATAAAAAGATATTCCATGTGATCATTAAAGAATAAATCGTTGACATATGAAATACTATCTTATTGCAGGTGAAACTTCAGGGGACTTACATGGTGCCAATCTTATTAAAGCATTAAAAATTGAAGACCCCGATGCGACTTTCCAAATAGTCGGGGGAAATCTAATGCAAGCAGAGGCCGAAAAAAAAGCATTGATACATACCTCAGAAATGGCTTTTATGGGCTTCATGGAAGTTCTAAAAAATCTGCCTAAGATATCTAGGAATCTCAAACTTGTTAAAAATGATCTATTAAAAGAAAAACCGGACACCGTCATTCTAATAGATTTCCCTGGCTTCAATTTGAAAATTGCTGATTTTGCAAAAAAACATGGAATCAAAACATGCTACTATATTTCCCCTAAAGTGTGGGCTTGGAATCAAGGCCGCGTAAAGAAAATCAAACGGATTGTCGACCATATGTTTTGTATTCTGCCTTTTGAGGTAGATTTTTATAAAAAGTGGCGCATGCCCGTTGATTACGTTGGAAACCCGCTGTTGGATGCGATTTCAACCTATAATTTTAATCCCCAGTTTAAAGCGCAAAATGGATTTTCAGATAAACCGCTTATTGCGCTATTACCAGGAAGCCGCGAAATGGAAATTGCCAATCTCCTTCCTATCATGGCCGAACTTCCGTTTTTTTTTCCTGTCCATCAATTTGTTATTGCCGGTGCGCCTAATTTTGATGAAGCCTATTACAAGCAATTTTTTAAAGGTATGGATATTCCCGTAATCTTCAATCAAACCTACGACATTCTCCATAACGCAGAAGCCGCAGTCGTTACGAGCGGAACCGCCACACTTGAGACAGGTATACTGAAAGTACCTCAGGTTGTCGTTTATAAGGCTAACCCAATATCTGTATGGATAGCCAAAATAGTCATCAAGGTTAAATTTATCTCTCTAGTGAATCTAATTAATAATTTCTTATCCGTACGGGAATTAATTCAAGACGAATGCACGGCATACGATATCTCCTATGAAGTTGGAGAACTTATCAATAACAAAGCTCATCGCGCAAGTGTGATGGAAAACTATGACATTTTGGCCGAAAAGCTAGGTTCTCCTGGCGCATCAGAGAAAACTGCCAAATTAATTGTAAAATATCTCACTAAATTTTAAACTCTTTTACCTTTTATTTGTCAAACTACTAGTTAGTTACAATTAATTAAAAGTTTTATGAAATTTAAATTTATTCTAGGCTTTTTTCTTTGCTTTGCAATGACCTTCACTGGGAAAGCACAAGAAACACAACATATTTCTAAACTGGAAATTGGCAAAAAAGCGAAAAAAAATATCGATAATAGAGACTCTACTGTTGTCATGCACATCGATACCTTAATCATGAAAGACAATTCTACCCTTTCATTCTATGGCAAGAAAAATGTCAAGCTAACGATTGGTTATGCTGAAATTGGAAATAAAGCAACCATCTATGGAACAGATGGAAAGAATAATGGTGCTAATTTTGACATCAATGCTAATTTTCAAAAATTAGGTTCCCTTTATATCATTGCAAAAGGAGATGACGCTTTTAATGGCACCAAAACTTTTCCGAATGGAAACGGAGGAAAAATTAAAGTCAATTTAACAGATGGTAGTCTTAAACCTCAGACAACAAATAAAAAAGCGCCGAATTATATTTATGGAGATGTTGCAGCAGGTGGGCGGGCCGTCAATGCAAACACAGACTTGAGGAACATCTATGATCGGATTAAAACCGCTCCCACCGGATTGAGAGGCTTGCCTCAAGGGCAAATTTATTCGGGCAGTGCCGGAACTGAAGGTACATTTGAACTAATTTCAACACAGTAGCAAAATTCCTTAATCCATTAAAAAAGGCGTATTATTCTCTAATACGCCTTTTTTAATGGGTTCATTATTATCTACACCCTCTTCTTTTAAGCTCATAGGCCAATACCAACCGCGTCATCCGATCGTACCGTGCTATTCCTTCCTGTTGATTGTTGTGCTTCAGGTATTGATTATAAAACAATCCCATCACATCGTCAACCCAACCTGTGTATTGACTCCAAAACTGCTTTTCTTTTTCCACGTCTTTCCATACCTTCGCGCTTAATCTTCGCTTGTAATCTTTTCCTAAATCAGGATACATACCCTGCAGTTCACGCAACATATAAAGCGTGGACTGTAGATAAGCCGAGTATCGGTAAAAGGTCTGTGGATGTCGCTGTAAGCGAACAAAAGCTATAAAATTCGCCTCGTCTTCAAAACCAATTCCTTGTTGATGCGCAAGTTCATGCACTGTAGTAAAAGGTAAAAAGGTGGCTGGCATGGCTTTATTAACCTGTGATTCATGAGTAAATGGATTAAAATAACCCGAGACACCAAAAAAAGAGACTATCTTGCTATTTATGGGTGATTTTGACCTAATTTGACCTCTTGACAGGAAATCTGCAAAAGCCGTATCCTGTTGTACCCATGTATTCAAATCCGTTTGAATAGTTTCTTTATGCTCTTCCCATTGGGATGGATCCACATGTTCCCGTAGATTATTTGTACTGTCCAAAAATCCACTCAAAACCACGAGATAATCGGCTAACTTTAAGCTATCAACTTGCAAAATGGCATTGGTACTGATTGGTTTACGATAATAATTTAAACCCCATGATAGGTAAAAGAAAAAATAGAGACCTAATACCAAATTGATAATAATCAAAACCGAACGAAAGAAATTTTTCCATCTTCCTTTCCATAAATTTCCAATTAATTTAGCAATTGAATAGAGTAGAAACGCAACGACTAGGACATAAAATAGATCACCTAAACTAAAAGAAACATAACCAAAAACAAATCTTGGCACATGACTATAGGAACGATAAAACCCGCGTGCATAAAACGCCTCAATCCATTGGCTATGTTGCTCAATCAGGGATAAAATAAAAATTCCAACCAGAAGTAATACTACCGCGAAAACAGCTATTTTATCGTGCTTCTCCATTCCAATAAGCTATATAACGATTAACTTTCGTTCTCAAAATAGACCTTGTAATAATTCATGCCCTTGTCCTCATCGTAACCCTTCTCAAGATATTCACGTTTGCCATGAACATAGATATGAAAATTTTTATCCAGCTTTAAAACAGACTTATAAGAAGATTCCATTTTTTTCACCGCTTTATCTGCTATTTCAAAACTTGCCTGAAATGGAGAGTCAAATTCGTCTTCAAAACCAGCTTTAAAGTCCTGAAATAAAGCAATAGCCTGCGGATTGCCTAATACTTCCTCTTCAAACTCTTCTTGGACAAAAGTTTCCTTTTCCTTAAAGTAATTCATGGATTTGTTCATCAAATCAATCTTGTCCGCTTTCTCCAATTCAAATGTCTCATCTAGTTTTTCCTGAACAAAGTTCTTATAGACTTTTAGATAATTCCCTGTTTGATTGAAATTATCGTTGCGCACGCGAAGCTGCAGAAACTCATCTTTCCAGTATACTGCCTCCTGTTGACGGTTTGTCTGATCGAGAACCAGCACCTTATAACCTTCTTCTTCTTCTACATTGATAATAATACAGCCCTTGTCCAGTTTATTGATATTGATCGCCTCCTGCTCATATTCCAACATAAAAGCACCTTGCTCCGGATATACTTTCAGATAAGTCTCTTTATTCTCAGATTTGAAGATACCAATCGCATCATGTTCTTCCCCCTCGATCTGTACATTCTTTAAGGCAACTACATACACCTCTCCAGCCTTAATTTTAGGATGGTTGGATACCTCATAAAGGTGTTTTGAAATTTGTTGGGAAAAATCATGAAATGGAAGCTGCTCCTTAAAATACTGTCTTGCAAAATAGAAAATCTCATTCAGCTCCAACTCTCCATTGGGATGATATAAGCGATATACCTCATTCACCTTTGCAAAAGGACTCATAAAATACTGCATCAGGAGTCCAGGTAACACTTCATCTCCTTCAAGAGATACCGGGGCATCCGACAAAATATAAAATTCATCTTGCGCTTTATTGCCTACACGATGAATGGATAACGCTTCAAAAGTTGCATCTTGGTGAAAAAACATATTTCTTATCTTATAAATTATATATATCTATTGCTATTCTAAAAGTCTGACAATGTGCATTGACAATATCTTTAATTTCAGGAGAATAACCTCCGCCCATACTTACCTGAACAGGGATATGGTGTTTATGGCACATTTGAAAGACCAATTCATCTCTTCGATGACAGGTACTGCTGCTTAAGTTCAATTTACCCAGCTTATCTGTTTCCAAAATATCTACCCCAGCCTGGTAGAAAACGAAATCAGGCTCAAATTTCCGAAACACATCAACCAAATTTTCTTCCAATAAAGTGAGATATTCCGCATCAGTAACCTGATCTGCCAAGCCGATATCCAAATGGGAACGCTGTTTGACAAAGGGATAGTTTTTCTCACCATGCATTGAAAAGGTAAACACCTGATTATGCCCCTCAAAAATATGCGCAGTGCCATTTCCTTGGTGTACATCCAGATCAATAATGAGGATACGACCAGCATAGTTATGCTTCAACAAGTAGCCGGCCGCAGCCGCTTGATCATTCATCAGACAGAAACCTTCACCAAAATCATAACCGGCATGATGTGTCCCCCCTGCAATGGTAAAAGCAACACCATACTCAAGTGCATATGCTGCACTTCGGATCGTCCCATCTAGGATATATCGCTCCCGATCAACAAGGCTTTGACTTAATGGAAAACCTATTCTACGAACCATCTTAGAATCCAAAGTAAGCTCAAACAACTGCTTTACATACACTGGATCATGGACCAAACAGCATGTTTCAAAGCTCGCGAGTTCAGGACTGAAAAAATTAGAATCTTCTGCCAGCCCTTCATGTTTTAACTGTAAAGGAATCAACTCGTACTTCAGCATCGGAAATCGATGCCCCTCTTTGACTGAATGGACAAATTCTTGACGAAAAGCTATCTTAAGCACCTTAAAATCTTATATTACTCATGCGAAGATAAGAAAAAGATCTTTTGGAGTTATATGAGAAAAAGGGCATCTTTGAGAAGGAACAAACAGCAAGCCAATGTTATGTTGCCATAACTGCATACTTGTATTCGATCATAAATTTATATTCTTCAAAATAAATGGAAACAACTCATTTGCCCCAATTGTCTGCCATGGAACAACGTGTACTAGGCTCACTAATCGAAAAATCAAAAGTAACTCCAGAATATTATCCAATGACAATCAACAGCTTGCAAGCCGCTTGTAACCAAAAGACTTCGCGCAAACCAGTAGTACAATATACAGAAGAAGATATTATCGCTACATTGGATATATTAAAGAAAAAAGGCCTAATCTCGACAGTTGTTGGCGGAGGATCTCGCGTAACAAAGTACAAACACAATTTTGCCATACAATTTCCACTGGTCCCCTCCGAATTAACCATTATCTGTTTATTGCTACTCAGAGGACCACTGACCGCCGGCGAAATTAATTCAAACTCTGGAAGACTTTATGAATTTGAATCATTGGGCGAAATCAATGAACAATTGGAAAAATTGGCACAAGAAGGCTACTTGAAGTCCCTGCCTAAGCAAATAGGGCATAAAGAAGTTCGCTACATTCATTTATTAGGAGAAATCAACCTAGAAGTGTATGAAAATAGCGCTCCTGTAGGCAGCTCCTCGAACGACCAGATCTTACTCGAACGAATTGGACAATTGGAACAGGAAGTTGCAGCATTGAAACAGAAATTTCAGGATCTTTGGGATGAATTACATTAGTCGCTCATGTCGCAAACAATAGATTCCAAAAACGAAATATCCAAATCAACCTTGTGGTTGATGACCATCGCCACAGGTTTAGTTGTCGCCAATAATTATTACAATCAACCACTGTTGGGCTTGATTGCCAAAGACCTACATATTGACGAGGCTATGGTCAGTAATTCGGCCATGTTAACGCAGATCGGATATGCCTTTGGCCTGTTACTGATCGTTCCTTTAGGGGATATGTTTAAAAGAAAGAAAATGATCTTGATCGATTTCTTTTTCATTATTTTTTCTTTGGTCGGTATGGCTATGTCCACTTCTATCCTATCGATCTTGCTATTCAGTTTTCTGATAGGTTTCACCTCCGTTATTCCGCAGGTTTTTGTGCCTATGGCCGCCGAACTTGCGAGCAAAGAAAAACAGGCTTCAGCGATCGGAATGGTCATGTCGGGTCTACTGATCGGTATATTACTCTCTAGGGTTATAAGCGGGTTTGTTGGCTCCTACTTCGGATGGCGCGAAATGTATTGGATAGCCTCAGTAATTATGGTCATTACAGCCATCGCTATAGCAATCAAGTTACCAGAGGTACTGCCGAATTTTAAAGGTTCCTATCAGGAATTGATGCGATCAGTCTGGAACTTTGCCAGAAAACAACCTGTGTTACAGTTGGCTGCATTTCGTGGAGCCATGGGATTTGGGGCTTTTTCTGCATTTTTTACAACGCTTGTTTTCCATCTTTCGGCCCCACCTTTCTTTGATGGCCCCGCAATTGCAGGAGCCTTTGGCCTCGTAGGTGCCTGTGGTGCGCTTGCCGCTGCTTTTGTCAATAAACTGACCATTTATATCAGCAAAGCAAAAATAATCTTATATGCGATCTTATTGATGTTATTCAGCTGGTTATTATTTACCCTCTTTGGCTATACCTATTGGGGTCTCATTCTTGGTGTTATTCTCATTGATCTTGGTCTACAGTCGATGCATATCCTGAATCAAAGCGATTTCTATGCGCTAAACCTCGGCGCCAACAACCGACTAAACACCGTATATATGGTCAGTTATTTTATTGGCGGATCAACAGGCACTTTTTTTGCTGCACAAGCGTGGCAACATTTCCAATGGCCCGGTGTTATTGTCGTAGGCACATGTTATACGTTATTGGCACTGTTGGCTCATCTATTATTTGATTATAAATTAAGAAAAAACTAATATGAAATTCGGCCAAGTTGAACATCCGGAGGAAATCGATTTTACCCTTCCTCCTACTCCACCGGAAACCTTAACCCTATTACAGCATTTCAAAAACGGTAAACCTTTTGAGGTATTTGTAGGCTGTGCAAAATGGAATAAACAAGATTTAAAAGGCTTTTACCCAAGAGGTACAAAAGACGAACTTGCTTATTATTCCACGCAATTTAACAGCATTGAACTCAATGCCACATTCTACAATTCGCCTGGCATAGACCAGGTAGAAACCTGGAAAAAGAAAACACCTGCTAACTTCAAGTTCTTCCCAAAAATCCCACAATCCATCAGCCATTTTAGCAGATTATTAAATACGGGTGATAAAGTAAAATTGTTTACGGATTCCATTGTTCATTTCGATGAGAAACTGGGAATGGCCTTTTTGCAGATGCACGACAATTATAGTCCAAAGGATATGGCCCGTCTAAAACTATTTCTTCATGACTGGCCAAAAGAAGTCCCACTAGCCTTGGAAGTACGAAATAAAGATTGGTTTTCCAAACCCGAAGTAACAAAAGAACTTTATGCGCTGCTGGAGGAAACCAATGTGACCAACGTATTGGTCGATACCGCAGGCCGTAGAGACATGCTCCATATGCGCTTAACCACACCGACTGCTTTCGTACGATATGTAGGTGCCAACCACGCATCGGATTACGATCGACTGGATCAATGGATCGATGTGCTGAAACTATGGCGCGAAAACGGGTTGCAAAAACTGTATTTCTTTATCCACCAGAATATTGAGATAGAATCGCCATTACTGGCAACACATTTTATCAAAAAACTGAATACAACATTCGACTTGGATCTAACCTATCCCAACAAAAACACAGGAAATACTTTATTCTAAGACAGGATATCAGTTCCGGTGCTAAAGGCAACTATAGAAAAGATCATTGAGCATATTTTGCCCACAACAAAAAGCCGAAGTATAAAATACTTCGGCTTTTATATAAAAATAAGCTTTAGCTTATTTTTTAGCGTATTTAAAGTTTTTACCGATGAAACGTGCATTACCACCCAATTCCTCCTCAATACGTAACAATTGGTTGTATTTAGCCATACGATCAGAACGTGAAGCAGAACCAGTTTTGATCTGACCGCAGTTCAGTGCTACAGCTAAGTCAGCGATAGTCGCATCTTCAGTCTCACCCGAACGGTGTGACATCACAGAAGTATAACCAGAATTCTGAGCTAAAGTAACCGCATTGATTGTTTCAGTCAATGAACCAATTTGGTTTACTTTCACTAAAATTGAGTTCGCTGTATGTGTATCGATTCCTTGTTGAAGACGTTTTGTATTGGTAACAAAAAGATCATCACCTACCAATTGAACATGGTCACCGATTTTGTCAGTCAAAGTTTTCCAACCAGCCCAATCATCTTCAGCCATACCATCTTCGATAGAAATAATAGGGTATTTAGCTGTTAATTCAGCCAAATAGCTTGCTTGTTCTTCACTAGAACGTACAGCACCTTTATCACCTTCAAACTTCGTATAATCGTATTTACCGTCTTTGTAGAACTCAGAAGAAGCACAATCCAACGCTAAACAAACATCTTGACCTGGTTTGTAACCAGCGATTTCAATCGCTTTCAAAACTGTTTCGATAGCATCCTCAGTACCTTCAAAAGTTGGCGCAAAACCACCTTCATCACCTACTGCAGTTGAAAGACCTCTGTCATGTAAGATTTTTTTCAAGGTATGGAAAACCTCAGTACCCCAACGCAAAGCCTCAGAGAATGAAGGCGCACCCACAGGCATGATCATAAATTCCTGAAATGCGATAGGCGCATCAGAGTGTGAACCACCATTGATGATATTCATCATAGGGATAGGTAACGTGTTCGCATTTACACCACCGATATAACGGTATAATGGTTGACGTGACTCTTGTGCAGCAGCTTTCGCTACAGCTAAAGAAACTCCTAAAATAGCATTTGCACCTAAGTTTCCTTTATTTTCGCTACCGTCTAAATCAATCATGATTTTATCGATGGCATTTTGCTCGAAAACATCTACACCTTCTAGCGCTTTTGCAATTTTAGTGTTTACATTCTCAACAGCTTTCAAAACACCTTTTCCTAGATATTTTGACTTGTCACCATCACGTAATTCTACTGCTTCGTGAATACCAGTTGAAGCACCTGAAGGAACAGCTGCACGACCAACAAAACCATTTTGTGTAGTAACATCTACCTCAATTGTAGGGTTACCGCGCGAATCCAAAATTTGACGCGCATGAACATCGATAATTAAACTCATCTCTTTATTAGACTATAATTTATTTTCATTACTTAGTGTAGATAAGACACACTCTTGTCTACAGACATTTTTCACAATCAAATATAATAAAAAATGTATTTATTCCTCTATTTATTATGAATAAAATATGCCCCATCGGCATAACTGTTCAAATAAATACAATAAAAAACCCTTCATGATCTGAAGGGTTTTTTATATAATATTGTACAATTTAGTTTTTGATCATTGCCACAAAATCATCAAACAAGTAGCGCGAGTCATGTGGACCTGGTGATGATTCTGGGTGATATTGCACCGAAAATGCTTTCTGTCCTTTGATACGGATACCTTCAATAGACTGATCATTCAAATTAACATGAGTAATTTCAACGTTCTCAGAATTCTGAATATCCTCAGCTACCACTCCAAAACCGTGGTTCTGCGACGTAATTTCACAACGGTTAGCGATAATGTTCTTCACGGGGTGGTTGATACCGCGGTGTCCATTATGCAATTTGCTTGTGCGGATACCATTTGCCAATGCTAAGATCTGGTGACCTAAGCAAATACCAAACATCGGTTTGTTTGCATTTAAAATAGCTTTTACAGTCTCTATAGCATAATCCATAGGTGCTGGATCGCCAGGGCCATTGGAAATAAAATAACCATCCGGATTCCATTTCTCCATTTCTTCAAATGTTGTCTTTGCAGGAAAAACCTTTGTATATACATCACGAGCCTCAAAATTGCGCAAGATGTTTTTCTTGATTCCCAAATCCAAAACCGCTACACGCAACGAAGCATTTTCATTACCGAAGAAATAAGGCTCGGCCGTCGTTACTTTCGAAGACAGCTCAAGTCCATCCATTGAAGGAACCTTCGCCAATTGACGTTTTAATTCTTCAACATCCAATGTTTCTGAAGAAATAATCGCATTCATTGCTCCTTTATCACGAATATGTCGCACCAATGAACGGGTATCCACATCAGAAATACCAACTAAATTTCCTTCCTCAAAGTAGCTTTGGATCGATTCATCAGCCATTTTACGACTGTAGTTGATGTTATAGTTTTTGCAAACTAATCCCGCAATCTGAATTTGATTTGATTCGGTATCATCCTCATCAATACCATAGTTACCAATATGAGCATTGGTTGTTACCATGATTTGTCCAAAATAAGATGGATCTGTAAAAATCTCTTGATAACCGGTTGTTCCTGTGTTAAAACAGATCTCCCCAGTAGTCGTACCAATTTTACCAGCGGCTTTACCGTGATAAACTGTACCATCTTCTAAAACTAAAATTGCAGGCAATTTGCTGTAGTTGGTCATTATCGATGTAATATTATAAAATGTGTATCCTTACTTTTATGAATTTTAAAGCGTTCTTGATTGGATATAAAAAAAGCCCTCAAATGGGCTAAATATCAATTAACAATGCATCATCACGATTGACAAACCGTTTCCTAAGGCACCTACCAGTAAAGACTCTACTTTAATTTTCACGGGAGACAAAGTTACGACATATCACTTATAAAGTGAAAACATTTTTTATTTTTTTATCCTTCCATTGATTGGACTTCCCGAAACCGAATAAAGTCCCTCAAAATCAGCACAGTCAATAGTGGGACAAGCATAAAAATCAGCGGGTTTTCTAACCAAGCTTCTTGCCATTCCATCCGCAGCAAGGCGATAAAGGCTCTTGTCAGCCCACAACCGGGACAATCAAACCCACTGATACTCTTCCAAAGACAGGGAATAAGGATATGGATATCCGCAAAAAGATACAAGCCAATGGCAATCCCGAAATACCCCACCACCAACGAATATATCCAATGACATTTAAGGTATTTCAGGACGAGCGAAATCATTAATTATTGTTAATTGGACTCTTGATATAATTACCGTTGGCATCTTTATATTTTCCGACAATAATCATAATCAAATCGATTAGATACCAGATACCACATCCCCCTAAGGTAAGCAGCTGAATAACAGCAGTACCAATTTGCCCCAAGTAGAATCGATGCGCTCCAAAAGGGCCGAGAAAAAAACAAAATAACAGTGCTGGTAACCACCTGTCATCCTGAAAGGTGTTGTTTTGCTGTTGAAAAGGTTGGTTAGCATAAAAAATAGGCTGTCTCACACCACAAAATGGGCACACCTCCGCCTTGATATTGATTAACTTACCGCACTCTACACAATACTTTTCGTCTTCTGTTTTCATTTAGATTTAGTTTGGCGATGGAACTGAAAAACAGTCGTCCATCAGGGATTAAATAATAGGTTGAAATTAATAAAAAAACTTAAAAAACATACATTTTTTAGAGCGCAATGCTGTCGCAGGTTCATCTTCCCGTTAAAATGACCTAATACCACAGAACAGCGATCTTTTTGTTACGTAAACGCAGCTTCTTCCTTTTTTTCTTTTAATTTTTAGTTGCAGAAAATTAGTAATACGAAGGGATCAAATTCGTCTTTTTAACAGTGCTTGTTCACTGCTTGTTCAGTGCTTGCTCAGTGAAGACTGAATAAGCAGTGAACAAATACTGACTAAAAACTGATTGAAAATTGGGATTAGGGTTAAGTTGGTGGCTGGATGATTCAGTTATAATGTGTTTCTTAAATCAGCCAGTTGCGGCTAACACTAAAACTGGGGGCACTTTAGGATAGTAATTCGTAATTAACATAAACAGAAAAGGCGCTTCACGGTGTGGAGCGCCTTTTCTGTTTATGTATTTAAACTTAAGAGTTGATTGCTTTCCAGATCATATCTTTCAATGGCAATATATTTTTACCTGTCACCGAAGAAATGAAAATATAGGGTACATCTTCCGGTAGCTCCTGCTCCATTTCCTTCTCCAGCTCCTCATCGAGCATATCAGACTTGGTAACAGCCAGCAATTTAGGTTTATCTGCCAACTCGGGATTATATGCAGTAAGTTCATTCAATAGAATGGCGTACTCTTCCCGGATTGTCCGATCTGTATCGGCCGGCACCATAAACAACAAAACAGAATTTCGTTCGATATGCCGCAAGAAACGATATCCTAATCCCTTTCCTTCCGAAGCCCCTTCGATAATACCCGGAATATCGGCCATAACAAAAGAACGGTTATCCCGGTAGCTCACCATACCCAAATTAGGCACCAGTGTTGTAAAGGGATAATTCGCGATTTCTGGTTTAGCAGCAGAGACCACTGACAACAACGTTGATTTACCCGCATTCGGGAATCCAACCAATCCAACATCAGCAAGAACCTTCAATTCGAGAATCATCCACTGTTCTTTCCCCGGAAGACCCGGTTGCGAAAACCGTGGAGTCTGCTGTGTCGGCGATTTAAAATGCCAGTTGCCCAACCCGCCTTTTCCACCCGGAACCAATATTCTGGTTTCACCGTCTTCTGTGATATCGAACAATACCTCTCCCGTCTCTGCATCCTTCGCAATCGTACCCAATGGCACTTCCAAGATCTCATCACGTCCAGTTGCCCCAGTACGCAAAGAGCTGCCGCCAGACTCACCGTTTGACGCAATAATATGCTTGCGATATTTTAAATGGAGTAACGTCCAGAGATTAGTCGTTCCTTTCAATATAATATGCCCGCCGCGACCGCCGTCACCACCATCGGGTCCACCAGTAGCTGTGTGCTTGTCACGGTGCAAATGCGCCGAACCTGCCCCACCATGTCCAGAACGACAACACACTTTCACATAATCAACAAAATTCGAGCCTTGCGCCATTACAATTTATTACAGTCTAAAAGTATTTATTTTAATTAATAGTTATCGATGATATCGGTTAAGCTCTTAAAGATAGAATCGATATCGCCGATACCATTCACTTTAGAAAGTTTACCTTGTGCCTCATAATAAGGCAACACATGAATCGTCTTTGTGAAATATTCATCAATACGCTTCACCAATTTATCCGCATCATCATCCGCACGGCCAGAAATCTCTCTCCGTTTAGCAATACGTTCTTTCAATTCATCCTCATTCACATCCAGCGCGATTACGACCGAGATTGATGTATTGATACCTTCTAAAAAAGCATCCAATGCCTCAGCTTGAGCAACAGTACGAGGAAATCCATCAAAAATAAATCCCTTTGCATCCGGATTTTTCTTTACTTCCTCTTCCAGCATTGCTATCGTAATCGAATCTGGCACTAAATTTCCCTCAGC
>JBMAAL010000107.1:0-16254 GCA_050281725.1 Sphingobacterium sp. | reverse complement strand
GGGAGAAAGCACCCTCCCATTTACCAGATTATGAAGAGCATGTATTTGTGGTCAGTATTGTAGACAATCCAGAAAAACTAAAGGAATACCTGGCCTATCACGATCGGGTATGGCCTGAGGTTGAGGCTGGGTTTAAAAAAGCAGGTTATCAGCAGATTGCATTGTATCGGTTTGATAAATTAATTGTTATGACGGTTAGGGTTCCGGCAGGAGCAGATCTCGATAAAATGGGTAAAGAAGCTGAGGCTTACAGTCCAAAATGTGCGGAATGGAATGCACGTATGAATACCTACCAACAAGGTGTGCGCGGAACGGTAGCAGGACAAAAATGGGCCGAAACGAAGCTTTTTTATGAATTTAAACACAACTAGCCTCGGGTGTCCGATACTGCTTTAGAAAATCACGGGGCGAACTGCCTTTTACGTCTTTAAAATGCTTGTTGAAATTGGAAATGTTATTGTAACCACTTTTGAAACAGGTCTCTGTGATATTGTATTTTCCTTCCAACAATAATTTGGCTGCATGGCCAATACGTATTTCCTTGATAAAATCCACCAAGGTTCTATTGGTTTGCATTTTGAAGAATCGGCAGAAGGCAGATGAAGACATGGGGACAATAGAAGCGACATCCTGTAGTGTAATATCCTCTCTAAAATGTTTGAATATATAGTCGAAAACCCGGTTGATCCGATTGGCATCATTTGAATTTTCAATAATATTGAACGATGGTGAGGATAAAGTCCTATACGAGCTGGATAAGGCCAATTTATCCAAAAGTTGTAACATTAATACGGCGCGGGACAACCCTGAAGTAGACAACATCTGCTTAAGGATTTCTTTGGCCTCTCTGACAATGGGACCAGAAAATAAGACACCTTTTGCAGCATTTATAAACAATTGATTGAGTAGGATCGCTTCAGGTTTGGTCAACAGATCTTTCCCCAGAAAATCAGGATAAAAGTGAACAATGGAGGCTTTAGCCGGTTTATCTCTATCAATGGTATTGTAATATTGCCAGCAATGTGGTAGGTAACTACCCAATAAAACCAATTCGTCACCTTCAAAATCTTCAATATGGTCACCTATAAACCGTTTTCCCATACAGTTTTCCAGTAAAGCAATCTCAAAGTTGAGATGCGACTTTAATGAAGTGTATTTTTTGATTTCCAGTTCTTCACTACGTACCGTAAATGATTGATCTGGTGGGAAAGTAAAGTTTTCATAAATATGCTGCATCATAATAAAAGCCTGAAATGGGGTTAAAAACTATAATATTATAGCAACCGGTTGCATAACTTAGTTAAAGGTAAGAAAAAAAAATATGAAAGTATAAAATTTGAAAATCTTGCTTGTAATATATTTAATGCAAAAAAACATTACAAAAGAGCAAATTATTGGTGGTTCTCGCTTTTTATTATCCTGAAATTTATTCCTGCCATCAATTATGCATAATAATCAAGTTTGCCTTAGTGGATGTGGGAACTGACAGAAAGCATGAGATGAAAAGGAAATTCAAAAATTGGAGGGCATACATGAATAGTATGGAACTTTTGATCCTTTAAAATAATAGTTTGGTTTATTCAAAGTGTAATTTAGTGTTTAAGTGGTGAAAGTTGGGCCGTATATACGGTCCAACTCTTCTGTTAAGATTGAAAGAAAAGTAAAAATAATATACGGATGAAAAAGATAGTAGGAAGTTTTCTACTCTGTGCATTGGCGCTAAATAGTTTTTCGCAAGACTGGCTCCCTCAAAAGTGGGATAAAAATGTACTGTTCAGATTGCTGGATTGCCAATATGAAGGGGCAAAATTGGTACACAGTTCGACAATAGGAGGGCGTTCGGATAATTGGGATGTCAAGCAGGAGGTTTTGCAAAAAAAGGGAACCAATGAGGTGACCTACCGATTTACCTTTAAGGCGAAAAGAGCGATGAAGGATGCTGGGGTAGCAGTCGCCTTTGATGCTTATAATTGGTCGAGCGACAATTTTGTGATGATTCCCGCGGTTGTTTACAATGGCAATCGTCAGCGGATCGTTAACCGGGAATATGCAACGGGTTTGGACAAAACGGATTATTATCGAAAAGATCTAGCGCTTACCTCCAATCCGATTCCACAGCTGTCACCTGAATTTGGGGCCAACTCCCAGCTGGAAGTTAATATCAGCAATACCAGTACTCCACTGATGGCTTACTTGGACAGAAAGCAACAGCAGGGTGTTTTCTTGTTTACCGATCAGGGAATAACCTGGAAAAATGAGGTAAAAGATCATGCACTTATTATCGAAGAGAGTGGAGATCGGAGTCTGGCCAGTTTTGTCGTCAGTGCTCCGGGAGTGCGGTCTCGGAAACCTGAATTTATTGGTTTTAGTGAAAGTCCTGATCGTGGGATAAGTGTAGCTCCAGGTGATGAAGTGCAGATCCGTGTGACAAGAATTGTGTTTCCAGCAATGGATGTTCCGCAACTCTATGCACATTTTATGCAAGAACGAAAACTTCATGTCAAAGAAACTGCGCCCCGCAATCTGATGCCCATGAGTGAGGTTTTTACACGTATGGCAAAAAATATTGACGAACGTTATTATACAAAAGACAGCATTGGATTTTACTGTCCCGAAAATGCCGATTGGATGTCCTATGGCTGGGTCGGTGGATTGATCAATACGTATCCTATGCTTGCTATGGCGGATAAAGCACATTTTGATAGGGTAAGCCATACCTTCAATTTTGCTTTACCGCGAGGCCGTGGAGCAAGTAGCTATTATTACGATGTGCTTGGCGCAGACGGTAAGGTCATTTACCGAGACGGAGCAAAGCTAAATCCAGGGATCGGTTTGACCCGTAAAAATGCCGATGTGCTATACTGGATGATCAAGCAGTTTATGCTGTTGAAAAAACAGGGCAAGTCTGCTCTGATCGATAACGCGTGGGAAAATGAAGTCAAACAACTTGGAGATGCTTTCGTGAAAACCTGGCAAGAAGAGGGAACCTGGGGGAATTACTTAGCGATTGAATCGGGGAAAATTGCCGCTTATAACACGACAGGCGGGGCCATGGCTGTTGCAGGACTGACTTTAGCAGCTTCTTATTTCCATGATGATCATTACCTTGCTGTGGCAAAAGAGGCTGCCAAAAAGTATTATGACGAGTTTGCGCTGGTAGGTTTTACCTCAGGTGCCTGTGGTGATATCTTGCAAAATGCAGACTCAGAGACAGCAATAGCCTTAACGACTTCGCTGATGACTCTTTTTGAACAAACTGGCGATCGTAAGTACCTCGAGCAAGCAAAAAACTTGGCCAATTATACAGCTTCATGGACAGTGTCTTTTCCTTATCAGTTGCCCGAAAATACAGCCTTAGCAAAATTGGGCGCTAATCTTACGGGGGCGGTTTGGGCGAGTACACAAAATAAACACGGAGCCCCAGGATTCTGTACACAGTCTGGTGATGTCCTGTTCAAGCTTTTCCGTGAGACGGGCACGCGTTTGTATGCAGATCTGATCCGCGATGTGATCCATGCACATGGCGAAGGCGTTCAACCCAATGGTAAGATCACTGAGCGTTTGACCTATTGCGATGCTGATAGCCGAGGCTCGCGTGGGGATGGCGGTAAAACAGGCTGGAATGAGACAAATGGAGCGCTGATGGCCTTGGAAATACCGGGCGTTTATGTCCGCAAGGACAGAGCAACAGCCTATGCCTTTGATCATATTCTAGTTAAAACTGTCAAGAAAACTGGACAGGGACTCTCTTTAACACTTCATAATCCAACCGCTTATGATGCAAATGTCAGCATACTAGTGGAGGATGCCGCTGAAGCAGCTCGACCTTTAGGTGAGAATGCCTTTTGGGACTGGAATAAAAAGGTCAATATTAAAGCTGGCGATACAGTTGTAGTTGCGCTCTAATGCGTGTGCTGGGGATACACTATGTTAAAATCTAAAAACGAATGAAACTTTTAAAAACTAACTTGTTATTTCTTGGGTTGACAGCTTTGTCAACAATGGGGTATAGCCAAACAACATTAAAAACCAATTATTTTAAGATCGTTATTGACCAAAAAGGTTATATCACGAGCATGCAGAATATTACAAAGAAATCGAACAGGGAATTTAGCCCGGCAGATAAACCATCTCCTTTGATGGTTCTTTATAATGCGAAGAAAAGGATATACAGCTATCCAGAACAAGCAAACTATTCCGCTACGGATAAAATCATGACCTTACGCTATCCCAACGGTTCTACAGCACGCATCAGTATCTTGCCGCAGGCAAAGTATTTTAAGATGAAGCTCCTTTCGCTGACAAATTCGAAGGAAATTGAAGCCATACAGTGGGGTTCGTATCATACAAACATCACGAATTTATTGGGTGAGATCATCGGTGTGAGCCGTGATACAAGTGAGGCTGTCAATTATGCGATAGGCATGTTAGCGCTAAATGACAATACGTTGGGCGGTACTGCAGATATTCAAGGTGACGCGGCTCCTTTCCAATATATTATCCACTCACCCGATGCTTCACGTTTTCCCTTACCAAATGATCTGCATGAAGGACAGGTGTTCACATTAGGTGGCAACGGTATCAGCGATGTCGCTTTTTATGCACACAAAGAACCCTACTACAGGATTATGTATGGGAATGCAGCGGAGGTCGATAAAAATGGACGAATTTCAATTACCTATCAATCTCGGGATCGCAGAAGTCCGCGAGAAGTTTATTATTCGTTAATTCCCAATATGCCTTCTAATAAACCCAACCATCTGCAGGTTCAACCCTTATCCGGGGTTGATTACATCGGTTCTTCCATTGCATTTTGGGGTAGCCCAGATAGTACGGCCTTGCTAGATGTGGTACAGGATATTGTCCTGAAAGAAGGTTTACCACATCCGACCGTTAATGGAAAATGGATTAAAGATCCAGCGGCATTTGTACCAGATGTGCTGACAGAAGGAAATCTATATGACAATATGATTGCTTATGCAGACCGACTTGGATTTAAGGCAATCAGTCTATACGATCAAGGATTTTTACGACCTGATCGCGGTAATGCAGGTTATATTGACGGTAAAAACTTTGAACGTAAACCCCTGAAGTTCTCCGATGGGAAAGCACTTTCTCATAAGGAATATGCGACATTGGCAGCCAAGCACAATTTGGTTATCGGTCGTACACCGATCACAAATGCATTGGCTCCGGGTACAAAAGATGCGAGTCCCGTTCCGAGTGACAGTATTTGGTATCAGCAAAAACGTTTGCTAGCTAAGGCAATCAACCCAACGGATACGTTAATTTATGTTGATGACCCGACGCATTTGGAGGAAATTGGTAGCTGGGAAGGGCATGTCAAGAGTTTAAATATGATTAAAATTGGTAAGGAATTGATTCATTATCTCGGGGTGAGCGATACAAAACCATATCGCCTTCTGAACGTAAAACGTGGTTACTGGGATAGCAAGGCAACAGCTCATCAGGCTTTAGATACACTTTATAAATTGCAGGTAACAATCAACTATGGTTATGATGGCCTGATTCCGAATATGCAGTTGCAGGATGAAATTGCAGCTTATTATGCCGATGTCTGTTTCATAAATGGCCTAGGCTATTACGATTTTGATGGACAGGAATTCTTGTTTAACAACGGACATGGCTATTATTCGGCAAAACGTTTTTTCCGTAAAATGTTTGATCGGGCGAAACAGCTAGGGCTAGCTCACATTCGTTTTACAGGTGCAACTTTGTCTGAAGGGTCATGGCATTACCAAAGTATATGGAATGTAGGCGGCGGTAAAAATCTATATGATGCCGAGACACGGGAGTGGGGCAGTGCAACAAGTCAGGGGAAAGATTTAAGAGATGTCTGTCAGGCCAATTTCTTCCCCGTAGGAATGGGCGGAAATTTTCCGATTACCGAAAAGTCTACAGTAGAAGAATATGAGCATATTCAGGCGATGTCTGTCGGTACGGGCTCGACTTATAGCCTAAAACTGAATCAAAAACAGGTAGAGAGCTGTCCACAGAAAGACGCTATTTTCAAGGTGATTCGTACCTGGGAAAATGCCCGTGCAGCGAATGCTTTCCCAAGCTGGGTGAAAAAACAATTGGTTGATCCTACACAAAGTTTCAGACTGGAGGAATTGGATAAAGATCGCTGGAATTTATATCGTTTGAATAAAGATGGCTCGGATAAGAAACTTTTAACAACATTGAGAAGAGCTAAAGGATATTAAACTTAAATAGCACTAAACTGAATAAAATGAAAGTGACCTTTTTCTTAACATATGTTTTCCTTTTAGGGGTAGGGACTCTCTCTGCACAGACTAAAGCAAAGCCAAGAGAATATCACGTTGCTGTGGTGGGGAATGATGAGCAGGCCGGTACGCAGGCAAAACCACTCCGTACCATTATGGCTGCGGCTAAGCTTGCGATGCCGGGTGATATCATTACCGTTCACCAGGGGGTATACCGCGAAAGTATCATTCCGCCTCGCGGTGGCCTTTCGGCACAACAGCCCATTACCTATCGTGCTGCAAAAGATGAAAAAGTAGTTATCAAAGGGTCGGAAGAAGTAAAGGGCTGGAAGTTAGTGCATGACGATATCTGGCAGTTGGAGCTGCCTAATTCTTTCTTTGGTACATTCAATCCCTATGCGGAGGAAATTCGTGGCGACTGGTTTTGGCCGACACCCAAGGAACGGAAATACCATCGTGGAGCAGTTTATCTCCATGGTCATTGGCTGATGGAAGCATCTTCCAGGGAGCAGTTATTGGCAGATCATTATCCAAAAGGGGGATGGTGGGCTTCGGTTGACGGGGAAAAGACGTCTATATGGGCGCGGTTTCCACAGGCTGATCCGAATCAGGAACAGGTAGAAATCAATGTAAGACCCCGGGTCTTCTATCCCGATCGCCCATTTGTCAATTATATCACTGTGGATGGATTTGAGATGGAACAGGCCGCGACCAATTGGGCGCCGCCAACGGCCGAACAGGAAGGGCTCCTAGGAACACATTGGAGTAAGGGCTGGCGTATTGTCAACAATACCATACAGTACTCGAAATGTGTAGGGATAGCCTTAGGGAAATATGGTGATGCATTCGACAATAAGGATACAGAATCTGCCGAAGGTTATGTTGGTACCATAAAGCGAGCCTTGGCTTTTGGTTGGAATAAAGATAGCGTGGGTGGTCATTATGTAGGAAATAATAAGATCGCCTACTGCGAACAGGCCGGCATTGTGGGCAGTATGGGTTGTTCTTTTAGTACGATCGAAAAAAATACAATTCATGATATACACATCGAACGCTTGTTTACGGGAGCGGAGATGGCAGGAATTAAGTTTCATGGCGCTGTTGATGTCTGTATCAGAAATAACCGTATCTTCCGGACAGACAAAGGAATCTGGCTCGACTGGATGGCCCAGGGCGCACAAATTATGAACAATTTGCTCTATCAGAATGATCTTGATGTATTCTTGGAAGTAACACATGGTCCGGCATTGGTGGCCAATAATATCATGCTTTCCAAAAAAAGTCTGTTAATGAATGCACAGGGGGCCGCTTTTGCCCATAATCTCTTTGCCGGAAAAATAGATGTAGTTGCTTATGATAGTCGATTGACGCCGTATCTGAAACCCCATGCGACTGGAATTGCTGAATTAAAGGATAATCCCGGTGGTGACGTGCAGTTTGTCAACAATATTTTTGTGAAGGGTGCCGATATTAGTGACTATAGTAATGCCTATCTTCCTGTATTGCTCAATGGAAATGTTTACCTAAAAGGCAGTGTAGGAATTTCAACCCATAAAAACAATGCGCGCATGGGCGAGGTACATGCTGATGCCGAGCAACGCATGAAAGCATATACGAGTAAAGGTGCGGTTGAAAGAAATGCGTTGATCGATACCAATGAAGTTACTGCTGTCAATCTAGTCGAAAAACAGGGGCGGGTCTATTTGGATTTCCCATTCCGGACAAAATGGCTGCGGCAAAAGAGGGCTTTGGTCACTTCAAGGTCATTGGAGCCTACCGTAATTTCAAACTTACCATTTGATGATCGTAATGGACAGCATTTGCAGATTGACCGGGACTTTCTCGGTAAAGCCCGAAAACACACAAATCCAGCTCCAGGTCCATTTGAATACACTGGGAAGAAGGACGAAAAAATAACATTGATTTATGAATAGAGATCTAATAATAAAATTAAAATCTGGGATGCTGTTGAGCATCCTTTTTTGCGTTTTGTCTGGATATGGACAAGCACAGTTGGATAGTGCAACGGTCGCAAAATTAACACCTGCTTTCCAGCGTGTCAATGGCGATAAACCAACGATTGGCATTCCGGAGATCGAGGGCTATAAAGTCAATTTAATCGGTTCAGATAATAAAGTAATAATCGATCTAAAAGGAAACATTTCGTCGCCTTTGGTTGATAAGAAAGTGAATTTATTATTCAAGGTTACAAGACTGTCCGATACTGCTTATGCCGAAATACCGGTGAAAGATATTGATGTCAAGGGACGTTATCGAGGAACAGGTACCGGTGAAGTGCCTTTTGTGATTCCCTCTCTCCGGGAGTGGCATGGACAAGAAGGGTATTATACGTTAAATAAAGCGACAGCGATCATTGTATCGGATAAAGATGCGAGACAGGTAGCCGAATTGCTTCAGGATGATATTCGTAAGATGTTTGGGCTTCACTTGATCGTTAAGAAAGGGACACCCAAAAAAGGGGATATTTTTATTGCGGCTTCTGGAGCTGAAGAATTGGGTGAAGAAGGTTATGCACTTCATATTGATGATGTCTTTACAATCAAGGCGAAGCATTATAAAGGAAAGGTATTTGCAACGAGGACTTTACTCCAATTGTTGGATCGCGACCGAACAGCTTTACGTATTCCAAAAGGTGATTCTAGGGATTATCCAACCTACGAGGTTCGGGGATTTGTTATCGATGTGGCCAGAAAGTTTTTTACCATAGATTTCTTGAATGACTATGTTGAGATTCTTTCCTACTATAAATTATCAGATTTCCATATTCATCTTACGGATAATGGTTTTCATAAGTTCTTTAACTTCGATTGGGATAGTACCTACGCGGCCTTTCGTTTAGAAAATGAGCGCTATCCTAACCTTACTTCCAAGGATGGACATTATACCAAAGCGGAATTTATAAACCTCCAAAAGAAAGCATTACGGTATGGTGTTACTATTATCCCCGAGATTGATGTGCCAGCACATTCGTTGGCGATCTCACATGCGATTCCCGAAGTTGGAAGTAAGAAGTTTGGTATGGATCATTTAGATTTAGACAATCCAAAAACCTACGAAGTTGTTAAAAATATTTTCGACGAATATACACAAGGAGCTCAGCCTGTTTTTCTTGGAGAGGAAGTGCATGTTGGGACGGATGAGTACGATAAAAAGGAGGCCGAACCCTTTCGCAAGTTTACCGATTTTGTGTTTAAGGCTGTTCAGGACAATGGGAAAAAAGTACGCGCTTGGGGCTCGTTAACTCATGCGCAGGGGAAAACACCTGTACGCGTTAAAGATGTTACCTTAAATATGTGGTATAATGGTTATGCGGATCCTTTAGAAATGAAAAAGTTAGGCTATGCTCAGATTAGTACACCAGATGGTTATCTGTACATTGTACCTGCCGCAGGTTACTATTATGACTATTTAAATACCGATTACCTATATAATAACTGGAGCCCAAGAAATATAGGGAAAGTCACTTTTGAAAAAGGTGATCCCATTCTTCGAGGCGGAAGTTTTGCGGTATGGAATGATGTGGTCGGAAATGGGGTATCACAAAAAGATGTACACAACCGCGTGTTTCCGGGGATTCAGGTTCTCGCCGAGAAAATGTGGACGGCAGAAGACCAGCACGTTAGTCTTTACACCTTTAACCAGAAACGTCAGGATGTTCGGGAAGCACCGGGACTAAATTTAAGAGGATATTATAAAACAGCATTACCATTATTTGGTTACTTTGATTTTGAGTCGCAGTCCAACAATAAAGTCAATAATGAATGGAAAAAAGCAGAAGGTACACATGTTGATTATGTGGCAGGCATAACAGGTAAAGGATTGCATTTTAACAGCGAGGCGAGTGTACTTAAAATGCCGATTGATGAGATCGGTGAACAATATACTGTCTCGTTTTGGATCAAGCCTGAAAAGGAATTGAAGGGAAATCTTTTTGTGTCTAAGAACGCGACGATATCAGCCAATGAACAGGGCTTGGGATTTGATCGAGATGGATATCATTATGATTTTGACTGTAAGCTGCCTGTAGGTGAATGGTCCTTTGTTACGGTAATTGCTGATGGAGTAGGTACACAATTTTATTGCAATGGAGAACTGGTTAAAGATATGAAACCCTTTGATGTAGTCAAACCTTATAAGGATAAAAACGACAAAGAGGTAAAATTTAAGAAAATACAGACCTTAGTATTTCCATTGGCAGAGATCAAACTGAAACATGCCGTGCTCGATGAACTTAAAATATATAATAAAAAGCTATCAGCACAGGAAATCAGGAGTGAATATTGGATGGTGAAAGGAGATGGGAAATGATTATCTAAATCTTGTCGAACTCAATAGTCTTCCATACAATAAATGTTATAGAGATCATCATGAAATTATGAGGGGAAGGACCTTGGTATTGTTTATGGGACACGAAGCGAATAAACAGGGGGACTCAGTAAAATTTTTTGAAAGCAAATAGATACTAGGGCAATCTGTGGTGTTAATCGTCTTATTGTCGAAAATGATTAAAGATTTTATTTTATGATAAAAAAACTGAAAACTTCCATTGTGGCGGTTCTACTGGCTGGCACTGCAATCGGGCAGCAAGCTCCGGCTCCATTTTTACCTATTCCAAATCCCGCACAATTGCGATGGCATAAAGCCGAATATATTATGTTTGTTCATTTTGGCATGAAGACATTTTATCCGAGTGACAACCATATGGGGACTGGAGATGAAGACCCAAACCGTTTTAATCCAGTACAATTCAATACAGATCAATGGGCTAAAGTGGCTAAAGAAGGAGGTTTTAAAGGGATGGTGCTAACGACAAAACACCACGATGGGTTTGCAAATTGGCAGACTTCAATCACAGACCATGGGGTTGCTTCTTCGGCTTGGCGAGAAGGAAAGGGAGATGTTGTGCGTGATCTGGCTAATTCCTGCCGAAAGAATAACCTCTATTTTGGATTATATGTCTCTATTATCGATCATCATTTTAACAAATATGGCTCACCAAAACATCAATCCTATGGCGATTATTATTTTGACCAAATTGAGGAGTTAAGTACCAAGTATGGCCCAATTGATGAATATTGGTTCGATGGATTTAATGCCGATAACCTAAAAATGGATTATCCTAAAATTGGACGGATGATTGTAGCGAAACAGCCCCATGCGGTGGTCTATGATTCTGGTGTTTTGGTCAAAACTATTCCGGATCGCTGTATTGCATGGCCAGGAAATCATGGTGGAATCACGCCAGATCAAAATTATCGTCAATTAATCGATGGTGTGATGCGCTGGTATCCGAATGAGGCTTCCATCATCCTGCAGGGAAATTGGTTTCATATTGGTCAACCTGCCGTGAGTCTAGAAAAGATAAAAGAGTATTATTTGACTTCTGTTGGTTACGGTTCGACTCCTTTAATGAATGTCTCTCCCAATGCGCAGGGATTAATGGATGAAGCAACCGAAAGAACCTTGATCGCGTTTAAATCCTGGGTCGATCAATTACACAACAGCAATCCTGCATTCAAAAAAAGGGCAACAGACGACGGCCATCGTGGCAATTCGAAAAAGTATGCAGCTTCGCAGGTGAATGATGGAAATTATGACAGTTATTTCGCAACAGATGATGGCGATGATAAAGCAAGTATAACGATCGACTTAGGTAAGAAAACAAAAATTGATGGTTTTATCTTGCAAGAATACATTCCGCTTGGTCAACGGGTGGATGATTACAGCATTGAATGTCGTGTTGATGGGAAATGGGTTGAAGTTTTCCAAGGAAAAAAAATTGGGTATAAGCGTATTATATTGGCAGGAGCGGCTTCGGCCAAGGATATTAAATTTCCAGACTCAGATGCCGTGCGATTGAAAGTCAATAAGAGTTTGGCATGCCCATTAATCAATAACTTTCAAGTGATTGCTTTGGGAGGAATCTAGTATTTTGTTTAGATTTATGCACTGTCATCATGATAGTATGTAAATCTAAACAAAATTGATAACCAATCGCTAAGATAAAACCCGGACGAATGAAATATGTTAGATTGCTTGCCTGCATAACCTCTGTGTTCTATGCCGTGATAGCTCAACTCGTAGTCGCTCAACAGGCTAATACTCTTCCTGCAACAATTGAACAAGGAAATCAAGATCGTGATTATTGGACAGGACTACTTTACAAAATTGTATCTCCAGTGATCCATAACCTCGCTTCGGGAACACTGAAAAAGAATATGCCGCTGGAAAAGGCTCCAGGGTATATGTTAAAGGCTGAGCAGGTTACCTACCTGGAAGCTGTGGGACGTACCATGGCCGGTGTTGCGCCTTGGTTGTCGCTTCCTGATGACAATACGCAAGAGGGGAAACAGCGTAAAGAATTGCGCTTGGAATTGTTAAAGGGAATTGCCAATGCCGTGAATCCAAAGAATCCCGATTGCTTGGATTTCAGCAAGGAGCAACAACCAATTGTCGATGCTGCATTTATGGCACAAGGCTTTTTAAGAGCGCCTCAAGCGCTTTGGGAACCCTTGGACGCTACCACAAAATCAAGGATTATCAATAATTTTAAAAGTCTGCGCAATCGCGCCGCCTACTATAATAATTGGTTGTTATTTTCGGCATTGACAGAAGTCTTTTTGCTACGGATAGGTGAAGATGCTGATCCTATGCGTATAGATATAGCATTGAAGAAAATGGAGGAGTGGTACCTGGGCGATGGCTGGTACAGTGATGGACCTCATTTTGCCATGGATTATTATAATAGCTTTGTCATTCAGCCGATGTTGGTCGATATCTATCGTACGCTTGTGGAGGTAAAGAAGACGGGTAGCAAGGAATATGATCTAGTGCTAAAACGAATGCAACGGTATGCAACTTTTCAGGAACGGATGATTGGTGTGGATGGAAGTTTTCCGCCTTTTGGTCGTTCGATAACCTATCGAACGGGTGCTTTCCAGGCTTTGGCGCAGGTGGTGCTAATGGGTAAGTATCCAGAAGGACTGTCTCCGTGGCAGATTAGGAGCGCGATGACGGCTATGCATCGTCGAATGTTTGATTCCTGTTCAAACTTTGATCCAAATGGATGGTTACTGCTGGGATTCTGCGGTGCACAGCCGGAAGTTGCGGATACCTATACTTCTACGGGAAGTTTATATATGACCACCCTCAGCTTTTTACCCTTGGGATTGCCTGCAAATGATCCATTCTGGACAAATAAATCGGAAGACTGGACGACAAAGAAAGCTTGGCAAGGTCAGGCGTTTAAAAAAGATTATAAAGTTGGCTATTAGGATAGGTCTAATTACCCGCTATTTCTTCTAAAAAGGTAGTCGAATGATTTTCTTACAATTAATCTAGGGAAGGGTGGGAGTAAGTCGTCTTTTAAGCAAAGCATTATGATGAAATCGCCAAATCTTACGCTCGTTTTTTTTACCTGTTTCCTTGGTTTTAGTTTTTATGCGCCAAGTCAGGCTCAGCAAAATATTGTACAACAAGGACTATTGCAAAAAAGCAAAGCTGTTGTATCACAATATGTAGCCAAATTCGATCGACCAGCTATGCGGATACCATCCCAAGTGGCCGTGGATGCGCCTCTATTGGGCAACGGCAGTACAGGAGTAGCAATTGCAGGTACACCTGCTAGACAGACCTATTACCTGGCGAGAAATGACTTTTGGCGGTTGAAATCGGGATTTAATGAGTCTTATCCTGCTGTATTGGGTAAGGTAGAGGTCGCTGTTCCAATGTTAGAGACGGCTAGTTATCAGGTTGATGTTGATCTTTATACAGCAATTGCAACCTCGACCTTTCAGGCAGGAGATACGCTGCTGGAGATCCAGTCCTTTGTATCCGCTAAAGATGACTGTTTGATTTTACGATTTCAAAATAAAGGCAAAAAACAAATCAATGGGCATATCAATCTGCTTCTCCCGGCCGAAGACCAATTTAAAAATAATCCACCAGCTGAATCACGGTTCCCAGCTGTCACTCAGCAGGAGACGAGAGGAAATGGAGCAATACTCATCAGTAGGGGCTTTGAGGAGCTGGTCGATATTCCGACAAAGGCTGCTGCTGCTGGAAAAATAATCACACAGCAGCAACCTGCTTTCCACTTACATGCAGGCGAGTCGCTAACCTATGTATGCGCCTTATCTTCCAATTTCAAAAGTAAGAATTGTGTGGAAAAGGCGCTTAAGACGGTGGATGGTTTGGATCTAAAAAATATAAAGCTGCTCGAACGCGAACATAAAAAGTGGTGGGCAGATTTTTGGTCCGAGTCTTATGTTGAAATTCCTGATAAAGTGATCGAAAAACAGTATTACCTGTCTCACTATGTGATGGGATCCTGTAGCCGTGATCCACAATTTGCCCCGCCCATCTTTGGAACATGGATTACCCGCGAGATTCCCAATTGGAATGGTGATTACCATTTGAATTATAACTATATGGCCCCTTACTATGGACTTTATTCTTCCAACCATCTTGGTGCTGCTGGTTCGTATGAGCAACCGCTGCTCGACTTTATGGAACGGGGTAAGTTCTACTCAAAAGAAATAACCGGGATTTCGGATGGATTGCTATATCCGGTGGGAATAGGCCCTAAGGGAATGGAAACAACGCGCCAGAATGCAATCATGGAAAGCGTATTTGGTGGATATATCCAAGGGGGACAGGTGGAGCATAAAGGCTTATTCTTTGGTCAGAAAAGCAATGTATCCTATGGTATCACCAATATGGCTACAGCGTTTTATACGACCTACGATCGTAAGTATGCGAAAAAAATATATCCCTATGTGCGTGGTGCAGCTGTGTTTTGGAGTAACTACGTCAAGAAAGATGCAAATGGTCGTTATGTGATTTTTAACGATGCCATCCACGAAGGGACGGTCGGGGATAGCAATCCAATTCTAAGCCTTGGACTGGTAAGGCAGACACTGCAGCTGGCAGCCGATTTGAGTGCCTATTTGGACTTGGACCGCCAGCTGGCGGCGAATTGGACGCAGGTTAAGGAGCATCTAGCTAGTTTTCCGGTTCAGGAAAGAGATGGCCAACCAGTCTTTCGTTATACGGAAAAGGGCCCGGCATGGTGGAATGATAATACACTAGGCATACAGCATATTTTTCCGGCTATGCAGATTGATCTGGAAAGCGACCAGCGTTGGATTACCATTGCACGTAATACGATCGAAAAAATGGGCCGTTGGACAGATAACAATGGTACGAATAGTTTCTTTCCTGCAGCAGTTCGTGTAGGTTACAGTGCCGATAGTATACTATATCATTTGCATCGATATAGCCAACATACTTATCCCAATGGGTTTCAACTGAACAACCCGCATGGTATAGAAAATTGTAGTACTGTACCGACAACCATTAATCAGATGTTGTGTGGCGTCCATCAGCAGGTGCTAAAATTATTTCCAGTATGGAACAAACAGCAAGCTGCACAGTTTGCCAATCTACGTGTAGATGGTGCTTTTCTTGTCTCGTCAAAACTTGAAAATGGGGCTGTCGCTTATGTAGAGATCTTAAGTGAGCAAGGAAGAAACTTGGTTCTTGACAACCCTTGGCCCGGAAGTAAAATTTCTTGGCGCAAAAATGGAAAAATAATGCAGCCTTTGGAGGGCGATCGTCTGCGTATAGCAACGAAAAAAGGAGATCGTATTTACTTGATAGTTGCTGCCTAGATAAGCAGAGGGGAACTGTTACTGTTTGAGAAATTAGAAAGGTATACCTGAAAAAATAAAACTATAAAAATGAAATTTAACCGTTGTTTTTTGAGACTGAATGTTCTTTTTTTATTGCTTATTGCTGGAGGAAAGCAAGTGACAATGGCACAAAGCAAAAGTTACGCTTTTCTTGATGTAAAAAGAAGTCGCGAGGAACGTATTCAGGATCTGATTGCGCGAATGAGTCTATCTGAAAAAGTGCAGATGATGAAGCACGAGTTTAAGGGCATTCCACGATTGGGCATTCCGGCATACGATTGGTGGAATGAAGC
>JBMAAL010000106.1:0-16272 GCA_050281725.1 Sphingobacterium sp. | reverse complement strand
GACCAAACATTTATATTTGCTTCTGGCATCAGTGATGTCTACCATTTTTTCTCTCAATTATATGCCCATCCCGATGTTGAGGCAGATCCTTCTTCTGCAGGAAGGCAAATGAACTGCCATTTTTCGACGCGTGTTGTGGACGATCAGGGTAACTGGTTGGATCAAATGGTTCAGAAAAACTCGTTTTCAGATATTTCGACCACTGGTGGTCAGATGGCAAGATTGCTGGGCTTGGGCTTGGCTTCTAAGTTGTATAAGCAGAATAGAAATTTAGACTATCTATCTTATTTTTCAAATAAAGGAAATGAAGTTGCATTCTGCACTATCGGAAATGCAGCTACTTCTGAAGGCGTATTTTTTGAAGTCATTAACGCCGTAGGTGTTCACCAGATTCCAACAGTGATTTCTATTTGGGATGATGGGTATGGGATATCTGTGCCCAATGAAATTCAAACAACAAAAGGAGATATCTCCGAAGTCCTCAAAGGTTTTCAGAAGGAAGACCTGACAAACGGGATCGAGATATTCAAAGTGAGGGGATGGGATTATGCGGGTTTATGTGAAACCTACGAACAGGCTGCCCATATTGCTCGCGAAAAACATATTCCATGTCTGATTCATGTGACGGAATTGACGCAGCCTCAAGGACATTCTTCTTCAGGTTCACACGAACGGTATAAATCGCAAGAAAGATTGCAATGGGAAACTGATTTCGATTGTATCGCGAAAATGAAAGAATGGATCTTAAGTTCTGGTATTGCTACCATAGAAGAATTGGATCAATTAGATCAACATGCTAAAGACCATGTTCGTCAAGAACAAAAACGAGCTTGGGCCGATTATATTAAAACGTTGAGTATCGAAGCTCGGGAAGCTATTGATTTACTTCAGGGTATTCCAAATGAGCGGGCTGATTTTGCGTCAAAGAAATTGCAATCAATGGTTGAGCCTTCTTTGAAAGAAGTTTACGGCCAGGTTCGCAAGGTGTTGCACGAGCTTAAAGGTCAGCATAGCGATGGGCGCCAGCAATTATTAAATTGGTACAAAGAGAAGCAGGAACTGAATGAGAAACGTTATAATTCAAAATTATTTACAGATGGTGTAGATTCACCTGCTCATGTGACGGTCGTACCTGCAGTCTACAGTGAAGAAGGTAAAGTGGTCGACGGACGTGAGGTCTTGAATCTATGTTTTGAAGAGAACTTCCGACGTGACGAACGATTATTAGCGTTTGGAGAGGATGTCGGTAAGATTGGGGATGTGAATCAAGGTTTTGCAGGTTTACAAGAAAAGCTGGGTGTACATCGTGTATTTGATACCGGTATTCGGGAGAATTCAATTATAGGAAAAGGACTAGGTTTGGCAATCCGTGGACTTCGCCCCATTGCTGAGATTCAATACCTGGATTACCTAATCTATGGTATTACAGTAGCAAGTGATGATTTGGCAAGTTTAAGTTATCGCACTTTTGCTGGGCAGAAAGCACCATTAATTATTCGTACACGGGGCCATCGATTGGAAGGTATATGGCATTCCGGATCGCCTATGTCGGTAATTTTAGGATCCTTGAGAGGTTTGCATGTATGTGTGCCGCGTAATATGACCCAGGCAGCAGGTATGTACAATACGTTGTTCCGCTCTGACGAACCGGCTATCGTTGTCGAATGTCTGAATGGGTATCGTCTAAAAGAGCGTCTACCAGAAAACGTTGGTGAATTTACGGTGCCAATCGGTTATGCCGAATGTGTGAAAGAGGGACGCGATATCACGGTGGTATCCTATGGGTCAACTTTACGTGTTGTTGAAGAAGCGGCCGTGGAATTGGAACGTTTGGGGATATTTATCGAAATTATTGATGCACAAACATTGCAGCCTTTTGACAAAGGAAAACTTTGTGCCGAATCGCTTAAGAAAACAAATAAACTACTTATTGTAGATGAGGATGTGCCCGGTGGGGCTTCAGCTTTCATCTTGCAAGAGATATTAGAGAAGCAAAATGGCTACTATCTATTGGATAGTCAGCCGAGAACACTGACTGCAAAAGCACATCGCCCACCATATGGCTCCGACGGGGATTATTTCTCGAAGCCATCTTCTGATGATGTTGTTGAGACAGTGTATGCAATTATGCATGAAGCTAATCCAGAAAAATATCCATCTATGTTTTAATAGATGGATATCTATTTGCTTTACTAAGCTAAATATTCCAACGGCTGGGATGATCTTTTCTTAACTGAATATACTCGCAGCGCCAATCATAGCTGCTTTTTCACCAAGTATTGCTGTATAAATTTGAAATCTTTCAAATTCTTTTCGGTCACTAATGAAAATAGGTAGCGCCTTGGCGATATTGCCACCGACTATAAATATTTCAGCAGAATGTTTCTCTGCGAAGAACCGCATAAAATCAAAGAGATGTTTAGCATATTCATCTTTGATGATTTGAAATTCCTCAGTTTCCCGATGATGATCTAAAATATCTTTAAGTCCCGTAACATCTTTTCCTGCAACTTCTTTGAAACGTTTGATGAACCACCTTGTGACAAGAAATTCTTCGAAAATACAATCTTCGTATGGGCTGTTCCATAGGGCGGCATCATAGGCTTTCTCACCTTGATTCCATACCGCAGATCCAAGTCCAGTACCCAACGTAATTCCTAATATCCGTTTGTTTGTTTGCAAGTTCTGTACGAATATTTCACCTTGTAGGAAGGCTGCTGCGTCATTGATAAAGTGGATAGCCGTAGGCGGAAGTCCCAGTTCTTCAGCTAAAAGCGCTTTGACATCCATGTTGTACAGATTATCATACTTGCTTTGTCCCTGTATCTTAGATATTCCATTTTCGTAGTCAAAGGGTCCCGGCATGGCAATGCCGATGAACTGAATAGGAGCCGGAGAGGTAGCTATGATATCGCGTATAGCTGATGCCCAGGTTTGTAAAATCGTTTTAGCATCTCCTTGAGAAAAAACGTGGTTTCTGGCCACGTTTTCTAAGTATATATTCCATTGTTTTGTGTCAATGATACAGGCAGAAATATGTGTGCCTCCAATATCAACACCTACGACATAATTATCTTGCAGCATGTTTGTAACTTTGATTTTTAAGTAGATGATCCGCGATTACAAGTGCTGCCATAGCTTCCACAATAATTACTGCTCTCGAAACAACACAAGGGTCATGTCTTCCCTTGCCACTTGCAATAGCAGGGTTGCCATGGATATCCACTGTTTCTTGATCTCTCATGATAGTGGCAACAGGCTTAAATGCTACTTTGAAAGTAATATCCATACCATTTGAAATCCCGCCCTGAATTCCTCCAGAGAAGTTGGTATGTGTGTGCACTCGATTTAAATCATGGTCATCTGCTACAAATATATCATTATGTTCGGAACCTCGCAACTCCGAACCTGCAAAACCTGAACCATATTCAAAACCATGTACAGCATTGATGCTCATCATTGCTTTTGCAAGGTCTGCATGGAGCTTATCAAAGACCGGTTCGCCTAAACCAACAGGGACATGTCTGATGACAGCCGAAATACGTCCGCCAACTGTGTCACCCGCTTTTCTGACCGAGTCAATAAACTCAACCATTTCGTTTGCTGTTGCTGGATCTGCACAACGTGCAATGTTAGCTTCCCGTAATTCAAGCAAAGCTTTTAGATCTTTGGTATCTACATTTGGAGCCTCGATAGTACCTACCCCCGAAACGTGGGCAAAGATTTCGATGCCAAATTGATTCAGGAAGCTTTTTGCTACAGCACCAGCAGCAACACGGGCAGCGGTTTCCCTCGCGGAGGACCGTCCACCACCACGATAGTCACGTATACCATATTTCATCTGATAAGTGAAATCAGCATGGGAAGGTCTGAAGATATCTTTGATATGGGTGTAATCTTTCGAACGCTGGTCTTCATTTGGAATAACAATTGCTATTGGTGTTCCCGTTGATTTGCCCTCGAATACGCCAGATAAAATCTGTGCGGTATCACTTTCTTTTCTTTGTGTCGTGATCTTAGATTGACCTGGTTTTCGTTTGTCGAGCTCAGACTGGATAAATTCCTCGTCTATTGTTATATTTGAAGGGCAACCATCAATAATTACACCTATAGCTTTACCGTGTGATTCGCCGAAAGTGCTAATTCTGAATAAATCGCCAAATGAATTTCCTGCCATAAAAATTAAATTTCAATAAACTTAGATAAATTTGCCTTTAAATGCAATTCTAAAGCACCAGACTGAATACAAATTATGGGTCTGTAACTCGAAGATGGCCTAATAGATTACATCACAGTTTTTTGTCCCAGGCTAAAAGGCTGTCTGGGAGATTGTATCATAAAACAGAGATTAATGTTGATCTTAATCCCTGTTTTTAATATGTTAGTCAATTACAAAAGCTTGCGTTTGTAAATGTTTCCAAAAATCAGGATAGGACTTTTCTACAACTTGAGGTTCAGCAATCTTGATTTGGTCAAAAACTAAAGCCAAAGGTGCGAATGCCATCGCCATACGGTGATCCTCGTAAGTGTCGAAAGTCACATCTTCTGGTTGATATACACCCACTGTTTTCAGATGGTAAGTATCCCCATCTTCGATCAATTCAGCACCGAACTTTGCGATTTCGGTCTGCAATGCAGCGATACGGTCGGTCTCTTTAATCTTTAAGGTTTCTAGCCCTGTGAAGGAAACATCACGTTTTAAAGCAGCTGCGACAACGACTACCGTTTGCGCAAGATCAGGGCATTCTTTAAAGTCGAACAAGGTTTTGTCTGAATTGATTTCTTTTTTAGTTAAATGCAATCCATCCGATTCAAAGCTCGAATAAACTCCAAAATGTTCCATGATGCTTGTGATGGCAATATCGCCCTGTAAACTATGTTGTCTTAGTCCGGGCAATACGATCGAGGCATGTGCATCAGCTAGTGCTACGATAGCATACCAATAAGATGCTGCGCTCCAATCTGGTTCGACATATATGGTTTGCTTTTCAAAAGCTTGCGGTGCAATTTTAATCGCATTCTCCGTCCATTCATGTTGGATCCCGACACTTTTAAGCATATCCAAAGTCATGGATACATAAGGTCTGGAAGTTAATTCGCCTTCAATCTCTAACGTAAGTCCCTTTTTTAATGCCGGAGCAATTAATAGCAGGGCCGATATATACTGACTGCTGATATTTCCCTTAATCTTAACACGGTCTTTTCCTTGAAATAATCCGCCTTCAATCTTCAAAGGAGGGTATCCTGCCTTTTTTTCATAATGAATTTCGGCGCCAATTTCTTTCATGGCATCGACCAATATCCCAATTGGGCGCTGTTGCATACGCTCAGTCCCTGTCAGAATAAAATTGCCTTTAACAAGGTTGAGGTAGGCTGTAAGGAAGCGCATAGCTGTTCCTGCAGGGCCTATGTCAATTGTATTATAACCAGGTTGCGGCTCTGACGCGATTTGCAATACGCGGTTTAGGGTAACCGTATCTGCAGCCTCAGAGAGGTTGGCTATTTCAACTTGTCCTTTGCTCAGCGATTGGATAATAAGAGCACGGTTGCTCTCAGATTTTGAACCTGTGAGTTGGACCGTGCCTTGTATCTTTTTTGAAGGATGCGTCAGCGTGATGACTTGTTGATTCATTATGCTTCTGCTGTTGGTTGCTCTTGCGTATTCATGACCGCATTTTGTTTGCGGATAGATTCGTTGTGAATTAATTCGAGGAATTTTGTCGCAAATTCGCTACCCAAAGAAAGTGCTTCCGCTAATTTTGTGCGTTTCTGAACAATCTCATCCCAACGGTTAACTTGCAAAATTGTTACGTTGTTATCGCGTTTGTATTCGCCTATTTTCTCAGCAATTTTCATGCGTTCACCAATTTTTTGGATGATCAAATCATCTAATTTGTCGATGTTGCTACGTAATTCTGCTAATTTATCTTCGAATGAAGGGTTGTCCGAAGCAGCTTTACGTAATGTCAAATGGTCGATCAACTCGGCCAATGCAGCTGGCGTTACTTGTTGTTTTGCGTCAGTCCAAGCGACAGATGGATCAATATGTGATTCGATAATCAATCCTTGCATATCCATATCCATTGCTTTTTGTGCGATGTATGGTAACAATTCGCGGTTTCCACAGATGTGACTTGGATCGTTGATGATCGGTAGATTTGGACAAGCAGTTTTTAACTGAATCGCTAAATCCCACATTGGTTCATTACGGAATGCTGTTTTCTCGTACGACGAGAAGCCTCTATGGATAGCACCTAATTTTTTGATACCAGCACGGTTGATACGTTCCAATGCACCGATCCATAACGATAAATCTGGGTTTACAGGGTTTTTAACAAATACTGGGATATCTACTCCTTGTAAAGCGTCAGCAATTTCTTGTACGGTAAATGGATTGGCCGTTGAACGTGCACCTACCCATAGTACATCCACACCAGCAGCCAAAGCTTCTTCCACGTGTTTTGCTGTAGCAACTTCAGTAGCTGTTAATAAACCTGTTTCTTCTTTAGCTCTTTTCAACCACTCCAAACCAATTGAACCGATACCTTCAAATTCTCCTGGACGGGTACGTGGCTTCCAGATACCAGCGCGTAAAATATTTACTTTTCCGGTATTTGCCAACAGATGCGCTGTTGATACCAGCTGCTCTTCTGTTTCTGCACTACAAGGACCTGCGATAATTAAAGGTTTGTCTCCTGTATCCAACCAAGATTTTAAAGGAGTGATGTCTAATGTATTTTTCATGTTAAGTTTGATTATCTATTTTAATATTGTCTGCGTAAATTGTTAATTATAGTTTTTCGTTTTTGACATACTCGCCCATAATATTGAAATTGACACTATGTTTGAGTACTTTACGTATTGCTGCTTCGTAGTCTGTTTGTTTTTTCCATTCTACGTCAACGAAAAAATCATATTCATTGCGTTTTCCGATTACCGGCATTGACTGAATCTTGCTCAAGTTGATATTCTGTTCAGCAAAGCATTGTAAAATAGTCGCCAGAGATCCTACTGTATTTCCTGTTTGGAATGATAATGACGCTTTATTGGCATTCTTATGTTCGACAACCTCATTGGATAATACGAGGAAACGCGTTGCGTTCTTTTTATTGGTTTCGATTCTCTTTTCTAATATTTCAAGGCCATAGATTTCAGCGGCCAATGTCCCAGCAATTGCCGCAGTATCCGTTAATTTTCGCTCCGCAATCATTTTTGCAGTTGCAGCCGTATCAGATCCCTCGGTTATACGTACACCTTCAAGTTCAGAAAGAAATTCTTCACATTGGCGAATGGCAATCGGATGCGATTCGATGTGTTTGATATCCTTTAATTTAACGCCTGGCAATACCATGAGATTCTGTTGGATGTTTAGGTAAACTTCTCCAGTGATATGGAACTTATAATCTCTCAATAAATTATAATTCGGTAATAGACTTCCCGCAATTGAATTCTCGATCGCCATAACGATATAGTCGACTTTTCTTTGCTTCAGCAATTCACAAGTTTTTTTAAATGAATCACATTCTACAATTTCAACTTCTCTTCCGAAAAATTTAAATGCGGCCTCTTCATGAAATGAAGCCTTTGCTCCCTGTATTGCAATTTTTAAACTCATTGTTTTTTTGTTCGCTATGTTGTCTCCAAAAAAAAGAGTCCCGATCATTTGAACCGGGACTCTTCTTGTTTGTATTTTTTATGATTTATACACAATCTAATCCCGGCTCTTATTTTTAAAATAAAAGAAGTTAAAATAGAAATATGTATATGATCTGTTCATCCTGTTGTTGTTTGACATTTCAAATGTACGAATGTTTTTGAAATATCAAAGAAAAAAATAATTTTTTATTAGAAATATAGGATTTATTTAATGATTTTTTGATACGTTTTTTTTTTGTGTTTTTTTAGCTTAATTTCGCTTGTTTATTTTTGTTTTTTTTCGAACATTTATTTTATTATAATGCTGTGTTTTAGGTTTTTGATGATTTTTTTTTCTAATATTTTTCTGTAATAAACTTTGTTTTTGTGTTGTTTTGTGCGTAAAAATTAACTAGATTTTTGTGTGTTTTTTAGCTTAATTTTTGTATTAAATTCATATGTTTTTAATGTTAATATTGTTGTTTTTTTTAGCTGTTTTGTTAAAAAAGTATTTTACTACCTTTGGGCAAACGCTGGATTTTATGCTAAAACGAATTAATTTTTATGTGTGTGTCAGTGTGATCTGTTTGTTGTTGACAGGTTTCACTTTTAAAGGAGAGGAAAAAGACGCGAAAGTAAAGCGTGTTATTGATGGCGATACCTTTGTCATTGAAAATGGAACCCCAAAAGGGGAGAAAGTTAGGTTGATAGGGGTAGATGCTCCGGAAACGAGACGTACTGCGCGGAAGGAAATCGGGTACTATGGTCAAGAAGCGAAACAGTACTTAACGGCGATGTTGAACGGGAAAAGTGTGAAGTTGGTCTTTGATGTAGGAAAACGGGATCAGTATGGAAGACTTCTTGCCTATGTGTATGTTGGAAAGAAATTTATCAATCGGGATTTGGTTGAACAAGGGTATGCAGTATCCTATACGCTGGCACCAAATGTACAATATGCAGAATTATTTGTAAAATTGGAACGTCAGGCTCGTCAGGAGAAGCGTGGCCTTTGGAGATAAATGAAATTAGAATCATGATTTTTGTTTTATTGAGTGTCATCTGTAGCGTTACCGTTGCTGTTTTATTAAAATTGGCAAAACAAAATGGAGTCGAAACCAAGCAGGTTATCGTTTGGAATTACCCCATGGCAGTTGCACTGACCTATTTTGTATTACAACCGGATCTAAAATCGCTGGTATGGGATGCTATGCCGGTGACGTTGTATATGAGCCTGGCGATATTACTTCCGGGAATGTTTGTTTTTATTGCTTTGTCCATTCGCTATAGCGGTCTGGTCAAGACAGAGATTGCACAGCGCCTATCGTTGTTCATTCCCTTGCTTGCATCATTTTTCTTTTTTCATGAAAAAATGGAAGGACACAAGATGCTGGGAATAGCCCTTGGTTTATTGGCCATCCTGTGTTCAATTGGTTGGCAAAAGAATCAGCATGTTAGCTCGGCAGACAGCCGCTATAAAGCGCTTTACCCATTATTGGTATTTATCGGTATGGGTATAATTGATATACTATTCAAACAAGTCGCCTTGCATGTCAATATACCTTATATCAGTTCAATGTTTATTATCTTTGTGATGGCGATGTTTATTGCAATGGTACTATTGCTGTATTTCCTTTTTGTGGAAAAGCAACGTTTTTCAAAGCAAGCTATGGGCTATGGATTGGTTTTGGGTATATTTAACTTCTGTAACATCCTATTCTATATGAAAGCGCATCGTGCGCTACCAGAAAATCCATCAGTTGTATTTACGGGGATGAATATTGGCGTGATTTCATTGGGAGCATTAATCGGCGTCTTATTTTTTAAGGAAAGGCTATCGTTGTTGAATTATCTAGGCATAGCGCTTTCTATTGTTTCAGTTTTAATCATAGCATATCTATGAGTTTATTTGAAGATACTTACCGGACTATTGATGCAAAATATGAGGGAATTTTTAGGGATAAAGGCAGTAAGTTTATTGCTTATGCTTTTCCTTTTAAATCCGAAGATCAACTAAAAGATCTGATCTTGGAAGTGAAAGCGATTCATCCAAAAGCGAGGCATCATTGTTGGGCTTATCGCCTCACACCTGATCGTGCGGTCTTTCGTGTGAATGATGATGGAGAACCTTCGGGGACTGCAGGACGGCCTATTTTAAACGTTCTGCTGTCTATGGATGTCACCAACGTTATCGTGATTGTCGTTCGTTATTTCGGTGGTACTTTGTTGGGGGTTCCAGGCTTGATTAATGCCTACAAATCAGCAACCCAAGATGCTTTGACTCAAGCCGAAATTATCGAGCGTACAGTGAATGACCATTATAGTATTACCTTTGATTACCTGCATATGAATGATATTATGCGGATCATAAAGGAAGAGGGCATGGAAATTGAAAAGCAGGAATTTGATAATCGGTGTTATTTGGAGTTTGAAATCCGAAAAATGCAGGTCAATCGAATTGTGGATCAGTTTTCCAAAATAGAAGGTTGTCAGTTAACCTATTTGTATACAATATGATCAACGAATCGGAATTGATTTTAAACGCAGATGGAAGTATATATCATATGAATTTGCTGCCGGAAGATCTGGCTAGTACAGTAATTACTGTTGGTGATCCAGACCGTGTAGCCAAAGTATCGAAGTACTTTGACCGGATTGAACTCAAAAAAGGGAAACGTGAGTTTATTACGCATACCGGCTATCTCGGAAATAAACGGTTGACGGTAATTTCAACAGGTATCGGTACCGATAATATAGACATTGTGTTGAATGAACTGGATGCGCTGGCAAATATTGATTTTGCCAATAGAACGGTAAAGCCGACGTTCAGCTCATTAGATATTGTGCGCATTGGAACCTCTGGGGCGGTACAACAAGATATTGAAATGGGAACTATTTTAGCCTCCGCTTATGGAGTAGGTCTTGATGCCTTGATGAACTATTATCAGGGATCTTATGACGACGAGGAGCAGGGGCTTCAGGCAGAACTAGCCGAATATTTTTCCGCATTAAATCTGAAGCCCTACGTTGCGAAAGCTGGAACGAGCCTTCTTGATCGATTTGCCTTTGATTTACCGAAGGGAGTTACGTTGACTGCGCCCGGATTTTATGCTCCACAGGGAAGGATTGTCCGCTCAACTAATACGATTCCCAATTTCATATATTTAATCAACTCCTTTCAATATAAAGGTCAGCGCTTTACTAACCTGGAAATGGAAACAGCTGGTATTTATGCGTTGGCTAACATGTTTGGACATCAAGCTTTATCCATCAATGCAATCTTGGCAAGTCGGGTAGATGGTCGGTTTTCTTCCGCACCTGAAGAAGTTGTTGATAAGGCTATACAGCTCATTTTGGAGCGTATTTAGCAGTCTTTCTGTGTCATGCAGAGGCGATTTTAATTTTTCTCAATGATGCAGTAAAAGAGTTGAAAAGAATTAAATATTGGTACAAATAGAAAAGGAGTTGTTTTTAGACAACTCCTTTTCTATTTGAATCAAATTTAAGCATGATGAACAGTAAAATGGTGAAACTCCATAAGGATGAGCCACCATAACTAATAAAAGGCAGCGGAATCCCGATCACCGGAACAATACCTATTGTCATACCGATATTGATAAATAAGTGAAAAAAGAGGATGGACGCTACACCGTATGCATATATCCTGGCGAAGGCTGAACGCTGTCGTTCGGCTATATGAATAATGCGGAGCAGCAAGGTGAGGTAGATAAGTAATAAGGTAACAGATCCAACAAATCCCCACTCTTCTCCAACGGTGCAGAAAATAAAGTCCGTACTCTGCTCTGGTACAAAGTTGTATTTTGTTTGCGTTCCCTGCAGGTAACCTTTGCCTAGGAGCTGTCCTGATCCAATTGCAATCTTTGACTGATTTAAATTATATCCTTTTCCTTTAGGGTCTTCCATTTTACCCAGGATAATATCAATGCGGTCACGTTGATGGGGTTGTAGCACATGCTCATACACCAGGTCCACACAGAGAATAAATACAGCGCAGGCTGCAAAAAGTATACTGAGATTGATAATGTATTTTCTTCTCTTGCGGTAGTTCCACATGACAAGGCCAATAAGCAATGCTAAAATCAAGATAAGTATCCACGGATTGACCAATAAAGCAAGGACAAAAAGTAAAATGCAGAGACCACCAAATATAAGGAGTTCATTATTTACATAGCCCTCACGATAGAATACAAAAATCAACGAAAAGAATGCAAGGGCGGATCCCGTATCGGGCTGCAGCATAACTAAAAATACAGGAAATAAGACAATGCCGGCTCCCATGGCCAGTGTCTGCATGGTCGGCACTTTATTGCTCTGAGAGCTCAAAAAGTTAGCTAAGAGCAGACAGGTCGAAAGTTTGGCAAACTCAGAAGGTTGTAAGCGGAAAAAACCCAAGTCAATCCACGCCTGATTTCCGCCGACATTTCGCCCTACGACGAGCACGATGACAAGTAATACCGCCGTTATACCATAAAATATCGGTGAGGCGGAACTGAAAAATTTAGCGTCTATGATGAGAATGGATACCCCTAGAATAATTGCGGAAACAAGATATAAAGACTGTTTTCCATAATTGGTTCCTAAGGTAAAGAAATTGGGCATTTCAGGATTAAACACCGCTGCACGGATATTGAATAAGCCGATTAAGCATAGCGCAAGCCAAAGCGTGATGGTTAGCCAGTCTATCTTTCCAAAGAAACTAGTTTTTTGATTATTCATATCTTCTCTTTATCTCGCTATGGTGAACAATTGTTTCCTTTGGTTTTGTTAAGGCAGCCAGCTGACGTTTTGATTTTAAGGTGTCGGTTTTCGATTTGACTGAATCCGTCTTTTTTACATCTTTAGCCTTTGGATCCACAACCTTTTTTGGTGCAGGAAGAAAATTCGCTTTATAAATGCGGTCCTGAATATATTTTGGTGCAGTTATCGTGTCTTTGAGGTATTTCTCAACCATCATACTTGCGATAGGTCCTGCCCAGGTTCCACCATAACCCGCATTTTCAACAAAGACAGCAATAGCAATTTTAGGGTTTTCTCGTGGGGCAAAAGCAAAGAAAACGGCATGGTTTTCACCATGTGGGTTTTGCGCTGTACCTGTTTTTCCACACATTTCGATGCCAGGGATACGATTGGCCCAAGCGGTACCTTCGGGTGTATTGACAGCATCACTCATCCCTTGAATGACTACTGGGTAATATTTCTCATCGACACCGGCACTGACTTTTTCGGTAAATTCCTTCTTGGCAATTTTCTGCGCACCGATACCTTTAATCAAATGAGGTCTGTAATAAAAGCCTTTGTTGGCAACGATAGCCATAATGTTGGCCATTTGCAACGGTGTTATTCCCATTTCCCCTTGTCCGATAGATAAAGAGATATTAAAACTTGAACGCCATTTATCGTTACCATATCGTTTGGTATAAAAATCTGACGTCGGTAGTAACCCTGGTTTTTCACCTGGTAGATCAATGCCTAGTTTATGGCCAATTCCAAACTGTGTCACTGCATTACGCCATAGATCGTAGGCCTTAGGTCCCGAAAGCCCACGCCCGTCGATCATCTTAGCATAGGTAAATCCATAATAGGTATTGCATGATACGGCTACAGAGCGCTGTAATGTGGTTGATCCATGATAGTGCGTACAGCCCATCCAGCCGCGTCCACCACCATAGCTGTATCCATGTGGGCAGAAAAATACCGTATTGCGATCAATAACACCAGCCTGCTGCGCAGTCAATGCTGAAACAACCTTAAATACAGATCCTGGGGGGTAGGAGGCTTGAATAGGGCGGTTAAAAAGCGGTTTGGTGTCGTCTTTCAATAATTTCATATAATTATTGCCAGACTGCCTGCCGACCATCATGTTTGGATTATAACTCGGACTACTGACATAGGCCAAGATTTCACCCGTTGCAGGCTCAATGGCAACTATGGACCCCAATTTATTTTTCATGAGGTTTTCCCCTAGAATCTGAAGGTCCTTATCCAAAGAGGAAACCAGTCCTTCCCCTGCAACAGCAAGTGTGTCGTATTTCCCTTCCATAAACACCCCTTTCGGACGGTTCAGCGCGTCAACCATTAAGTTGTTGACACCGCGTTTTCCGCGAATGAGGTCTTCATAAGAACGTTCTACTCCACTGCGACCAATGTAGTCACCACTACGATAAAACCCATTGGAGCGTTCAATATCTTTATCATTTACCTCACTCACATACCCTAAAAATTGAGCCGCTATGCTGTCGGGGTAACTTCTGATTGTTCTTTTTTGGACATAGAAACCACGAAATTGATATTGGTATTCCTGATATTGAGCCCATGTCCGTACAGAAAGCTGTTTTTCAAAAATGGATGCACGGTAAGGCGAGTGTACTCTTGCCTTTTCCATCCGTTTGATAAAGCCTTCCTTGTCAATGTCTATCAACTTGCAAAACAGAGCGGTGTCGATTTCTTTCACCTCGCGTGGAGTAACCATAAGGTCATATACTGGTTCGTTCTGAACCAATACCTTTCCCTTTCGGTCCAAAATAACCCCTCTGGCGGGGTATACTATAACCTTTCGCATGACATTGCTGTTTGCGGAATGTATATAGGAATCGTCTATGATCTGTAAATAGAATAAGCGGGCCACCAAGGTCAATGTGATGGCAATAAAGATTCCCGAAACGACGTACTTACGCGCAAAAAAACTGTTCATAGAAATGAATTTCTATCCATCGATCTACTACAACCGATCTTTCTTTTTGTAGAATAATATGCTAAATAATAGCATGATAATTACTGTAAATATACAACTTAAAACGATACTCAATAAGGTGTATTGGATGTGCTGGAAGGAAAAAGATTCCAGGAGATACAAAAATGTATGATGGATCAATGTCCCGAAAAAGATGTAGGAAAAGAACCAGCGAATATTCATGAACCCCAACATCGGGGTAAAGAAAGATTCGCGTTCTTCAACTTCGAGCGTAATTTTCATGAAGAAAATACGGAAGGCGGCTAAGGCAACACAGGCTGCGGTATTGACACCAAGGGTATCATAAAACGAATCTACGGTAAGTCCCGCGAGGAATGCGATCAAATACACCAGAAAATTAGGTGTTCCTGTCGGAAGTAAAAAAATAAATAAGATATAAGGAAATGCAGCGACCAGATTGTAATAACCGATATTTTGAAATAGGAAAACTTGCATCCCTATCAAAACGATAAATCGAATAATATTAAATATTAAAATCCTAGCCATTGTCCTTTGTCGATTCTTCTAGTGTCTTTAATTCTTTATTTAACAAGTCTTTTACAACGTAGACATGTTGCAAGTTGGAGAAATTGGTACTCAATAATAGTCTAAGATCCAAAAAAGCATCCCCAGAAGAAATACCCGTCTGAATGACCGTTCCGACAAAAATTCCTTTTGGAAAATGTCCTGAATATCCTGAGGTGTACACTTTGTCTCCTTTGTTGACTTTGATATGGTTTGGAATTTCCTTGACCATTGCCGCGCGGTAATCCATGCTATTGCCCCATATCAACGAGCCGAAGACCTCGGTGTGGCCTAATGTAACGGATATACGCGTATCGGGATGCAATAGGGATTGCACTGTCGAGAAGTTTTGGGAAACATTCAATACGATACCAACTACTCCGTTGGGAGCGATAACACCCATACCTCGCTCTATACCATCTTTACTGCCTTTATCGAGTGTGATCGTATTTGCCTTTTGGTGAATGCTATTGTTGATGACATTTGCAACAATAAATTCGTAACGCCCAAACTCACTGCTATCGATTGCAGGGACAGGACCGATCTTGATGCTGTCTGTTGATCGATAGGCTTGTAAGTCCTTTCTTAATTGTGCATTTTCCTTTGCAAGTGCATCGTTGGTCTCCCCGAGGTGTAGGTAGCTTTTCCAGGAATTGACCTTTGCATACAGGCCTCCGATGATACTATTTGAAGAATTTAAAACAGAATTACGTTGGAAAGAATTGTTGGTGATCACCAAAAATAACGAGAATCCAAAAAATAGGATAAACCAGAAGAATGCATTATATCGTCTCAGGAATAACCAAAGGTTTCTCATTTTTTAATGTGGGTATTTAATAAGCAAGCGATATAATAGTTTTGCATATTATATCGCTCTTTAATAAAATATTGTTATTAATTATCGAACGTTATGATTGCATCAAGAATTTAAATCGTCCAATATTTTTAAGTGCAATACCAGTTCCTCTTACCACAGCACGTAACGGATCTTCAGCAATATGCACTGGAAGTTTAGTTTTCGCTTGTATACGACGGTCCAAACCCCGCAACAATGCACCACCACCAGTAAGATAGATACCTGTTTGATAAATATCCGCTGATAATTCTGGTGGAGTGATTTCAAGTGCTTTTAAGATCGCTTCCTCAATTTTTGATATGGACTTATCCAGACAATGCGCTATTTCGGTATAAGAAACAGTAATTTGCTTAGGAACACCTGTCATCAAATCACGCCCTTGAACAGCGAAATCTGCCGGTGGTTCTTGCAACTCAGGAAGAGCCGCGCCAACTTCAATTTTGATTTTTTCAGCCGTACGTTCACCGATCATGATGTTATGTTGTCTTCTGATGTATTGAACGATGTC
>JBMAAL010000105.1:0-16403 GCA_050281725.1 Sphingobacterium sp. | reverse complement strand
CTTTATGCTTCAACGACACACGAACTATCTCGCTTGAGAAAAATTCCGATATTAACTTATAAAAAGTAAATAAATCCCTAAGAGTGACCTCTCCCCAAAAAACTGGAGCATTTAAAAGTAGAGAATTCGGTGATGAATTACTAATTTTAAAAGGGAGGAAAAGCGATGAAAAAATCAAAGTTTACCGAAGCACAGATCGCCTTTGCGATCAAACAGTCTGAGACAGGTACCCGTGTGGAAGAAGTCTGCAGAAAAACTGGCATCAGCGAGGCTACATTCTACAACTGGAAGAAGAAAATGCACAGCTGAAAAAGCTTGTGGCATACCTCAGTCTGGACAAACAGATGCAGGATGTATAAAAAAAAGTTTTAAAGCCTTCTCAGCGCAGAAAAATGGTTACCGAACTCATTTCTGATTATCAGATTTCATTCCGTAGAGCATGCGAGGTCTCTCTGTTGAGTACCTCAGTTTGGTATTATAAACACCATAGAGGTGATGACGGTCCGTTACGTCTTCGCATAAAAAGCATAGCTGAAACACGTGTCCGCTACGGCATAGAGCGGATCGCTATTTTAGAAAAACTTAGGCAGTTTCAGCAGGCAAAATCCAGGAAAATCCAAGTGGATAACGGATCGGAATTTATCTCCAAGGAAGTCGACAGATGGGCTTATGAACATCAGGTAGAATTAGTTTTCTCCAGACCGGGGAAACCAACAGATAATCCGTACATTGAGTCATTCAATGGAAGTTTCCGTGACGAGTGTCTGAATGCACATTGGTTTCTGTCACTGGAAGACGCCAAGGAAAAAATTAAAATCTGGAGGAAGGAATACAACACCTTCAGGCCTCATAGCTGTTTAGGTCATTTAACCCCTGAAATTTTTATCGAAAAACAGGTATAAACAGCGGAATTCCCTACTGTAGAACACTCCTAGATTTGGGGAGAGGTCACTAATTTTTTCATCTGAATGAACCCTCTTGATTTCGGTAGCTAGTGATAAATCAGTTCGAGCAAATTTGACTATTAAAAGAATGCACTATTACTCCCAACTTGTCACCTTCAAATCCCTGAAAAAACCTTCAGTTCCGATATCTACAAAAAGACCGATAGCTCCGGTTCTATCAGCCCCCATTTTGAGATCATTGACAATAAGGTAGGGCTCTTTCGCATCATTGATAAATAGCTTGGCTGTTTGACCCTTTACCTCTATTTTTAATTTGATCCACTCATTTGGTGCAATAGGAGCATAAGATTCATATTGTCCTGGAGCAGTAGCTCTTGAATCCGTAAATTTAAAATTCGGATAAGAAAAGTATTGAACAGTCCGGTTTCTTCTCAGCTGATCATTGGCGATACTATTTGTTGGACGTACATAGATACTTTCAAATCGGGAATTATCTTCATTGATCCGAAAGGCAAGTCCGATAAAGCCTCTTGCGTGCGGCGGTGCATCTGGAAGTAGCCGTGATAGCACTTTTACTTCTATTACACCATCTTTAAAGTTCAGATCATTAATCCGTACATAGGTTGCTTCATCATCAGCAATCACTTTCGGCGATTTGGTCACTCTGACCGCTCTTTTACCGTCGATGTTTTGCATGGACATGGACGTCTGCACCGCGGTGAGCCAACTTTCTTCCAGTTTTATTTTTTGTGCGTATGCAATGTTTAGGTTGAACCCTATAAATAAAACAATTGCAAAAAAAATAGTATAAGTTCCGTTGTATCGCTTAACTTTCTTCATCTGATATCCCTTAATTATTAACCTGTACAAAGTTACCTGGTTCAGATCTTTATCACCTATAAATTAGTTTAAGAAATATCCTTAAACTAGTTTAAGGGTTGAAATAAAATCACAGTTTAATTTAAACCTTTTCATAAGTCGCTATATGTTTTGGTAAGCTGTGTGTTTTGGTAATAAGATACATTTTATAATTATGTATATTTATCAACTTATGGAGTTCCAGGCGATATTTAAAAAGCAAATCTGGTCAAATGGCAGAGTCATATTTACGTAGTCATATCCCTGTTAAAACAATATCATACCTATTTGCCAGATGCTATAATGACGATTATATTTAAGGAGACTTTGACATTATTTAAATTTCTTTAATTCTTCCAGTAATTTATTCTGCTTGGTAATGAAAGTATTCAGGCTATCTATTTTTAGAGGATGCGCATTTTGATATTTTTCAATTTCAGGTAGTGTTTTTCTGATTTTAAAAGCAGTATAGTTGCTAACGAGCTTTTCATTATTTTTAGTTATTTGACTGATATGATCTGTTATATCTTTTACTTTAAGATCGTATCGATTAGCACTGGCGCTAATTTCTTTTTCTACCTGTTGTTTTTCAAGTGAATCTGTAATGGCTTTCGTACGTTCATTGGCATCCTGATAATAAGAATTAGTGGTTTCGAGTACACTGTTATATACAGCTAAAACTTTTTCTGTTTCCTCTAATGTCTTCACAATCCTGGAATTGAGAGCTGTAAGGTTTTTATCATCTTTTATCAATTCGGAATATATATTGTCTACAGTTATGTTATTTCCACGATAACTTTTAAAAGAACCTGAAATAGCCGATTCAGCATTGTCCACTGCATTTTCTACAATAGGTGGGTTCTGTTGCTTATTTTCTTGGCAGGAAAGTATAGACAGAGCCAGGATGGAAGCGAAAAGAATATTTTTCATAATTGTTTTGCTAAACGGTGTAATAATTTTAGCTATCATATAGGTCTCCATAATTAAATATACATATTTAACTTTCATTTACCAGAAGGTCTTTATTGATTAGAAAGTACTATTTTTATTTGTTCGGTATACGCACAGGATTGACTACCTAAGATATCCATGTATAGTCGCGTTTTATCACCTTCCACTTTCCATTAATTTTTTCCAGGATAAAATTATAACCCTGACCGCAAAGTGCTCCGCATACGTAGTCTAATGATACAAATGCTTTTTTGTGATCATGCGATATGATGGGCAAGTGAAATGTATATCTTGACAGAAATTGCTCCTTCGTTTCTGTTTTTTTATGGTATGCCACGTTATATTTCTTTTTGATTTGTAGTGGAATAAATACAGTATCCCTTCCTTTGACCTGATTGAGGTAGCCTGTAGAGTCTTGCTGGCTATGGCCTACTAAGCCCAGCAATTTTTGGATCCTCAGGCCGTTAGGCACAAAGTCTTTGTCGTAGGCATTATATAGCGAGTCCTTCATGAACCATTGGTGAATATAGGTCTTTGGTTTATTAGTTTTAGCTACTTCATTTGAAATGGAGTTATAGGCAATTACAGCATCCAAAATTTCAGCATAATCATCTGCAACAACTGTATAGTCAAATGCTTGTTTTTGGATTTTGACAGGCACCTGTTTTTGATCATTGCTTTGACATGCTATGATGAAAAATAAAAATGGGATTAAAAAGCGTACTTTCATAAATCAATCAAATGGTTTAAAAGATGATGCCGAAATGATTTCTTTTCCATAGTACAATTTACTAAATTCATACATCACGTTTTTATTTATGCTACAGTATTTAACAGACGATCAAATCAGAACAAGGCTTAGACTGGGAAAATCTGTAGAGCAGTGGCTTGATGATGTCCAGGAAGATGATTATACTATTCTTAAATGGTTAAGTATTGATAAGGAAAAAGACGAAAGTTTTTCTGTAGCCTATTTTGAATGCTTTGATGAGGGGAATGAAGATTTCATGGATATCTATGCGTTTTCATTGATTGATCCTGATGAACCTTTTGGCGTAATTCATACTTTTCCTTCAATTGTTAATGCGTTAGAATTTGCCACATTCAGCTACAAAGCATCTTCTCATAGATATATTTCCACGGGAATGATTCAGGAAGAATACCGATATTATGTGAATCGCTAATTATATCGTAGCTTGAACAAATTTTGATGTTCTTGTTACAGGTCAATATTTGAGGGATACACTTGAAATATATAAATGATACCAAAAAAAGAAACAGTCGCAACGCTGAGTAAAAAGTTATCGCTGCCATACACGGGTACAGAGCAGGACTGGGACATCGAGATGGCGGACTCCAACCGCATCAATGAATTTATTGATCTGTATCATCAATATGATTTAGCTTTTGAGGAAAGGATGGCTTTGATGTCTCTGATTATTGCATCTTATGATGATTTTCTAAATGAGAACAACGTAGAGATAGATTGCAGATGGGATGCCATTAAGGCGATGTTAGCAAAGGATAGGATACATTTTGTGGAGTTGATAAATTATTGGTCTTTGTATAACGAAACCGATATTTTTAGGATAACACCTCTTATGAGAACAGTCTAATTTTAATAATTGTTATGACGATGAGTTCAAAAGATACAGAAAATACCAATTTCCAGAAATATCTTGATCTTATTCGTGGTCTTTTAAGCAACGAGATCACAGCTCCAGTTTTTGAAACTCGTTTTCTTCAGCTTAGGCGGGAAGATAGCCAATGGATGAAATCTGGTTCTGATCATAAGGCCTACCGAATTTTGGATACGTTGTTTTTGGATGTAGATGAATATGTTCCCGACGAATTATATGACTTAAGGGATCAATTTAATATTAACGAATCAGAACTTAGAAAACGGTTGTCAGCTCATCTTATCTTACTTGAACAAATACTATTGTAAATAACTAGAAATAAACCGGCTCGGCCAATGATTCAGTATTTTAATTCGTTATGGTCTGAAAAGATGCCAACACTGATTTTATAACTGTTAAGTCCGGCCTGACTTTTAATTATGGCGAATTCGCCATAATTAAAAGAGGGGTTATAAATGCTCTCCCAAATAACCAGATATTCAACTGTGTTTCTGTTTAGAAGCCAATCAGAAATGAAAAAGTCTCCATCTTTAGCTTTTAACATATCAGCAAGTGAAATAAACTCTTTGCTATACATTTAGATTTGATAGTAATTCTTTGTCAGTTTGAGAAAACTAGACGGAATAATTGGCTACTGCCATCAAAACGGTACATGCTTGTTTATTAGTTACATGATATCGAATAATTGATGTTGAATAATGAACATTAACTATATTTATCTATTATATTGTTTATAAGCTAGTTTACTATGAGAGTCTTACTAATTATAGATATGCAGAAGGGCAGTTTTAGGCCCTATACACTGCGACACGATACACTTGCTATTGTCGATCGAATAAATCAGCTTTCCGAACAGTGCAGAAAGAACGGAGACCTGGTCATTTTTATACAGCATGATGGGACAAAGGAAAACCGTTTCATGCCGGGGACAGAAGATTGGTCGTTATTACCAGAGCTGATCAGAGGACCTGCAGACATATCTGTCTCTAAGACAGCCAATGATTCGTTTTATCAAACAGAACTTCAATCAATCTAGGTGGAATACCGTGGACGGAATGTGGTTATCTGATCCCTATACCTCCAGAATATATTTTGGGAAATGGAATTAATTGAAATAAAAGATCTATTTGCAATAGATTACGGGGCGCCATCGCCAACAATTTTGTCAAATGATAATGAGTTGTTTATTGCATTTTATGCACAAAACTCAAATATGTATGCACTTCAGCCGACTGAAAGTAACATAAATTACGAACAAGGAATTATCGCATTAAAGTTTAAAATGTGTATAAAATATACTTTTGGCATGCCGGGAAATGAGACATTACATGGTCACCCTTATGGTAAGCTTGGTATGGAATCATGTTCTTTCTACGAGCTTAGGGACTCCGATTTTATTAAGTCTCAACAGGAAATAGAAAAGGTCCACTCGTATTACAATGAAGAAAGATGGAAAACGTATAAGCACTATATATTAACTTTCCACGACAATATGTTTGAGTGCATCGCACAAGATTTTGAAATTCGACACGAAAATAGATCTCTTTATAGCCAAGCATCGGAGATGCTTAAGCAAGTATCAATCCCAAAAATATAGCTATCTGTTTTGAGTAGGGCGGCAATACGAACAAACAATGAAATCAATTTAGGAACATACATAAGTGAAGATAGCAGTTGAGGAGAAAATATTAAAATATGCAAGATTCAATTATGATAAAAGACACCCTTTGGAGCCAGTTTGGCGCTAGTTTAGACATGCTTGAAAATGCGATCCATATGTGTCCCGATGAACATTGGGACACCGCATTAGATTTTTGGTATCTGTCTTTCCACTGTATCTTTTGGACAGATTATTATTTATCTGTAGAACCCAATAAATTTGAACCACCAAAACCGTTTACATTTTCAGAATTTGATCCGACGGGCAAAAAACCGGACCGGACATATAGCAGGTCAGAAATTCTTGCGTATTTGGAGTACTGCAGACAAAAAGCTAGAAAGCATATAAGAGAGTTCACATCGAGCAGAATGAATGAACGTTGGATCAACGAATCTAAAAACTTTTCTTGCCTTGAGATTCTATTGTATAATATGCGGCATATTCAGCATCACGTTGCGCAATTGAATTTATACCTTAGACAGACTATTGATCGTGCTCCGAAATGGGTATCTCAGGTGAAAGAATAAACCAGTGCTAAGGCCGGGGTTCATTCCATTGAGGTATACCGATAAACATATCATTTACAAATTTCTCTGTATACGATTGCATTCCGGTTTCCTCCTTATCAAAGTAGGCCTTTATTTTTGAGCATACTTTAGGATTGTAGCATAACTTGAGGCGGAGGTTTTCGATCCATTCGGTCCGTATAACAATGGTAATTAATTTTTTAGTATCTCTGGACAAGCCGATTACGGTAATATCTTGGCACATTCCAGCATACCAATCGATAATATACACTTTGGTGCCCGGGCTAAATTGTTTCGTACCGTTGTGGGTTTGCAGTTTCCCTTGACCATAGCTAATTTCCTGTTTGATGTTAGCTACTAATGTCCATAATGGTATAGGTTCTAAATGATCCATATCGATTCAGTTCTATTTTAATCTGATAAGACTGCCCTTTTCTTCAAAAATCTAAAAATGATCGGCGAACAGGCTTAGACATTTATGGTCTTGAATTTATAAAGGGGCTAAAAAACAATAAAGCGCCCCAATTAAATTAGGACGCTTGGCTAAATGCTATTTATTTAACCGGCTATACTAATATAGCTGTAATAGTTCATCATACCAAATCATTTTGGGCAGGTCTTTTTTGGAGTATTCCGCAAATTTTACAGTTTTCTTTATAGTGTCACAGAAGACAAACTCCGACTTTTCGGTATCTCTGCGCTACCGCTTACATACCCTTTCTTTTCCTCATATAGCGGCTTTTGCCCACCTACTTTTGCTATGTACTTTAAAAGAAAAGAAATATGGCAAATCAATTTTTAATTAAGAACAGCATGGCGGATATGCGTGCATTATCTGCAGCTGAAATTACGGCTTTACAAAATGGAACTTATGACGGTGTAGAGTTGCTAGGATATTACGAAAAGGGGGACACTCCTGCACCGATTATTTATTTTTTGACTCCAGCGAACCCTGATCCTGGTCCGGATGATGGCGGAAGTATTATTACAATTCAAGCAATTAAACTGAGACATGTATTTATCGATGAGGTCGACTTGAAGTATTATGGTATTTTTGATAATAATACAGATATTTCTACTGAAGCAACAAGGGTGTTGGGATTGTTGTCATTAAAATCCCTTACTGCCGTTTTTTCCGGGAAAAATTATCTGGTAGATGCGACGAAAAATTCTTCCCGAGGTATTCTAATACCATCCAATACGAGTATTAGAACTGCTTTTAGTACTGCCTTTGTTTGTAGCCCGAATGCATCATCTAACTACGGAGTTATATCAATAATTGGCTCCGAAAATGTTAGTATAAACCGATTAAAGATTATTGGCGATCGAGATAATCATGCAGGGACCGATGGTGAATGGGGGATGGGATTGAATATTTTAAGTAGTAAGAATATCTCGATTAAGGAGGTTGTCGTCAATAATTGCTGGGGAGATGGTATTTATCTCGGAAAAACTGCGGAAAATTTTCATAATTACAATATTACCCTGAATAATGTTTTATTGGAAAATAATCGAAGGAACGGGCTCACTATTATTACTGTGGACGGATATTATTCGGATAACATCCGTATCAAAAATACAAATGGTACCGATCCGCAGAGAGGCTTAGACATAGAACCTAATCATGCGACAGATGTCTTAAAAAATATCTATATAAATAGCATGTATACTTCGAATAATTTAAGAGGAGGTTTCATTGTCTATACTCTTAAGTTAAATAGCACTTCTCAACCCTGTAATATTGTAATTAACAATTGGACCAGTGTATCCGAGCCGGGACTTTATTTTAAAGAAATACAGGTAGCGGGTAAGCTAAAAGGGTTTTTGGAAATTAATAATCCGAAATTCATAAATACTACTGATAGCGCTATATATTTCCACAATACCTCTAATAATATGGACGTATTTATAAATAATCCGACAATATACGATTGCCATGATACACCGATCAAATTCATTATAGGTTCTCCGCAAGTTCAAACTGATGGAAGGCAATTGAACTGTGTTATCAATAACGCTAAAATATATCAATATACTGAAAATGTTTCGCAGGCTGTAGTGATGTATAATTCTGTTGTGGAAGATAAAGGAGTTATTCGGGGAGTTACAATCAACGGCTTAGATTCAAATTTTGCAAATAAAACAATTGCATTTTTATCAGATAGAGATAGTTTCAATGATGTCTATAAGTTTACTTTGAATGAAATGCCACAAGGTGATAATGTTTTGACGAAGACATCATTTGCAAAAAAGATTATCAATAAAACCGATTCCGTGTTGCGAACAAATTTGGTGATAGGAAAGCAAGCATGGTGGTTGAATACACCAATTACATTTTATAATACTTCTACCACTACAGGAATAGGACTGAAATTTTCACAAGGGGGATACCTTTTGGGTTTTGATGGGGTTGAAAACATTGCCTACCAAATATCTTCAGATACGAAAAATGGCTATATCACTGTCGAGTGCGTTGACAATGTTTTAAATCTTTGGAGAATAGTAGATTTTATGGGAGTCTGGTATTTGAATCAGGGTTCGGGCAATCCTGCTTACGTTATAGACTCCGGTGCTAAACAGTTCGAAAGTTCAACTAATATCCCAGGTGTGGTAAGAAAATCTTTACCATCAATTGATATCGCTACGGCACCTTCAACAACTTATTCTCAGTCAGAGGTCATGGGAATATTGACAGAACTTAGGGATCTAAAAGTGAAGTTAAGAACAGCTGGGATCTTAGCTAATTATTAGATAGAGATTCCAAAAGCAGAAATGATGATGGTATTTCTTTACATCTTCGTCATTTCTGCTAGAGAAACTAATCGATTTTTCTTCAAATCTATTTTCTCTAGAAACTATTTTTACTTTTCAGGTGAAATAGAAGCAGAATTTTGATTTGGAACTACTATGCTTTATTTTCAAAAAAAATAATAAAAAACTCTCTTTTTGAGAGTTTTTTATTATTACCTTTGTATCGAAGAGCAACATTATTGATCGGTATTTCAGTATGGTGAGAATTATAAAAACTACTTCTATTGATAGCTATATCAAAACTAATCCGAGAGAGAAGGAAGCTCTTGAAGCTTGGGTGTCGATTGTAAAATCTCAGACGTGGACAAAACCTCAAGATATTGTAGCGTCTTTTGGTGCAAAAGCGGTGGATATTTTAGGAAAAGCTGACGCAAAACCTAGTACACCAAATAGTGAGCGAGCTGTGATTGATATAAGAGGCAATAATTTACGGATTATAGTAAAATATCAGTTTCACGAAAAGCTTAAAAAAGGAGTCATCTATATAAAATGGATTGGTACCCCATGCTGAATATACAAAACTTTGTAATCTGAATAATCAGTACACAGTAGAAATGTTTTAAAATGAAAGTGATGAAAAAGAAAATGTTTAAAAATGAGGAGGAATACAATCTGGCGGTAGCCAAGTTGGAAGAAATCGGCGATCATGCAGATTTTGGAGAAAATGAAGATCTCATCAAACAATTTGAACAGCTTTCAGATTGGATCGAAGCCTACGAGAACGACGTGACAGATATTCGTGTAGGTCATCCTATTGAGATCATTAAGCTTAAGATGAGCTATATGGGGCTCAAACAGAAAGATCTACAACCTTATATAGGTAGCAGTGGGATTGTTTCAGAAGTAATGAATAAAAAAAGGGCGCTGTCAAAAAGTATGATCCGCGAACTATCCGAGTTTTTACACTTAGACCAAGATCTGCTCAATGTCAAATATGATTTAGTAGCGTCTAGTTCAAAAGAGAAAAAAACAAGTTCATTGGTCGGCCTAAGTAGTTCGCTTTTTAAATTTATTAATTCTTCTCAAACTGATTCCTTTAAAGAAAGGGTTTCCGAAAGAGGAACATTATTTGCTATAGGCTGTTAATATGAAAACAATAACTTTTTACTCATATAAAGGTGGTGTAGGGCGTTCATTGGCTTTGGCCAATATTGCAAATAGATTGGCAGAGTTTGGCAAGAAAGTCTGTATGCTAGATTTTGATCTCGAAGCTCCGGGATTACATATCAAATTTAGCGATAGCATAGGGAAAAACGGGATAAAAAGAGGATTGGTAGATTATATTCATAAGTTTACCTCGGAGAACGTTGTTCCCGAAAATATTTCAGATTATGTTACCGGGGTGAATTCATTTAATGAAGGGGGAACTATATCTTTAATAGCAGCAGGTAATACTTCTCGTGAAGAATATTGGAAAAAATTATCCCATATAGATTGGACAAAGCTTTTCTACGAAAAAGATAGCTTAGGCGTGGATTTCTTTTACAATCTCAAATTACAGATTGAAAAGCAACTCGCGCCGGATGTATTACTGATTGATTCTAGAACAGGAATTACGGATATAGCCGGTGTTACTATGTCTATTATGGCAGATGAGGTTGTCTTATTTGCAGCAAATAATATGGAAAATCTTGATGGGATTGGTCAGGTACTTTGTTCCCTCGCTGTTCCCTCCAACTCATTACGAAATGAGATGCCCAAGATTAATGTAGTGCTTTCAAGAATTCCCTATTTTACTAAGGCAAAAGACAAACCAAGGGAAGCAAATGCGAAAAATGCGGCTATTAGGATCTTGAATGAAAAATTGGATCGCAAAAAGATTAGGGATTACTCAATAGAAAAGATCTTTGTTGTTCATTCGGAGCCTGAGTTAGAAATGCAAGAGGAGATTAGAATTCATCATAAAACTGGAGATGCGTTAAGTCAATCGATTACAAATTCAGATTATTTAGAACTTTTTGAAGAACTTACTTTAGGTATTGTTGATGATAAGGAGGGAATTGTTTTAGATAATATTAAAAAGGCCAGTTCATTAATGGAATCTGCGATGAAGACAGAAAGTTTAGAAGAAAGGGTTAAATTACTTAAAGAAGCAGTTAATCTGGCGCCACGTTTTGTTAATGCGTATTTAAATTTGGGATTAGCATATTTTAGCACAGAGCAATATAAAGAAGCCTTAGATATACTTCTTAAAGCTGAGGAATTGAGTCCTCAATTTGAAGATTTTATAGAGTATTTTAAAGCGCATGCATTGTATAAGTTGGGAGAGATAGATCAGGCTCAAAATCTTTATGAAAAACAAATTAATAAAGAATTGAATTTAGGTAGCTCATATGCTATGCTAGGCGTTATCCATCAAAGGAAGAAAAAGTATAATAAATCTATGTCTTATTATAAGAAAGCAATAAAAGAAGAGCCTGAAAATGCAGATATTTGGAATGCTTATGCGAATGGTTTACGTATTTTAGGACTTTATGAGGAAAGTTTTGAAGCGGTTTATCGTGCATTAGATCTCGATCCCCAACATCTTATGGCTACTACAACTTTGGCTGAATTAAATGCAGGAATAAAGAACTATCGCGAGTTTTATAAAAATATAGATTTAGCATTTTCATTGGGATTAACACCTAAGCTCTTTCAGCAGATTATTGATGAAGATGAATTTTATAAGCAATTTGTTGATGACGAAAAACTTAATAAGATTTTAGATAAGTATAAGATTGATGTTGAGTGGGATAGAAGATAAAAATGATAGTAATAATATTAGATTCTACTTCCGACCTATTCAGTAACTTGAAATATAGATATGTGGAAAACTTCCATCTTGTTTGTAGAAAATGCTGATTTAAAATTTAGTATTTTTGTTTGTAACTGATAAGTTAATAATAAAATAATTAGTAATATGAAAATAAGATATAGATAGATGTTGGAGGTGATATAAAAAAAGAGCCAAGAGGTGAGAGCCTTGACTCTTTAGACTTTTGTATCATCCGTGGCTAGAAAGCCAAAATGAAAGTATTTGTTTTTTTATTTGAACGCAAAATAAAGCTTTTTGTTTTGCATAATCAAAATTTTTTACGGAAAACCGTAATTATACTTTCTTTTTCTAGTCACAGCCGGGGTTATACGCTGACCGGTTTCCTTTAGGACAAATCAAGCAATTTCTTGGAGTAATTAAGCTCAAGCTCATCGCTTAGATTATCTGTATGTGCTATTTGTTACAACTGATAATCAATACGATCTGCTGTAGGTAATGTTAAAATTTTCAGAGTTAAAAAGTTATGGCTGGAAATGGCAAATCAGGTGACAACAGACGTCACGGATACGTCGGTGGGCGTACGCAATCTCAAAATCCTGCGACAGGATTATGGACGAAGCGTGATACACAAACGGGACAATTTATGGATGTGAAAACATCTGGTGGTAAATTTAAAGGAATTAAAAAGGAGAAATAAAATATGAAAAAGTACTATATCAATAACAATATACAGGCAAATGGAGATTATGAAGTTCATGTTCAAGGTTGCGCATATTTCCCTACCCAAGATTATACCTATTTGGGGGAGTTTTGGGGCTGTCAGTCTGCAGTTGTTGAAGCAAAGAGGAGGTTTCCTTTTAGAAAAATAAATGGTTGCTATTATTGCAGCAGAGAGTGTCATACGAGTTAAATAATCAAATTGTAAAAACGGTCGGGATAATTTTCGAAATATCCCGGCCATTAAACTAAAAAAATGGATAATACATATGTTATAGCGTCCAAATATGAGCGCTTTATAATGAAGGTTTTTAATTGCGATCGGAATAAAAATGGAGCTCATTTGTGCAATATGCAGAATGTTATGTACATGGAGCAGGGGGAAACATATTCGAAGCATGTTGGTTCTTTGGACAAGCAATTTGGTACAGTTCAGGGGTATATAGAGAAAGCTTTGTTGCATTTGATAAAGAAATCAAAAAAAGAAGATAACATTCTACTATTTCAAGAACTGCTAATATCATTGCAAGATGCTAAGAATACAAGTGAACTAATGACGATTGTAAATCTAGCTATGGATGGCCTAATGGCAAATGTAAAATAGATGTAAATGGCTTGAAAACATGAAATTATTAGAATCAATTATAAATGACTTGGTGGTCACAAAGGTTTCATTGAGCGATCCCCTTTTAAAGACAAAAGTTCTTGCGAGTAGAATTAGAAACCAGCAGCTACTTGATTGGGTAAATTCAGAGGTCAATGGTTATGGTGAAGAAGATTCAGTACCGAATTACCGTGCTGAGTATGGAATATTAAAGGGAAATTATTTAAATGGATATTGGCAATATACTGATGCTCAAATTCCTCTTCCCAACATTAGTTCTGAAATTAAAGAAACGTATACTAAGATCGAATGTAGAGATAGTATTGAGGCTGTTTGTGCAAATATGAACAGTGAAAATTTAGGTTTTAGTGTGAGTAATGATAGAAAGGCTTTTCTTGAAAATAAAATCAGAGAGTTGGGGTACGACCGTTTTCAAATTCTCAGTCTTCATATACAGATTCCAGTAAATTTTAACTCTAATATCATTTCAAATGTGCGGTCGAAACTCTTGGAATTTATGCTTGCATTAGAACAGGAATTTGGCGTCGAAGCAGATATAATTACTTTATCGAAAAACAATCAAACCATTACTCATATCATGAATACAACAATTAATAATTCCGGAGACGGAGCTGTTATAAATAATGGAGATAATAATAACATTGAAACCAATATTACAGTTAATCAAGGGAATAAGGACGCTCTAAAAACAAAGCTGATAGAAGAAAAAGTAACAGTTAACGATGCAGAAGAATTAATAAAAATAATAGATAAAAGTACGCCTGTTTCTAAAGATAATTTCGGAGAACCAGTTAATAATTGGGTTCAAACAATGATCGGCAAGGCGCTTAATGGTTCTTGGCAAGTTGCTATTGGTGCTGCGGGGAATATTTTAGCGCAAGCAATTCAAGCTTATTACGGCCTAAAATAATACATGGAAAAAGATATAATTAATCTGATAATCAACGGTAGTATATCGACGATTTTGGGTGTAACGGTAATAATTTTATGCTATAAATGTCTTCAGCTCTTTTTTGATAGTCGATTAGAGTCAAAAAAGACTGAGCTTCTTAAAGATATTGAGGTGTATAAAATAGAGCTCGAAAAGGAGAAAGATGCGTTTATGGTTAAAATTGAGCAGGATAAACAAAAGTTTCAATCCGAATTGGAGAGGCAGTTGACTGAGCATAGTATTTTGTTTAATTCTTTGAATACTGAACGATTTAAAATTTGTAACGAGCTATTTGGTGTTCTTGTTAATATTTTGGGTATGGGGAAAAATTACGTTTCATATATCAAGTCTGTGCCTTTAGGTCAAACGCTCGAAGAATTTGAAAAAATACAGTTAGATGATTTTGAAAAAGAATATCTTACTTACTGGAAACTGTATTCACCAAATCGATTATTTTTTGATGAGGACTTGTCCTCTAAAATTCGTGTTCTGGCGGATGAAATACATAAAAATGTTATTGAACATGCTTTTAAAAAAAGGTTTAATTTCGAAGGTTTTGGAGATGATCAGGTTAAAGTAATGAAAGAAAATTCAGATAAAATTTTAGCGTTGGAGCCACGTTTGAAGATTATTGAAAATGAGATGAGGCAACTATTAGGAGTTGTTATATAAAGTAAGTTATGAATTATTTGTACATTAATCATCTCATGATGACATTGCATTTAATGCAAACTTCTTATAATGAACTGGAAATATTGTTCCGCGAACGCAGAAAGGAAGAGATAATGCTAGTAAATTCTAGCACACTTCAAAGCTATGTATTGAGCCTGCATTATATGTTCGTAAATGAATTTTGCAAACTCTTCGAAAATGCAAGTAAAAGGGCTATGAATAATGTTGCGTCTCTTATATCATGGAATAGGTATTTACTAAATAGCTATGGTAGCAATTTTAAAGATCTTTTTGAAGAGAACGAACAATTAATAGACGAGGTAAAGAAGAGTGATATTTATAATCTAGTCAAAACCTTTAGAGACACAAGGTTTTCACATATGGATGGCGAAAGAACAAATCCTTTCAATGTTCCATTTTTTGAAGACATACATTTGAAAGAACTAAAAAATGTCCTTTTAATTATTAAAAATATAGTTAATAATTGTACTCGTGTAGACGACAATGAGATCGTTTATAATGATGAAGACGATAGAACAAACAACTTTATTTCATATCACGCGAAGTATAAAGAATTCTATAATAAGAATGTGGCTTTAGCAATCGAGCAAGGATTTGAGTTATTTTAATGCCAAATTGGAATTTATTATCTTTACCCTATGAACCAACTATCTCATTTACCACAACACAAACAAGACGAATTAGCTGAAATCGTTGAAATTATCTCTGAAATAACGAATCCGGCTAAGGTAATTTTGTTTGGTAGTCATGCCACTGGCAAGTGGGTAGAAGATGAGTATGTAGACAAAGGAACCACCTATACCTATATTAGCGATTATGATATTTTGGTGGTTCTATGTGACAAGGAAAAAGGTGAAGAAGTTGAGATTGCGAGTAAGATTGATAACCGTACCGGGAAATTTAAAAACGAGGTAAGCGCTATTGTACATTCAATTTCCTATATCAACAGCGGTTTAGAAAGAGGTCAATACTTTTTTAGCGATATTGTCCAAGAGGGGATAACACTCTATGACAGCGGAGAATATTCTTTTGTGGAAAGTACGCCTTTGACTAATGAGCAGTTGAAAGAACTTGCTATTGAAGACTTTAATAAATGGGTTAAAAGTGGTTCAAGGTTTCTAGAAGCTACTAAACTTCTGTATGATGATTTTTCTAAAAGGAATTTGCCTTTGAACGAAGTAATTTTTAATCTTAACCAATCAGCAGAAAGATTTTACAGTGGCGTTTTATTAGTATACACTGGGTATAAACCTAAAACCCACCGTATTAAAGCTTATCGTAAATATGCTAAACATGTCTCTGAAGATCTTTATCGAGTCTTTAGATA
>JBMAAL010000104.1:0-16484 GCA_050281725.1 Sphingobacterium sp. | reverse complement strand
GCCTCGGTTTTTTGGCTATTTACATAGCTGAGGGCGGCAAAGTCACCTTCACGTGGATCGGCCAAACGATACTGCTCCCCGTGCCAGATTGTTCCTTTAAGCGCGTCGTAATTCTTTACCGCCTGCTGGCAGAATAACAGATCCTGTTCTTTCAGGTGGCTCACCACAATATCAAAACCCAGTTTGCCCATCATGGCTACATCCGTACGGAATTTGAGGGACTGTTTTCCCCAATCTGTCACGTGGTTTGAGGTGCTGATTGCCGGGAAAAAGTACGAATACTCGTACTGCATAAAAATACGTTCCAAAGGGTCTGTATTGTCCGAAGGCCAAAATTCGGTAAAGTAACGAAGTGCCGCATAGTCCACACGACCACCACCGCCTGAACATAACATCATTGGCACTTTCGGATACTTCGAACGAATGCGCTCCAGTACTTTATAAAGACCTTCCACATAAGAAACATAGAATGCCCCCTGGTCTTTTAGAAATGCAGAATGCGCATTGTAAATGACCGCATTACAATCCCACTTGATATAGGCCAATGCCGGATTTTTGGTAAACAGATCGTCGAGGATCTGGAAAACAAAATCCTGCACTTTTGGGTTTGTCAGATCCAGGATCAACTGATTCCGGAAGTAATGTTCTTCACGCTGCGGCTGTTTGACGACCCAATCCGGATGTTGTTCGTAGAGTTCGGATTTGGGGCTAACCATTTCGGGTTCAACCCATATACCGAATTTAACACCCTGCTTGGTTGCTTCTTCCACGAGTGTCGCGATACCATTGGGCAGTTTTGTCCGGTTCGGTTGCCAATCTCCCAGACTGGAGTGATCGCTGTTACGCGGATATTTATTTCCAAACCAGCCGTCATCCAATAAAAATAGATCTACGCCTAGTTTCTTGGTATCCTGGAGCAAACCTTTTAATTTTTGTTCATTAAAATCAAAGTAGGTCGCCTCCCAATTGTTGAGTAAAGTCAGGCGTTCGCCATTTCCATCCAGCAGCTGATATTTACGGGCCCAATTATGCAGATTTCGGGAGGCAGTGCCTTTTCCCCTCGTCGATAAGGTATAGATCAATTTGGGTGTTGTAAACTCCTGGTTGCTGGCCAATTTTACATTGGATGCATAGTTATTTATTCCGGCGATGATACGTAGGTTATTGAGGTAATCCACTTCAAAATCCACCTTAAAATTTCCGCTATACCCCAGGCTTGCCATCAGTACTGTTCCTTCATCTTCGGATGCCGCCTTGCCCAGTGACACCATAAAGGAAGGTGGCTGGAATAAATTCGCGCGTGTTCCGAGCTTACTGTCCAGCACTTTAATGCCATGTGTTAACGGAGCCTCGTCCACCTGCATTTCTTTTGCCCAGTCGCCATGGTACTGCCGTAGCCAATACGCGTTGGAGCGCAGGGTCAGATTGGCCGAAGCAAATTTTTCCAGCGTGACGATTTTCTTTTCCTTATTTTGGATGGTTGCCCACTGCTCAATGATATCCTCATTCAAAAAAGATTTGTAGTGTAAAACGACATAAATATCGTATACCGGATCTTTTAGGGTGATATCAAGCTGTTTAACATTGGCATCCAGGTTTTTCACCTCATGCTTTTCATAGCGCAGGTCCAGGGAGCGGTTACCATCGGCATGAACGACACTGATGGCGGGTTCCAGTAGGTTTTTTGAACCTGCGGGGGTATAAGCTGCGTTGGAGAGGCCGCTATAATCTGTCAATTGCCTATAACCGCTTGCAATGGTCGAGTACTCTTTTGAATCACTCAATTTTTCACCGTAATAGAGCATTTTGAGTGTTTTCGTGGAATCGTACTCCAACACTAGGGCATTCGATCTGGTTTCAATAGGAATCTGTTTGGACTGCGCCTGTGCCTCCAGATGGACAAGCCCCTGGGTCATCAAAAGCCCGAGTACAACATGTTTAAAATGATGGGTTGGCATATATAAATAGATTTAGGATTTGTTAACGAACTTGACTATTTTGTTTGCTTTCAATTGAATTTTGTAAAGGTATTTACCATTGATTTCCTGCTGTGGGCTTAGACCTCCCAATTGGGAAGGACTCAATACCTGAATCGTTTGATCTTGCGGCGAAGAAAGGCTGAGCTGCGTAATGCCGCTGTTATTCCATTCCATCTTTTCGATGTGTACATTGCCCCGGGCTTTGAGCCCTTTGACCGTTCCGGCCGACCAGCGATCAGGCAGGGCAGGAAGTAATTCCAGCACATCCGTTTGCGATTGCAGCAATAGTTCACTCACAGCCGCCGCATAGCCCAGGTTACCATCAATCTGAAAGGGTGGATGGGCACATAAAAGATTGGCATAAACACCGCCGCCATTGTTGTAATCAATACCATCGCCGCCGACAAGATTAATGAAATTGGTCAGGATTTTATAGGCGTGATTCCCATCCTGCAATCGGGCCCAAAAAGCCACCTTCCAGGCCATAGACCAACCCGTGGATTCATCGCCACGGGCAGTCAAAGTGACTTTTGCCGCTTTGGTAAGTTCAGGTGTTTTTAAAACAGAGAATTGGTTACCGGGATACAGGCCAAACAGATGGGACACATGGCGATGCTTGTCCTGTGGATCATCACGATCCGTTTCCCACTCCTGCAACTGTCCCCATTTACCAATCTTGGGTTTCAACAAGGCATTGCGGAGCGCTTCGATATGTTGTCTGTAACTTTGATCCACATCCAATGCCATACAAGCCTTAATATAATTACCGAAAAGATTATCGATAATCTGATGGTCATAGCTTACAGCATCCTCTGTGGGGCCGTGTTCCGGCGACCAGCCCTTTGGTGCCACCACTGTTCCGTCGGCTCTGCGGATCAATCTATCGTCCCAAAATTCACATATTTCCTTCATTATTGGATAGGCAAACTCTTTTAGATACTTTTTATCACCGCTAAAAGCATAATGTTCCCACAGCGCCTGCGCATACCAGGCACTTCCCGGCGTATTCCAAAGAAAGCTCTCCCCACCAAAAATATTATTTTCGGTCTTAACTGTCCAGCCCCTGACTCCTGGAAATTCCTTTTGCGTATTTATTTTTTTCACGGCACGCATGCTATTGATATAATCGAGGTAAGGCCAGGCTGACTCACTCAGATTGGCCACTTCCGCAGGCCAATAATTCATCTGCACATTGATATTGGAATGGTAATCAGAGCGCCATGGTGGATTGTTACTGTTGTTCCACAGTCCCTGCAGATTGGCAGGCAGACCGCCTTTTCGGGAAGAACTGATCAGGAGATAACGTCCATATTGGTAGACCAATGCTTCAAGAGCTGGGATCGGATGTTTTTTATAGGCCTCCAACAGCGCTTTTGTTGTTTCCTTACTGTCCAGCTGGCTATGGTCAAGATCAAGCTCCACGCGGTTAAACAACGCTGTATAGTCTGCAACGTGCCGTGCAAGTAGCTTATTTACGCCATACTTTTCGGCTTGCTGCAGATTACGTTCATTAACCTTCATCGGTTCATCGGCCGACTTCCATTTGGTAGCCCGTGTATTGGCATAATCAGTTGCGGCACTCAGCAGCAGAACAAGTCGATCGGCAGATTTTACGCTAAGGACAGCCCGTCCTTTTTCATCTGTCGTTTTGGAAAGTGAACCACCTACGACCTGCACACGTACCTGCGCGGCATACCGCATACCATTGTCGAGCATTCCCTGAAACGCAAGCTGGCCATCCGCCATCTGTACCGCCTGCCCATGTGCATCCTGAAGTACAATCTGCGCATTGAGTTTACCTTTTTTACTGTTTGCATACTCAAATACCATGACCTGGTCGGGCTGGCTGGCAAAATAGCGCCGGTTGATCTGCTGTCCATCCTGCTGATAGGCTATTTCATGCAGCCCTTTATCCAAGTTTAACTTTCGGCTGTAAGAAGAATACGATGAATCGGCCTCTTGCTCAAAGCGAACAAAAAGATCACCGAAAGCCTGGTAGGCCCCTGTTTCCTGTTCATCACCTGTCCAAAGGCTATTTTCATTAAATTGAATATGTTCTTGCTGGACACCACCAAAGATCATAGCTCCTATTCGTCCATTTCCGATGGGATAAGCTTCGGTCATCCAATCTTTGGCAGGTCTATCATCCCATAAATAATACCGTTGGGCGTAGGAAGTGCCAAAACAAATGATCAAAAGTATTAAGAGAACGTATTTCATTTTTGTGTGCATGAACATAGCAGTTTATACGATTTTATTGAGCAATGCCCAAGGGTGAAAAAATAAGATATAGGGCAATCATCAGGACAATCAGCATTGCCCCCACGCCATAGCGGCCTTTCCAATAGGCTTCTTTATGCTGGCCGGAAAATTCAAATTGATACGTTGACCGATAATCGGGTTGGCTCAATTTACTTCCCCCCCAGATAAGCAGTGAAATCATCAAAAAAAGCACAGCGAATAGATGGAGATAATGTAATTCTGTTTTCCAGACAAACACCAGAAAAAAATAACTGAACATGTACAAAAACAGTCCAATCTGTGCCATGCGCGGTGTCACACGGCGGGATAAGATCCCCAAGATCATAATGGTGAAAATGGGCATATTAAATAAACCCGATACGGTCTGCAAATAGGTATAAAATCCATCGTGGGCAAAAAGGATAAAAGGGGCAATAAACATCGCCGAAACTGATATAATCAACTCGAACAATTTCCCTTTTCGCACCAATTCCTTTTCAGTATGTGATCTTTTTTTATAGGCCAGATAGGGTTTATAAATATTAAAAATAAATAAACTGCCGCAGCTTTGCAGCCCTGCCGTGTACGTTGTCATCGCCGCACCAAAGACCAAGGCCAAGGAAAAACCGATCAGGATATCGGGGAAAATTAAAACAATAAGCTTCGGAAAGACAGAAGCCGTAGGCTGTACATGGGGCAATAGATGCACGGCCAAAAGCCCAGGTAGATTGATCAGCAAGGGCATCAGGAGCTTACCACCAGCAGCCAGGGTCATCCCCTTTTGGGCCTCTTTTAAATTCCTGGCACTCAAGGCCTGTTGTGCGATATAAGGTTCCATCCCCCAGTAATAGAAATTGATCAGCAGCATTCCCGTAAATAAGGTCGAAAATGGTACCGCATCCTGTTTTCCACCCACAGCATTGAGATGCTCCTTTTTTACATGCAATAACTGTGTCAGACCAGACCATATATCACCATGACCAAGATGCCAGAGCGCAAAAATGGGAATGAGCACCGCAAGCAAAAACAGACATAAACCCAAACTTAAATCAGACAAGGAGATCAATTTGAGACCGCCCAAAATACTGTATAAGCTACCAATCACCCCTAAAGCCCATACCAGCAGCCAGATGCTCTGCCAATACGTAATATGCAAGAGCGCCGGAACATCAAACATGGTCGCCAGGCTCAATGCTCCACCATACAATACAGGAGGCAGCAAATTGACGATATATCCAATCAAGATGAGGACAGAAACCAGCATTTTTGTTTTAGCATCAAATCTTAAAGCCAAGAAATCCGGAACCGTCCGAAAGCCATGCTTAAAATAAATAGGTAGCAGAAATTCCGATACCAAAAGCATGGCCACAACGGAGCTAACGCCCCAGCCGATGACCGAAAGATTATTGATATACACCGATTCGTTTTCACCTATAAACTGGTTGGCGCTCAAGTTTGTCAACAGCAAGGCCGAGCCCACCATCCAAAAGCTATTGCTCTTCCCTGCTAGAAAGAAACCATTGAGCGTCGTGGAATACGTAGCCTTAAATTTCCATAAGGACCATAATCCAACCAAGCCGGTAAAAAGACAAAAACTAAAAATTATCATCGTAAAACTTCCTTTTTATACAGAGCCGCGATCCGCTAACGTCGTCGGTACCACTTCCCGAATCAATGTTCTTTCGAGCACAAACTTGGCGGCCTCAGACCCAATCTGTGCAAAACTCGTCGAAAAGGTCGTAATACCGCCGCTGATAATCTCTTTAATGACATCATCATTATGGGATAAAATCCCCAGATCCTCGCCCAAGGTCCAGCCCTTTTGCAGCACCTCTTTTAACATCTGATAGAGCTCCGGATTATGAATGGTAAAATACAGTTTTCCCTTTTTTAGGTCGCCCACATGGTATTGCTTTTCGATACGTCCTTTTATCTTATAGTCTTTCAGAAAGCGTAAGAAAGCATTTTTGATTTCATTGGGTTCGGCTGTATTTTCCCTAAAATAGAAGATCACTTCTTTATACTTTTTGATCTTTGGATGCAGCTCTTGAAACACGGCGTAAGTCGCTTCTTCAAATTCCTGAGAAACATAAGAATATTCCGCGCCCAGATCCATCAGCCGATCGATAATCAATAGTTTTGATACCGGAATATTGCGCAACAAACGTTCAGAATCGGCATTTTCAATCGGCGCGACAATATATACCGTATAGCGACCCTGTATGCGGTTAAAGATATCCTCAAAGGTTTCCATATTGTTGTGATGGAAAAAAAGATCGACCGTCACTTCCTCCGGAAGATTGGCCCGCAATTCAGACACCAAGGTATCCTGAAAAGTATCGTAAGCATATAGCAACACGGCAACTTTCTGTTTCAACTGCGTATTGTTGCTGACGACAAAATATCCTTTTCTATTTTTGGATTCCACCACGCCATGGGCGATCAGGTCGCGGTAAGCTTTGGCGAAAGTTTCCCGAGCGTAGCCGAGGTATTGAATTAGGTTATTGACGGATGGCAAGCTGGAATGTACCTCCAATTCATTGGCGTCAATGGCATCCAACACGCCCTGCACAATACATTCATGTTTCGAAAGCCCGTTTAAAGCTTCCAATCGTTTGATCCGATCGATCAACGCTTTAAACTGTTCTTCTTTGGTTATCTTCATATGTTATTATTAACTAAAGAGCAATCTTAAGTAATTTTGCTCCTGCTTGCTCAAAGGCAATGGGATTTTCAGCAGTAAATTCCTGCGCTGTTTTTTCAAATAGCTCCACCGCCTTATAGGTTGTATTTGGCATCAGGCCAATCTGTTTAAAATCTATATTTATCGTTGCTGGGGCTGTATCGTAATTAAATACCGCCACATACAGCATTGTTCCTATCTTTTTGTAATAATACGTATTTGCTGCTTTTCCTTCGACAAATCCCGCCGGACGGAAGCTTTTACCGTCGGCTATAATTTTTAAAATTTCGGGATCCTGCAGATATTGATTCATCTTAGGCTGCCAGTTTTCTTTCTTGGAGAGATCGTCGCCAAGGATAATGGTACCCGTTACCACACCTGAAAGCAATCTTGCCTTATTCACTTCCGGGCTTTCATCATGAAAGACAAGGTGGTCGGCATCGATAAAATCATAAAGATAAGTTTGCCACCAGCCGTAGCTAACACTATTTAAAGTATACTGTGTTTGGTCGATGGTTTTCCAGGCATCACAGGCTATCCTGCGCATGTGTGCAAATTGAGCCGTCGCCAAGGAAGGTGAAATCGCTGCATAAATCAACATTTTCCCCTGCAGCACGTCGACAAGATGTTTCATCCCCACAGCATAAGCCTGCATACCGGTCTGAATTTTCTTATCGTAAAAACCTGTGGATTCGATTGCCGCGTGAGAAAGAAAGTCCACTTTGATCATACGGAAACCACAGTCGACCAATTTCCCCAAAATCACATCCATACGAGCCAACGTACCGGGATGCGTCGGATCAAGAGCCCGGCCACCATCTAAATTATGGTAGCCCTTTTGAGTTTTGGTCCAGAGCTGTCCGAAGGTAAACTGGCTCCCCTCTGCTTTGCGGTCGGGGCCACTTCCATGCCCCCAATCCGTAAAGGGTGCCCAATAAACACCAGGTTTAAGTCCCAGGGAATCACAATAACGCACAAATTGTTTCAATTGTGTATAATCCCCAGACATCCCTCCTGGCGTCATATTGTCCCAAAAGGAATCCAAATCAATAAAGGCTTCACCATCAGCGTTGCGGAAATAAGGTATATCCTTGGCAAAATAGTCTGCGGTGCCCGTAGCATTCTTAAAATTAAGTTTTTCCTGGATTACACCCCAGCTGTTCCAACCAACAGGTGTTGCTCCTGTCCAGGATTTCACGTAGGTGGGGTTTAGTTTCCGATGGATCTTGGCATAGTTTTCTAAACCAGTGCGCCAATCCTTATCATACGATACCAGGTATTTTGGGGAACGGATCACATCGCCTTTGACGGCGCCATGCGCCATGGAATCACGTGTGATATTCACATCCGTAAAGCCTGCCCGTATAGCAAGGTGACTGTATTGCCCTTGTGCTCCATGGATAGCAATGCCCGATTTCCAAACAGATTGATCCAATGAACCAATCAAAAGACCTTTACCGCTGTCCTTATCGTACACAACACCAACCTCGGCGCTGCGCTTACTATCCATTGCAAGGGCATTGTTCTCATAGGAAATAAAGGTATCGTTATCAAAAGGAACCGCCAGCTGATATAAGGATTTCCCCAGGCCGGCGACCGAAGCATCTGACCAGACAGGCACAAGTTCATTGCTGGCCAGGTTTTTACCCTTAACTTCCAGTTCCAGGATGACACCAGCTATTGTGTCGTAGAAATAAAAATGCTGCAGCAATGTGATGCCCTGCTGGGTTTTAACCGAAATGGTATACTGTACACCTTTGCCCAGATTATCCTGAATGGGCTTTTCTGTGACGCTGCGGGGCCCTGTCAATTTATCCGTACTAATTTTTTGTCCATTAGCAAGTGTCAAATAAGCACTTGCTTGTTGTATATAGGCGACTTGATCTTTACGTAAGGAATACGTTCCATGCGCTTTATTGTACGTTAATGTTATCCCGTTTTTCCTGACCTGAAAAGGCTGCGCGGATAACATGAAGGTGCATAGCATAAAACTTAGTGCGAAAATAACTGTCTTCATTCTGCTTGATATTATTGTAAATTGATTTGAAACGCGTTAATCTTCATGTAATGGTCGGGTTGAAAATTGACCAGCATCCCTATATTGACCGTAACCTTTTCTTTGATTTCAAAATAAACACCATCTGATTTAACATCAGCATGGGCCATTGCCTGCTGAATCTGCTCAAGATCTGGAATTCCGCTGTTTGCTTTGCTAACAACCAGTTTTGCTGGCGGTTGATCATAATTTGTCCAGGATAAGTTACAAAAAAAACGATATTTACCGGGCAATAAGGTTACTTTTTGCTCAATTTTACCATTTACGATAGCCGGAGCTCCCCAACCGGCTTCAATGTTGACCACACCGCCATCATCCGATCCAAAACCACCGTAACCATTATGGTTTTTCATGGCGGCATTGGTGATCCAGTTGTCCAAAACTCCCCAGCGGTTACCGTCATAGACCGTCGCAGTAAATGGTGTTTTGTAATTCTGAAGGTACCAAGGCGTAATATTATCCTTTTTTATAGCCAATTTGGTCGATTTGACCATAAAAGTATCAATCGCCGAACTATCCGGTCTGAACACCGTGCGATAGGAAACTTCGGCACCAGGAAGATAGCGTTGAAGACCAATCTTTTCATCCTGATTTTTAGTCCGTACGACGGTATCTGTGGTTCCACCAGCCCAATTTCTATACGCGATACGCAGTCCATCAAAGCCCATTGTTTCCGATACATTTTGTAAACCCAATTGCAGTTGCTGTCCAGCAATAAAATTCTGTTCGAGTACCACACGCTGGTAAAGCCCTTCACGATAACGATCGCCATACACATTCCCCACCACATAGGTCGGAACAGAAAAGCGCCCTGCGGCATCCACACTACGAATTTCTAAATTCATCGGCCCTTCAGGCAGTTTGTCGATTAAATAACGTACGGTATCTACCTTACCCGTCAGTTTGACCGGTATTTTTATTGAATCCTGCTTACTGTTCCAATAGATACGTAGCTCAGAAACACCCGAGGATGCCCTGAAAACACCTTCTACTTGCACACGGTATTTTCCCGAACGAACTTTAATCGAATCCAGCTTTGCCGGATAGATAATTGCTTTTCCATCCGTGTGCTCGGTAAACTCGTCCATTTTGGAACAAGCCGCCAACAGCGCCACGATAAATAAGGACAGCAATACGATATATCTTTTCATAACTTTTGCTTTTTAAATTGATTAATAAACGCCCCAAACCTGAATCTGGTTAATCTGCATAAAATAACTTCCCCGCCAATTGCGCAGATTGCGAATGCGCAGGTATTTGTATTTCGGAGCATCTTCCGGTAGATCAAATGACCAGCCGGCAGTACCATACACTTCATCGGCATTGGTATTTGTTCCCGACGGTGTTCCCGATGGTTTACGCACCGTACAGGTAGCCAATTTGGTCCAGGACTCCCAAGAGCCATCCAGATTCGGCGTATTGCTTCCCCAGATCTCAAAATCGCGTAAATTGCCCTTATCGTAGAAGCCGTTTTCCCGTCTTGGAAAGATTACCACCCGGCTCAGTTTTGCTTCTCTACCGATCGAGAAAGTGACCGATTGTGGTACCCCTGCATTCTCTACCGTATAAAAGCTTGGCCATTTGCCCGTATTGAGATTGCCGTCCCATAGATTGTCCATGGAGCCATAGAGAATTTGTGCATCTCCAGGCAAGCGCAATGGCGTAAATAATTGCCGGTTAAACAGATTTTCCTCCAATGGCGTAATCGAAGTGTACAACGTATCGGATTTATTTAACCAGCGATCACGGACATAAAATGCGAACTTCATTTCTTTGGATTTCAATCCACGGACATTATATAGAATGATGGAATCCTGTCCATAATAATTGTCCAAGGGTAAGTACTCCCCATTGTTGAGTGTGTCTACCATCGGTACGATAACCAAATTTCCTTTTTCCTTATTTATTGAGGTAATGCGGATACCACCAAAGGCAGCCGTTACTTTCATCTCCCCAAACACCAGGTTAAAGATCGGCGTCTTCGGTTCAACAATGACGTCTACGGGATCCGACACCACCTCAGCTTTACTTACTGCATACAATTTAACGGTTTGCGGCTTGGTATCGGGAAACCCATCAATTAAGATTTCATTGGTATAGGTAGACGATTTGACGACACGGGTGGCACCACTCGCCATCACGTATTCGGCTTTGACATAGAGTATATTGTCATTTTCCGGAAGACTATAATGTATCGTCGCCTGCCCATAGCCATTGACCACCGACGGATGCTGTACCGTTCCCGGTTTGGTCTGGTCGTCCTCCATTAAGGTCCAGCCTTTTTCCTCTTTACAGCCGAGCAGCAGAAACAGCAAACCGGCCATGACATAGATACTATTGCGATATATTCGTTTTTTCATGATTTTCTTCAATTTAATACGCTAATTACCAACCCGGATTTTGTACCAAATTTGGGTTGACCAACAGATCGCTTTCTTTAATCGGCCAAAAATAGTCCCTCGGTGCCACGAATCGCTGTTGATAGAAGGTCTGTTCCTGATAAAAGAGCTCCGGATGATCCTTATCCTGATTCCGATCCCAGCCCGTAATATTTTTGTTGAGCTCCTGTGCAGCAAGCTTCCAGCGCCGCAGATCCCAAAAGCGGGAACCTTCAAAGCTCATTTCAATATTCCGTTCACGTTGTATAATGGCACGGAGTCCCTCTTTTGTCGTCGGCTTGGCACTATTAAACGCATATTTTGCCCAGGACTCTTTTACCCCTTCCAGACCGGCGCGCTTACGAATTTTATCGAGATAAAGGAATACATCAGCTGAAGGGCCTTCACTTTCGTTTAAGGCCTCGGCATACATCAGATACAGGTCAGCAAGCCGCAGCATTGGCCAAGGATACTCTTCGATATGTGAGCTGTTTCCGTCTTTAAAAGCAAATTTCCAGTTGACCAGCTTTTTTGGATAATAAGTTGTAATCGGCACAGAAACACCACTGCCAAATAAGCCCAAGCGAAGCTGTGTCGTCCAGGTATTTTCGTCTGTCTGACTTGGGCTATTCTCCATATACCAAACCCCACCATCAAAGCCCACATTGGCGTAGAAACGATTTTCACGGTCAAAATGCAAACGCGCTGTTCGGTAATTTTCGATGTTGTTGAAGCGTTCGTCATGCGTTCCGGTACGCAATTGATTTTTATTGCTAAAATCCAGGGTTTTGTCTTCATCCATCGGCACCCCGTTTTTCGTATAAAACTGTTCAATGATTTTGATCGTTGGAGCCAGCGTACCATTGACACTGTTATTACCGGCATTATTTGGGTCGATGTGGGCCATGGATGAGTACTGCAACTGCCAGGTCCGCGAATTCGAATTCCCCCAGATGATCTCGCGGTTCCATTTTTCTGTCACAGCGTTGCGGATGCTCATCTGAATCATTGTGGTATTGGAGAGTGGACGCACCGGTGTTGGAAATTCGTACAACGTCATACCCAATTCCTCACAGGCGGCAATCGCTTCTTTTGCAGCCTGCGCTGCTTTACGCCACTTCTCGGCCTGGAAGCTCGGATTAAAAAATAAGGTGCCGTCCACATTTTTAAAGGTTGCATAGTCTGCATTACCATTGAATAATGGGCTAGCTGCGTACAACAGGACTTTTGCCTTGATACCTAAAGCGATCGGTTTAGTAATACGTCCCAGATCGGTTACAGGCGACTGCACGGCATTCGGCAATTTCGTCGCCGCTTCATCCAGCACCTTAACGATATAGTCAACCACTTGGTCGATCGGTTGGCGTTTTACCTGCGTTTCCTCAATCGGAGCAGTAACCGGTACATTGACATCCATGATTGGGATAGGACCGTAATGCCGCATCAGCATAAAATGGTAATACGCTTTTAAGAACAGGACCTCACCCTCCCAGGTATTACGTTCGTCTTGCGTCATATCGCGTACTTTCTCGGGATTTTGAATATTCTCTAAAAAGATATTGCAGTCCCGAATGGCATTGAACATCGACCGTTCGCGCACATTATTGATTATATGCCCGTCCCAGTAGTTGACATATGGATCAGTGACACTCTGGTTACCACGTGCAATATTCCAGTTGGTCCCATTGATACTACGCGTTGGGTAATCCAACCAAAACTCGTCTCCTGCCATAAAAGCGGGATTTATAGTCGGTTCGCCATCATTGGGCAAATAAGAGTAGCAGGTTGCCAAATATTTGATGGCTTCACTGCGCATGGTAAAGGCATTGTCTATTGTCGGGGCGTTGTCGGGTACGACATCCAGATAGCTGCAGGATTGAAAAAACAATAGACCTGACACCACCATCGCTTTATATACAGTTAATTTTTTCATGATACATTGTTTTTTATAATCCCACATTGATACCGATATTGTACACCGCCTGAACCGGATACCCCAGGCCATCGCCGCCCATTTCAGGATCCCACATTTTAAACTTGCTCCATACCGCGAGGTTCAGGGCATTGGTATAAATGCGGATGTTGGACATCTTCCAACGATCGAGGATTTTCTTTGGCACCGTATAGCCCAGCTCCACGGATTTTAGGCGCAGGAATGCACCATTGCGCATCCACCAAGTCGAAAATTGATTATTGTTGTTATTGAATCCGTCTGTCAATCGTGGCCAAAATGCACGGATATCCTGATTATCTTCCGACCAGTGACTATCAGCAACCTGTTTTAACAACCCATTTTGATATGGACCATTGATGGCAAACGGCGTGATATTTCCGGGATTGATAAAGAAAGAAGAGCGTGCAGAGCCCTGTAAGAAAGCACTGACATCAAATCCTTTGAAACCGACGGTGAATCCCATACCGTAGATAATTTCAGGATCAGTGGGGAAACCGATGGGCGCTTTATCCAAATCGGTTATCTTGCCGTCGCCGTTGATGTCGCGGTATTTGATATCGCCACCCATGGTTTTCAACGCACCACCAAAATTTTGCAATGGCGAGTTATCGGCTTCAATATCATCCACAAATAAGCGTTCGGCGATCAATCCATATTGCTGTTTAATCGGATAGCCCAAATGCGTTAGGTAAGACAAATTCTCTGGATAATTTGGTTCTTCGTTGGTCAGCAAGCGATTGGTCGCATAAGTCATATTACCACGCAACTGTGTCCACCAGGTGTTTGCAAATGATTTGTTATAATCCAAGGCCAAGTCAAATCCCTTACTCTCCGCCTTGCCCATATTGGACTGAATATCGGCCTGAAAACCTGAAGTCGTCGGAATAGTCGAGCGTACCATTAAGATATCACTTCGCTTGGAGTTATAATAATCAAAGACAACACCCAATCCATTTTTAAGGTTCAGGTCAAAACCAGCATCAAATGTTTTGGCCCGCTCCCAGGTAATATTGGGGTTGGCATAACGTGAGATGGAGTAACCTGGCCGGGTATAATCCCAAAGGTTTCCCCAGGAAAATCCTTTTCCACCGTCATTTGGATTGACCTGCGATAAATAGAAAAAGCGGTCGCGGTCGTTACCGATCTGATCGTTACCCACCAAACCATAGGTTGCGCGCAATTTCAGACGAGATACCACAGGTGTGATAAACTCAAACATAGGCTCTTCCTGTAGATTCCAGCCTACCCCAAAAGATGGAAAAAAGCCAAATCGTTTATCTTTTGAAAAGCGCTCGGAACCGTTGTAACCAAAGTTTGCTTCAAAAAGGTATTTATTTTTATACGCATAAGTTGCCCGTCCGGACACACCGATGTTACGAGCTGGCAGAGAGGCCTGTAAATTACCCCCATTTGCTGTCTGGTAATTGCGCATGATACCGATCAGCATCCCCGTGATGTCATGATCCTTTCCAATCGTCCGGTTATAATTGACCGCAAATTCGCCATAGGTCGTTGTATTCTGTATCCGATCGCCTTGACTGTAGTCGAGGTATTCCGTTCCCTGGTTTTCATTCAGCAAGCTCAATACGGTGTTGTTTGTTCCGGGTATTTTCAGCAGATTATAGTAGAAAGGTTCAAAGCTTCTTCGTACGGAAAAATACGAGTAACGTTGCGTATAAGCCATTAGACGTGCTGAAAGACCTTTTGTGATAAAATCAAAGTTCTGTTTCAGCTCCAATTGTACATTGACTGTCGAACTATTGTATTCCTGAAAACCATTGACCATCTTAGCATAGGGGTTATTATACAACGTCTTGGTCGTTGGTATAAAGCTATTTCCGAAGAGCGGATGCGTTGTGAAGGGCGCATAAGAGGCTGGATAGACTGCCGGAAACATCACCGGATTGGACCAGATCGCTTCTTTGAATACCCGTTGCCCCCCATTGATCAAATTGCCCCAATCGTCGTAACCACCGATGGGTCCCTTATAATCGTCAAACTGTGCCGATGTACGGATAATCCCTATGGTTGTCGGTGTTACATTTAACGTGATATTCGAACGTATCGAATAATTTTTGAGGTTAATGTTATTATCAAAATTATTGCCGCTTTCCGATTTCAAAATTCCCCTGTCATTGTTAAAAGTACCCGCAACATAATATTGCGCGAGGTTACCGCCCCCGGTGACGTTAAAATTGAAACGCTGGTTGTTGGTATAATCTTTAATCAATTGATCGATCCAGTTATTACTTGGATAAAGTAATGGATCGTCTCCCCTTGCGGTATGATCGATTTTATTTTGGTCATAAGGCAATGTTCCTCTCGGATTGCGCGTCAATACCGCTTCATTGGCCAAATTCATATAGGTAATATTATCGGCAAATTGGAAGTTTCGGGTATTGGTAGAAATCGAGTTTTCAAAACGTGCGTTAAATTTTGCTTTTCCGACAATACCACTTTTGGTATTGACCAAGACCACACCATTCGCACCCCTAGCGCCATATAATGCCGAAGCAGCCGCATCTTTCAGCACCGAAAAACCGGCGATATCGTCGGGCTGCAGCCGCGCCAAAGCTGTTGTATTCGATTCCATCCCATCGATGAGGATCAAGGGGTCTTTTTTTCCGGCTCCGAAGGTCCCGACACCGCGAATAAAGAACGAGGCATTGTCGTTGCCGGGTTCACCGCTGCGCTGGTAGGCAATTAATCCCGCTACCCGCCCCGCCAACATGGTGGTCAGATTGGATGTAGGCCCTTTAATTTCTTTTGGATTGATCGAGGTGATAGAGGCTACCATACTCGTTTTCTTTTGCGTGCCGTATGCGACGACAGTCACTTCATCCAGGTTGGAGCTTGATGAGGACAGAAAGATGGTCATACGATTGGTACTAGTGACCTGAACAGTCTTGCGGTCGAATCCGACCGAAGTCAGGACAAGCTGATCGTTGAGATGTACATCTTTGATCAGGAACTGTCCCTGTGCGTCCGTTGATACAACAGCGCTTTTTCCCACAAAAGCGATTGTAACGTTGGAAATGGGTAAATGTCCGACACTATCCAATACAACTCCTCTTAATTCAAATGATTTGGACTGCGCATTTGCGAAGCCCGCTAGTAGAAGAAAAAGGAAGACAAGACTACATCGCTGCCATTTACAGATTCGGTAATACATGTGGTAGATCATAAATTGGTC
>JBMAAL010000103.1:0-16624 GCA_050281725.1 Sphingobacterium sp. | reverse complement strand
AAAGTGCAGATGATGAAGCACGAGTTTAAGGGCATTCCACGATTGGGCATTCCGGCATACGATTGGTGGAATGAAGCGCTGCATGGTGTTGCACGGACAGAAGAAAAAGTAACTGTGTATCCGCAGGCTATAGGCATGGCAGCTACTTTCAACACGGCTGCAGTCAAACAGATGGGGGATTATACGGCGACAGAAGGTCGCGCATTATTCAATGAAGATCTCAAAGCTGGAAAAACAGGTAAACGCTATCGCGGACTGACCTATTGGACTCCAAATATCAATATTTTTCGTGATCCACGCTGGGGGAGGGGCCAGGAGACTTATGGTGAAGATCCTTATTTGACAGGGCAGATCGGAACGGCTATCGTGCGCGGATTGGAAGGTGATGATCCGCAGTATTTGAAAGCGGTTGCGGCAGCTAAGCATTATGCTGTGCATAGCGGTCCCGAACATAATCGACATTCTTTTAACGCAGAAGTCTCCGCTTATGACCTTTGGGATACCTATCTCCCTGCGTTTCGGCAATTGGTGACCAAGGCCAAGGTACATGGGATCATGTGTGCCTACAACCGTTTGGATGGAATGCCCTGCTGTGGTAATAATGTGTTGCTCAATACTATTTTGCGGCATCAGTGGGGCTTTAAAGGTTATGTAACTTCGGACTGTGGTGGCATCAATGATTTTGCAAGTGGACATAAGACACATCCGGATAATACAGCAGCCGTTAGTGCTGCAGTTTTGGCCGGAACAGATCTCGAATGTGGTAATCTCTATCAATTGTTAGAACAGGGGGTAAAACAAGGCGCATTATCCGAAAAGGATATTGATGTTTCACTAGCCCGACTTCTGCAGATCTGGTTTCAATTGGGGATGTTCGATCCACAAGAGCTGGTACCTTATGCAAAGATTGGTCGCGAAGTTATCGAAAGTAAATCGCATAAGGCACATGCATATAAAATGGCGCAGGAGTCGATGGTGCTCTTGAAAAATGAGCATAATATGCTACCCCTTGATCCCAATAAAATAAAAAGAATTGCTTTGATCGGCCCTAATGCCGATAATGGACATGCGCAGCTAGCAAATTATTTTGGTACGCCTTCGGAAATTGTCACACCACTGAGTAGCCTGCAAAAACGTTACGGAAAGCAAATTGCAATAGACTATCTTCCTGGAACCGAAATTATGAAAAAAATTGATGGCGGTCCTTCATTTGAAGAAGTTGTTAAAAAGGCTGCAGCGGCAGATGTTATTGTCTTCGTTGGTGGTATAACTGCAGACTACGAAGGTGAAGCTGGCGATGCCGGTGCAGCGGGGTATGGTGCTTTTGTGAATGGAGACCGATCGACGATGGCTTCTCCTGAAGTGCAGACGACACTTTTAAAAGAACTGAAAAAAACAGGGAAACCACTCGTATTGGTCAATATGTCGGGATCGGTGATGAGCTTCGATTGGGAATCACAGCATGTAGATGCCCTATTGCAGGCATGGTACGGCGGACAGGCTGCTGGCGATGCTATTACGGATGTGCTTTTTGGTCGTTATAATCCTGCCGGACGTATGCCTTTGACAACGTATAAACGCGATGCGGACTTACCTGATTTTGAGGATTATTCGATGGCAAACCGAACTTACCGTTACTTTACGGGTGAGGTTCGTTATCCATTTGGTTATGGACTAAGCTATACGAATTTTGAATATAAGCAATTACAAACCCCTAGAATCGTCGAAACAGGAACTGATGTTCAGGTCACCGTACAAGTTACAAATAGCGGCGAGCGTGACGGTGATGAGGTTGTTCAATTATATGTTGTTCATCCGAAAGAAGGAAACTATAAAGTACCTAATAGTGCTTTAAAGGGCTTTCAGCGCGTGTTTTTCAAAAAGGGGCATTCGCAGAAAATAACATTCACCCTGACACCAGAAGATTTGGCTCTGGTGAGCGAAAAAGGCGAGTTGATACAAAAAGGTGGCGCTGTCAAAATATATGTTGGTGGCGGTCAGCCCGGAAAATCTGTAGGCGTCGAGACCGAAATTACAATGCAAGGAACCGCGTATCGACCATATTAAGGCAAAATAGAAGTAGGTTTGTATAGACCTTACTATTAAATAATCAACGAATAAATAAGAATAAATGAAAGTAATTTTCGGAATGTTTCTCGCCATGTTGTCCTTCTCCTTATTTGGACAACAGCAGGAAATTACACGCATGGGAAACGCGCGTGTGGAGCTTTTTGATCGGGACTGGAAGTTTTCCCGCTTTGGTTTGCAGGCTGATGGTAATCAATTGGCTGAACCGAATGATTTATATAAGACCGAGTGCAATGATGATACTTGGCGTAGCTTGGATCTACCGCATGACTGGGCTATTGAGGGACCATTCCGTATTGAATTGGCCAGTGAATCCGGAAAGCTGCCCTATAAAGGAATAGGCTGGTATAGAAAACATTTTAAAGTCGAGAACCTTCAAGTTGGAGAGCGTGTTTATCTGGATTTTGACGGAGCCATGGCGAATGCTAAAATATGGTTAAATGGCCGTTATGTGGGAACTTGGCCTTATGGGTATAGTTCCTTTCGTATGGACTTGACACCCTATCTAAAAAAAGATGGAGAGAATGTTTTGGCGGTACGTTTGGATACGGAAAATTGGGAATCGAGGTGGTATAGCGGAGCTGGAATCTATCGCCATGTATGGATGGTACGTACTTCTGCCGTGCATGTCGCACATTGGGGAACCTCAATCACCACACCTGTTGTTAACGATCAATATGCAACGGTCAAGAATGAAGTGACAGTGGATAACTTCCGTTTTTTTCCAGCACACGCTGAGGTCAAAGCGACTTATTTCGAGTTGGATGGACAAGATAAACCTGGAAAACAGGTGGCCACCGCCAGTGGATTTGTAGACCTTCATGCCAATGCAAGTGGCAAACTGAATCTTGAAACACGTATCAATCAGCCGAAACGTTGGGATATTCTATCACCAAATCGTTATGTAGAAAAGATTGAGGTAATCGTCGACGGTCAACTTAGTGATACCTATTATAGTCCTTTTGGGGTGCGGGCAATCGCATTTACAGCAAATGAAGGCTTCAAGTTAAACGGCCGTCGTGTAGACATAAAAGGGGTATGCAACCATCATGATTTGGGATCACTGGGGGCTGCCTTTAATAAAAGTGCGTTAGAACGTCAGCTCAAAATGCTACAGGCCATGGGTATGAATTCCCTACGCACATCACACAACCCACCAGCACCGGAATTATTGGAATTGGCTGATAAAATGGGGATTTTAATTTGGGATGAAGCGTTTGACGCTTGGCGTACAGGTAAGCGTGCAAAAGATTATAATAAATTATACGATGAGTGGCATGAACGCGATCTATTGGCTATGGTACACCGCGACCGAAACCATCCTTCAGTGTTTATTTGGTCTATTGGTAATGAGGTGCTTGAGCAACAGGATGTCAGCATGACTCGGCATCTGGCCGATATTATTCGTCGGGCAGATCCAACACGACCAGTTTCCAATGGATATAATGACCCGGATGGCGGCCGTGAATCGGGCGCTGCAACTGCTTTGGATATCATGGGCGTGAATTATTTCTTCAGTCAACAGGGGCGTTGGGATAAAGATGCGCGGTATCAGCATATGCCGACTTTGGGCAGTGAAACTTCTTCCTGTGTTTCTTCCCGCGGAGAATATTTTTTTGGAACCGATTACGATGGCTGGCAGGTCACTTCTTATGATCGTGCCGCTCCGGGATGGGGCTGTTCACCGGATGCACAGTTCCGGACATTGGCGCAGTATCCAAGCTTGCTGGGAGAATACGTTTGGACAGGTTTTGATTATTTGGGCGAACCGACACCTTATAATTCGGCGGAGACCAATTTGTTGAATTTTAGAACGGATCCCGCAAAACGTGCTGAACTGCAGGCGGCATTGGAAGAATTGAAAAAGAAAAATCCACCTTCTAGGAGCAGCTATTTTGGTATTATAGATCTTGCAGGTTTCCCAAAAGATCGGTTTTACTTATATCAATCTCATTGGCGGCCAAACTTGCCGGTGACGCATATTCTGCCACATTGGACTTGGACAAGCAGAAAAGGGGAGATTACACCGGTGCATGTTTATACGTCTGGTACAGAAGCCGAACTTTTTGTCAATGGAAAAAGTCAAGGACGTAAGAAGAAGATTGCAGGAGAGGATTTCCGATTGCAATGGGATAGTGTGCGTTACGAACCGGGAACGGTTAAGGTAGTTGCTTATAAAGACGGCAAGGAATGGTCCAAAGCAGAAATCCAAACCGCTGGAAAAGCTGAAAAGCTCCAGATGGAAGCAGATCGTGCTACAATTGATGGCGGACGCTCTGAGCTTGTTTTTGTATCGGTAAAAGTGACTGATAAAAAAGGAACCCTGGTGCCTCAATCGGATGCACTGATTGATTTTTCTGTCGAAGGTGTAGGTGAAATTGTATCTACCGATAATGGAAATGCAATTGATTTTACCTCTTTCCAAAGTCATTCGCGTAAAGCGTATAATGGAATGGCATTGGTCATCGTAAAAGCAAAAAAAGGAGAGCAGGGGGCAATCCGGATCAATGCATCGAGTAAGGGTTTGAAAGTAGCTACGGTACAAGTATTGGCAAAATAAAAAGATGAATTACTTTAAAAAACAACTTTATATCCTGTGTCTATTGGGATGCTTGGGGCAGGCTAAGCTGAGCTACGGTCAGCAGCTACCGCTATTTAACAAAGAAAGCAACAGTCTGTCTGGAGACTGGTTAATTGGAACTCCCCAGGCGAAAGCAGGACTTTTCAAGACGAAAGAAGGGCATTTGGTCTTTTCCAATGGCTTGGTCAGCCGTACATTTACGACTTTTCCGAATGTGGCCAGTATTGGTTTGGATGAATTGACTGGAAATACAGCATTTCTAAGGTCGATTCGGCCTGAAGCCAGCGTAACAATCGATGGGTTTACCTTTGATGTCGGCGGATTGGAAGGACAGAAAGTACATAATTATTTACTGAAAGAATGGATCCCGGGTTTAAAGGCAGATCCCATGGCCTTTAAATTCCATGACTATAAAATTGAAGATACAAAACCCCGTTTTGGCTGGAAAAAGAGACCAAACTGGATGCCTAAAGATATGCCTTGGCCAGTGCCGGGCAAAGAGCTGACATTTAACTACAAATTGGATCAGCAGGCGATCGATGCCCTTGTCGCAAAGAGCAAAAATGACCAAAACAGAACATTGCTATTGGAAGATAAATTTCAGCGTTTAGCATCCGACTGGAGGTTGATAGTGTCAAAATCTCATGCACGTAATTCCTTCGTCAATGAAGGAAAAGTTGGGGAGATTATGGCACTTGAGAATGCGGCAGTATTTGCTGAAAGAGCGGTTCCTCAAGAGACAAAGGTGCTCGTAGCCAAGATGAATAAAGGTACCGATCAATCCAATGATTGGGGATTGGGTTTTGGACTAAGCCTAACGAATAGTAGTCCCAGACTTTATTGGCGAGCAAGCGAAGGCAAAGTAGTCTTTTTTGATGGCAAACGCGATAACGGAACTTTCGATGTTGGTAAAGTAGATCAGCTATGGTTTAGATATGAAATTGCAGATCAGGAATTATTGGCACAAGCCTCTTTGGACGGACAACAATGGCATACTGTCGGTCATCTTTCGCTAAAGTCAGGTGACAATATACAGTTGGTCCGTGTCGGAAAAATGGATCCAAACGGGGGGAATAAAGATGGTAAGGCTTCTACAAAGGAAGGTCGCTCGAAAGTTGAAGGCTTTTGGGCATATGGTGATTTCCCATCCCAATTTGCAGGCGATCTGTCCAGTAAACTTGCTTATATGAAAGATGTCACGGTACAGGTACATTACGACCTTTATGACGGTATGCCAATCTTTAGCAAGTGGATTACGGTGCAGAACCAGTCTGGTCGAGATATCGTTGTCAATAAATTCAAAAGTGAGCAGCTTGCGGTTTTTGAACCTGAGAGTTCGGTAGATCAACGTAATCGTTGGTTGTTGCCAAACATCACTTTGGAAACGGATTATAATTTTGGTGGGATGAGCGAAGAGTATATTTATTCGTCGAGTGTGGAATGGAAAAAAGACCCGCTATATACGACACAGGTACATTATGACCGGGAAACACCATGTCTGTTGGAAGTTGCACCTAAGATGGGGCCTGAACAGACTGTATCTTCTGGTGCAGAGTTTGCGAGTTATCGCGTTTGGGAGCTGTTGAACGATAGCTGGGAGCGCGAACGTAAGAGCCTTGGATACCGAAAAATGATGCGTTCCATGGCGCCATGGGCAACTGAAAATCCGATATTGATGCACGTACGGAGCTCGGATAACGAATCGGTTAAAAAGGCAATTGATCAAGCAGCGGAAGTTGGTTTCGAAATGGTGATTATGACCTTTTGGTCTGGATTCAATGCCGAAGATGATTCTCCCGAGAATGTCAAGCGCATGAAGGAGCTTGCTGACTATGCGCATAGCAAAGGGATTGAACTTGGCGGGTATTCGCTCCTTGCCAGTCGGCATATTGACGCTAAAAATGATGTTGTATTACCCGAAGGGATGCACCCGCGCTTTGGAAGTTCACCCTGTATTGAAAGTGAATGGGGACAGGCTTACTTTAAAAAACTTTATACGTTATTTGATCAATCGGGACTGGGCGTATTTGAGCATGATGGCTCTTATCCTGGAGATTGGTGCTATTCCACCGACCACCCTGGACATCATAATGAAAAAGACTCGCAATGGAATCAGTTTAAACGGATCACTGACTTTTATAAATGGTGCCGTGAAAAGGGAATCTACCTGAATATTCCGGATATGTATTTCTTGAATGGTGGCAACAAAGTAGGGATGGGTTACCGCGAAGCGAATTGGTCATTACCAAGGGCACAACAGGAAATTGTTGAAAGACAGAATATCTTCGATGGTACCTGGGCGAAAGCACCATCCATGGGCTGGATGTTTGTTCCTTTGGTAGAATATCAAGGTGGTGGCAAAGAGGCAACGATAGAGCCTTTGAAAGATCACCTGCCTCATTATGAACAACGCTTGGCCAATTTATTTGGTGCAGGTGTACAAGCTTGTTATCGTGGACCACAGCTTTATGATTCCCCAGAGACGAAAAATGTAGTAACCAAATGGGTGAATTTTTACAAGAAACATCGTGAAGTTTTGGACAGTGATATCATCCATGTGAGACGTCCTGACGGGATGGATTATGATGCTATTTTGCACGTGAATCCGGCGGGAAAAGAAAAAGGATTACTAATGATCTATAACCCATTGAACGAAGCGATAAAACGAAAAATTAAGGTCAACTTATACTATACCGGACTGAAAGGAAATGTGCAAGCGGTTGAGCAAGATCAAAACAGTAGGACAGTGCCATTAAATGCAGCCTCGGAAGCGATCTTTGAGGTCAATATACCGGCAAAAGGTCAAACTTGGTTTGTGATTAAGTAAGTCGTTCGGTGAACGTTTCGAATAGAGATTTCACATTTTTAAAGAGTCTTCTCATCACAATGATGAGAAGACTCTTTTTTAGACTTGGCTTATATGCTGTTTTGTGTACGACTTTATCCGATTGACAAGAGTTCAGCACATGTATTTTTCTGGCGTTTGTCGTCGTTTACTCATGGGATAAGCCATCCTATGCGTTATTCAATATGGAGCAATTTTTTACTCTGTTCCGAATGACCGTTTTCATTAAAAGCCTCCACCGAAAAATAGTAACCCTGATCGCTGTTGAAACTGCGGCCATCAAAGTTGTTGTCGTAGACTACGATCGCATTGTATAATTTATCGGATTTAATGCCCCATCGGAGAATATAACCTTTGGCGTTTGGCGATGTCGGCCAATGCAGTGTAATCTGGCGGTGATCTTCCGTATTACGTTGCCCCGTCAAGCTGTTGATTCCCCTTGGTTTTTGCCCTAGGCCATGACCGAAAATTCGAAAATCATAAAGCGAAAATTTACCAGGAATCTCTTTCTTATTGGTTAGGCGGACAAAACGTGCGTTGACTTTGCGATCAAGGTTAAATAATTCATGCGGGTGATCTTTTGTGTTTTTGCTTTGGTCTATCAGTGGGAACCATTTTTTGCCATCGCTGGAGTACTCGATCAAATATTGATAGCAATAAGACTGGGGCGCTTTAAGCTGGAAATCTTGATCAGCGAAATTTACCTGTAGCGCACGGATGGACATGTTCTTTTCGAGGTCAATCTGTATATACTCACCAATAGCGCCCGAAGCTGCTGACCACCAGCTTTCTACCCGTTCGTCGTTGGCGTAAGTTTTGGGGAATTTATCCAGTTCACTGGATACCTCAATGCCCTTGTTTTGAGACAAAAGGTTGTATGGTAGAGAAAGATCCCTCTTCTCGAGGTCGACTTTGGAATTGGGGATCTGAAAGGGAAGATCAGTATACACCGTTTGCGCATACAGCTGACCTTCCTTGTCAAAAAATGCTGGAAAAAGGCCGATACGTCGTTCAAACCAGTCTCGCACCGAAATTTTCATGGTCGCTACATGCCAATAGTTGCCCAGCTTGTCCTGGAAGGTATGTCCATGACCTGCGCCTGGAATAAAACCACCTGGTTTATAAGAAAAAGGACTATTGGCTTCATAGCGAAACGGTCCCAAAGGTGAATTGGCAGTATAAACACCATCGGCATAACTTCTGAATTGCGTGCCCGGAGATGCGTATTGGAGATAGTATACACCTTTGTGTTTAATCATTGTGGCTCCTTCGTTCCAACCGGGAGTTCCCAGTTCGTTATGCTCGCCCTGTACTTCCCAGCCATATTGTTTTTCATGATGTTGAATCAATACCTGTGGGTCGCCAATGGGTTTGAAACCATCGTTAGGATCTACCTCTACACCCATGATTGGATCAACGTTTGAACATCCCCAATACAGATAGACTTTACCAGTATCGTCTTTGAAGAAGGCTGGATCCGTCATGCCGATGGTAAATTTGGTCGATATGGGTTCCCACTGATCGTGGTCTGGATTGGTTGATTTATAAATTTGGGGTTTTCCACCTGAAGCCAAAAAGTAAAGTGCCCCGTTGTAATTTAATACAGTAGGCGCATAAGCTTCAATGCAGCCAATACTTTTGCAAGGGATATATAGCCAATCCTTTAAATCTGAGGAGCGCCAATATCCACCGGATTTCGATGCAAACAAATAATACTGGCCGTTGAAAAGCTCGATGACTGGATCTGCTGCTTCCCGTCTACTGGGACTTTCGGGCATAAAACGATATTCCAGTGCCAACGGATTGGCAATGATTTTTGTGGTCTGTTGTCCATAAACAAGCCCAGAAAGGGAGCCTGCACCGAAAAGAACAGCTATGAAAATCTTTCTGAACCTATTTTTGTTTGCTGTTACGGTTTGCGGTTTTATGGGTTTATCGGTTGGTTTTTGCATAGTTTTCTCTTTTTAATAAAGACGATTGAAACCGTTGGTTCCCTAAAATGGTTCAATTTACTTCCAATATGCTGTCACGGGGGGGGGGACAATTTTAAAAGTATCCAATAGCTCTATTCGCTGCTCGACCGCGGACAATGGTGAAAAATTTGTGATTGAGCTACAACATAAGCCACAGATCAATCTAAAAAAACGTGTGCTCTATTATAGTAGCAAGATTATTGCCGACCAAGCGCCTAAAGGCAAGCGCCGGGATTGGAACTATGCGATAACGGAAGTTTATATTGTGGTGCTCATGGATGGATTTACATTTTCCAATGCCGAGGAATCAGAAGCCGTTCTGCATGATATCTGTCTGTGTAATAGAGGTACAGGTGAAGTTTTTTACGATGATCTAGGATTTATTTATGTGCAATTGCGTAACTTTACAAAAAAGGAGGCAGAGCTGGGAAATGATCTCGATCGCTGGCTTTTTGTGCTAAGGAACATGTCCACGCTGGATAAGATTTCGACATACCTGCGTAAGCCGATATTTGAAAAGTTGTTTCAGATAGCAGAGTACGCAAGATTGAATAAGGAGGAAAGAGCAATGTATAATGTCAGTTTAAAAAGAAAATGGGATGCCGAAGCTGTACGTCAATACCAAGAACAGGAACACCAAAAGCAGCTTACTGAAGCTATTCAAAAAGCGGAGAAAGAAGCTATTGACAGAGGTATCAAACAAGGAATAGAACAAAGTATTGAAGCGAAAAGCCATGATGTCATCGAGAATTTAATCACAGAACTCAAGCTCTCAGATGAAACGATCGCCCAGATTGTGAAAGTTTCCATTGAGTTTGTCAAAAAAATACGTACAGACTTGGAGAAGGACAAAAAATAGGGACTTTCTACGCTCATTACCTCAGTTGCTATTTCGTCAATCTTAAGTTTATTTGGACGATATCATCCATCATCAAGTCAAGATTGAAGAGTGCATCACCCTCCAAGGATTTCATAATAGCATTTCCGAATAGTTAATCAGTTTTTCTTTATTCGCTTTTCTTGATGTCATTTTCATCACGCTACCTTACGCCATAAAATGCGATAAGAAGTTGTTGACATTTATTTTTGAATTAGTGAGTGATTCACTCGTTGATATTGATCTTTTATTGGCGTTATTATGATAGTTGTTAGTTTTATGATGTTAATATTGATTCATAAATAGACAATAAAGATGATAAGTTTGATTTAAAGTCTTGCTAATTTGCCCTCAGTTATAAAACAGATGCTACGATGCATTTAGCCGAAATTATGTGATGAAAAGATTAACTTTCTTTTTAACCTTGCTATTGGGGGTATTATGTACCGGAACTGTTTATGTTGCTAAAGCACAGGACAATCTTAATCTCGGGGCAAAGCTCCAACAGACTATTGATACCAGCCAAGTTTTTATCGACGGCCAATACTATCAATGGTGCAGTAGCGTAATTCAGGGGGAGGACGGTAAATACCATATGTTCTATGCGCGTTGGCCACATGGCAAACGGACATTGGATGATGATCCTGCGAATGGAATTTTTGATGGTTTCAGTGGCTGGTTGAAATACTCGGAAATCGCCTATGCAACAGCAGACAAGCCAACTGGGCCTTTCCATTATGTGAAGACCATTTTAAAAGGAAATGGAGACCAGCATAAATGGAACCGCTATACCATGCACAATCCACAAATACGCAAATTTGGTCAAAAATATTACCTCTATTACATGAGTAATACCTTCGATTCGATCTTTAGAGCCAAAAATGTCGATCCTAAATCAGACTGGGGACATTGGCTTAAATACAATTGTACACAGAAGATTGGCGTGCTCGTTGCCAATAAAGTAGGTGACTTTGCGCTGGGTAATTATCAGGAAGTAAAAGAGCCGTTGATTGAGCCAGATGGGATACAGACTTTTGAGGTGACGACCAATCCATCGGTGACACAAGGACCCGACGGGCGATATTATATGATCTTTAAGTCGCGAAAACCCAACGTGGGCAATATGACGATGTGGATGGCGGTAAGCGATAGACCGGATGAACCATTTAAACTACTTTCACAAGTATTCACGGAGCCGGACATGGCTTGTGAAGACCCATTTTTATGGTATGATAAACAACGAAAGCAATTTTATGCAGTTGTCAAGTACTATGCACATTCAGGTAAACTGGTCGCACAGTTTGGTGCTTTGGCACTGATTACGTCAGCGGATGGCCTGAACTGGCATGCTGCCCGTCACCCTTTGGTATCACTACGCGAATTGAAGGTAGCCGGACAACACAAAACAATGCTGGCACATTTGGAACGTCCGTTTATATTATTCGATAAAAAAGGACGACCACAGGTGTTATATGCCGCATCCTCGATCGGAGAGCCTTTTAAAAATAAGTCGGATAAGGTCCCGAAAGAAGAAAACTCCTTTATTGTCAGTTTTGGACTGAATTAAAAGGGTTAACGATAATTAAGGTCCTTTTTTCTCCGGCCATTTTACAAACACGCCCGTTTCGAGTGTCAATTCACCAGTCGTAGGGTTATAACTATCCTTGGATAGAATAGGGATTTCACCGGCAACTTTACTTTGTTCAGGGTTGTGTGTACGGTTATGATAGGTCGGCACTTTTTCAAGCTTTATCAATTTGCCATTGATGCGTAGATTTTTTTGAACAATGGTTACTTTAGGTAATTTGTCGTATCGGATGACATTTAACCCTTCAAGATCCCTCGGCCTTTGGGCAAAATCGATGAAATACTTGTATTGCTCCAAGAACGATGTGATATGCCCTTTCATCTGAATCTTTTTGCCCGGGAAGGCCAGTGACCCTATATTGACCACTTTTTTTGTGCTTAAATCTTCGACATACATGGTGACCCAGGAATGTTCATAATCGCCCCAGCTGAAATAGGATTCTTTAGGCTTAATAGTATCTGGGATAGCCTTACCCATGATATAGCCTTCTTTTTTTAGTGTGATGCGATAGGAGCCTTTGTGCCAGCCTACGGTATTCCGGACACTGATAAAATCACCCTCCGCATCCGAACTGGCATAATATCCCGTAGTTTTTAAGGCTTTTTTTGTCCGTTCAAACCAGCGCGAAAAGATGCCATTAAATTTGATATCCTCTTCTTTACCAGTCTTAACACTGATACCGCCACCGGAAGATTGAATACCACAATATAAAGGCATATTGTTTAGGGATATATTAAAAGGTGAAATGTAAAATGAATAGTGATCGGGAATGTCATCCCGTACAATAACATCAATGGAAATAGAATGGAAATCATTGATGGCAGAGTCCAAGACATAATAGGAATTGGTATAGTGTAAAGGGGGCAAGATGAGGCTATCAGGAAAGACATATTCCGTAGCCATCTTCTTCTTGAGCTCTTCATCTATGCTGCTGTTTTCATATTTTTTTTTAAGCTCCTCTTTGGTTTGGGAAAAGGTTGTGCCACTGAATAAGATAAGCGGTACAAGCACTACCAAGATATTTTTTATCAATTTCATAAACAGTTTTAATTGCGTCCACCAATATACTTTTTTTTCTTTTAGCAGTAAAGGGCTAATTAACCGGCCGATTAAAATAATACAATGAACGAATTGTAAATCATTTTTGGCGAATTGTAAACGGTGGATTGAATCTCTGACCGAGCACTTTATATTTGATTCCAATAAATGCCGAAACATATCTTGACGCTTTTTTGAAGTAAGAAATAAGCCGATCTTAATTCGCTAATTCATTGTGTTGTAGATTTATGTGCGTCATTTTAATTTTAATTGTCATAGTAGATAGTGCCTTACACGTAAGGTAAATGTTTTTCATAGGTAGTAAGCCGTAAAGGACTCCCCGTCCTTACGGCTTTTTTTGTGACTATTGGTCAGTTTAAGAATGGCTGGCTGACATATTCCTATAGTTAGTGTGCAACAAGATGTTATGTCATGGCTGTTTTAGGCTGGGATAAAAAAAAATAAAAAAAGTCAAAATTCCTTTAGGACGTTTTGTCTTTCTCGTTGTCATCATTGTATAAATGGAGATTTTGGCCGTTAAATATCCATTTGAAATGCAACTACTATGAAATTTTAGCCTATTAATCATTTTTAGCATGGCACTGACTAATAAAATATTCCAGCAAAGTGAGATTGAAAGTTTTGAATTCAATCACAAAGTTTTAAAAAACTGTTCTTTTATCGATTGTAAGATAAAAGGGAAAAGCTTCATGAACTCCATGTTTCGTGATTGTAAGTTCATCCGCTGTACTTTTGTAGAATGTAACTTTCAATCTGTTGTTTTTCAGGAATCTGGTCTTTGGATGGAAAGTACGTTCGAAGCGAATGATTTTTCGAAAGCCATCATTGGAAATCTAAAAATTGAAAAGTCGTCCTTCCTTTACAATACATTTGACAAAACAACTTTCGACGGGACGAATTTGATTCATGTGGTATTTAAAGGAAAGATCAGTTCTTCCTGGTTTTATGGAATTCCTTTTACAGAAGATTTATATTCCACCAATCTTTTTATTCTCAAAAAAGCCAAACCATTAAAGACTCCCTTGGTAAATTTTGGTCATGCAGAATTAAAGGACGTTATATTTTCTAGAGGACTAGATCTCTCCAGTACAGTTTTTCCAAACCAAGAGCATCTTAAAATCATCAATAATCCCAGACGTTTTTTTGATAGTTTCCTCAAAAGATCAAGAGAAGTATTCACAGATAATGAATCGTTGGTTTTCTGTCGGGACTTGGTGGATAATGTCTTGTATAAGCCCGAAATTAGAGGGATGCCAATCATATTGGTTGATCTAAATCAGTTTTACCCCTCATTGAATGAAAATAGAGATCGTCTTATTGTTGATCTATTAAAAGTAGGATAATCATATCATTCTATATATAATTGTTAGTGCAAAGCCGTTTGGAGTTCCCAGCTCTAACGGCTTTTTCGCTTCCTGCCTGCATATGCCTTTATTCGCTCCTGTCATTGCCTTTGTTCGCTCATGTCATTGCCTTTGTTCGCCCATGTTCCTAGTGAACACCTACCTGAGACCTAGTGTTTACTTAGTTCACTAGGTAAACACTAGGCGATTCATAGGAATTTGATAGGTCAATCCCAAAAGCAAGACAAAAGCAGGGTAGAAGCAGTGCAGTCAAAAGGCCGTGCAAAGGCCATATCTGATGATGGAAGTTAAAATGCAACTTGTTGTATCATAGTTTTTTCACATTTTTGTATATTAAGAAAATTAGGTATATTTAAAAAACATTGTCCGACGCGTAGATGAGATCGAAGTGCTGCACCAGAGCTAACGAATAATTTTTTAAATTATGAAATATCTTTTCCTGTTGTTGCTAAGCATTTGCTTTTTGTCCAGCTGTGACAAAGAAGATAGTGATTTTGACGCTACGGAGATCGGTGATGGAACAATGGCTAAAAGGTATCAATTTGTAGGGCGTTCCGTCGGGTTTTCGGTTAGCCAGATCTACGTGGATGGTACTACAGATAAAAACTTCTATTTGGGGACAGTTTGGGGATTAAAAGATACTACACCGCAACTAAAACTAACTTCCCTTCGCAATTATAAACCTTTCAAAAGCACAATTTCTTCTACACAGCCAACTTTATCTCCTATTCGTATCATTCCTGGATTTGATGCTGTGCGAGCTTTCGCTAAGAAAAGCAAGGGGGAACCGGCTGTTTTGAGGCAATCGTCTGTCGGGGCATTTTTCGATTATAGAGCAATACGTTACCATCTTAATAATAGCCCTGACGTAGATAATGTACTCAAGTTGGTCCGTCACCATGATTCTACCACGATAAAAAGAGCTAATAGCCTGTTATTGCGTCGAGAACATATTACATTTAGTCTCCATGCGGATCTGAAAGACTATGAACAGGCTTTTAATAAGGATGCATTTGGGAGGTTAAAAAATTCAGGATATAATTCCTACTATGTCTCGTCAGTCAATTATGGTACCCACTCGATTATGATGGGAGAAAGTGATTTTCCGCGTGGTGATCTTAAAAATGTATTGGAAAAATTGTTGTACAAGCAATTTCTGACGAAGACCGACGAAACGGTGTTAGATCGTTCCGATGTGCTGGTCTATTTGCGTGGTGGACGTCAAGCAAGTTTTATTAGACGCGCAACAGGTCTTGACGCGATTAAAAAACTTGTCGCCGATTATAAAAATGAACTTGAACTGCAACAGAATAGCTTTGACTATCCCATTAGCTATAGTCTAGGAGGCCTTAATTCCTATGGGTACCTAAAATTCTGGTACTCTTATGATTTTCTCGTTCGTGAGGAAAAAGAGTGATTTTTATTTAATATATAGATAATTAAAATGGTGATTTTTATCATTCTAATTGGATTGGTGCAGTAGATTATGGCAACCATCGTCGGCACCTTGTATTTCATCTATTCCAATAAAGTATTGAACAAAAATAAAGTGCTTCGTGCGGATTTGCATTAATCCAGCGAGTTAAACATTCAAATCAAGCATTAAAAAGGCCTAAGTAAAAACTTAGGCCTTTTTAATGCTTAATCTTATGTTCATGAACCCTTATCAAGCGGTTCTTTATGCCTTTTTTTTACTCCTACTTTTGATCCAATTCAATGCAATAGTACTAGGTTCGCTAGATGCCGAAAGGGTTGTATTGTGATCTAATAAGGGGAATAGGCAATATTCGAAAGGCTTTCCTTGTGCTTTCAGTGCATTGAGATTTTCAATGGATAAACCTACAGGTATTTGGATATCTTTGGATCCAAAAAGCCAGAGTCCTGGAGTTGTTATCGTTTTAAGTGGTGTCATGGGATCGGTATTTGTAAATTGATAGCGATCCGGATCATTCGCTACATGTTGCCGGGCATCGGCTTCCGTATGTTTATCCCAAAAATCTTTTTTTCCATTTGTAAAGAACTGGAAGCGAAGCTGCTCACGGGCAGGGATAACTGCTCCACTGTACAAGACAAAAAAGTCGACCAAAGGATTTTGGTTAGTAGCTAAGGGAATGATCCATCCCGCTTGGCTGAATCCCAATAGCCCCACAGGAATGTTAGTTTTCCCTAGTTGTTGATGGAATACTTTTATCGCTGCTTGTGCATCTGTGGCCAGTAGGTGGAGGTTGGCAGAGTCGATATTATTTGTA
>JBMAAL010000102.1:0-17144 GCA_050281725.1 Sphingobacterium sp. | reverse complement strand
GGTAACTTTTAGCGATTTCAACTTACGTTCCAAAATCTCTTTCCCATCCTCCGCAACTCTTCTCTTTTCCTCTTTTAGAGAAGATCTGATTTTGGACTTGGCTTTTGCAGTCACAACAAAATTCAACCAATCCTCCTTAGGTGACTGCTTGCTTGATGTAATAATCTCTACCTGATCCCCATTTTGCAAAATATGACTTAAAGGAACAAGTTTGTGATTTACTTTGGCGCCAATACAACTTGCGCCAATATCAGAGTGAATCTCAAAGGCAAAATCTAAAGCAGTGGCATTGTTGGGGAGTTGAATCAGTGTTCCTTTGGGGGTGAATATAAAAATCTCATCGGAGAAGAGATTCATCTTAAAATCATCCACAAAATCCATCGCATTCTGATCGGGACTGCTTAAGACATCACGTACCTTTTTGATCCATTGATCCAAGCCAGAATCTGAATTTGATTCTTTATACTTCCAATGCGCTGCAAACCCTTTTTCGGCAATTTCATTCATCCGTTTGGTTCGAATCTGAACTTCTACCCATTGCCCTTTAGGCCCCATCACCGTAGTGTGTAAGGACTCATAACCATTTCCTTTCGGAGAGGAGATCCAATCCCGAAGACGGTCGGGGTTAGGACGATACAAATCCGTGACAATAGAATAAACTTTCCAACATTCGGTCTTTTCTTTCTCATCCACAGCATCTATCACAATCCGTATAGCAAACAAATCATAAACCTCCTCAAAAGGAATCGATTTTTTTCGCATCTTATTCCAAATAGAATGGATTGATTTAGGTCGCCCAAATACGGACGCCTTAATACCCTGCTCCTCCAATATCTCTTTGATGGGACCAATAAAATCGCCTATAAATTTTTCGCGCTCAGCTTTTTTCTCATTCAATTTTCTAGCGATAAATTTATAGGTATCCGGATCAGTAAATTTCATCGAGAGATCTTCCAATTCCGATTTTATCGCATACAGCCCAAGACGATGTGCCAATGGCGCATAAAGATAGCTTGTCTCCGAAGCAATTTTCAGCTGCTTATCCCTGGCCATAAATTCCATGGTACGCATATTGTGCAGCCTATCTGCCAATTTAATGAGAATTACACGAACATCGTCGGCCAATGTGAGCAACATTTTCCTAAAGTTCTCCGCTTGCATGGAGCTGTTTGGATCGAAAATTCCTGAAATTTTGGTAAGCCCGTCGATAATTCGGCGAACTTTCTTACCAAACATTTCTTCAATTTCATCCAATGTAACATTGGTATCTTCAACTACATCATGGAGCAAGGCGCATACTATAGATGTTGTTCCTAAGCCAATCTCTTCAGCAGCAATCTGGGCAACAGCTATTGGGTGATAAATATAAGGCTCTCCTGATTTGCGTCGCATCTCTTTATGACTATCCAATGCTAAATCAAATGCCTTTCGGATCTCCTGCTTGTCTCCACGCTGTAAAGTTGGCTTACAAGCGCGCAACAATGCACGGTAACGTTTCCTTATCTCTTTGTTTTCTGCTTCAATATCAATCACATAATCTTTCATAAACGTTGCAGGTAAATGATGTTTTTTGAGTAAATTTGTGTAATTTAGTTAATGTATTCTTGAATACTATTTTCAAGCTAACTTATTTTGTAATAAATCTACCAAAATATTATAGCATTGACAAATTAAAAAGCGTTATATAATTGCCCAAATGAAGACAATATTATTTTGTTTGCTATTCCTCACAGCGACTCTGTCCGGATGGGCGCAGTCTCAATCACTCACTCTTCCTTTGTATGGAGAGGGAGCGCAGGAGACCGTAAACAGTTATATGACAACAACCTTGGCAAACGGAGAGGTATTACCCTGGTTTCCGATTCCAGAGGTCACTGTTGTGGCCAAAAGGACCTGGTCAAGTGAAGAAGCACGAAGAGAATATCTCCGCTTTAGAAGAAATGTCCTCAAGGTTCTTCCTTATGCTATCTATGCGCAAAAAAGATATGATCAACTAGACAGAGATCTAGCGCTGACTTCGGACAAAAAGGAACATAAAGCATTGGTTGAAAAATGTGAAAGTGACGTAAAACAGATGTTTGACCGGGAAATCAAAAATATGACTATTTCACAAGGCAAAATACTCATTAAATTGATCGATCGTTATACGGGACATACCGGCTATGAAATGGTAAAGGAAATGAAGGGTGGGATTTCCGCTTTTTTTTATCAGGGAGTCGCGAAAATATTCGGTCACAACCTAAAGTCAACTTATGACCCAAAAGAAGACTTTGCCATTGAAAATATCATTAGGGAATTTGAGAAATCGAGACCCCAACCTGTCATGTGACCAATCAAACCAAAACCAGATGAAAACAGTATACGACTTTGACGCACTTCAGTTTAATGGTAAAAAAAAATCCCTCGCTGATTTTGAAGGTAAAGTTTTACTCATCGTCAATACTGCTAGTCGATGCCTCTTTACCAGACAATTTAAATCGCTCGAAAAACTCTACCAAAAATATAAAGACCAAGGTTTCGAAATCCTGGCATTTCCAGCAAATAATTTTCGTAACCAGGAACCATTAAGCGGTGGTACGCTAGAGACATTCTGCAGGATCAATCAACAGGTGAGTTTCCCTATTTTTAAGCGTAGCCATGTTATCGGCGAATACACAACACCTTTATACAGTTTTCTTTCAAGCAAAGATCAGAATGGACATATTAACAGTAAACCTTCCTGGAATTTCCACAAATACCTGGTAAACAAAAAAGGAGAGGTCATTGATTTCTATTATCCGACTACTTCGCCATTATCAAGTAAAATTTGCCGCAATATCGAGCGTCTTTTACAAGAGTAACCCATAAACTGCTTACATTTGCCGCGGCTCGCCACAACAAATGCCAAATCATATATCGACTTAGGGATCATCTGCCAAAACTATCCATCGGTCAATTGGAATGATTTGCCATAAAAAGGGAAGCCAATTTAAAGAGAGAAATATTATATGTTAAAATTAGATCTACTTATCATTGCTGTACATCCAGATGACGCAGAGTTAGGCGCCGGAGGTGTGATGGCAAAATATGTTGCTGAAGGAAAAAAGGTAGGAGTTGTTGATTTAACCCAAGGTGAGCTAGGCACGCGCGGCACAGCAGAAACCAGAGCACAGGAAGCAAAAGATGCTGCCGAAATATTAGGGCTGGCCGTTAGAGAAAATCTTGGTCTAAGAGATGGTTTCTTTGAAAATGCTGAAAAGGAAAAAATGGCTGTAATAAGGGCAATCCGCGAATACCAACCGGAAATTATTATTACAAATGCCATTACTGATCGCCACCCAGACCATGGAAGAGCCGGACAAATGGTCAACGAAGCCTGCTTTCTTGCTGGCTTGAGAAGAGTGGAAACCTTTGATCAGGACAATATTCCTCAGGAAGCCTACCGCCCTCGATTGGTACTGCAATTTGTACAGGATTATTATATAAAACCAGATGTTGTTATTGATATAACAGATTATTACCATATTAAAGAAAAATCCGTTTTAGCTTATAAAACTCAATTTTACACAGGAGAAAATATCAATCCTGATGAACCGCAAACTTACATTTCTAATCCGGATTTTATGGAATCAACTGCTGCCAGAGCCCGGGAATTTGGACGATATATCCAAGCGAAATATGCCGAAGGATTTACTTCCAAGAAGATACTTGGCGTTGATGATTTATTTCATCTGAAGTAGGAAATAGAGTCTATCTAACACAACAGCAAAATAAATGCGGGATTATTCATATTTGAAGTTGAATGCTCCCGCATAATTTCTTAAACGGCGTTTACAAACTGATTTCATGGGAACGATATCGGTGGTATGCTGATTTTATTAATATTTATCCCTACAAAACAATTGTCTTCACAATTATAGGGAACATATCGCGCAGTAGAAATTAAGCCTTTGGCTTATTCTTTTTATCAGCCAATCCTTATTGCTTTCTCTTAAACTTGATCCAGCGTAGATGCTTCTTAACCTTCTAGGAAATAAATCCTTTTACATACTGCTTCGTAATTTCATTCTGCGGATTCAATAAAACCTGTTCCGTCGGTCCAAACTCAAGAATCTCTCCGCCATAGACAAACAGAATATAGTCAGACACCCGTCTTGCCTGGCGCAATATATGCGTCACTAATACGATGGTATAATCTTTCTTCAATTCAATTAATAATTCCTCAATTTTAGCAGTGGAAAGTGGATCTAATGCAGATGTTGATTCATCCCCAAGTATAATCTCAGGTTCTACAGCCAAACCTCTTGCAAGACAAAGCCTTTGTTGCTGACCGATGGACAATCCGCTAGCTGAATGTCCGAGACGATCTTTAACTTCGTCCCATAAAGCGACATTTCGCAATTGCGTTTCCACAATTCTGTCCAACTCCTTTTTGCTTCGCGTACCATGTATACGGGGACCATAAGCCACATTGTCATAGATCGACATTGGTAGCGGGTAAGGCTTTTGGGATAAGAGTCCCATTTTCTTACGGATATGTGTTACCTCGGCATTTCTACCATAAATATCCTCACCATTAACGAGAACAGAACCCGTTATTTCAACACCCTTGGTATCATCTACTAATCGATTGAGTGTCTTTAAAAGCGTAGTCTTTCCACAACCCGAAGGACCAATAATAGAAGTTACACTATTATTAGGCAGGGCAAGATTAATATTTTTGAGTATATGTCGGCCGTCAATATAAACATTAAGATCCTTGATTTCAATGTGCGGATTACTCAAAGGGTTTATTATCGGCGATTTTTTTGTTTCGATTGAAGGATATGAGTGCATACTACAATAATTAAAATAATGATTGTTAAAACTAAAGCTGAAGCATAAGCGCGACCTTGAACTTCAGGAATAGGACTACTTAACTGAAAAAATATGGCCAATGGCAACGTAGCTGCCGGTTCATCGATATATTTTGGGAGATTATCACTAAAACCTGTTGTCAATAAAACGCCTGCAACATCACCAATAGCACGCCCAAAAGCCAGCAAAATTGCAGTAAGAAGCCCTGTCCGAACGCTTCTTAACATAACCTTTGCCAGTTCCCAGCGTGTGGTCCCAAGGGAAAGAGTGACATTCTTTAAATCGTCAGGAATTGTTTTGATCAACTCATCAACTGTACGAACCACAATTGGAATGGTCAGCAGTGTCACTGTAATAATACCCCCCAATAGCGATGCTCGAATACCTAAATAAACCATAATCCCAAAACCAACAGCCCCATATACGATAGAAGGAACACCATACAATACATCAAACAACAATTTAGAGAGTTGTGTCACTTTTGATTTTGCTCCCAGATAAACATTAAGATACAACGAAATCGGAATTCCTATAATTGTAGACAGCGCTGTTGCCACACCTGCTAAATAAAGAGAACCCAAAATCGCATTCAAAATCCCACCTTCCTTTCCAATATAAAATCCCCCTTTTGGCAACTGACTAACCATCTCCCAACTGAGATAAGGAAGCCCCTTATACAAGATAGTTCCTACGATAAAAAATAGGGAAGCAGTCACAGTTATCCCGGAGAGATGCATGAAACCTTTGGCTACCTTTTCACTCAATAGCCGTCTTTTCGTATTATCCATGCTGATCTCCTTCCAGTCGTCTCAATATAAGACGAGATATTAAATTAAAAACAAATATGATCACAAACAGCAGCAACGCCGAGAACATTAATGCAGATTCATAAAGTGGAATTGACATCATTTCCCCAAAATTATTGGCTATTAGTGCCGGAATTGGATATCCCGCATCAAATACCGAAGTAGGAACTTTTGCAACATTGCCACAGACCATCAATACCGCTATTGTTTCACCAAAGGCCCTCGATGTTGACAAAACAATTGCAGCCACGATCCCAGGTCTAGCCTTCTTTAGAATAACATGTTTGATAGTGTCCCATTTTGTCGCCCCCAAGGATAGCGAAGCCGCTTTTAATTCATAAGGTATCGTTTGAAGCACCTCTACCATAATGGAAATCATAATGGGAAAGATCATCACTGCCAATACAATTCCACCGGCAAGCACTGAATAACCCGATGTAACAACCCCAAAGATGGGAGCGATATACAACTGAATTAATGGTACAATAAATAACACCCCCCAAACACCATAGAGAACCGGTGGTATCGCTGCTAAAATATTGACCAACGGAAACATCATATTTTTTAAGGCATCCGAAGCATATTCAGTTAAATAAACCGCAGTCAGTATACAAAGCGGAATAGCAATGGCAAGAGAAATCAAGGTAACGGCAAGCGTACCGGCAATAAAAGGCAAAAAGCCAAACGATCCTTTCATTGGTGACCAAACCTTGTCGGTTAACAGTTGAAAGATATTACTGTATTCAAATAACGGAATCGATTTTATAGTTAAACCAACCGCAATAATCACCACAACTGAAAGTGAAATCAGTAGCAGGAGCAAGGTGGATCGCTTGACTAGAGAATCTTTAACGAGACGAGTATTTAGCATGCTATAACTTATTAAGTTCTTCTTTTATCAGTGTTTCATTTAGTGGGACATAACCATTTTCAAGGAGCTGCGATTGCGCCTGTTTCTGGAGCACAAAAGAAATAAACTCCTTCAACAGAAGGGATTCGGTCTTATTACGCGTTACAAAGGTTAACTCTCTTGAAGGTGGAGCAGGGTATTTCCCTGTAGCAACGGCCTCTGTCAAATTAGATAGTGTACCATAAAACTGCTCATTATCTTCAACATGTCCATTTTTATTCAGATCCAAAGGAACAACAGCAATACGGTCAAAGACCTTGTTAGTTTTTAGATTATAAACGTAATTAATGTTATTGAATCCAATCCCATTGATATCATCCTTAATAGCTTGGGCAATCCCGGGATCACCAAAAATGCCAATACCTTGCAGATCTTCCTGCTTATGACCAAAAAATTTGGCCCATGTTTCAGCTGCTCCAGCGGCATCCGAACGAACATACACATTAATAGGATCCGACGTAAACTGAGAGTCAATTTCTTTCCAGGTCTTAAACTTTTGGTTCACAAAAATATTCAGCAATTCTTCGCGACTCAAACCACGCTTCAAAATAGCGGAATAATTAGGGTTGCCAGGATTAATCGTACAGATAACAGCGTCTTTTGCAACAATAATTGGAACAGCTCCTTTTTTTATTTCCTGCTCATGCAGATCTCTCGACACCATTCCAATATCAACCATACCTGTGAGAACATCGGCGATTCCTTTCCCAGCACCTCCAGCTGAAATATTGAAACGAACATTAGGGTGTATTTTTTTAAAATCTTCACTCCAAACCACTGCCAAAGGATAAAGAGCAAATGCACCAGACAAGGAAATATTACCTTCAAAACCATGTTCCTTGCTGTAACCATTTTTGACTTTTGGCGCACAGGAAGTCATTTTAAATACGATTACACAGCTTAAAATCAAGATTATAAAATACTTTCTCATCATTGCACCTAAAAGTCTACAGGTTTTGTATATTAAATTTTATAGGGCAAATATATATTAATTTGGTAGATATTATAGAATATTAAAAAAATATTTTTACATTTGACATCGAGAAAAGAATACTAAATCAATAGATTTTATTTGTTATATGCAAAGCTTCCGCACAGAATTAGAAAATCCTATCGTGGAGAAGGAAATTATCGAACTTGAAAAAAAGATTCGATTGTTCCACGAGGGCAAAATTGCCGACGAGAAATTTAGATCGTTGCGTTTGGCTAGGGGGGTATATGGACAAAGACAACCTGGAGTTCAAATGGTTCGTATAAAACTTCCATTTGGAAAGGTTACGTTTAAGCAATTGAACAAAATTGCAGCGATATCAGACGAATACGCAAGCCGCAACTTGCACCTGACCACCCGTCAAGATATACAGATTCATTACGTTAGTCTTGACCGTACACCAGAACTTTGGTCCAAATTGGCTGAAGACGATATTACATTACGGGAAGCTTGTGGAAATACAGTCCGTAATGTCACCGCTTCTCCAAGTTCAGGAATCGATCCAAAGGAACCTTTTGATGTTTCGCCATATGCTCAGGCTACCTTTGAATATTTTTTACGTAATCCAGTATGTGCGGAAATGGGACGAAAATTCAAAATGTCATTTTCCGCCAGTGATGAAGACACTGCGTTTTCCTATATTCATGACCTTGGTTTTATTCCAAAACTAAAAGTTATTGATGGTATGGAAATTCGTGGTTTTAAAGTGTTATTGGGTGGAGGATTGGGATCTCAGCCTTTCTTAGCATCAGTAACAAGCGAGTTTTTACCAGAGGATGAATTGATCCCTTATATAGAAGCGACACTTCGTGTCTTTGATCGTTATGGTGAAAGAAATAACCGAAATAAAGCTCGATTCAAATACCTTATTCAGAAACTTGGGTTAGAGGAAGTGCTAAATTTAATTGAAGCCGAAAAAATCGCCACAAAGGTAAAAAGCTATCCGATCGACCGAACCAAAATCGAACAGCCATTACCACCGGACGACAGCCAGCTATCAACGATTAATCTAGATAGTGATCTAAACTATCAAGTTTGGAAGGGTACCAATACATTCGGACAAAAACAAGAGGGATATTACGGTGTCTATGTACGCGTATCCACCGGTGATATCGGTACAGATAAAGCACGCGCGTTAGTTGCAGGTCTGAAGGATTTGGTCGCGGACGATATTCGTATCACACAAAACCAAAGCCTACTGCTAAAATACGCAACAGAAAAGTCACTGCCACATATCTATCAACTACTTAAATCGTTGGATCTAGCTCAGGTAGGTTTTGATAGTACTGCCGATGTAACAACTTGTCCTGGTACGGACACCTGTAATCTAGGCATCTCAAATAGTACTGAAATGGCGCGGGTTATTGAATCTTATATCGCCGAATTTCATCAGGATTTTGTCTTTAATCGGGATTTAAAAATCAAAATTTCGGGTTGTATGAATTCTTGCGGCCAACATGGTCTAGCACATATCGGCTTTCATGGTAGCTCAGTCAAAGCGGCGGGCAAAGTGGTCCCTGCAGCGCAAGTTATGCTTGGCGGTGGGACAATTGGTAATGGTGAAGGACGTGTTGCCGAGCGTATTATTAAAGTGCCGACAAAAAGAGTCTTGCATGTTGTAGAATGGGTGCTGAATGATTATAAAAAAAATGCGGAAGCAAATGAAAACTTCCATGCTTACTACGACAGACAAAGTAAAAATTACTTTTATAATCTTTTAAAACCTCTATCGGACCTGACCAATCTTGCAGAGGACGAATTCGTCGACTGGGGACATGAAGGAACTTTCCAAACGGCAATCGGGGTTGGCGAGTGTGCAGGCGTTGTTATTGACTTGGTTGCCACGTTGATCTATGAAGCGGAAGAGAAGTTACAATGGGCAAATGAAACATTTCAGGAATCCAAATTCTCGGATTCGATTTATCATGCTTATAATGCCTTTGTACAAGCAGCAAAAGCCCTATTATTGGATAAAGGGATTAGCGCCAGCACACAAAATATCGTAATCAACGAATTCCAAACACATTTCGTGGAAACAGGTGAATATAATTTCGACCAAACGTTTCCGGAGTTAGTTCTACAGATTAGTAAAAACGAACCAACGGAGCATTTTGCAATCAACTACCTTCAGGAAGCAACGAAGTTTATCAATGAAGTCTATCAACGCAAAAAATTAAAACCAGTATTGGTATAGGGGGGAATAGGTATGTCAATAAAAGCAAAAGTAACATTGGTAGGAGCAGGACCCGGCGATCCGGATCTGATCAGCCTAAAGGGCATCAAAGCAATAGAAAAAGCAGATGTCATTTTATATGATGCCTTGGTGAATGAAGAATTACTGGATTATGCACAAGCTGAATGCATCAAGATATATGTTGGAAAACGAGCCGAACAACTCTCTACTTCACAGGATGAAATTAATCGCCTTTTGGTGGATTATGCCTTAAACTATGGCTATGTTGTACGTCTAAAAGGTGGTGATCCATTTGTTTTTGGCCGCGGTGGCGAAGAAATTGATTACGTACAGCAATATGGAATTGAAACTGCCGTTGTGCCAGGTATTTCCTCCGCAATTGGACTTACCGGACTACAACAACTTCCATTAACTTACCGGGGAATCAGTGAGAGTTTTTGGGTCATCACAGGTTCCAAATCGGATGGCTCACTGTCAACAGATCTTTATCTGGCGGCAGAATCCAAGGCCACTGTTGTTGTTTTGATGGGCTATGGAAAATTGCCGGAGATCGTGGACATTTATCGCCAAAGAAATCTTCACAATCTACCAATAGCCTTGATTCAAAATGGCTCATTGCCTAATGAAAAAGTTGTACTGGGTACTATTGATAATATTCTTGATGAATCAACAGAAAAAAGGGTCGGAGTACCAGCGATTATTGTAATCGGAGAGGTCGTTGCCAAGCATCGTTCATTCCAACACATTAAAGAAAAAGCTTTAGCATTATAGATATGAACCAGCTATTTCCAATATTCGTCAAAGTAAATCAAATTGACACCTTACTTGTTGGAGGCGGGAAAGTTGCATTGGAAAAATTTCAGGCTTTAATTTCCAATGATGAGAGATTAAATCTGACTATTGTGACTCGTGAAATCATCCCAGAATTTGAGGAGCTATTGCAAAATTATGCACAAATTCAGCTCCATATTCGTCCGTTTATACCAGATGACCTTACGGACAAACAACTTGTCATTGCAGCAACCAATAACATTGAGCTCAACGAGCAGCTGCGTAATTTAACAAGGCAAAATAACATACTGTTTAATGCCGCGGACAAACCCGAATTATGCGACTTCTACCTGGGATCCATCGTAAAAAAAGGCGACTTGAAAATAGCAATTTCCACCAATGGCAAATCACCGACGATTGCCAAAAGGGTGAAGGAACTATTAAATGACTTGTTACCGGAGGAAATTGACGAAACACTGTCACTCATGAGTTCTTATCGAGAGCAGCTTCGGGGAGATTTTGAATACAAAGTAAAGCAGTTGAACGAGCATACCAAAAATATATTACGTTATGAACGTTAAGGAAATTAAAGAAATTATTGGCAAAAAAAAAGGAGTGGAGCTCTTACAAACAATAGCCTCACTATTTCCTAATGAGGTAGTTTTTTCAACATCTTTCGGTATTGAGGATCAAGTAATCACAGAATGGATCGGTAAAAATAATATTAATATCGAAATATTCACACTGGATACTGGACGACTGTTCAAAGAAACCTATTCCCTGTGGAGCCGTACCTTGGAACGCTATCAGTTGCCTATCAAAACGTATACTGCGGATACAACATCGTTGGAAGATTTTATCAGCAGAAAAGGTCCAAACTCCTTCTATGAGTCGGTTGAGAATCGGAAGGAATGTTGTAGGATAAGGAAAATTGAACCTTTACAACGCGCGATTAAAGGAAAAAAAATTTGGATAACGGGCATCCGATCAGATCAATCCAACAATCGCCACGATATGGACTTTATCGAATACGATGAAACAAACCAAATCATCAAAATCCATCCTTTATTTGACTGGACTTTTGAGGAAGTAAAAAATTATTGTAAAGAACAACATATCCCATACAATGTGTTGCACGACAAGGGCTTCCCAAGTATCGGTTGTCAACCTTGTACAAGAGCAATACAAGAAGGAGAGGACTTCCGCGCTGGTAGATGGTGGTGGGAAGATCAAAGTAAAAAAGAATGTGGTTTGCACGCTGTTAAATCATAAAATAGCGAGGTAGAAACCCAAATTCATTAAAATCAAATTTTATTATTTCAGAGAATGGACTATTTAGATCATTTAGAAGCGGAAGCAATATATATTTTAAGAGAGGTAGCAGGACAATTTGAAAAACCAGCACTATTATTCTCTGGTGGTAAGGATTCCATTACACTTGTTCACCTGGCAAAAAAAGCATTTAGACCTGGTAAATTCCCTTTTCCATTAGTTCATATTGACACTGGTCACAATTTTCCTGAGACAATCACTTTCAGGGATTCTTTGATTGAAGACCTAGGAGAAAAACTTATTGTTGGTTATGTTCAAGACAGCATTGATCAAGGGAAAGTCGTTGAGCAAAAAGGAAAAAATGCAAGTCGGAATGCCTTGCAAACAGTTACCTTACTCGATACAATCGCAAAACATGGTTTTGATGCGTGTATCGGTGGCGCACGTCGGGACGAAGAAAAAGCGCGTGCCAAGGAAAGAATCTTCTCCGTGCGTGATGAATTTGGACAATGGGATCCGAAACGCCAAAGACCTGAGCTGTGGAGCATCTTTAACGGCAAAATAAACAAAGGCGAAAATGTACGTGTGTTTCCCATTTCAAACTGGACCGAGCTCGATGTTTGGAACTATATTAAACGTGAACAGATTGCATTGCCGTCTATCTATTTCAGCCATGAACGGGATGTTATTACCCGCAATGGGCAATTGATGGCTGCTGCCTCATTTTTAAATATCGATGCAGAGGATATCGTAGAACGCAAATCTGTACGTTTCAGAACTGTAGGCGACATGACTTGTACAGCAGCCGTAGATTCAACAGCAACGGAGTTAGATGATATTATCGCTGAAATCAAGACCTCAACAGTAAGTGAACGTGGCGCTAGAATGGACGATAAGGTATCGGAAGCAGCCATGGAAGAACGTAAAAAACAAGGATACTTTTAATTCAAATCAAATACCTGATATTGACAACAATGAATATATTGAAATTTATAACGGCCGGTTCTGTAGATGATGGTAAAAGTACCTTGATTGGCCGATTACTATACGATACAAACTCCATTCTGGATGATCAGTTGGAAGCTATACAACGTGCCAACCGGAAAAATGACGATGGGACAGTAGACTTGGCTATATTGACTGACGGTCTTAAAGCTGAACGTGAACAAGGCATAACAATCGATGTAGCCTATAAGTATTTCCAGACTGAACACCGAAAATATATTATAGCCGATGCTCCAGGACATATCCAATACACCAGAAACATGGTAACTGGCGCTTCCAATTCCGATCTTATAATCATTTTGGTTGACGCTAGAAAAGGCGTAATAGAGCAAACAAAACGCCATTCTTTCATTGCTAAATTATTGGCCATGAAACAAGTTTTGGTCTGCATAAACAAGATGGATATGGTCGATTATAGCGCTTCTGTTTTCGAACAGATCAAAGCCGATTATTTAACTTTAGCAACTAATCTCGGACTTAAGGATATTGATTTCATACCTGTTTCAGCCTTAAAAGGAGACAATATTGTCCATAAGTCCGAAAGAATGAGCTGGTATGCAGGCGAATCTTTATTGGATTACCTGGAAAATGTAGAAATTCACGAACAGGAAGCAGCCAGTTGGCGGTTTCCCGTCCAATGGGTTGTAAGACCACAAACAGAAGATTTGCACGATTATAGAGGTTATGCAGGCCGCGTACTAGGAGAGGGCTTAACGGTTGGTGACCAGGTCATTGTTTATCCAGCAGAAACATATAGCACAATTCAAGCGATTGAATTAAACGGACAACAACTTCAACGGGCTGAAAACGGACAATCTGTCATTGTACACCTCAGTGACGATGTTGACATTAGTCGTGGCGACACCATTGCGAGTGTAGAACATCCACCAAAGTTTGAGCGCAATATTCAAGCAAACTTATGTTGGTTCGACAATAAACCTTTGGATACAGCGCAAGTTTATCTCGTCCAAAGCCACAGTAAATTAACCAAGGTTAAGATTGTGGATGTGTTATACAAATTTGATATCAATACGCAGGACAAAATATATAATGATCCAATCAAACTAAATGATATTGGTCGAATAGCCATTAAGTCCGCTGAGAATCTAGTATTTGATCTGCAACAGGAAAATGCGGCAAATTCTCAAGCGATTGTTATTGATCCACGGACAAATCTAACCGTTGGTGCTTTAATGATTCAGGCAGTCGATTAATATTTTTTTATACGTAAATATCAACCTAAATATTATTCAAGGAACTCAGGCATTGTTTGGGTTCCTTTTTTTATGAAGTTGAGCTTATATCACCGCAGAATCTATTTTAAAGAACCAAGCTATAAAGATCAACTGTATAGAGAGGGTACGCTCCAGCATTTTCTATTTAACATAATATAAATTATAACTACTAATTATATTGGAAAAATAGGGGTATCTACATTTATCAAATAATCAAAAAAAATGCTAAACATTAAATATTCATCAATCATAATGAGTATTCATAGCTATTTTATTAAAAACGAAAATGATTCTATATTTTAGAGATAAATTCGAATAAAATACTGTTATACGGTCATTATGCCTTAAATTCGCTATTGATTAGTCTGTTTTAAATAATTTTAAGAAAATATGAAATTTCATTAAAATAGATTAATAATTGTAAATAATTAACGAATATTGGTTTTTTGTTAAAAATTATATAAATTAGTGCCAGCCAAAGGGAAATTTTACTAATTAAAACATGTCAAAAAACTTTAACGAGTTCATCTCAATCGTTGAGAAGCGCAATCCAAATGAACCAGAATTCTTACAAGCTGTAAAAGAAGTTACTGAGGATTTATTTCCTTATATCACTGAAAATCATCCTGAATTTTTCGACCAAAAAATTCTTGAAAGACTTACTGAACCTGAACGTATTATATCTTTTCGCGTAACTTGGTTAGATGATAATCACCAAGTACAAGTAAATCGTGGTTATCGTGTTCAAATGAACAGTTCAATCGGTCCATATAAAGGTGGCCTTCGCTTCGCTCCTTCTGTCAACCAAAGTATTTTAAAATTCCTCGCTTTTGAACAAGTATTTAAAAATAGCTTAACAGGACTACCAATTGGTGGTGGTAAAGGAGGTTCTGATTTTGATCCTAAAGGTAAATCAGATAATGAAATTATGCGTTTTTGTCAAAGCTTTATGACTGAACTTTATCGTCATATTGGCGCAGATACAGATGTTCCTGCGGGAGATATTGGCGTTGGTGGACGCGAAATAGGCTTCTTATTTGGTCAATTTAAACGACTTCAAAACAATTTCACAGGGGTTCTAACAGGCAAAGGTGAATTATGGGGTGGATCATATATTCGTCCTGAAGCTACTGGCTATGGGCTCCTATATTTTGTTGACTGCATATTCAAATATCAAGGAAAATCTTTACAAGGTAAAGTAGCTACAGTATCTGGTGCTGGCAACGTAGCCTTTTACGCTGTTGAAAAGGCTGTTCAACTTGGTGCCAAAGTAATTACAGTATCAAATAGCTTAGGCACACTTTATGATCCTGATGGTTTTAATGCTGAAAAAATGGCATTTGGGGCTACTTTAGGAAGAAACCTTGATCAATATCCTACTCGCTATCCAAACGCCAAATTCTTACCTGGCCAAAAGCCATGGCAATTTAAATGTGATATCGCACTACCGTGTGCAACACAAAATGAATTAGAAGAATCTGATGCTAAAGCGCTTGTAGCAAATGGTTGTATCTGCGTAGCTGAGGGTGCCAATATGCCTTCTACCGCAGAAGCTATTAAAGTTTTTCTAGATGCAAAAATCAGTTTTGCGCCTGGTAAAGCTGCGAACGCTGGTGGTGTTGCTGTCAGCGGTTTGGAAATGTCTCAAAACTCAATCCGTACACAATGGTGTACAGAAGAAGTTGACAATCGCTTAAAAACCATTATGGAAAGCATTCACGAAACTTGCTTGAAATATGGCCAAGACAGTGGATTCGTTAATTATTTGAAAGGTGCCAATATTGGTGGTTTTATAAAAGTCGCTAACGCGATGAAAGCACAAGGTATCGTATAACACGCCTTTTTCTAATCATATCATAATCCTGAGCGCTCAAATGCATTGCATTTGGGCGTTTTTTTATACTTTTATGCTAATTTTAAAAAACACGAAATTTACATGAGATTAATAGCTGAACTCCCCCATCCCGATTGCAAGATTTCAATCTTTGGTATGAATCAAAAATTCATTATTAAATTTGAACAAGGAAACTTAGAACAATCCTATAAAATTGCAGAAATGGATATAATTGGCGGTGTAAATGGGGTCTTTGATTTACTTGACGAAGAATTTCTGAAGAGTGTGATCGATCAATTCGCATTGATGCGCCAATCTTTTAACAATGCTTATAGTAGATACGAATAAAAAATCCATGCTGAACTATATATATTTTGTGGCATTTTGGGCCTGTCAAATTATTTCATCTATCCTATTTAAACTTGGCGGGATACATCCAAAGTATAAATGGACAACTTTAATTATTGGGAACATTATTCTTTTATCAGCAAGTTGGTTTCTTGTGCAGTTATTTAAGAATGTCTCTCAACCTATCGTAATTGCCGTATGTTCTGGCGGCACATTTCTGACTGTCCAATTGGCGATGGCGCTATATTTTAAAAGTTCATTGAGCTGGCAGCAGGTACTGGGTATGTTTGTCATCATTTCAGGTATGGTTTTGATTACTTTCGGAGGTAAAGAAACGACTTAAGCTACGATGAGGTTAGTTATAGATGTATTTATTTGTTATAGTAAAACTCATCTATAACTAATGAACCTGCCAATTGTTGGTTAAAACGATCTAAATCGGTCATTTTGCCAGAAATATCATACATTACTTCCAACTTACCACTGATCTTTTCAATAACACGCCTGGTAGCTTTAATCTTAAAATCCAATGCCAATTGTTCAAACTCATGTAAGTGATAAAACTCATTGGAACTAAATTTCACGTGTAGAGAACGGACTAGGTAATAACGAGCCAAAAGAATTTCGATCCGCTGAAAAAGCGCGAGTATTACCACCATAAAAATAGCAAAGGAAATCGCATAAACCAGTTGCCCCAATCCGGCAAACATGCCAATACCAGCTGTCGCCCAAATAACGGCCGCTGTTGTGAGACCACTAACCGATAGTTTACCCTTAAAGATCACACCAGCACCAATAAAGCCTATACCAGTCACAATATTTGCAGCAACGCGATCAGTACTATTGCCAATAAACAAACAGGAAACAATAGTAAACATCGCCGAACCGAAACAAATAAGCACTACCGTTCGAAATCCAGCAGATTTATTCCTATACTCACGT
>JBMAAL010000101.1:0-17500 GCA_050281725.1 Sphingobacterium sp. | reverse complement strand
AACCAAAATGATAGCTTCAAAATTGTACTAAATGAAAAACCGCCTCATAAGTAATTATGAGACGGCCTCTTTTTATAAACAATAAATCTATATTCATGCATGTCATTAAATCACTTCACATAGGTTTTTAAAAAAGCGTCCAGGTCTAGCGTCTTCGTTTCTTCACCTTCCTTCTCCCGGACCAGCACTTTTCCAGCATTATCAGCATCTAGAAATAATAAGTTCGCCTTTAATAAAATCTTTCCATTTTCATCCAACAATCCAACTTTACCATTTTCAGAGAACATCAAATAATTGTCTAAAAATTTACTGATATTTTCCTTCTTGTCAAGCAGAACTTTCCCTTCCTGTGTGACCAATCCAAAATTACCATCCTTCTGAAAAATAGCAAGTTTTTGATTTGCTGGCGTAAGCCAGTCAAACCCTTCCTTATTTACCTTCCCCCCCTTCTTGTCCAACAACCAAAAATAATTATCCTTATCTGAAACAATAGCAGTCTGCTCATTAAAATACGCTAAAGAGAAAAGAGAACAAGGCAATACATCTTCTCCCGCCATGTTTTTTATACCATAATATTCGTCATTGGTATCTTTATCCTTGACCATGGTCCATTTAAGTGATTTATCCAATGGGAAAGTATCTTCAAACAAACTCACATCTTCCCCTTCACTCGTATTCCCTCCCCCAGAGATATCAATCACCTTTGCATTTTTAGGAAGTGTAAAATCTGCCACAGACGATACATTGATCACTTTTGTTGTTTCAAAACCAAGGTCATTGTTTTCACCCAAAGACAATTTGAGTACACCTCCAGGCAAATCATTGATAAATGAAAATGCCGTCAGATAATAAGTGGGCACTGCTTCCGAATACCATACCGTTGCTACCGCGGAATCCGCATGGTTTTTTATAAATAACTTTGCTTTCTTACAGGTAATTCCCGCGATCGATTCGATCTCGCCCATATCTTGCAGCTGCACATAAGGTCCTTCCGACTCCCCTAACTTCGTACTGACAATCTTATAGGATGGACTGTATGCTTCGGCAGTAACAATATCATCGCCGATCGAATACGAATATGTTTTTGCTAATTTTCGATTTAAAATAGCATGTGCTTTTTGATTCACTACAGTAGAAGAATAATCGGCATCAGCCAAAATCTCCACATTCCGATAAGCCATTTTTCCTTTCAAAAATGGCTCATAAAACTCTTTTGCAAATTCCGGAACTTCATTTTCAAATTTTTCAGGTGAAACTTCACCTTTAAACACCAACTCCATCTGCCATTGCTTATCTTGCGCATAAGTTGTCGAAATTGATAGTCCAAATAATAGTGCAACGTTGAGTAAATTATTCATAAGAATGATAAATATGTAGCTAAATAACAAAAGACAGACCAAAAAGTCTATCTTTTGCTCTATTTTTTTATTTATTTACTTTTTTCTCTTCATATTCCATAAAATGTAAAAAAAGAGACCACTAAGCAAAATGAACTACAATTTTATCATCTGTCTAGTTTTCACCGCTTCGTCACATGCCAAAGCAATCCGTAGACTATTAACAGCATCTTCCATCGAATCAGAAAGGTCCAAATTATCTACAATCGCCTTCAGAAAGAATAACTGTTCCCGATTACATAATTCTTGATGATCAGGCTCATCAGATAAGTTGACCCACTCATCGACCTTCGTAAATTCGTTTGCCGAATCTAAATCGGCGTAATGTACGCGAAGGCTTTCTGTCTGTGTATGGGATGCTACCGAATCCGATTTACCTACATCGCTTGCTTTGTTTGCGACAATGGAAACGGCACCTTTAGGCCCAAAAACATCCTTTACAAAAAAGGCGTTCTGACTAACCATTGGTCCCCATCCCGCTTCATACCATCCTACGGACCCATCTTCAAAATGCAGCTGCAATTGTCCGTAGTTGTAATTCCAGGCAGGAATCTCATCGGTTAACCGTGCACCTATCGCAGATACATACAATGGTTTCGCCCCCACCATTTGACACATGACATCAATATAATGAACTCCACAGTCAACAATGGGACTTAAACTAGACATTAGATTTTTATGCACATCCCACATATACCCATGACTCTGTTGATTCAGGTTCATACGCATAACAAGTGGCTTTCCCATTGTTTTGGATATTTCAATAAATTTGATCCAGGAGGGATGATATCTCAAAATATATCCGACAACCAATTTTTTATCATATTGCATCGCTGCATCGACGACCTCCTGCGCCGAAATCACGTCTTCAGCTAAAGGCTTTTCAATAAAAACATGAGCGCCAGCCTGAAAGGCTTTTATAGCATACGCTTTATGTGTATCCGGATAGGTCGCAATACAAACGGCATCCGGTTTCGTTTCCTGAAGTGCATCCTCATAAGATTCAAACAATGTATAGTTGCCTCCCAATTGCTCATTCAGTTTACTTTTGCTCTCCCCGCGAGCTACTAGACCCACAATTTGAAAGCCATCTAAATCGTGATATGCCTTCGCATGGGATGCGCCCATATTTCCACATCCAACAACCAATATTTTAATAACCTCTTGTATCATTTTTTTCTATTGCTATATTATTTCTTTAATCCATCCAAAGCAAAGGCCGCCCCCGTTCCTAGTACAGCTCCTGCTAACACATCGGAGGGAAAATGTACTCCCAAGTACATCCTTGAATACCCCACGCTACTCGCCCATAAAAGTGATGGCGCAACGACGTACCACTTCGAGTAGGCTCGAGACAAAGCAGAAGCCGTAGCAAAAGCAGATGACGTATGACCAGAGGGAAAGGAATACCCACTGGCCGTACGAACCGATATGAAATTAGGATATTTTTTAAATGGCCTACTTCGCTTAAAGATATGTTTTAAACCAACATTCACTAGCGCTGTTACAGCCGTACTACTAGCAACGTACAGTGCATTCTGACGCATTTCCTTATCATCGTTGACCGCACCTGCAACCAGTAAACCAACAGGAACGGCTATCTGAACATAGTTATTGATATCAGAAAGCACTTTAAATGTTTGTGTCTGTGGTGCTGTCCTAGTCTCAGCTATGGACTCCAATATACGGATATCTAACGTAGACGCTGGCCTTTCTTGTCCTAGAACAGGGCCATATAGACAGTTAATCCAACAAATAAAAATAAAAGCTAATCTTTTCATCAAACAAATAATTGATCTAATTTACAATTCACTTAAATATGTACCACTAAACACATTTCTCCAATTTATTAAACAACAACTTCTCTCTCCACTACTGTAACTTCTATTCGCTATTAACTTAATTAGTCACCCCCCAATCCTTAAAAATAAGGAAATTTATGAGAGTTGTCACCCTATAAAAAACATTTCGATTGGACAAAATTTCACAGCTTGCTATTGGAGTAATTCAAACAACCTACTATTAGGATAGGAAATCAGCATTACCTTTTGTCTAAATTATGATGTATTCCCCAATCAATAGCCTAGTTTTTACAATTTTTTCAAGAAAATTGAATTCATTTCAACAACAAGTCCATTAGGATAAGAATTTTAAAATGATAGTCTTGCATTTCCCATTAATTTACTATACATTTGCTTACAGTTATTAATACAAACATGGTTTATACTTGCGTACATCATTTTCATTTGCATCATCTCCATTGTGGCGATATGTTAATTTAATGTGTTCTTACGTAGAATACCTTCCCTCTTGTTTGATTTCTTATTATTAATAATTTACTGCTAACATTTATAAAGCGTTGAAAAATCTTAAAATTGCTATCCAAAAATCGGGTAGGTTAAACGAAAAATCTGTTCAATTACTGAAAAATTGTGGTTTAGACTTTGAGAACTACAAAAGCTCTTTGATCACCACTGTTGGGAATTTCCCACTCGAAATATTATTTCTGAGAGACGACGATATTCCGGGATATGTGGAACAAGGAATAGCCGACTTGGGCATCGTCGGTGAGAACATTATTGATGAGACCGAATCTAAAGTAGAATACATCAAGCGGCTTGGTTTTGGAAAATGTACGTTGAAACTAGCTATTCCAAAAGATAGCACCATCCAAGACATTAAAGACCTTAACGGCAAAGCAATCGCAACCTCTTATCCAAATATCCTAAAGAATTTTCTAGACGAATATAAGATCAATGCAGATATCCGGTTGATATCCGGTTCAGTTGAAATTTCTCCCGGTTTGGGTCTTAGTGATGCGATCTGTGATATCGTATCGACCGGTGGAACACTAAAAAGCAATGGTTTAAAGCCTTTTGCTGATGTTAAAAATTCAGAAGCCATATTGGTCGGAAGAAAAGGATTAGAAGGCAATGAAGTTTTGGCGGAATTAGTGCAACGTATCGAATCTGTTCTTTTAGCAAAAGAAACTAAATATGTGGTATTGAATGTCGAAAAGAAAAATTTGCCGGCCATTACTTCTTTATTACACGGTGTTAAGAGTCCTACGGTTGTTCCACTGGCAGAAGAAGGCTGGGTAGCCGTACACACTGTTATCACAGAAGATGACTTTTGGGATAAGATCAATAAGTTAAAAGCTGAAGGTGCCCAAGGTATCGTTGTAATGCCAATTGAAAAAATCATTCTTTAAACTTGACACGCGAGTTACGACTATGTTAAAAAAATATGATTACAAGACCCTAGGGAAAGAGGAAATACAACAATTGGTTGCCCGAAATACGGACCCCAACAATGCAATTCAGGATGTTGTTCAGGAAATTATTCAACAAGTACGTCAACAAGGTGATGTGGTTCTGCGCGAATATGCCGCCAAATTTGATAAAGTTGAACTTGATAGATTATATTTAGACGAGGAAGATATCGACGCTTTAGCGTCTACCATAGACCGTGATCAACAGAGAGCACTTGAAATCGCTTTTCAAAATATCCATAAATTCCATAGTACACAGTTAAAAAGAGAGCGTACCGTTGAAACCATGCCCGGTGTAAAATGCTGGCGAGAAGTCCGTCCGATTGAAAAAGTTGGGCTTTACATCCCTGGCGGGTCAGCAGTTTTACCAAGCACGCTTTTAATGCTTGGTGTCCCGGCAAGGATAGCTGGATGCAAAGAGATCGTCGTTTGTTCTCCACCTCAATCCAATGGAAAAATCAATGGCTTTGTCGCTTTTTGTTTAAAATTACTTAAGATAAACAGAATATACTTAGTAGGAGGCGCTCAAGCTGTTGCAGCGATGGGTTTTGGAACCGAGACCATACCAAAAGTGGATAAGATCTTTGGCCCAGGTAATCAGTTTGTCACAAAAGCAAAATCCATCATACAGGGGCTAGCAAATGTCAGTATTGACATGCCTGCAGGACCATCCGAAGTGCTGGTCGTCGCGGATGAATCGGCAATTCCAGCATTTGTGGCAGCAGATCTTTTGGCACAGGCTGAACATGGAGCCGACAGTCAAGCAGTCCTGGTTGCAACATCCAATACGCTAGTTGATGCAGTCAACACAGCCCTTGTAGCCCAATTAGCGGTTTTGCCACGCAAGGAACTCGCTTCAAAAGCGATTGAAAATTCCTATGCAGTAACTGTTGAGACGCTTCAGGAGGCCATACAGTTTTCAAACGATTATGCGCCAGAACATCTTATTTTGGAGACAGACCAATGGGAATCCCTAACACGCTATATCAGCAATGCTGGTTCTGTTTTTTTAGGGCACTTAACACCTGAAAGCGCAGGAGATTATGCATCAGGTACTAATCACACACTACCGACATCAGGTTATGCACGCTCCTATTCAGGCGTATCGGTAGATTCTTTTGTTAAAAAAGTTACCTTTCAACATATAAACGAAGCTGGACTTCAACAAATCGGATCAGTGGTTGAAATACTCGCTGAACTTGAAGGGCTACAGGCGCATAAAAATGCGATTTCCATTCGGAAGAAAGGATAAAACATCACGATCAATCACACAAAAAAGGCTTTACAATGTAAAGCCTTTTTTGTGTGATTGATCGCATAAATATTGTCTCATAATGCTGACTGGATTATCTTCCAAAGGTGTCATAATTATCAGTTGCATATTTTTCAAACCTAGTCAGCAAAGCTATATTATCTTTTTCCAATTGACTTAACTCCGCACTTACATCCTTTGAAATAGGTACATACCAATCTACAGGCTCAAAAAACTGACGAATGCTAGGTTTGGTAAACGCATAGCCATGTCGGGCGAAAATGGTATTCCGAATAATCTCTAGATCTAATTTTTTGAGGTTTTTCAGATCTTTTTCTGTCAACTTTTGCTTAGACGCGTTTACAGTAAAGACTGCGGGAGATGCAGACCTATAATATTGTATAATGTATGTATACGTTGAATCACCATCCACGTCAGTTTCCTCTTTTCTTTTTTCATTAATCCAGTCGACCAAGGTTCCATCCTCTCCGTCCTGATTTTTAAGCATCAGATTTGAATTATAGGCGAACTGTTTTTTCAACAATTTAAAGTTTCGCTTTTTGATCTTTACCCCCTGGTCATACGCGGACCAGTTACCAATTAGCGTGTCATGATTAAGCTTAATTTCAAAACGCCCGTCGGATTTTCTGTCTCCAGGCTCATCCAATAATAAGCGAATATCAGCACCGTTTTCTTCCAACTTCCCCACAAAAGAGCGCAGATTCCCCTTCACAACATTCTGTCCATAAACACCTCCTTTATCGGTAATTTTCTTTATCGTCAGATTTATCTTCGGAGCGTAATCCGTTGTTGGCAAACCCTCGTCTTCTCCAAGTGTACTTTCATCAACAACAAAGTCGCCGACCCAATTACCGTAAAGTTCCTGATGTGCCTCACGCTCGACGGCAACAGTATCTTTTGTTTCGGCAGCTTCATTCTTTTTACTTTTCCCATCCTTACAACCAAGGACTGCTCCAACCAATAACATTAAACAAAGGTTTTTCTTCATAATTTATGATTTTTTTGATAAATAATAAATTCCGCCAGCAACAAATTAGGTATCCATCCCAACCATGCAATAATTTGATAGACATCCATGGGATTGGGTTGAAAGAAGTATACTAAAGCAACCTTCCAAAAACGTAGGGTCAGTGCCGAACAGGTTAATGCAAAACTACGGATCATAAAATCACGGTGTTTATCAAATTTTCGCTGACTCGCCAAACGAACTGCCCGCCAGGTGAAATAAAACCATCCAAGCCCCAATAATTCAAATGCAATAATAGCGGTTAAGCCGCCATTTGCAACAGATCCAATAAATAAACCCGAAGGCGCAGCAAAAAGTAAAATGGCCAAAACATATAAATAACCAATACTTCGATGAACTCTCGGAAATTTATCAAGTAAATACGAACTAAATTGAGTAAAGCCGGCAGGCAAGGCAAAGATAGCTGTGCAGACATGGATATAAAACACGTAGCGATACCACCAAAGTGATTCTATTTCGGTCTGCTTAATCATCAAGAAATTAGCATCGAGAGAGAAGCCGCGGTAGCGAAAAGTAATTTCAGCCATCAACAGGCAGCTGTAAGCAAAGATTAAAAGCCAAAATCCATTTAATATCGAAAATTGAGCCCTTTTAAACATATTTTTTTATTTACTCCGAATAGCTTCTACGGGATCCAATCGAGAAGCCATTAAAGCCGGAACGATACCTGATATGAGACCAATAAACGTAGAAAGCGAAATTGTAAGCATTACCATTTTCAAACTGACGACAATAGCAACACCAGTAGCAGCTTGCACCAAAAAAGCCAAAAAATAGACGACAACGAGACCAATCCCTCCACCCAACAAGCAAAGTACAATAGACTCCACTAAAAATTGTGAAAGAATAAAGAAATTTTTAGCTCCCAGCGCTTTCTGAATTCCGATGATATGTGTACGTTCTTTGACACTTACAAACATAATATTGGCAATACCAAAACCGCCGACTAAAATCGAAAAAATACCAATTGAAAAACCCGCTAGATTAATTATCCCAAAAAGCTGGTCCAATGCACCTGTAATCATTGTTGTCTGGTTAATGGAAAAATTCTCCTCCCGTTGTGGTGATATACGACGAATCGAACGCATAAGCGTCTTCGCTTCGCTCTCAGCCTCGCCTAGGGTGTAGTTCGATTTGATAACCATCGCTATACTCGGTGAGAAATTATCATAGTTGACCAAATTTCTAGCCAGCTCAAACGGAATAAAGGCTGTATCATCCGGAGAGGTATTGATCAACACTCCATTTCCTTCTTTCTTTAATACACCAATGACCTGAATTTTTCGGCCTAACATATTGATATATTTTCCAACCGGCTCCTCATTAGGAAAAAGTCCCTCTGCAATATTTGCTCCCAGTACAGTCACAAGAGCTCCTCCCCTAGATTCACTTTCAGCAAAGTAACGACCATCTACAATATTCAAATTTTGAATGTAAAGATTTTCATAGGTCGCCGCATTAACCGATGAGCCTTGGGCCGAATTATTTTTATATTTAATAGTCGTATTGCCGATATTGATCATATACGCCATATACTCAGCCGTCGTCATCCGGCTTTTTAAATCCAGGTAATTATTGTATGTGGGTTCGGGCCTATTCAAGTATTTCCACCAAGGGAAATTTGGTCCCCCATCCCATGGCCATTTTTCGATATAGAGTGTTTTGCTGCCAATCTTTTTTACTGATTCCTCTATATTATTCCGTAGGGTATCTACCGCAGAAAATACACCAATAATCGTAAAAATACCGATGGTAACACCTAGCAACGATAGTAGGGTGCGTGTACGATTGTCTTTTAATGCTGAAAAAGCAAACTGACAACTCTCCAATATCAATCTAAAAAATAGCATAATTGTATTCTAAAATACAATATAGTTTTGATTTAATGTCAAAATCGTTAAAAATATATACATAAATTAGAAATAAGCCCTTTCTATACCCGAAAAAGTTATAACTTTGTATGCTTTTTGCAACCTAGTATTTGGTGCACTGTAATGCACTGAAAGGCAGACATTAAAATATATATCATTAAAGATGAAGTTATCTCAATTTAAATTCAACTTACCAGAATCATTACTTGCTTCTGAACCTTCTGAAAATCGTGACGAATCACGCTTGATGGTCTTACATAGAGATACTGGTAAAATTGAACACAAAATTTTCAAAGATGTATTGGATTATTTCGATGACAAAGATGTCATGATCTTAAACAATACTAAAGTTTTTCCAGCCCGCCTTTACGGTAATAAAGAGAAAACTGGAGCTACGATTGAAGTTTTCTTGTTGCGTGAATTGAACAATGAACTTCGTCTTTGGGATGTGTTGGTAGATCCTGCGCGTAAAATCCGTGTAGGCAACAAATTATATTTCGGTGATGATGACTTATTGGTTGCCGAAGTAGTTGACAATACAACTTCTCGTGGCCGTACAATTAGATTTTTATTTGATGGTACCGATGAAGAGTTCCGCCGTAATATTGAAATCTTAGGTGAAACTCCGCTTCCTAAATATATCAAGCGTAAAGCTACACCGGAAGATAAATTCCGTTACCAAACGATCTATGCAAAAAATGAAGGGGCTGTCGCTGCACCTACAGCGGGACTTCACTTCTCCAGAGAGTTAATGAAACGCCTGGAACTAAAAGGCGTTGATTTTGCAGAAGTTACTCTTCACGTTGGGCTTGGAACTTTCCGTACCGTTGAAGTCGAAGATTTAACCAAACATAAGATGGATTCCGAACAGTTTATCATCACTGATGAGGCTGCGCGTGTTGTTAATAAAGCTATCGATAACAAACGTCGAGTGTGTGCTGTAGGAACGACTTCTATGCGTGCAATAGAATCTTCTGTTTCTGCAGATCATCACTTAAAAGCGGCATCTGACTGGACCAGTAAGTTCATCTATCCTCCTTACGATTTCAGTATTGCAAACTCGATGATTACAAACTTCCACACGCCAGAATCTACACTTTTGGTGATGATTGCTGCTTTCGCCGGTTACGAAAACGTCATGAATGCATATGAAGTTGCTGTGAAAGAAAAATATAGATTCTATAGCTATGGCGATGCCATGTTAATTATCTAATGATTTGATATAACAAAAGCTAAAAGCGTGGATGGCCTCATAACTATCCACGTTTTTTTTAAATAAAATCTTTCAATAATACCATGAACTTTGTCATAATCGTTGCTGCAGGAACCGGAAACAGAATGAAGAGCGACCTTCCAAAGCAGTTCCTTAACTTGGATGGCCTGCCGATCGTGATGCATACTATTGACCGCTTCTCTCAATCCAACACCATTTCGGAAGTTATCTTGGTGATCAGTGAAGCAATGGAAAGCTATTGGAACCAATTATGTGTAAAGTATCAATTTGACAGACCAATACATATTGCATTTGGCGGAAAAACTCGTTTCGAAAGCGTAAAGAACGGTATAGACTACATTAAACAAAACTTCGACATTGGTCCTAAAGATTACATCGCCGTACACGATGGAGCTCGCCCAATTATTTCGGACGATTTAATTAGAAAGGCTTTTCAGGGAGCTTACGAACACCAAGCAATTGTATTGGCACAAAAGAGTGTTGAATCGGTGCGTTTGGGAGATATATCCACAAATACCGCCGCAGATAGAAATCAGATTTGGCTGATACAAACTCCACAAGTCTTCCTCGGAGCATTATTGTTAAAATCCTATCAACAAGATGAGGATCCGCTTTTTACAGATGATGCTTCAGTGGTCGAAAAAACGGGCAAAAGTATTTATATTGTTGAAGGTGATTCTAAGAATATAAAAATCACCTATCCCCATGACTTACAAATTGCCCAACTTTATTTAAAACTAATTTAAATGGATTTAAGCATTGCCACGAATAACACGTAGTAATACAACGATAATTGCAATCACCAAAAGAATGTGGATGATATTATTTCCAGCCGCATAACCTCCAAAAAAGCTTATCGCCCAAATGATAACTAAAATAACGGCGATGATGTACAGTAAATTTCCCATTTCCTTATAATTTAATACCTAATTTATTTTTTATAGGTATAACAACGAAAAAAGGACTATAGTTTTATATTAAATAGATTAGATTATATCCAACTGTAATCTGTCATAGGCTAGAAACATATTTTCGGGCAATTCTCCTGAAACAACTTCATGCAATCCCATTCGATGCCCAATATGCGTAAAATAGGTTTTGTCGGCATGAATATCATAGGCAAATTCAATCGCCTCTTCCAACGTTAAATGTGAAATATGAGATTCCTTCTGTAAAGCATTTACAACAAGAATCTTTACTCCTTCCAATAATTTTCTTGATTCGTCAGAAATGAACTTCGCATCGGTAATATAAGCAAAATCTCCAATTCTAAAGCCCAACACAGGCATTTTATAATGCAGGACCTCGATAGGCATAATTTCCTTTCCGAATAAAGGCAATGGCACACCAGCCTTTATCTCTTCCAAATCCAGCCTAGGGGCTCCTGGGTATTTAATTTCCGTAAATGCATAATAAAATTCACGCCTTAGCGCTTCGTGAAGTGCTTCGGTGCCATAAATTGAAATAGAACTATGCTGCTGATAATTAAAAGCTCTGACATCGTCCAGTCCGGCAATGTGATCTTTATGTGAATGCGTCATTAATACGGCGTCCAAATGCATAACTTTCTCGCGCAGCATCTGGTATCTAAAATCAGGACCGGTATCAACAACCAATGTATGCTGATTGTATTCAATAAGAATAGAAGAACGTAATCTCTTATCACGTCTGTCTTCAGATTGACAGACCTGACATTGGCATGCTATTACAGGCACCCCTTGTGATGTTCCGGTTCCTAAAAATGTTATTCTCAAGCTACAATTTTTGATTTCAACACATCTTCATATAATGGAAGAAATTTTTCAGAAATAACCGCCGAATCAATATCAATATCCAGTAATATATTCCACAGTGACTGGATTTTTATTTCAAGATTCGAAAACTTATTGACTACTACCACTTTTGTCGTCTGCAACATACAGGCACCAGTACGAAAGGAACCTTTCTCGTACCTCACTTTATACCCCTGCTCTTTGAAAAAATCCTCTATCTTCGCTAAACTGCTTTGTGTAAACGGTAACAAAATCGCTCCTCCTTTTAAATTTCTACCTCAGTCTTCCAAACTTAGATAAATTTGATTTTATATACAAATAAAATCACGAATGTCAATCAATCGGCCAACTTAAGGAGTTCATTGCCAAAAGTATCCCAGCTATATTTCTTTTTCTCGTCAATAATATTTGTTCTAAATTGTTCTTCTTTATAGTGATGGTAAAATGAAAAAATACCGTCGGCTATTTGGCCGGCATCAGGTTCCACAACATAACCAACATAGCCATCTTGAACCAATTCCGGCAATCCCCCAACATTACTCACAATCATTGGAAGATCAAAATGATAGGCGACTTGGGTGATTCCACTCTGCGTAGCGCTACGATAAGGCAACACAACGCAATCCGCAGCCGAAAAATACCGTCCGACCTCCTGATTTGGAATAAAATCAGTATGCATAAAAATAAACTCTTCCAGTTTATACTTTTTTATAAGGTTCAAATAAGGAGCAGGGTCGCCATAAAATTCGCCTGCGAGCAACAATTTAACACCGAGCTCGCGAACCCTGGAATTAGCTAATGCTTCCAGCAAGAGATCTAAGCCCTTGTATTGACGAATAAAACCAAAAAACAATACGACTTTATCCTCCTCGGCAATCTTAAGTAATCGACGTGCTTCCTTTTTACTCTGATGTACACCGTAGTTATCGTAGAGTGGATGCGGAGTATATACCGCTGGTATTTTCGGGTTTAACATTTTCAGATCTGCTAGCACACTTTTACTCATGGTGAGACAGGCATCAACAGATTTCAAAAAGTAGCGGATTAACATCTTATCACCCATGCGTTGTTCATGGGGGATTATATTATCAGCGATGCATAAAATTTTAGTATGTTTATTTTTTCGAACTTGTCGTTGAATTGTCCCCAAACAAGGTCCAAAAAATGGCATCCAAAACCGCACAATAAGCAAATCATAATTTGCCTTTTTTAGTTCTTTACCTACCTTAATCCAATTAAATGGATTAATTGAATTGACCGTGGTTTTAATATGAAGGCCAGTTGGTGCTGGCTCATCCGAATATTGAGACTTTCCGGGGAAAAGGAAATTAGGATACTGTAGGCTAAAGGAATAGATGTCCACTTCATGCCCTGCCTCCTGAAAGTGAAATGCCAATCGTTCATTAAAAGATGCTATCCCACCTCCTCTTAAAGGATAGGCGGACCCTAAAATTACAATTCGCATAATTAATTAAATGACCTTCTCAATTTGATAATCATTCCGATCGGAGCTGCTTCTAGACACTAACTCAGCCAAAAAACCAGTCAGAAATAATTGTGTCCCCAAAATAATCGCTGTCAGCGCAAAGAAAAATAAAGGTTGATCTGTTATATCTCTAAATGGTGTACCGCTGGCGATACTCATCAGTTTGTGGCAAATTAAATAAATGGAGATAAATAAACCTGCAAGAAAACTAATCACGCCCATAACACCAAAAAAGTGCATCGGTCTTTTCGAAAATTTACCGACAAAAAATATGGATAATAAATCCAAGAAACCTTTTACAAAACGACCCGGCCCAAATTTGGTTGTACCGTATTTACGTGGGTAATGCTGTACAACCTGTTCCTGTATATTGGTAAATCCAGCCCATTTCGCAATAACGGGGATATAACGATGCATCTCGCCATAAACTTCGATGTTTTTAACAACATCTTTTTTATAAGCTTTAAGACCACAATTAAAATCATGCAGGTTATAAATTCCAGACATCGACCTTGTTACCCCATTGAATAATTTGGTTGGGATTGTTTTGGTTAATGGATCATAGCGCTTTTGCTTCCAACCCGATACCAAATCCGCTCCCTTGTTCACGATTCGATCATACAGTTCAGGAATCTCATCTGGACTATCCTGTAGATCCGCATCCATTGTAATTACCACATCGCCCTGTGCAGCAGCAAAGCCCACATTTAAAGCCGCAGATTTTCCGTAATTGCGTCGGAATTTTATCGCAGAAATATTCGTGTTCTTTAACTTCAACTCTTCGATAACCTTCCAAGAATTATCTTTACTCCCATCATCAACTAAAATAATTTCATAAGAAAAATGATTGGCCGCCATAACACGGTCAATCCAAGCTGTCAATTCGGGTAAGGATTCTTCTTCATTAAATAAAGGAACAACAACAGAAATATCCATGTGAATGTTAATCATGCTAAAAATGTAGTATTATAATACCAACAAAGGTATTACTTTTTCAGTAATACCTTATAGGGTCAATTTATTTTATTAAACACTAATTGGTCTCTTGTTTGATCACCAATTTTTCTCGTTTTGTCAAGGCTGATAATAGTAATGCAAAAACAAATTGAAACATCAGGGTAATAGCCAACCCTTTGAGCACCTGCCCTAGCGTTATCTTTCCAATAGCATCAACTTGCTTTTCAAGTTCTGCGATTTTTGAATCGATAACCTCATCCGGCACATTGTTCTTTTCCATATACTCAATTGTAACATTAATTGTATGCGTCACCACCTTTTCTTGTAAAGTTGGGTTAATGAAATTAACATACGCCTGTGTCCCAATTGTTGAAATAATAGTAGAAATAGCAAGCATCATAAATATGGATTTTAATGCTATAGAAAAATTCCAGTATCCGCCATTTGCTTTCCTAAGAGAGAAAGCGAAAAGCGCAGAAATAATAACAAAAAGACCAGTATTAACAATAAATGACATCGACATTACCCCCCAAAAGGAACTTAAGTCTTTGACAACAAACAAGACGACTAATCCGAGAATGAAAGAAATTATTCCCAGGATAACACCGTAGATAATACTTTTCTTTTTGTCAATTACCGCATCAAATCCTACATTACTTTGGTTGATTGAATCTGCCATAAAATTATTTGTTATAGTAAGTACTAATTATTTGGTAAAGGGCAATATCAAATGCCTTATTGGAAGACGCTTCTGCATACTCTTCAAATTGTTTTTCAGATGGTTTCAACTCACTAAAGAAGCTCATAATAGGATAAAAAAGTTCGTAGACTTCACTTCTCGGATTTAATCCTTTACCTACTTTTGCAATTTCAGCATACGGGCTATCTACTACAATTTGATTGGCAATGATATCTTCATAAATTTCATGCTCATCCTGAAATTCATCTTCATCAACCAATAAAAATTCCTTTAAGAAATCATCCAATTCAGGTTCAATCTCATCGTCCTTGCATTCCCCTAAATAAAGAAAAATATTCAACAATTCTGTTCCCCTATCTATAGTTTCATCTTCTATAGCTTCCCATTCCTCGGAATCCAAATAGTCATCTTCAAGCTTTAAAACATCATTGGAGAAAAAGTTCATGAGTAAAAGATCTACATAAACCTCACGCAACTCATCAAAAAGTGGATAATCATCAAAAGATTGATCCAACAGCTCTAATTTCTCCAAATAACTTGCTTCCGTATTGAATACGCCAATAATCTTTTGAAGAAACTCCGGGGCAGTCGAGATCCCATCAACCTTGCCATAATTTAATATACCTGCCTCAACGGCTGCTTTAATATTTGCTTCCATGGTTTTAATCGTTTTTTATGATTTGATTATTATTGATGATCAATTCGACAGCACCTTTTAAAGTCTGTCCAAATAATGGAGAATTTTTAGATTTAGATCTATTTGTTGTTTCATCGAAGTTCCAAGTCTTCACAGGGTCAAATACGACAAGATTGGCTATTGCCCCCTCCTCAATAAGAGGAACTTCAAGTCCTAGAATCTGCCGGGGTCTAACTGAAAGACTATTGACAATTTGTTCTTCATTTAATCCAGCACGAACTAGGAGTGGTAATACGGTCTGCAGTCCAATAATTCCATTTTTTGCAATATGGAATTCAACATTCTTAAATTCTATTTCATGCGGTGTATGTTGCGAAACGACAGCATCGATAGTACCGTCCTTAACGCCTTTAAGTAATACCTTCAGATCTGCCTTTGTGCGTAATGGGGGGCTCACCTTATAATTACTATCAAAACCGACAATATCTTCGTCAGTAAAGACCAATTGATGTGCAGCAACATCACATGTTACTGGAAGACCTTTTGCTTTCGCTTTTTTTATCAGATCGACAGCTTCTGGAGTGCTAATGGATGCAAAATGAATTGGAGCTCCAGTATATTCCGCTAAATACAGATCACGAGAAACCATTAACGATTCAGCAAGGTTAGGAATACCTTTCATCCCCAAATAAGTACTCATCGCCCCTTCATTCATTTTGTTTCCACCTGCCATAGACTCATCTTCAGCATGTGAAAAAATCAATCCATCGAATCCTTTAGCGTATAACAACGCTCTGCTCATTAATCCCGCCTGCTGTACACTCCTGTTTCCATCACTAAAAGCGACAGCACCCGTTTGCTTCATATCAAAAAGCTCGGCCAGTTCTTTTCCTTCTCTCTTTTTACTGATAGCTCCAATTGGATGTACATCAACAATATTTCCTTTCGCTGTATTGACAATAAGTGCAACCTCGGAACGGCTTTGAATCGCCGGTTCGGTATTAGGCATTACGGCTACTCCAGTAAATCCTCCAGCGGCAGCTGCTGCGCTTCCACTTACGATGTCTTCTTTGGTTTCTAATCCAGGTTCTCCAAAATTGGCATGTAGGTCAAAAAAACCTGGCGCTAAAATTTTTCCGGCACCATCTATGGTCTCTATGTTTTTATCAGCTACTTTGACAGATTTTCCAATCTGTGCAATCTTTCCCTTTTCGATAAATACATCAACTTGCTGCTGATGAAATTCATTACCAGGTAAAATTACTTTAACAGAAGTAATCAATAAGCTTTTCATATATGAATGTGATTGAAATTAAAAGGATACAACTTGTTTATCGAAGCGGGTAGCGTGCGCAGTATGAATGGACAGACAGTGGCTTTATCGCTATAAATCATATAGCTATAAATAATTTTTTCGCGTGATGCTCGTGATTGCTTCATTTCGAGAAACAAAGTTACAAAATACAAATTTATTATAGAACATTAAAAATAGATTTCAGCAAGGAATAACTAGGCATTTTCTCCCCACTGATAATGTTTAAATTCAAACCCCGCAAGACTCAAAATCCGATCAACCACAGTTTCTGCTACTTCCTCCAAAGTCTTTGGTAAGCTATAGAATGAAGGTGATGCCGGACAAATGATACCTCCGGCCTCTGTCACCAATTTCATGTTCTGAATATGTATAATACTTAGCGGTGTCTCACGAGTAACTAAAATCAATCTTCGTCGTTCTTTTAGCATGACATCGGCCGCTCGAGTTGTCAAGTCCGAAGACACGCCGTGGGCTATCCTTGACAATGTCCCCATTGAACACGGACAGACAATCATCGTATCATAGCGAGCCGATCCTGATGCAAAAGGAGCAAAGAAATC
>JBMAAL010000100.1:0-18025 GCA_050281725.1 Sphingobacterium sp. | reverse complement strand
GGTAATGGTATTTTTATGGGAGTTTATTACTCCTTACAGCGGGTGCTTAAAGCAAGAATGTTCAGTGATGCTTTGAGTAAGCTCCATTTTTGGGGATGGCAATTAATTATTGTTGCCTCGGCTATTACACTACCACTCGGTCTTACTTCAAGCCATGAGTATGCCGAAATGGAATGGCCTATTGATATCGCAATTACCCTCATTTGGGTGGTATTCGGAATCAATATGTTCGGTACTATTATCAAACGACGTGAACGTCATATGTATGTCGCAGTTTGGTTCTATATTGCCACATTTGTTACTGTAGCCGTATTGCATATTGTTAACTCCATCCAATTGCCTGTGGCTGGCTGGAAAAGCTATTATGTTTACAAAGGCGTGCAGGATGCGCTGGTACAATGGTGGTATGGTCACAATGCGGTTGCTTTTTTCTTGACAACCCCTTATTTGGGAATGATGTATTATTTCCTTCCTAAGATGGCCAACCGTCCTGTCTACTCGTACAAGTTAAGTATTCTTCACTTTTGGTCTTTAATCTTTATTTATATATGGGCAGGTCCTCACCATTTGCTCTATACGGCGCTACCGGGTTGGGTACAGTCTTTAGGGGTTGTATTCTCCATTATGTTGATTGCTCCAAGCTGGGGTGGTATGATCAATGGCTTATTGACCTTACGTGGTGCTTGGGATAAGGTACGGACAGAGCCTATGTTAAAATTCATGGTCGTGGCCCTTACTTGTTATGGTATGGCGACTTTCGAAGGCCCTATGTTATCCTTGAAACAGGTGAATGCAATTGCTCACTTTACCGACTGGATCGTAGCACACGTACACGTAGGTGCATTGGGATGGAATGGGTTTATGACATTTGGTATTCTGTACTGGTTGATACCTCGTATATATAAGACAGAATTGTATTCTAAAAAGTTGGCATCAACGCACTTTTGGATAGGTACCTTGGGTATTTTGTTCTATGCGATCCCGATGTATTGGGCAGCTGTAGTACAAGGCTTGATGTGGAAAGAATTTACACCGGAAGGGGTCTTGAAATATCCAAACTTCCTGGCGACAACACTGGAAATTTTGCCGATGCACATGATGCGCGCACTAGGTGGGGCACTTTATCTGTCAGGGGTCTTCCTCATGACGTTTAACTTGATCAAAACCATGAAACAAGGGAAGCTCTTGGCCAATGAGCCCGCGGAAGCTCCTGCATTATTGCCGGTTCAAGTAAACGAACAGTCTCAACACCGTCGCCTTGAACGTAAGCCAATTTTATTTATGGTACTCGCGCTTATCGCCATCCTCATCGGGGGTATGGTGGAGATGGTGCCGACTTTTACAATTTCTAAAAACGTTCCAACAATTGCAAGTGTAAAACCTTATACAGCATTGGAACTGCAGGGACGGGATCTCTACGTTCGAGAAGGTTGTGTGAACTGTCATACGCAAACTATTCGTCCTTTTAGATCCGAAACCGCACGTTACGGAGAGTATAGCAAGGCAGGTGAGTTTGTTTACGATACACCGTTTTTATGGGGTTCGAAACGGACGGGACCTGACCTGCATCGCATCGGTGGAAAATATCCAAATAAATGGCACTTTGATCACCTGTTGGATCCAACGATCACCTCACCAGGAAGTATTATGCCAACATATCCTTGGTTGATCGATCAGAAACTGGATAATGCTATTCTGCAAGACAAAATGAGAGCATTACGGAAACTGGGCATCCCTTATACCGATGCAGAAATTGATCATGCTGAGCAGGATCTCACCAAACAGGCACAGAAAATTGCTGATGATCTAAAACAAAATCAAGTGAATGTGTTAGCTGACCGTGAGATTGTGGCTGTAATTGCCTACTTACAGCGATTAGGAACAGATATAAAAGCAGCTCCAAAAGTAGCTGATAATGTTAACGCAAATCAATAAAGCCATGTTTAAGCAAATAACAAATCTAAACGGCAGTGAGCTTTATCTAATTGCATCACTTTGGATCTTCTTGGTGTTCTTCATTTCAGTAGCAATCATGTTGTTTCGAATGAAAAAAGACTATGTTACTTATATGAAGGAATTGCCTTTGGAAGAAGATGAAACAGAAAAGGAACTGAATCATTCACCTGAAAGTCTATAATATATGAGTTTATTATTGGATACTGCACCAGCTACCGCAGAAGTTGTTCAATCTACGATAGGATTCGGTACAGATAATTTATACACAGATATCTTAATTGTTGTATTGATCGTTGTGATGCTGGCTCTTCTTGCTTCGGCATTGATGGTCAATCGCGCGATGAAATCCATCATTAAGATTACCATGCCTGAATTGGCCCAGGAGGAAAAACTCAAAAAGGTGGCGAATAAGGGCTGGATGAAAAGGTCGTGGAACAAGATCATGGGGATAAGGCCGATTTCAGAAGAAAAGGATATTGTCATAGACCATGAGTATGATGGTATCCGCGAGTTGGATAATCCGATTCCGATCTGGTTTAATTTCCTTTTTTATGGAACGATTTTTTTCGGCCTTGTTTACTTATTTGTTTATCAGGTGTCGGGCATCGGAATGAACCAAGATCAGGAATATGAACATGAGATGGTCGTTGCCGAGAAAGAGCGTCAGGCTTATCTTACTGCTTCCGCGAGCAATGTGGACGAAAGTAGCGTGGAGTTTCAGCCGGAAATGGCCACGGATGGAAAAGCGATCTTTACCGCAAACTGTGTCGCTTGTCACGGTGGTAGCGGCGAGGGGGGGATCGGACCCAACTTGACCGATAAGTTTTGGCTACATGGCGGTGAGATTAAAGATATCTTCAAAACCATTAAGTATGGTGTTCCTGATAAAGGAATGGTGCCATGGGAACAAACGTTAAGTCCTGCACAAATCGCACAGGTTGCCAGTTATATTATCACCTTAAGGGATACAAACCCTGCTAATCCAAAAGCTCCACAAGGTGAAGAGGTAACCTATGGCGGTGGTCAGGTGGCAAACGGAGAGAAAGCAGCGGATGGTGCCAAAAAAGATCCGGCTGAAGCAGATAAAAAAGCAGAGTAGTAAATTGAAATAGCAATGAGTACAGCAGTCATGAATAATGCCAATAACGGTGGATCTAAGTCAAAAAAAAGACAATGGATTTATGCCAAAAAACCGCAGGGAGAGCTTTACAAAAAGAGACAGTGGGTTGGGTATTCACTACTGCTGTTCTTGTTTGTAGTTCCTTTTATCAAAATAAATGGTGAACCGTTTCTCATGTTCAACATTATTGAGCGAAAGTTTTCCATCTTAGGAAATCTTTTCTATCCACAAGATCTCTACATATTCGTATTCGGTATGTTAATCGTGATGGTATGTGTCGTCTTGTTTACTGTTGTCTTTGGAAGGGTATGGTGTGGATGGACTTGCCCTCAGACCATTTTTTTGGAATTAATATTTAGACGAATTGAATATTGGATCGAAGGTGATTGGCAGCAACAAAAGAAATTGGATTCGGGACCAAATACGGATCAAAAACAATTGAAAAAAATTTTGAAACATGGTATATTCTTGATCATATCATTTTTCATTTCAAATATCTTTTTGTCTTATATCATCGGTGTTAACGCGCTGATGAAGATCATCACCGATCCCTTGGACCAACATATCGGTGGACTGATATCAATAATCATATTTACATTGGTTTTCTATGCTGTGTTTGCGTACGTCAGGGAGATTGTATGTATTGCAATTTGCCCTTACGGCAGATTGCAGGGCGTACTCCTGGATGACCAAAGTATAACTGTCGCCTATGATCATAGACGTGGAGAGCCAAGAGGAAAACAGCAAAAGGATGCAGTGACGACGCAAGGGGATTGTGTGGACTGCAAGCTTTGTGTACATGTATGTCCCACAGGAATTGATATTCGAAATGGCCTTCAATTGGAATGTGTAAGCTGTACAGCCTGTATAGATGCTTGTGATGCTGTGATGGACAAAATCGGAAAGCCGAAAAAGTTGATAGGCTTTTATCCGATGGGTGAGATTGAAGGAACACTAAAGAAAAAGAACAATACGAGAGCAATAGCTTATTCGATCGTGTTGGTTGCATTAATGTCGGTCTTTGGTTTTCTGCTGTTCAATCGTTCTCAGGTGGACGGTAGACTGCTCCGCGCAAAGGGAAGTACCTACCAGCTTCGTGATGATAAGACAATAAGCAACCTGTATTCCTTGGAATTGATTAATAAGTCTGGTAAAGAAATGCCTTTTAAATTGGTCTGTGATGATCCGCGTTTAAAGATTCAACTGGTCAATCCTATTCAAAAACTGAGTAAAGATGGGCATGCGACACTGAGCTTTTTTCTAATTATCGCGAATAAGGATGTTGAGACTTATAAAAGTAATGTAAAATTAGCTATCTATTCGGGCGATAAGAAAGTGGAAAGTTTAAAAACCACTTTTATAGCGCCTCCGGGTATGAATTAAAATGAAAAACAATGAATTGGGGTACGAAGATTTTTTTAACCTTGGCGGTATTTATGTTGTGTATAGTCGGAGCAGGAATATACATGGTGAGTCACGATTCGGATAGTCTGGAGGAAGACGATTATTACGAGCAGGGACTGAATTATGATCAAGCTTACGACAAAAAGCAAAATGTCTTGATGATGAAAGAATCACCGACAATTGAAATCAGGCAAGATACCTTGTATATTCATTTTGTCTCCAAAGAAAATAAAGGGAAATTGCTGTTTCGAAAACCTTCGGATAATCGATTGGATAAAGAATTGCCATTTCAGACAACCAGTAATTTATATACACTGCCCATTTCCACGTTCGATAAAGGCATGTGGAATTTGTATATCGACTGGAAGAGTGTAGGTAAAGATTTTTTGTTTGAAGAGCATATTTTATTTTAAGGAAATGAGTTATACCTATTTTGCATTTTTCATGGGATTATTTGGAAGTATACATTGTGCGGTAATGTGTGGTCCATTAATTTTCGCCATTGAAGGAAGGCAAGGTTTTGGTTGGAACGTTTTCTTAAATAAAATACTGTATCAATCCGGTAGGGTACTGACTTATGGTTGTTTGGGACTTTTACTGGGTACGATCGGCACATTTGCGCAGGTTCAAGGTTGGCAGCGTAGTTTAAGCTGGGCCACAGGTATTATCCTGATTGGAATTGCTTTATTTCAGCTTATTGGTAAGCATAATCGAAAAATTGCCAGCTGGCAGACGAAGGCTGTGCAGCCAATTGTACGGTTATTGTCGAAATGGCTCTATAAACCGGGCGGTAGCTTTATTGCCGGTGTACTGAATGGATTGTTGCCCTGTGGTATGGTCTACATGGCACTTATGTCGTCCATAAATGCGGATAGCCCACAGCAGAGTTTCTTTTTTATGTTGTTTTTTGGTTTAGGCACCATCCCGCTATTGTTTGTGTTTTCTTTTTTGGGAAATTTCTCCCGATCTTTCAAAATTGGATTTTCGAAATGGGTTCCTTTTCTCTATTTCTTATTGGGAATATGGTTTATACTCCGGAGCGCCAATTTAGACATTCCCTATTTAAGCCCATTCATTCATGTCGATGGTGCAATAAACTGTGTTTAACGACAAACAATATGTCGATGCTAAGTATTATATTTGGTAAAACCCTTAGCACACAATATGGAGGTACTTCATCATATTTTACAGATTGCATTAGCCTATTATTGGATTCCCTTACTCATCCTTTATATTGGTGTAATCGGGACGATTTTGATCGAAAACCGTAATCCTTCCAAGACCATTGCCTGGATCATGGTCATTGTTTTCTTACCTGGCGTTGGTTTGCTCAGTTACTATTTCTTTGGTCAGAAGTTTAAGAAGGTCAAAAGGATGAAACGCGTGTATCGCGAGCAGTCCAAAAAGTTAATGGATGCCTGGCGTAAGGAATCCGAAATTATGGAGGAACATATTGATACGTTAAATGAGCGGATCGGTAGTTTGGCCATGGTATACCGCTACCTTAAAAATCAAAAGATCTCTACTTTTTCCCTCAACAACGATGTCACCCTGTTTATCAATGGGGAAGAAAAGTTTCCAGTACTTATTGATCGCCTTAAAGCTGCGCAGCATTCCATTCACATGGAATATTATATCTGGGAAATGGATGATATAGGGCAGGAAATCTTACATATTCTAGAAGAAAAAGCAAAGGCTGGCGTGACTGTTCGTCTGATATTGGATAGTTTTGGTGCTCCGGATGTGATTAAATATTTACGGCGGCATAAACCCGATTTTGTGTTTCAAGCTTTCCTTCCGGTGACCTTTAGTTCCTTAGCGAATAGCAACTACAGAAATCACCGTAAGATAGCAGTGATCGATGGGAAAATTGGTTTTGTCGGCGGAATCAATATTTCAGATCGATATATCAATAACGGAAAAAATGAGATTTACTGGCGGGATACGGCTATGATGGTTGTCGGTGCAGCAGTAAATACGTTGCAGATCCAGTTTTGGAACAGCTGGAACCAGACAGATGCAGAACCGTTTGAATTGGGTCGTGGTTATTTAAACCGATTTCCACTTACCGATGAAGATCAGAGTGGAGTAGGATTTACAGCCAGTGATCCGGGATCGCCAGCACCTTTCAATATGGAAGCAATTATTGCCGGTATCAACGAAGCAAAAGATTATATACAGTTGTGTACACCTTATTTTATTCCCAGCGATCAATTGACGACCGCTTTAATGCTCGCGGTATCTTCCGGTGTCCGTGTGGACTTGATGTTGCCCGCCCAGTCTGATTCGTTTTTTGTACAACATGCCTCCTTCTCATTTATAAAACCACTACTGGAAAGAGGAGTTAATGTATACCTCTATAAAAAGGGATTTCTGCATGCCAAAACCATCTGCATTGATGGGAAGCTGGCCTATATTGGTACGACAAACTTGGATATCAGGAGTTTTTACATCAATTTTGAAATCTCGGGAATTGTCTCGGATAAAGCGCTTTGTGATCGTCTTAAAGCACAATTTTTGGCTGATATCGAAGTTTCAGATCTGATTACAATCCGAAAATGGATGCACCGAAGCCGCTGGAAAAGAGGAGTAGATTCAATCTGTAGGCTTTTGGCTCCATTGCTTTAGTTTCCTTTAGCGAGTTGGTAATGACCCTATGAATAGGTATAATAAATGTTAAAAATACCCCAATGGGGTTGGTCTTTGCTCAAAATTGAATATATTTAGCTATTCATTTTTTATTCTAAGACTTTCAATGAAGCACATAAAACTATTGACTTTATCGATAGGACTGTTAGGAATGGGGACGACTTATGCCCAAACTACACCTACATTGCCTATTAATACGATCGTAGAACGAGTTCAGAAATATTTTCAGGTTTACCCAGTTGAAAAGGTACATTTACATTTCGATAAACCCTATTATGCTGTAGGGGATACCCTCTGGTTTTCGACCTATTTATCCCGCAATTTGGCCGAATATGAGCCGAGCAAAATAGCTTATGTAGAGGTATTGAACAGTCGGGATTCCCTGATTCAGACACTGAAGATTCCATTGGATAAAGGGGTAGGAAATGGGCAGATTGTACTTGATCCGCAGTTTATGTCGCAGGACAATTATCGATTTAGAGGCTACACAAAATGGATGGCCAACTTTGATAATGCCTACTTTTTCAATAAAGTAGTGCCGATCGGTGATGTTATCAATAAGAAGTTGATTACGAATATTGAATTTCAAAATAACATTGGTGGCAATAAAACCCAAGCTGTAATACAGTTTCGCGATCGCACGGGAAAACCGATGATCAATTCAAAAATCAATTGGGAGTTTGTCTCGGGATGGGAAACGTTCGACAAGGGTAAAAGTGAGACTGATGGTCTAGGTAAAGTAACGATAAATTTGTCTGCAAAGGAAAAGGCAAATCTGGAGAAAGGACAATTGAAGATTAGCATTCAGGAGAATAAAAATGAAAAACCTTTATCGAGTTCTTTCTTGCTTAAAAATGCCATGTGGGATGCAGATGTGCAATTCTTTCCTGAAGGGGGTGATATTATCGCCGGATTGGCCAAAAAAGTTGCATTTAAAGCTCTTGGATCTAATGGAAAGGGACTAAAGGTAAAAGGAAGTATTTTAGATTCAAAGGGCAAGTCGGTGGCGGAGTTTGCGGATTTCGGAACTGGAATGGGCTATTTTTCTCTTCTGCCGCTCGCAGGAGAAAATTACCAAGCTGTTGTGAAGTTTGAGAATGGACAGGAACGTAAATACAAATTGCCGGCTGTTGTCAATGACAAGGCAAATGTTGTTTTTGTAAAACAGGATGCCACGAATGCGGAGTTTGCTGTGGTAACCAGCGAGGAGAATTTTTCAAAGAACCAGGGGCAATCTTATTATGTTTTGGTTCAGTCGAATGGGCATCTCTGTTTTGGCGCACAAGTGAATTTAAAAAGTTCATCAGCATTGGTTAATATTCCGAAAGAGCGTTTACCAAATGGTATTGTTCAGGTAACCTTATTGAGCCCTGACGGGAAGCCTATCAGCGAGCGCTTGGCATTTGTTCAAAGTGAAAAGCTTTTAAATATTCAAGTTACCAGTGATAAACAAAGTTATAAGGCTAAAGACTTGGTCAATCTTAAACTTGCTGTGGACAACAACGGGCAGAAGTTCCCGGGAAGCTATTCCGTAGCTGTAATAGACGAATCCAAAGTTCCTTATAATGATCAGGCAGATCTCTCTATTGTGAGCAACTTTCTGTTGACTTCGGACCTCAAAGGAAATGTAGAGAACCCAAATTCATATTTCGATGAAAAAAATCCCAACCGGGATAAAGCGCTAGATGCACTATTAATGACACAGGGCTATCGTCGATTTGACTACCCGACGCTTATATCGGAGAAGTTGCCACAGATCAGTTTTCTTCCTGAGCAAGGAATCGAATTGTCAGGTATACTTCGGATGAATACCGGACGCCCTTATCCAAATGGCGGGTTACTTTTATCGGTACCTTCGCGGAATATTAAGAAGGACGTTTATACGGATCAGAATGGACGATTCACATTTAAAGATCTTGTATTTCCGGATTCGTCCAAAGTAACGGTTAATGCCCGATCTAACGATAATTACCGGAGTCTGGTTATTAATATGGATCAGAGCTTTTATCCCGAGATCGATAAGAATAATGGCTATAAAAGTTATTTTGTGCCGAATATAGACCAGGCTTTTGCTCCTTATTTGGCGAATAGCCGAAAAGAATATCGAAAATCAATTCTCTTGGATGAGGTCGAAGTGACGGCGGTCGTGAAGAAAGCAATCACCAATAAAGATTTTCCTTCTATTTCAGGGCTGTCCATGCCGGAACACCGTATTGAACCCGAACGTTTGACAGGTTGTAACGTGTTAACCATGTGCCTTCAAACGGTATTGACTGGCATTACGTATGATCCACAAACATTGAAATATTATGTTTCCCGTGATTATAATGCGGGGGGACGTACGCCTGTTCAATTCTTTTTGAACGGTATGGCTATTGATGAGCCCGGATTGAATAGCATCAATGTCGCTGACATCGAGGGTATCGAAATCTTCCTGCGTGATGAATTGGGTACAGTATCCAGGATGTATCAAAATAATGGTGTTGTGTCAATCTATACGAAGAAAGTGGAAGCGAAGAAGCCGCGGATGTCATTGAGTGAAATTGAGAGCATGTTACCTAAATCAAATGTAATCGATATGTATCCTTTGGGCTATATTAAAGAACGGAAATTCTATGTTCCAAAATACGATACGCCGGAAAGAAAGGCTATAAACGACTTGAGAACGACCATTTACTGGAATCCGAAAGTCACGATCACAGAAACCGGGGAGGCTGCCATTCAATTTTATAATGCCGACGGAAATGGAAATTACAAGGTAATTGTCGAGGGAATGGATCAAACAGGGAACATTGGCCGTAAGGTCATAAACTACGGTGTTCAGCCTTAAACCTTGTATATAGGAGTTCATGAAAAAAGAACGCTGTTCCCAGGTTACTGAGAACAGCGTTCTTTTTTGTCAAAAAAAACACCTCCTTGATGGGCAAGGAGGTGCTAACTAACCAATTATAAACCTAAATTATGAAAAGTATTTTGTCGCTATTAATAGCGCTAATCTTCTTATTTATGAAGTGTATTTCAAATCCTATGCCAAATAAGGTTTATGGTCCTTTTGGCAGATTTTAGTTAACTTTTTGGATCATTTACTTATTCAAGTCGAAATAACAGGGTCTACACCGTGGTTCATAAGCTTCTTTTTCGCCCAAAAGCACGGTTTCCGTATCTTTGGTCAGGCGATAGGAATAATTGGCTGGAGCGCCACATTGCATACAAACCGCATGTACCTTCGTAACGTGTTCGGCTACTGCCATTAGATTGGGAATTGGGCCAAATGGTTGCCCTTGAAAATCCATATCGAGACCGGCAACAATCACCCGGATACCACTATTTGCCAATTTGACACACACCTCTGTCAAACCGTCATCAAAAAATTGTGCCTCATCGATTCCGACAACTTGGGTAGATGAACTCAAGAGTAGGATCGCTGAAGAATGATCAACGGGTGTTGACGGAATGCTATTACTATCGTGAGAAACGACCAATTTTTCATCGTATCGCTTGTCAACAGCTGGTTTAAAGATTTCGACATTCAGCCGTGCATATTGTGCTCGTTTTAGCCTGCGAATCAATTCTTCTGTCTTGCCTGAGAACATCGAGCCACAGACAATTTCAATGCTACCATATTGAGCGGGGCGCAAAGCCAAATTATGTTCGGAAAAAAGCATTTGATTAATTTAATTTTGTCGGAAGGTCTGCAAATAAGGTGATTTTTGTAAAATGACCTCCCATTATATTCTGTTTTTGACACTGCTAATATCAGAATTAAATATTAAATTTGGGTAGCAAAAAAGTGAACGTAAATCCAAATATTTCTAAATCAAAGGATTGAGTTTTCCACTTTTTGGTCGGTTGAAGGTATAAGTGTTATAAATGATTAATTGTTGATTTCAAATAGAATTATGGGTACTAAAGAGGAAATTTTTAATAAGATAGGCGATTTATTACAGGATTTAAATGGGCAGTATCTGACTTTGTCAGAGCAGGGTAGTTTGTCCGAAATTAACGAATTAGTAACACTGGAAGCGAAAGCTCAGGCTGTGGCAGCTTACATAACTTTACTTAAGACCAAGGCTGTTCTTCAGGAAGGTCAATCACAGCATGCTTTAAGTAATGATGCCCTAGGCAGTAAGAAGATTGCTTTCAACGATTATTTTACACCGCCTTCCACCATTAGGACATCAGCGCAGCAAGTTGCTGCTGAACCGACTGAAAGAGAGATTCAAGAAGCGAAACCAGTTGAAGATTTTAGCCGTGGAAATGAAGAAACTATCGTGGTAAATGAAGAAGCCGCCGTGGAGGAAAAAGATGCCCCATTTGTTTTTGAAAGTGAACCTGTAAAATCGAAAGAGCCAGAAACCTCATTTGTTTCTGAAAGTGAACTTGTAAAATCGGAAGAGCCTAGTTCTGCAATTGTTGAACCTGTCGTTCCTCCAGTTGTAGCAACGCCACCGGTTTTTGCAGCTGCTCCAGTGGAGGAGTCAGCTTATCAGGCAGAAAAGGAAGTCGCAGGACAAGTCGAAGAACCTACTGTCTTCGTTACAGAAGTAATCGAAGAAACAAAAGAGGTCGTTATTGAGCAGCCGCAAGAAGTTTTTATTCAGGAAGAAATCAATACGGTCAGTGAGGAAGCTCCCGCGAGACCATTGACCTTAAATGAAATTATCTCTCAACAGAAACAAGCCGGCGTGCAGAACCGTGTTTATCAGGTAAATCAATCTGGACATAGCGATAAACTCACGGATATTAAAGCAGGAATAAGCTTAAATGATAAACTCTTATTTATTAAGGATTTGTTTAATGGGTATAGTTTAGCGTATAGTGAGGCTGTCGAATTATTGAATAGGTTTACAAGCTATGCGGAAGCGGATGCATTTTTGCAGACAAATTATGCGGTTAAAAATAAATGGGCAGATAAACCGCATACCGTTGAAAAATTATACGACGTCCTGCGCAGAAGATATAACTAAAAATATAGGCATAAAAAAAACAGCTCCATTAGAATAGGAGCTGTTTTTTTTATGCCTATATTTTTGATTCTTTAGCTTAGTTGAAATTGTAGCCAATCGTTTCCTTCATGACCATAAACGAAATACTTTGGTTGAAGAATTTCGGCTAAGGATTCGAGTTCGCTCAAATAATTGTATCCGGGAATCTGTGCAAATTGTTCATTGGTCATGATGAAGACCTGATCGAGCTCGATAGCTTTGGATGAAGCGATAGCTGCCGAATTCAACAATTGTGGGATTTGGATAAATGTCTGTTCTCCCTGACCGATAACAATGATTTTATCAGCTTCATTTTCTGTTGTAACTGGAATACCACCGGCAATTTTTATGGCTTCTTGCAGATAGGCAGAACGGTTTATTTCAAGGGGTTGTATGTGGTCCAGTACCAACACTTTGGGCCTGTCTGTAGCTGAAATAAACTTAAGTTTATGGATTAGAATACTTGTTTCGTCTTCAATTTTTTCAATCAGCTCAACTGTTTTATCGATGGCATCGAGATCAGTCCCGATACGTTTGACATAAGAAATCATATCATCGATGTCGACAAGCTGAGGGCGATCTGAAATTAATTTGTTGTAGGTTTCAACTGGAATAGCTGCCGGATTTAGGTCCAACTGGTCCAAAATATGGGCGACTAGTTTTTCTTGATTGCTTTGCATAGTGCAAAAATACAAAACCTTCATGACTTCGCAGACACCAAGAGCAATGAAAGCGAACTGAAGGTTCTTTCTGGTCAATAAGATCAGACACTTTCAGAAAAAAGGAAGCATTGGCGAAAGTAAATTAGCAATAGCAGGTATGGGCATATTTTTGTAAATTGGCCTGAAATAAATGATATAAATATGTTTGACAAATTATTTCAAGCGCAGCAAAAGGCGGAGGAAATTAAGAAAAGATTGGACTCAATTTCTGTATCCGGTGAAGTGGAAGGCGGTTTAATCCGTGTTGTGGCAACAGCAAACAAAGAGATAAAAGAGGTTATCATCGATCCCGTCTTTCTATCAAACGCAGATAAGGAAGAGTTGGAGGAACTACTTGTGGTTGCTTTGAATAAGGCAATTGCTCAAGCTGAAAATATCAGCCAGGCTGAAATGCAGGCAGCAAGTAAGGATATGTTGGGTGGACTGGGGGGACTTGGCGGACTGTTTAATCAATAAGAATATTATCATGAAAGCGACTTATTACGGACAATCATGTGTGGAGTTTGATTTTGACGGAACGAAGGTTCTTTTAGATCCATTTGTTACCTATAATCCACTTGCAAAAGAAATCGATGTAAATACAATCAAACCGGATTATATCTTTTTAAGTCATGGGCATCAGGACCATGTGGCCGATATGGCGACGATTCAAAAAAACAGCGATGCCACTGTTTTAGCGATTGTTGAAACTGCGGGCTGGGTGAGAAGACAGGGGGTACCTGAGGATAAGGTGATCGAGTTCAACTTGGGCGGAACAGTTCAACTGCCTTTTGGTTCAGTCAAGATGGTCTATGCCGCACATACCAATAGTACGCCTGACGGTCAGTACGGTGGGTTTCCTGTAGGGTTTATCTTCGATGTGAAAGGCAAACGAATTTATTTTGCCGGCGATACCGCACTGACTATGGAAATGAAATTGCTGGCAGACCTGCACCTGGATTGGGCGTTTTTACCTATTGGTGGGCACTATACAATGGATGTGGATGATGCAATTAAAGCGGCTGAATTTGTGAATTGTGCTCGGGTAGTTGGTATTCATTACGACTCATTTCCGCCAATAACGATCGATAAACAACAAGCTTTGGATAAATTCCAAAATGAGGATATCTCATTGTCATTACCGGAAATCGGTTCGACATTTGAGCTATAAACAATAAAACAAAAAGCCGAGTTAGATCGGCTTTTTGTTTATTGTTTTCTTGATTATATGCAGATCTGTGTTGTGTTCATTAAGACATGACAATCTTTAAGATATGACAATCTTTTTAAGATCTTCCAGGCTGAAAAGAGGGATATCGATGATTTTATTCTTCAGGATTTGTTCTTTATTTTCTTCAAAATAGAACAGCTTCCATTCCCCATTTTTATATTCTAAACTACTGAGGTTTTCAATCCAATCTCCTGAGTTCATATACGTGCAGGTTCCTTTTCGGGTAATGACTTCTTTGATTTGAGGCTGGTGGATATGTCCACAGATGACGAAATCGTAATTTTTTTCAATCGCTAGTTCAGTGGCTGTATGTTCAAAATCCGATATATACTTGACGGTCTTTTTAACAGAATTTTTGATCTTTTTAGAAAGAGAGTATTTCTCCTTGCCCATTTTATCTAGGCAATAATTAATGATATTATTGAGCTGGATAAGTTTGTCATAGCCCCATCCACCCAGTTTGGCCAACCATTTAGAATGATGAATGGATGCGTCGAAAACGTCCCCATGAAAAATCCACACTTTTTGATTATTGAGTGAAAGAAGGAGTTTATTGCTCAGCTTGATATTACCTAATTTTAGATCAGTAAATTTGCGCAACATTTCATCGTGGTTGCCCGTGATGTAATGTACTTCGGTACCCGAAGAGCTCATGTCAATAATTTTTTTGATGACTTTGAGATGTTCTTGCGGAAAATAGCTTTTTTTAAATTGCCAAATGTCTACGATGTCTCCATTAAGTATCAGTATTTTGGGAGATACGGACTCTAGGTAAAGTAAAAGCTCTTTAGCTCTACTACCGTAAGTACCTAGGTGTAAATCTGAGATTACAAGTATATCAAGGCTTCTTTTCATTTGCAATAAATTTGTTTATTCATTTATGTCTACCAAGATGTTCTTTGTAGATTTTGTTGTCTATGCGTCTGCTGAGGACTATATTTCACCTTTGCCAGATTTGTCTGAAATGAATTGATCATGAACAACCTATTTTGCCATTTTGATTTATTCTAAGCCACAATTTTTCATTTAATCAATCTGTTAACTTCTATTACAAAAAAAAGATACTTTTATTTTGTACCGATGAAATTCCTGTTATTAAATCATTAAAATGTCTTGTAAAACGGTATGAGTTAGTTAATTGGAAATTAATATTAGTAGGCAATTTTCGGTGTGGAGAATACTGGGAGGTCGGAGGAGTGGGGTAAGAGCAATAAAAAAGGTATCCAATTTTATTGAATACCTTTCATTATGTTAAAGATTATTTTTCTTTTTCTATTTGGCAGTCGCTGCTGCTCTATCGATGTGGAATTGTACTAAATCGTCAATAGGGGAGCGCAAAATCTTACCTACTTTCATTCCATATTGCTCAGCTTTTTCAGCTAATACATTTCTGAAATTGTAACCAACCGACCCGATACAGTTGAAAGTATAGCTCTGATAATTAGGGTATTTGCTGACAAGATTTCTGAAAAATGCTTCAAAAGCTTCATCAACAATATTGCGTGTGTATTCGATATTTACATTGTTGTCATAGACGAATTTGCTAAAGCTCGCACAGAAACGATTTGGCATTGGTTTGGTATAAACCGCGTCCATAATTTCGTCCTTTGTCATTTTATACGTGTTATAAAATACTTCTTTAACATCTTTAGGCATCAAATTACGAACATAATCTGCCAGTAATTTTTTACCGATATAACTACCAGAACCTTCATCACCTAAAATGTAAGCACCTGAGTCGATGTTTAATGTGATTTCTTTACCATCGTATAGACAAGAATTTGTTCCTGTTCCTAAGATCGCAGCAAATCCGGCTTGAGTTCCTAATAATGCTCTTGCTGCTGCAAGAAGATCGTGTCCTACTTCAACTTCAGCTGTAGTAAATACTTGTTTTAAAGCATCAACAACAATTTGTGCTTTTTCCTTGTTATGAACACCTGCACCATAATAGTTTACCTCTGAGATTTTTTCAAAAGGTAAATCTTGCGGTAGTCCTTTTTTTAGGGAGTTTACAATGTATTCACTATCAACAAAATAAGGGTTATATCCTTCTGTGTTGAAGTAGATTTTTTTATTCGAATCGTCTAACAAACACCAGTTTGTTTTTGTTGATCCCCCGTCAGCAATGATTATCATTATTGAGTAGTTTTAATTGTGTTTATCGTTATAAAATGAGTAATCAATTCATTAATCAATTCCCCGAAAATACATTTTTTAATTTTAAATATCATAATTTATCCGCGTATTTTTCAAAAAATAAATTTTTGTACTTTGGTGACTATATAAAAAAACTGGCTTAACGCTATTGTTAAGCCAGTTTTTGAACTGTGTAATAAAATTGTTTAAATAGTGTACTATTTACAATTAGTGAGGAGTGTTAATGTCCTCCTTCAGCCTCTATTTCGTCAATATTGATTCCTTGTTTTGTTAATATTCCCTTAACAAATATCGCAAAGAAAACAACATAACAGAATCCGATTAATGGTAGGATATACGAGTTATGGATACCAATGATATCTGCCAATTTTCCTTGGATCGGGGGAAGAACACCACCACCAAGAATCATCATCACAAGAAATGCTGAGCCTTGAGCGGTATATTTACCTAAACCTACAATGGACAAACTGAAAATTGAGGACCACATAATTGAACATGCAAGACCACCTGACAAGAAAGCATAGATTGCAATAGTACCTGATGAGAATAAGCCAATTAACATCGCAATGATTCCAAATAATCCAAAAATAATCAATGTGCGAGCAGGTTTTTCTTTACTTAGATAGAATGCTACAATTTGAAGAATAATACATACGACGTAATAATACAGATGTGACATTTCAAATCCCGCAAGCGTATTGACTCCGATGATAATGGAGAATGCAATCAGAGGAACGATAATCAATAATCCATTTTTGGTTGATTTACTCAAGTTAAATGCTGTAATAGCACCAGCCCAACGACCGATCATCATACTCCCCCAATACATGGATACATAAGGTGTAATTTGAGATGATTGCAAATGACCAAATTCCTTCAATGTCAATAATTCGCCGAGGTTACTACCGATAGCGACTTCGATACCGACATAGATAAAAAGCGCGAGCATACCCAAAGCCAATTGAGGATATTTCATCGCACCCCAACCTTCTGGATTCTTTTGCGCGCTCTTATTGGAGAATAATAAACCACCAATAATAACAACTAGCGCACCTGCCAACCATAACATGCGTTGCATTTCGAGTGGTTTGGCAACTTCTTTAATGTGCAGTTTGAGTTGATCGATCTGCACCTGATCTGTTAAACTTGAAACCTGTTTGTGTAACTGCTCTACCTGCAAGGCTAAATCGCTCTTATAGCTTAAAAACACTGGCGTGAACATACCAAAAAGCAGGATGGTCATAATGATCAAGGTACGTAAAGCTTTATTCGCTTTTTCCATTGGCTCATCACTAATTCCAGCAGGAACTTTTTTACTGAAATTAAATAATGCTGCAGCTAAAAGGAACAATAGACCAACACCTATATAAAGATAAACAACCTTGTTTAGCGGAAGGTTGGCGATCTCGGAGTCAGAAATAGGCTCAAAAGTTCCGAATAAGGAAAACCCGATAACAAGGGGGCCTATTGTTGTACCAAATGAGTTGATACCACCGCCTAGGTTCACACGGGAAGCACCCGTTTTTGGATCGCCTAATAGAACGGCAAATGGATTTGCTGCAGTCTGTTGTAATGAAAAACCAAGGGCTACAACGAATAGTCCCAACAACATACCAACATACAAGTTTACTTCGACAGCAACAATCATGGCTGCGGCACCTAAGGCCGAGAAAAGTAAACCGTAAACTATACTCTTTTTATATCCCCATTTTCCAACCAGGTCCTTTCCTCCGATTGAACTGAATATAAATAGTAACAATGCACCAATATAATAGGCTGTATAAAAAGCAAAGTCTATTAACTGGGATTGAAACTGGTCTAA
>JBMAAL010000099.1:0-18483 GCA_050281725.1 Sphingobacterium sp. | reverse complement strand
AGTCTGCAAAGGTAGCAAATATTAATGAGATGCTCAATTTGTCCTGTGGCTTTTAAGTAGCTGTCCTGTCATTTTTTTATATGTTGTTGCTAGTAATAATCTGTTTTATCCCTTTGTTTTTAGGTTGATGTTTAAGCAAAGCACCTAGTTTACCGTTACCATGATATCAGGTTTATATTATGTTTTCTATTAACAGCGAAATAACACTCTTTTTATAGGGGTATAACAGGGGGTTAACAAGGGTATACCCCTGTTAACCCCCTGTTATATCCTTGCTAACCCCTTGTAATTACCCTGTCAATATATAACCTGATTTTCATTAATTGTTAGGATGTACACCAGGACAATAGAAAGGCGCTGTTGATCAATAAGATCAGATTTGTCAATCCGTTTTAAACTGCAATGATGAGGATGTAAAGCCTGTAAAGCTAATGTTTGAACAGAGGACAGAAGGGGAGCGGGGCTAGTTTTCTATTTTTGTCGGGCCATAAATTAAAAAAGTTAAAAACAACTTTGTAATTATACCTGTATAATGCGTTGAATTGCGCAAAAAACCTGTTATTTTATCAGAATTTTTACTAAATTTGTGTCACAATTTATTTATTGAAAACGTAAGTGTAATAACATAATTGTACATGTTGTTTTATGTTTTCTATTTTTTAACAATTTAAAGATCATAGTTGTAAATGATTAAAATTACACTACCGGATGGTTCCGTAAGAGAGTATCAACAAGGGATCACTGCTGCAGAGATTGCGTTATCAATCTCAGAGGGGCTTGCAAGAAACGTCCTTGCTGCCGAAGTAAATGGTGAAGTGTGGGATTCTGCCCGTGCTATTGAAAATGACGCTACTGTCAAGTTATTGACCTGGAATGATACCAAAGGGAAATCCACTTTTTGGCATTCTTCAGCCCACTTATTGGCTGAGGCTTTGGAGGCATTGTATCCAGGGATTAAATTTGGTATTGGTCCCGCGATTGAAACCGGATTTTACTACGATGTTGATTTTGGTGATCGTGAATTCTCGTCTGATGACTTTAAAGCCATCGAAGACAAGATGCTGGAGCTGGCTAAACGGAAAGAAACATTTGAACGTAAAGCCGTTTCGAAATCTGATGCATTGGCTTACTTTACTGAAAAAGGAGATGAGTATAAGCTAGATTTAATCAAAGACCTGGAAGATGGAAAGATTACTTTCTATACTCAAGGGGAATTTACAGATTTATGTCGTGGCCCTCATATTCCAAATACTGGGTTTATCAAAGCGATTAAATTGACTAATGTTGCCGGTGCTTACTGGAGAGGTGATGAGTCTCGCAAACAGTTGACACGTATTTATGGTGTTACGTTCCCTAAGGCATCGGAGCTTACAGAATATTTGAAATTTATAGAAGAAGCAAAAAAACGCGATCACCGTAAACTTGGGAAAGAGTTGGAACTTTTTGCTTTTTCTGAAAAAGTTGGAGCAGGTTTGCCTCTTTGGTTGCCTAAAGGAGCTGCATTACGTCAAAAGCTTATAGACTTCTTGCAGAAAGCACAGTTAAACTCCGGATATGAGCCTGTTGTTACTCCGCATATCGGACATAAGCAATTATATGTGACTTCTGGACACTACGAGAAATATGGAGCAGATTCATTTCAACCAATAAAAACTCCTATCGAAGGAGAAGAGTTTTTGTTAAAACCAATGAATTGTCCGCACCACTGTGAAATTTATAAGGTAAAACCGCGTTCGTATAAGGATTTGCCAGTTCGTTTTTCCGAATTTGGTACTGTTTATCGTTACGAACAGTCTGGTGAGCTTCATGGTTTGACAAGGGTTCGTGGGTTTACTCAAGATGATGCACATTTGTTTTGTCGTCCAGATCAGGTTAAAGATGAATTCAAAAAGGTAATAGACTTGGTTCTTTATGTATTTGGTGCGTTAGGCTTTAACGATTATACAGCACAGGTATCATTACGTGATCCTGAAAACCGTACAAAATATATTGGTACTGACGAAAATTGGGCTTTGGCTGAGTCGGCGATTATTGAGGCCGCTGAAGAGAAAGGCTTACCGACAGTCGTGGAATATGGCGAGGCAGCTTTCTATGGCCCTAAGTTAGACTTTATGGTGAAGGATGCTTTAGGACGGAAGTGGCAATTGGGTACAATACAGGTGGATTATAATTTACCTGAACGTTTTGAATTGGAATATACTGGAAGTGATAATATGAAACATCGCCCAGTAATGATTCACCGTGCACCTTTTGGATCTTTGGAGCGTTTTGTAGCTGTACTGATCGAACATTGTGCGGGTCAATTCCCGTTATGGCTTGCTCCTGAGCAATTTATCGTCTTGCCAGTGTCAGAAAAATACGAAGAATATGCGCAAAATGTTTTGAATTCGCTAAATAATTCCGATATTCGCGGACTGATAGACTTACGTGACGAGAAAGTGGGCAGAAAAATCAGAGACGCCGAAGTGAAAAAGCTTCCTTATATGTTGATTGTAGGGGAAAAAGAGGTGGAAAATGGCACAGTTTCTGTACGTAAACACGGCTCAGTGGAATTGGGAACTATGACTGCTGAGGCATTTAGAGATATATTAATTAAGGAAATAACCGTTTAATTTTTAAACATTTGGCATTAAAAAGACCCGGTGGTCCAAGACCACCAATGAGAAAGAAAGAACCAGATCACCGCATTAATGAGTTAATCAAGGTACCTGAGGTGCGCTTGGTAGGAGATAATGTGGAACAAGGAGTTTTCCCTACGCGCAAAGCGTTAGAGTTGGCTGATGAGTTGGAACTTGATTTAGTGGAGATTTCGCCAAATGCTGTACCGCCGGTTTGTAAGATTATCGACTACAGTAAGTTTGTTTACGAACAGAAGAAGAAACAAAAGGAAATCAAAGCTAATGCAAAACAGACTGTTATTAAAGAAATTCGTTTCGGACCTAACTCTGGTGAGCATGATTTTGAGTTCAAATTGAAACATGCTATTAAGTTTCTAGAAAGTGGAGAAAAAGTTCGTGCTTATGTACACTTCAAAGGCCGCGCTATCGTACACAAAGATCAAGGTGAGATCTTGTTGTTGCGCTTCGCTCAGGCTTTGGAAGACTACGGTAAAGTAGAGCTTTTACCCAAATTAGAAGGTAAACGCATGTTTTTGACAGTAGCTCCAAAGGCTCCTAAAAAATAATAAGAATTCTAACAGATTGATATAAAATTTATAAGTATTATGCCAAAAGTTAAAACCAATTCCAGCGCAAAGAAACGTTTCAAATTGACTGGAACAGGTAAAATTGCAAGAAAAAACGCTTTCAAAAGCCACATCTTGACAAAAAAGAGCACAAAACGTAAACGTAACTTAACACAAACAAGTTATGTATCTGATGGCGATATGGGCAACGTAAAACGTATGCTTGCTATCGGTAAATAAGTTTTATTCGATTTTATTAATAATAATTTTTTAACCGGGTATAAGGTTGTAAGTTCATTGAAATACATGACACCTTCTACCAAACTAATTTTAAAAATATGCCACGTTCGGTTAACGCAGTAGCTTCTAGAAGAAGACGCAAAAAAATCCTAGGCCTTGCAAAAGGTTACTTTGGATCACGTAGCAAAGTTTATACTATTGCTAAAAATACAGTAGAAAAAGGTTTACAATACGCTTACCGCGATCGTAAAACCAAAAAACGCGAGTTTAGAGCTTTATGGATTCAACGTATCAACGCTGGAGCTCGTCAACACGGAATTTCTTATTCCCAATTGATCGGTAAATTAAACGCTAAAAACATTGGTTTGAACCGTAAGGTTTTAGCTGACTTAGCTTTAAATAACCCAGAAGCTTTCAAAGCAGTTGTAGACGCAGTAAAATAGAGTTTTTAATCCGCTGTCAATTTGTTAGAGATATTAAAGGAGCCCGTTAGGCTCCTTTTTTTTGTAACGGATGCTGTATCTTTTTTTGGACGTTATGTTCCAAGTAAACCCAATACATGCTGTATTTCATTTTAGTTCTTATTCCCCAATTATACTTTTGAGGCAATTGACATAGTATATTACAGCTCATATCCCTTTTAAATCTGAAATTAGGTTTGATTTTTGTTGATCTGTAGAAAACATAGCATTATGAAACTAAGAACAATTACATTTGGATTTTCGCTTCTTTTGATCGGAAGCTTGGTGATAGCGGCCAAAGAGCCAGTTATCAGCGCTCTAACCAACGATGTGGTTAATCAACAGGGAAAAGTTATCTCGATTGAAGGGGTGAACAATAACCGTACGATAGAGGCCAAAGGAGGAGAGATCGTACAAATAGAAGGAGCTGACAATAAAGTTGTGATTCGTGGCAATGTGAGCAAATTGATTATTGAAGGGAAGGGGAATACAGTAACAGGCAATGACATCGCAACGGTAACGATAGAGGGGGCAGACAATATGGTTAATATTGGTTCAGTAGAGACTGTTCAGATTGAGGGAGTCAAAAACCATGTTCATTATAAGTCTACGAAGAACAAATCTGGTCAGGTAAAAGTGTCTACTGAAGGCGCGGATAATATGGTGATGAAAATAAAATAATAAAAAGGGGGAATGTCTAGCCCCCCTTTTTATTATTTTATTTATTTTTCGGCATTTTGGTTGCTACTCTGATCCAGATCCATGCTATCGTTTTGTATTTTATCTTCGTTGAAGCGTGTTTCTATAAGTTGTTCTGACATCGGATAGGGCTTTAGAAAGTCTTCGTCAAAGGGATGAGGTTTTTCAGCTCTGTGGACCGTATCGGCAGGCCGATATGTTCGAAGACAGGTTCCTTTTACGCGTTCAGACTTATAAGCATAGGTGCCCCAAATACAGAAAAATATAATGGTTCTTATCGTATCTTCATATTTGGTAAATATGTCATCAGTTGTATTAAAGTATTGTTTGAACATAGAATAGCCCGCAATTGCGTCTAGTGTACAAAATATAGCCATAAATAGCGTAATTAAAAAGAATGTCTGTGCAAAAATATCCCTTCTCTTAATTAGAAGGATACAGCTATAAATCAATCCAATTATGATCAACGTGTTCGCAACTGTCTCGGCTAGGATTAAAACTTTGTAAACAAATGAAGAAACTCCATCTACATGATCCATTGCTTGCCACGTGTTTAAATTAAAGAGAGATAAATTAAAGAGAAATAGGCTAGATAGTGCCAATATATTTGCTATTAGTACAACTAATAATAGGATCATCCATCCGCCAATTTGTTCGTGATGGACTTGGTCGTAGGGCTTTATAATAATAGGTTTGCTCTTATTATACTTTTTTATAATATACCAGAGTACGGATGCTACCGATATTAAAAATATGATTGATGAGAACCAATTAACATCATGGGATGAGTTTGGTGTACCTAGGCTAGGTATACCATCTGTTGCATATCCATTAGTGTCTAGATAAAAGCCATTATAAAAAATGTTATCGCGATCAGCAAAATCTGTATAATACTGTTTCAGGTCTTTTTGCTCGACAAAGGGTTCGTGGAAACTTAACGTGTATGCAACCTTAATACTATCTTGTTTTACTTCCAGTATTTTACCGAAAACATACGCAGTCCGGTCAAAATAACTATTGTCCCTGTAATTGCCAAATTCCTTTTTCCCTTTGTTGACAATGTACATTTCGTAGGTTAGATCTGTTGGAAAAGCAAGGCTTAGGGGAGCAATACGATCCTCCATAATCTCTGGAAGCTTTTCATTGATATTTGTTCCCAACAAAGGAATATATTTTTTTGTCGATCCGCTTTCCGTCTTTCCAATGTTCTTTATTTTATACTTTTCGATGATCTCCACAATATTGTTCTCCATATCATCTTTGTATTGTATGTGACCAATTTTATTGATCTTTGGGTAGATCTTTGCATAATACTCCAAGTATTGCTTCTGTATGTCATTTTTGGCGCTACTTTGAAAATAAGTGCGCATATCGTCCGCTTCATTTCCAACATAAGTTGTGTGGACATCCAGGGTAGCCTCAAATTTGCCTTCCAGTGTTAACGTTTCCTTGACTTTAATATTGCCGGTAATAAGCTGCGGTACGTCTGTAAGCTTTCCACTACCCATGGTGGAGAGTACTTTCCCATAAGCTGGGAAATACCTGTTTTTGATATCTCCACCCTGATGAGTTATGGTTGGGTCAATATATTGGGAACGTCCACCAATATTAACTTCAATAACCATATGGTTGAAAGCATAGGGCGAGGGGAGTTCTTCCTGCAGGCCTCTATTCTTATAGGTATTGGCTAATACGAGTCCTACATCAATATTCTTGTTTTTGAGCATTGTAGCCAGCAGCATTGATTTATCTTTGCAATCGCCGTAGCGCTGGGAAAATACTTTTTCTGGAACATTTGCCCGGTGTGAATATTCTCCCATCTCAATACCCATATAACGTATCTCATTTTGTACAAAGTCGCAGGCCTTTTTCAGGTACGCATAGGGCTGCCCATTGGACTCTTTCCAAAGTTGATTGACGAAGGTTTGAAGTGTACTTGTCGTTGCTATTTGTGGAATAGGATTAATTTTACGGTTCCATTGATCAACTTCCTGCCAGGTATTGAATTCCGTACATTGGATATACTTTAAAGGGCTGTACCATGACGGGCTATAATCTTCGTATTGAACCGTTTTGTCCGCCGTCAGCTCCCAGAAGAAATTTGTTGTATTTCCTGTTGACTGTTGCTGTACCTCAGGTGCGCCATTGAAACTTTTAAACTGAAGTTTGCGACCATTGGGTACAATATAGTTGAGATGGACCAGACCTGTAGGTTCATATCCCTGTAAGTAATAGCTGTCGAAAAATTTCTGCTCAAATACCGGATTCACACCTATTATTGAATAAGCAAATACAATCTTGTCGTCTTTACGTAAATCCTCCACAACATAATGGGCCATTTGACTTCCGTTGTAGATGGATCTCGAAAGCTCCGTTTCGGAGGCAAGGAGTTTAAATTTTGCTTGCGGTAATAGATTAATATCTTTGCCGTTACGAATAACCTTTAGCTCATGTATTTGAAGTTTTTGGAAATGCGGGTCAAAGGTTACCTGAATTTGCCCCAGATTTTCGATTCCAGTCTGATCAAATAGAACTTTTATGTCCTTATAATATTTTGTTTGGGTAGCTAAGTTTATTTGATGTTCGATTAACTCATAGTAATATCCATCACTAATATCATCCAAATTTGGCTTTATGGCCTTTTTTGTAGTGGGCCGGAGCCAAGCTGGCGGTGCCGTCTTTTGGATAGTTGTTTGGCTAAAAGACCAGGAAAATGCAGCTAGTACGAGTACAAAGGCAAATAGAAGATGGCTAAATCTTTTCATTAATTCATAATTTAGCCTAAGATAAGTAAAAATTGGAAGCAAAGGTAGGCGAATTTAAGGAGTATCGCAAATTCGACTTTAGTTGAGTCTAGGTTATTTAGCAACTAAAAGGGTTGTCCGTATCTACGGACAACCCTTTTAGTTGCTAATCCGGTAATTTTATAATTTACTTTCTCTTTTTTTCTTTTTCTTAACGACTTTAGGCATTTGAGCTTGCTTTGCTTCATATTGTCTCTCAATATATTGTATAATTTCTGAGGCAATATCTTTTTTTGTCGCTTTCTCGATGCCTTCCAAACCTGGAGATGAGTTTACTTCCAGTACCAAAGGGCCTCTGTCAGAAGGAATCATATCTACACCACAAACCGTAAGTCCTAGCTGTGCAGCAGCTGCAATTGCTGTTTCTCTTTCAGCTTTACTTAACCGGATAATCTGAGCGGTGCCACCCCGATGGATATTTGATCTAAACTCACCTTCTTTCGCCGTGCGTTTCATCGCTCCAACAACTTTGCCGTCAACCACGAATGCGCGAATATCAGAGCCTTTAGATTCTTTGATAAACTCTTGGATTAGGATATTATTGCCCAGGCCGTAGAACGCTTCTATGACAGAAGAGGCCGCTTTTTTGGTTTCGGCAAGTACAACACCGATACCTTGCGTTCCCTCAAGTAGTTTAATGACTAAAGGAGCTCCACCTACCATACTGATGAGATCGTCCACATCGGAGGCTGTGCGTGCAAATCCTGTAATCGGGAGTCCGATACCTGCACCGGATAAAATTTGTAGACATCTTAATTTATCCCGAGATCGCGTAATGGCTTGACTGGGATTCGCAGAAATGACATCCATCACCTCAAATTGTCTAACGATAGCAGATCCATAGAATGTTACCGATGCTCCTATCCGGGGAATAATAGCATCAATATCACTCAGATCCTGTCCTTTGTAATGGATACTGGGTTTACCTTGCTGAATACCGACATAACACTTGCTGTGATCAATGACAACACATTCGTGTCCTCTTTGTTGTGCGGCTTCTACGAGACGACGAGTCGAGTATAAACTCTTTACTGTCGATAATACGGCAATTTTCACGATTTGTATAATGAATATATTTTGTGCTAAGATAACAAAATTGCTTGGCTATTTGTTTTATTTTACCAAGGTCTTCCCCGAGAGATTTTCTTTGGAAACATCGACCAAAAATCTTTTGTTTAAGAAATTTTTACCCAAAAGCATAGGGTAGGTCATTTGTGATCTATTTCTAAAGGAGATCTTAATGCTAAATACCTGGTTATATAATGTTGCTGTTGTACGGATATAGTAACGCTTTTCTTCTTGGCCAAAAGAACTTTTTACAAGTTTTGTTCTGTAGAGCTTTAACTTAAGTGTTTTTGTTTCTTTTGTCCCAAAATTTGTTATAAGTTCACAGATAATCCAATCCTGACCATCTTCCTTAACGATCTTGTACGAGTTGCAGTGTAGTACCGATGAAGCAGCACCGGTATCGACTTTTGCTTCTATACCATATATTCCCAATTCAGGTAAATCAAGGGTCTCTTTCCAGCCCACAAGAAGTTTCTCTTTCATTTATACCAAATTGAAAAAATATCCCTGTTCCATGTATAAGCAGGGGACAGGGATAAAAATCTTTTATTCGTAGATAAATTCTCCGTAAGGGGAGGTTATAGTGACTTTTTTAGACGTAGATTCCTCTACGCGACCTATGATTTGAGCCGGAATTCCAAATGACTCTGAAATAGCGATGATATCCGATGCAATTGATTCAGGTACATATAATTCCATACGATGTCCCATATTGAATACTTTGTACATTTCTTTCCAGTCTGTATTGGATTCTTTCTGTATTAATTCAAAAAGAGGTGGGATTGGGAAAAGATTATCTTTGATGACATGTACATTATCAACGAAGTGTAAAACCTTTGTTTGTGCTCCACCTGAGCAATGCACCATCCCGTCGATTTGTGAACGATATTTGTCCAGTATTTGTTTGATAACAGGCGCATAAGTACGCGTCGCTGAAAGAACAAGCTTACCCGCAGTTATTTTTTCTCCTGTTTCAACTTCGACTTCATTTGTGAGGTCCTGGCTTCCAGCGAAAACTAAATTGTAAGGAACAGCAGGATCGTACGCTTCAGGATATTTCTCAGCTACTTTTTTGTTAAATACATCATGACGTGCAGAAGTTAGTCCATTGGAACCCATTCCGCCATTGTACGCCTGTTCATAGGTTGCTTTTCCATTCGATGCCAATCCAACAATTACATTGCCGCCTTTGATGCGATGATTTGAAATGACGTCTTCACGTTTCATACGACAGGTTACCGTACTATCAACAATGATAGTACGAACAAGGTCGCCAACGTCGGCAGTTTCACCACCTGTAGAATAGATGCCAATTCCCAAATCCCGGAGTTCAGATAGAATCTCTTCTGTGCCATTGATGATTTCTGCGATCACCTCTCCAGGAATAAGATTTTTATTTCTGCCAATCGTTGAGGATAAAAGAATGTTATCGATGGCCCCTACACAAAGCAAGTCATCAATATTCATGATAATTGCATCTTGTGCAATACCTTTCCAGACCGAAATATCACCGGTTTCCTTCCAGTATACATAAGCCAATGAAGATTTGGTACCAGCACCATCCGCATGCATAATATTACACCAGTCTGGATCTCCACCCAAAATATCTGGAATTATTTTGCAAAATGCTTTGGGAAACAGACCCTTATCTATATTTTTTATCGCATTGTGCACATCCTCTTTCCCTGCGGATACGCCTCGTTGATTGTATTTTAAATCTGACATCTTAGGGCAAAAATAAGCAATAGGACTGAATTAACGAATCTAATTCGTGTAATTTAATCACTTATTATTATGCGCCAATGTTGAATTAGATTTTCGAGATTACTTTTCGCATTGGCCGGACTTGTGCTGGGTAAGCATCTATACATAATGTCTTCCCTTTTGTTGAAATGCTTTAAATACAAACTGTACGCTTTTTGTCCGTTGAAAATAATTTGTGTGATTGTGGGATAGGTTTGCAGTAGTTCGTCAATTGGATTCGGAACTTCATTTTGTATGGCTAGGTCCATGCTGCCGGGGCGAGAGGCTTCTGCGCAAACATCCCAAAGGCCAATGTTGTTTTTGAGTAATAGATCTTTCTTCTCCGTATAATTTGTTTGTTCCGGTGCATTGAACAAATAGCTGATTACTTTCCAAAAGCGATTTTGTGGATGTGCATAATATTCATTTTCTGCCAGAGATTTATCTCCGGGCAACGAGCCAAGGATGAGTATCTCTGTCGTAGAATTAACTAAGGGGAGAAAGGATTTTTTGCGCATGATCAAAAATAGCAATTTTAAATTTTCCTTTGAAATATGAAAATTATTATAGTATATTTATGATATTAAAATGATATCAAATATATATTAACAAATTATGGAAAAACTAATTAAACCAATGTCGGGCTATTTAGCCTTATTGATAGCTGTTGTCTCCTTTGTGGCAGCTATATTCTCCTTTGCTAATGTCGAGGCAAGTTCCCTGTATGTTGTATTGGGGGTGGTATTGATGATTGCTACTTTTTTTATTTTAAAGGGATTGATGATTATTAATCCAAATCATTCACGTGTGCTGAATTTCTTCGGAAAATATGTAGGTACCGTTAAGGAAAATGGATTGTTTTTTGTCAATCCGTTGTATTCAACGATTAAAATAAGTCTTCGTTCGGATAACTTACAGGGACAGACACTGAAAGTAAATGACAAGATGGGAAACCCAATTGAGATTGGGGCAGTGATCGTGTGGCAAGTAGGTGACACGTATAAAGCTGCTTATGATGTAAGTAATTATACATCTTATGTACGCACGCAGAGTGAAGCAGCAGTAAGACATTTGGCCGGAAGCTTTCCTTATGATAACTTGGAAGATGAAGGAGCGGAGATCACCTTGCGTGAAGGTGGGGATACCGTAAATCATATTCTTGAACAAGAATTGTCGGATCGTTTGGCGCCTGCCGGAGTAATTATTAAGGAGGCAAGAATAAGTCATTTGGCCTATGCATCCGAAATCGCTGGGGCAATGCTTCAAAGGCAGCAAGCGGCTGCAATTGTCGCTGCGCGTTCAAAGATTGTAGATGGAGCTGTAGGTATGGTTGAAATGGCACTAAAAAAGCTGTCCGAAAAAGATATTGTAGAGCTGGATAACGAGAAAAAAGCAGCAATGGTCAGCAATTTAATGGTTGTACTCTGTGGAGAGAAAGCAGCGACACCAATTGTAAATACAGGTACGTTGTACCAATAAACGAAATGAAATGGCGGATAAGAAAAACTTTATGCTACGCTTAGACGACCAAATGTACAAAGCATTGGAAAAATGGGCTGCAGATGAGTTTAGAAGTGTTAATGGGCAGATAGAATATCTTTTACATAAGGCACTGCAAGAAAATAAAAGATTGGGTGCGGAAAAAAAGACTGCTGATAAGAAATAGCCTATAGTAAGGAATGAAAACTGTACCTTTGGCCTTGCAATTAACAAAGCCAAAGGTACTTTTTATTTAATGTTTTAACGATAGAAGATGAAGATTAATCCAGCATATAAGTTATTGGTCGTAAGTACAAGCACGATCCATGGTAGTGAGTTTTTAGCTTATATAAAGCACGATTTTGTCGAATTTATTCAGTCAGACGAATTATTATTTTTTCCCTTTGCGAGACCTTCAGGAATTTCCTTTGATGCTTATACTGCTAAGGTGCAAGATGCCCTGAAAGATGAGGGCGTGACAGTTAGGGGGCTGCATGAGTTTCATAATATGAAGAAAGCTATTCAGGATGCCAAGGCTATTTTTATTGGTGGGGGAAATACATTTCTACTGTTAAAAACCCTATATGAGCTGGATTTGGTACAGCAATTGCGCGTACAAGTAGCAAAGGGGATTCCATATGTGGGTACATCCGCGGGGTCCAATTTGACCGGATTAACAATTGGAACCACGAATGATATGCCTATTGTTTATCCGCTTAGTTTTGAAGCACTTGGTTTCTTACCTTTTAATATCAATCCACATTATTTGGATCCAGATCCAAATTCTACACATAAAGGAGAGACAAGGGAAACGCGAATCCAGGAATTTCATCAACTTAATCCTCAGCCAGTCATAGGCTTACGTGAAGGGAGCTGGTTGCATGTAAATGAAGGAAACATAGAACTGAAAGGTAATTTAACAGCCCGGCTATTTAAAGCTGGTTTCGAGCCCGAGGAGCTAGCGCCTGGATTAATTAATTTTTAAGATATTGTAAAGTTCATGGGTATATCAAGTCAAATGTACTCTTCAATGTAGTAGTGACGATTTTATGAAAGACTAGCAGCAATTCCCATTGGAAAAAATAGTTTTTCAGATTGTTGAAAATAATACAAAATAAGCTACTTTTGCGCTAAATCCATTAAAATTTTCTTCCAATGGAACAAAATTCAGCATTACACCCGGCCGATATCGCGGAAGAAATATCGCGTTTAAGTAAAGGGGAGCAACATCAAGAGTTTATGGACTATCCTTTGGAGGATAGATTGGAGATCTTTTCTTTTTTTGAAATGGATGTCCAATATACGTTGATCAAATCAATGACGGAACATGAGCTGTCCGAATTGCTGAATAATTTGAAGCCGGATACGCGTAATGAATTGTTGTCGGAATTGCCGGATGATCTGATCAAATATCTGATCAATCTTTTGAATGAGCGCGAGAAGCAAATGGCTTTGGAGTTGATTGGTTATAAAGAGAACAGTATAGCCCGACTTATGACACCAATGTATGTGCAAGTTCGCCCTTATTATACTGTTGATGATGTCTTTCGGCATATTAAAGTTTTTGGAAGGAAAGCTGAAACGCTCAATTTTATTTATGTAGTTGATGAGAAAAACGTATTGATCGATGACTTGAAAATTGGTCAGTTACTTCTATCGGATTCTTCGACAAAAATTTCTGATTTGATCGACTATAATTTTGCAGCGATTAAAGCTTCAACACCTATGGAAGAAGCATTCGAGATTTTTCAAAAATATGACCGAAGCGCCTTGCCAATCGTTACAGAAGCGGGGGTATTGGTCGGAATTGTGACATTTGACGACGTGTTGGATAGAATTGAAGATCGCGATACGGAAGATATTCAGCGATTTGGGGGGATGGAAGAATTGGATCTAGCCTATACGAAAACTCCTTTATTACAATTGATTCAAAAAAGAGCCGGCTGGTTAATCATCTTGTTTTTTAGCGAAATGCTTACAGCCTCAGCAATGGGCTTTTTTGAAGGGGAATTGGAAAAAGCGGTTGTGCTTGCTTTATTTGTTCCTTTGATTATATCCAGTGGCGGTAATTCTGGGTCGCAGGCGGCATCTTTAATTATTCGTGCCATGGCGTTAGGTGAGTTAAAGCTTAAAGATTGGTGGTACGTGATGAAGCGCGAAGTTTCTTCTGGTTTGATCCTAGGTGGGATATTAGGTTCGATCGGATTTCTACGGATATTGGCTTGGCATTTTCTTGGTCTGTATGACTATGGCCCTTATTGGGTTTCAATTGGTTTTACGGTTGCTGTTTCCTTGTTGTTTATTGTTTTATGGGGGACTTTGTCGGGATCGTTTATTCCATTTATCCTACGTCGGTTCGGTTTGGATCCAGCGACAGCATCAGCGCCGTTTGTTGCAACGCTGGTGGATGTTTCCGGATTGATTATCTATTTTACTGTTGCCGCATTCTTTCTGCATGGCAAGCTACTGTAGTTCGGATGTTATCTATTCATTCATTGTGGTCTGCACTCTTCTTTTTAGCATGTTTTTTTGCCCGATCTTGTTTTTATTTGAAGTAGTTCATAATGGAATACAAGGAGATAGACAGAGAAGTTGAAAGCGCATTGCTTGTTTATAAATTAAGTCTGCGGTATAACTTTTCCTTTAAACCTCCTTTTTGCGCAACATAAATTCCTTTTTTTCCAGAAAACAAAAATGCGATTATGCACGCTATTGCTATAAATAAGATAGGTTGAATCCCAAATAATTCATAACCCATTACAATACAGGCGAGCGGGGTATTTGTAGCGCCTGAAAATACAGCTACAAAGCCCATGGCAGCGAGCAGGCTGATGGGAAGTGGAATAACGGTGCTCAATGCACTACCTAAGGTTGCCCCGATAAAAAATAGCGGGGTAACTTCTCCGCCTTTAAATCCGGCAGAAAGGGTGAAAGTCGTTAAAAGTAATTTAATGATAAAGTCATAATAATTCGACTGATCGACAAATGCATTCTGAATCATTGGTATGCCAAGTCCAATATAGCTGCTGCTGTGAAATAACGTAATGATGAGTACCAAAATAATACCGCCAATCACTGGTCTAAGCAGAGGGTATTTAATTCGTTTGAATTGAAGGCTAAAGAAATCGCTGGCAAATGTAAAAATCCATGCTGTAACACCGAATAGAATGCCTGCGACAAGGCTAAATCCAATATTGGTCAAGGATAGCATTGGAATAACATCATGAATTGGATAATGGATGTGTGGAATATTCCATAATTGACAGCTGAAGTTCGCAAAATAGGCGGTAAATAAACAGGGTAGGATACCGAAATATCTTTTTTTGCCAATCAGTAGGACTTCCAAGCCGAATATCGTTCCGGCGAGCGGGGTGCCAAACACAGCGGCAAAGCCTGCAGTGATGCCGATTGAAATTAAGATACGACGTTCAGTTTTATTGAAGTCAAACGATCGATTGAGCTGATCAGAAATTGCACCGCCTATCTGTACAGCTGTTCCTTCACGGCCTGCCGAACCTCCAAACAGATGTGTAAGTAAAGTTCCGAATAGGACAAGAGGCGCCATGACTAGTGGGATGCGGCGTTGAGGATGAAGGTATTCTTCAATCAGTAGGTTATTTCCTTTGCTTGATGGATTGCCCCAATACTTATAGGACAATGCGATGGTAAATCCCGCTAGGGGAAGTCCATAAATTATCCAACGATGAGCTTCCCGGTACTGCGTTACCCAATTGAGGGAGAAGAGAAAAAACGCACAGATAGATCCTACGATGAAACCTATCGCACTGCAAGAGATAAGCCATTTAAGAAAAAAATGAAGATTGCTTTGATTTGAATGTGTTATAGCCATACGTCTACACTTTATATAAAATTGTTGTTTTATACTAAAATAGTAGACGTCATCAGCTCATTAAGGCGGTTCAGGGCAGACATCATTGCCATATTTACTTCAAATCTATAAAAAACGTATGATAATAGCAACCCAGCCTGCAATCATAAGCAACCCGCCGATGGGGGTAATTGGGCCAAGAAACTTTAGATTCTTTTTCCAGTATTCAGCAAACGATAGAAAATATATACTTACCGAGAATAAAATAGTTCCTAGTGTGATCAGATAAAATGCGACTCGTTCAGACTGAAACTCAAAGGAGAAATTAAATCCTAGAATCAATAGGGTGAGAGCAGTATACATTTGATATCGAACGCCAACCTCAAAGGATTCCAGCTTTTCAGCTGATAGGATTTTTTTGAATGCATGGGCTCCAAATGCACCTAGGATAATAGCGAGGCCGCCAAATAGGGCAGCAGTGATAACGACAACGTTTTGCATGCTTAAATTTACTAAATTGGGTATTTAATCATATCGATATGAAGGATTCCGTAATCGGGGTATGGCTCAGAGATTTGTTTAAACCCTAATTTTTCATAAAAGGATTTTAAATGAAATTGCGCACCTATCTGTATCTCGCCTTCACCAAATTCTTTATAGAGAGATTCGATGGAATGAATCATTAATTGTTGACTCAAACCGGTTCCGCGTGCTTGCTCAGCGACAATGACCCGACCAATGGAAGCCTGTGGATAGGAGAGACCAGCGGGAACTAATCTCGTGTATGCAATAATATTATCATTTTGTTCTGCCCAAAGATGGAGACAAGCAAAATCTTTATCGTCCAATTCAGGGTATAAGCATTCCTGTTCCAAAACAAAAACTTCCATTCGAAGCTTTAAGATACGATACAGTTCTTTATTGTTGAGTTCGTCAAACTTCTTGAGGTTCCACTGAAAATCCATCATTAAAATAAAAAAAAGAGTCAAATTAAATCGATATATCAGGGAAGACATACCCGATTTAATTTGACTCGAGTGATTTGAAAACTTTTATGCGAGAAGACTTTTAACGACTTCAGAAATTGTTTTGCCATCTGCTTGTCCTGCAAGTTTCTGATTTGTCGCACCCATTACTTTACCCATGTCTTTAATGGAAGAAGCCCCTGTTTCAGCGATAATTGCTTTGACTATGGTCTCAACTTCTTCTTTGCTTAACTGTTTTGGTAGATAAGCCTCAATTACTTTTTCTTCCTCGACTTCAATTTCATAAAGATCTTCGCGATTTTGAGTCTTGTAAATTTCAGCAGATTCGCGACGTTGTTTTACAAGTTTTTGTAAAACTTTAATCTCCGCTTCCTGATTAAGGTCTTCCGAATGGCCTTTTTCTGTTTTCGCTAAGAGAATAGCTGCTTTAATCGCACGTAAACCACGTAATTTTGCCGTATCTTTTGCGATCATTGCCGCCTTGATGTCTTGATTTATTTGTATTTCTAATGACATGATATTTTAATTATTTTCGATTGACAAGTGTGCCTGTGGCCTGCGCCGTAGGCATTATTAAGAGATCGTTGATATTAACATGTGCAGGTCTGGTAATGACGAAAAGGATCGTTTCGGCAATATCTTTCCCTGTCAGGGGCTGCACACCATTGTAAACATTTTTAGCTCTTTCCCGATCTCCATGAAAACGAACTTCCGAAAACTCTGTCTCTACCATTCCGGGATCGATGGAGGTTACTTTAATCCCCTGAGTTAGCAAATCAATGCGCATAGCTTTAGTCAGCGCATCAACGGCATGCTTGGTGGCACAGTACACATTTCCATTAGGATAAACCTCTTTTCCTGCAATGGATCCTAAATTAACAATATGAGCGCCGTTTCCAGTATCCATAAGGGGTATCACAGCTTTACTTACATACAATAAGCCTTTGATATTGGTATCAATCATTCTGTCCCAATCGCCGATATCACCATCTTGAATAGGATCCAATCCTTGACTCAGGCCAGCATTGTTGATGAGAATATTTATTTTTTTCCATTCGGGGGGCAAACCTTCAATTTGGTTTGCAACTTGCTCAGCATCTCGGACATCAAGCTCAAATATATGAATCTGAATAGTCGGGTAGGCTGCAAGTAGCGTATCTCTTAATGTTTCTAAACGGTTTAACCTGCGCGCGCAAAGTAAAAGATTGTACCCCTCTTTCGCTAAAACTTCGGCACAAGCCTGACCGATGCCGGAACTTGCTCCTGTAATAAAAACTGTTTTAGTCATATAGTGTAACTAGTTGATAGTTAAAATTTAATCAGATTTTCCTTAAAAAACAGCGCCTCGGTCACCCTATTTTGTAGCAATATAGATGGTACAGATGCCAAATGTCTGTGGTCTAACAATAGTTTCATTAAAACCAGCTTTTTTGTTTATGGCCACGAACTTTTGGCCGTCCGGAAATTGAGCAACAGATTCGGGTAAATATTCATATGCACTGGAATCTTTTGAAAAGAATTTTCCAATGGTTGGTGTGATAAACTTGAAATAAAAATTATACAAGTGTTTAATTGGGAATTTCTTTGGATTAGAAAATTCTAAAATAACAGCTTTCCCACCAGGCTTTAGTACGCGGTATATGTCTGATAGGCCTTTCTCCAAATTTTCAAAGTTCCGGACACCAAATGCTACGGTAACAGCGTCAAAAGTATTATCTTCGAATTGCAGCCTTTCAGAGTCTCCTAGCTGAACTTCAAATTGATTCGCTAATCCCTTACTTGCAATTTTTTTCTTGGCAACCTCTAACATTCCTTGTGATATGTCTACCCCGATGATCTTTTTGGGATTCAAGATTTTAATTGATTCAAATGCAAAATCACCAGTTCCTGTCGCTACATCCAACATCAGTTGTGGTTTTATGGACTTTAAGGCATTGATGGCTTTTTTGCGCCATATAATGTCAATACCCAAAGACATGAAATGGTTCAA
>JBMAAL010000098.1:0-18850 GCA_050281725.1 Sphingobacterium sp. | reverse complement strand
CCAGAACGGTGGCCTGCCTTTAGAAAATTAGGTTTTCGATTTTCCTTTATTTTCATTTTGTCGTTTATTCTTGTTTTCAATAACGGCACTTATCCGTTATATGGCTATATCAGCGCTCCCCTCAACCATTTTATGCAAAGGTTGACTCCCTGGTTTGCAGAAAATATATTGGGATATTCTTACGACCACAGCATCTTCATCAATGGAAGTGGGGACACCTCCTATGCCTGGATATCTTTATTGATCCTATTCTTGCTAGCATTAGTCGGGGCAGCTTTATGGTCCATATTGGATCGAAGAAGAGCGAACTATAGGATCCTTTTTTACTTGTTAACCACAGCAATACGTTATTATGTTGCTTTTATGCTCATTAACTATGGTCTCATCAAAGTCTTCTATATGCAAATGCAGCCGCCGAGGTTAACACAACTCCTGCAGCCATTGGGCGAGTATTCCCCTATGGGCCTGGCATGGACCTATATCGGTTATTCTCAAGGTTACAATATACTCATTGGTTTAGTAGAAATATTATCGGGCCTATTGCTTTTCAGAAAGACGATGGTTTTGGGTGCGCTAATTACAGTTGCGACAAGTATCAATATTATGGCCGTCAACTATTTTTATGACGTCCCCGTTAAAATGGTCTCTACAGCACTCCTGCTACTTTCCATATTTCTACTGCTTCCCTACTTAAAAGCGTTGTTCGCAATTTTTATTTCAAAAAAACCTGTACAGTTACGCCCTATCCAACAACCCCTATTCAACAAAAGCTGGAAAAGAAAAAGTTTGTTTATCGCCAAATTGGCCGTGTTACTTCTCTTTATGGTGCAACAGGGCATGGGCATATTAAGTACAAAAAAAATGATAGCTGAGTACCTAACGAAGTCACCACTATATGGAATCTACCGTATTGAACAAGCGGGAACACAAGGCAAATCAATCCCCGAAAATTGGCGACTTATTGTTTTCGAAATTGATAACAACAAGGTCTTAATACGCAACACAGACTATACCCCACAAAGGGAGAGCGTTGTTATTGATACAGCCGGGAAGAAAACTACCCTAAACAATTATCAATTTGATTATCAGATCAACGCTGAAGGAAATATTCTTCTGACAAAAACCTTTGATGACCATACAGAACAAATTAAACTGATAAAACAAGACGTGCAAGCTTTCGAATTAATACAGCGCAAGTTCCATTGGGTACAGGAATACCCCTATAATCGTTAAATAAGAATCGTAAAAAATTAAATAAAACAAATTGTACACTTAACACGTCCTCAGACCAAAATAACTATGTTTAATGCTACAAACATAACAACATGCGACGAACAGGTAGAGCATCTCGGTTTTTTATATCGAATGAGGAATATCAGGGTACACACCTGCCATCTGCTCAAAAGCAAAGAGGTGGTGACCCTTATCTTAATACATTCGAGAGGAGGTAGCCGTCAGATTGATCAGGGGCAACATAATATAATCGGTTATCAAATTCATCTGATGTTCCCCGGTCAGTCAAGTTCTTTCTATTTTTTCAAAGAAACCTCTGTTTATCATTTTAGAATTCCCTGGCAAAATTTTGAAAAATTATGTCATACGCTTTCAATCAACATAAAACTCCTTAAAGATTATCCGATACTTCAGATCGCGCCAAATGAATTTGAGACGTTCCGCTATGAATTCGATAAGATCCGTGAGGAACTCTATCGTTATCAACCACTATTATCGCTCATTTTATCACGTTTGAAAACTAGCTTACTAGAGATTAACCGCTCCTTAACCAAACACATCGATAATTTAGCACCCTATACTTATCCAGCCATCCTGAATCGCTTTCTTGAATTAATAGAACTTCATTATAAACAAGAACACCATGTCGCTTATTACGCAAATTTATTGAATATAACTGCAACAAGTCTTTGGATGCAAACACAGCAATACATGGAGACCACCCCCCTCAAATTGATTCATAATCGTTTGTTAAAGGAAGCTATGCACCTGCTGCGTTTGGGGGCCAATCCAATCAAGACCACCCTGATTGAATTGGGTTTTGAGGACTCCGCTACGTTCTCTCATTTCTTCAAAAAACAGACAAATATGTCACCTTCAGCATATCAAAAGAAACATTTACCGCATAAAAAAACATAAAAATGGCTCCAACGTGATATACATGGAGCCAATATTTATTAAGAAACCGCATTATAACTATCTTTTTTTCAACGTGATATTATCCAAAAATGCGTTTTCCGTTCCTACATTGGTAAATCCGATCCGAACTATTTTTTTATTCGGATTAATCTCCATGCCAGTAACAAAATCAACCTCCTGTTTTCCACCTCTCTTTCCTGAATCAGCTATTAAAGTCTTTAAATTCGACAACTTTCCTGTTACGACTGCGACATCATCCACTTCCGCCTGAACTTTGCCTCCTTTACTCCAATAGACAAGCTTGAAGTCTTGTTGGGGATCCAAATAAATATATTGCTCTATTTTTTGACCCGGCGCAAGTACGACCGCTTTACTGCCTTTTTCTCCACGCCCCTCTTCAATTACCGTTGCTCCTTCCCAAGGTGCAAGGCCAGACTTACCCTCAAAATCTGGATTAGGCAATTCATTACCATCTTTTAAAGGCCAGTTATACGCCCGAATATAATCGACCTCCATATTGACTCCGCCTTCAGATCCATAGGCTCCAAGAAATACGTTCAAAAAGTGGTTGGGTGAATAAATCTGATTTTTATTCGTATACGCTTTGATCAGGTCTCCATTGATATAATGTTTAATACTTGTAGGTGTCCACAATACCCCATGTGTTACCCATTGTCCGACATGTTCATACCCCTCCGCAATATGTGTAGCAAGATTACGTTGAAATACCCCTTTTTGATCAACATGTCCATGCATCACAAACTGAGCCGTAATATATTCGAAAACGTCGATTTCAAAAAGCTGTCCCTTGGGACGAATGCCTTTAATTCCGTCGACTTCGGATCCTTCTTGAAGATAATAACGAATATCTGGTCCTGGTGAATCAAACCAAAAAGCTGTATTTGTTCCTTTTGGATTACCCTGGCGGTTGCGTCTTACCTTAACTTCAAAATACCCACCTTTGCTGTTGTCTAATAGATTTTCATTGGACTTCCAATCGTAGGTTTGGATGGATGAAATCTTTTGGTTGCCACCCTCTGTAAAAATCCGCTTGGGAATGGTATCATTGACATACAGATTGATCGCTGATCCATTTAAAGTATAAGCAGGTTGTGGCAAACGATCATGCAACATTTCATCCTTGGATTTTGCATTCAGATAGTTCAGGGACGAGAAATAGTTTGTCGTCCATTTATTCCGATTAAGTAACTGATCGTTAAATTCATCCTGCCAATAGACTTCCATACCAACAGGAACCGCTCTTGAACTTGGATTCTTTTGCTCTTCATCCAGCTCAGTATCATCCAGCTGCCACCTTTTGCTTGTATACACTTGTCCATCCGCCAGAGGTTTTCCTGTGGCCGATTCTATCCAGATATAATAGGTCGTTTCAGGATCTACCTGCTGAATATAATAACGTTTGACCCCATCTGCCAAGATCGCATTGGCTGTCTGCGGTTTCTTATTCGTTTTTGCCCAAAAGACTTTCGCTCCGGACATGCTCGGCTGATTATCCTTCATGTCCACACGGATCCAACTCCGGGTACCCAATAGCTGTAATGGTACATTTGACCTTGTCGTTTGAGCCGATAGCCCTAGCACTGACAATACCTGAATACCTGCAAGAAATAGATATTTTTTCACAATTTTCTTATTTTATAAACGAACAAACTATAGCCAATATACGTACGAACAGACTATAACCTTACGATAATAACGAGAATTATCAGCATTGACAACTCGGATCAAAACGCAACCGTTTGTTCAATTTAGCGATTCCAATAAATTGTGGTATCAATAACGATTTATCCTTCCGGCCGATAAAACAGTTAAATTATGTATATTGCTTTACGCGGTTTGATTTGACAATTCCGTTAGATATATTGTTTTATTTTAATACAGGATGAATACACTAGATAATTTTAATCAGCCAGTAGATCTTGCCCAGCACTGGGTTGATGCCTGGAACCAGCACAATATAGATGCGATTATGCAGCACTATAGTGAAGACATTGATTTTCGTTCGCCAATTATTCAAAAAATGGGCGTAAATGCAGCAGGAAATATAAACAACAAAAAGGAACTAAAAGCCTATTTTGAAGGTGCCCTGGAGAAATATCCGAACCTTCATTTTGAACTTTACCATATACTTACGGGCGTGAACTCCGTGGTACTTTTCTATAAAAGCGTCAACGACTCACTTTCCGCGGAGTATATGGAATTAGATGTATATGGAAAAATCTGTAAAGTTTCAGCACACTATAAGGGACTATAGTGTGCTGAAACTTTGCAGGACGACGACTTGTGGCGGTTTTTTCTGTTAATTTAAAGTGATACTGATGGCCTCCTGGCTCAAAAGTGGTTTTTGAATGAGTTGACCATCTTGCTGTTTCACGATAAGAAACTTTTGTTTGCCTTTCCGGGATACCTCAATATCAAACACCCGGTCAAAGGCCTTTATACGTCTAAGCCGCATATACTTCCATTCCTTTGGCAAACTGGGACTTATACTGAACTTTCGAAAACCAGTGGGTACAATATGAAATAATCCTTCTGTTATGACCCGGCAATACAAGGCACTTTCGGCACTTAAATGCCTTTGTCCACCTTCAGGCCAGGCCTCAACCGGATAGGGTACATGATCGCCCAAAAGACGCATCGAAGAGTAATACTTAAAATAAGGCAGCGCCCTTTCGGTTGCTCCCGTCATAAAAAATCCCTTAAAAGCATATAAGGTTGCCCGATCCCAAAATACCTTATCTCCGGATTGTGTGAGGATACCGTTGCTTGTCCAGAGATATTTTGATAATAATGCATCAATGGTTCCAGCACTCCGCTCAGTGATATCCATGGTCATGGGCAAACATATCCAAGCCCTTAAGATGGTATTGCCATCGTAATAACGGTAGGTGGAGTAGCCTTGCACATCAGCACCAAAATAACGCACAATCGAACGACTGAGTTCTTCAGCCCGCCTTTTGTATTGTTGAGAAAGATCCTCCTTCCCCAAATCATGAGCAAGGTCTGCCGCACTCTGATAAGCACCATAGGCAATACTGTTCGTCGACAGATTAATTTTACCTGCCGGTGCTCTCCCTTCCAGTTCATCACTGTCCGATCGATAAACTCCTTCACTTGTCTTCTGTCGCTCAAGATACTCAAAACACCAGTTAATCAACGGCCATAATTCAACGGCTATATCTTTCTTTCCCAAGGCCAACGCATACCGGGATGCTCCATAGGCAATCATGGCCATGTCCCCCCTATCTTTAGCACCATTCCAATAACTATCCCCCTCCGCCACTATTGAGCTCGGAATTGGTTTATAATCCGAATTCATAAAACGGGCAAAATGGCGAAAAGAGTTTATGGCGCTTTCATTGCCGTTGCGATTGCCCAAGAAAGGAAAGAAAGGATTGGCATATTCAGCCTGATCATTTGCCCAAATAGCGGCGTAGTAGCTTAAACCCCCAGGACCGTGCATCAATCCGCCCTTCGTATCATAAATACTTTCAGTTGCACGAATCTTAGCAAAAGCAAATGCTGTATTGATCGTATCATTGGGTGTTTCCAGCAATAGATCGTCGGCTAAACTTTTTACAAAATCCTCCCTTTTCTGTAATTCATAAGATGGGGAATACTGATAAACTGGTGTTGATATTTTCTTACCCTCATACACAATATCAAACAGGTAACTTTGTTTTGGTTCGAGATTTGGCACTAGCGTATCACGTAATAAGGCCTGTACTACATACGGCCCATATACACTTTTCGTCGGGTCAGACTGGAATTTCGAATACTTGTTAATCAGATCGATTCGCAGGGGTTTATTCCCGGTATTCACCAACTTAACGCGTTCAATCAAAACAGGTTTATCGACAGATGGGAATAACGTCCGCTGTACTTCCAGTGCTGAATTCGTCGTTGAATAAACAGCTAATTTTCCGTCAAGTACAAAGCGCTGCGGATGCTCATCGACCGCTACGCCATCTACTTTTATCAATAAAGACTTATTATCCTGAAAGGGTACGGTTAAACTTGCATGTGTATTGTTGGGAACAGTCCGCAACATGGGAAATACGATCTTTTTGTCCAATAACAAACGACCGTCGCGAACACCATAGAAAAGAACAGCAGCCGATTGTAAACCGGACATTTCAATATGATCTTCGTGATTCTCACCCTGCTTAACCTTCCATTCAATCCTATTCCCATTTAATAGTGCCCATCTTTTTGAATTTTGTGCTACCGTCAAATTCCACTGTAGCAGGTTCATGGCAATGATGCCCAAATAATATAATTTAATTTTCATGACGATCTATAATTGAGTTGCTACGGTATATTGCATATCACGGCCAATCTTCATCTCGATATAGCTGTAAGTAAAACCATTTTTCTGACTAATATGACTTTTCTGCTTGATGCCATTAACGTAAAGATAAGGATGACTTCCCGGAAAACCAGCGTGCCAGTACTGCGTCGCCTCTCCTCCTGAGTACGACAAAGTAGTTCCCGATATTCCCTGTTGCTTCACCGTATACATTGCCCGGCCAATCTTAACATTCGACACTTTAACCCGCTCAATATCCTGTGGAAGGTGGGAACAAGTTTCTAAAGAATTACCTTTTACACCAGGATTAATCCCCATCATATCTTGCACAACGTTGCTTATCAGCACAAAAGAAACTTCGGGGTAATCACCATTGGTACCAGTCAATGTAGCCATGGCATGCACCGTATTAATTTTTGATATAATATATTTCAGCCATTTCCAACCTCGTTCGTTCTGTCCATATTTGAAAAACAATTCTGGAACATAGGTGATTGATTCAATATTTTCGGGCAGTCCTTCTTTTGAGCCAAGTTGTGCATCGATATAATCCAAATAATTCAGATGCCTATTTGATCGCTGGTCTGTAATTTCTTTTAAGGGCAGAAACCAAGAATTTTCTTTCCCCCAGCCTGACACGGGGAGATTATTTTTATCGTAGCCTCGGTTATACAGTTCCTTGTTACCTTTTATGCCCCATACTGTGTTGAAATAGTTCCGCAATGTTTGGGCTTTTTTAGTGTAGTTCCTAGCCTGGCTTTTCTTGCCACTCCATGCTGAAAGTTTAGCGAAGGCCAAATAAGCCTGGTACTGACTTCCAATACCGTCACCGGCTTCAATTAGAGTTTGGTCACGGTGTTCATTGTAGGTAGCAGTACCTTTGAAAATATTGCCCGAACCTTCGCTCTCGGCCACGCCGTTTGGCTTTTTAACATCATGCAATGCCACAAAATCACTTACCGCTTTTGTGTTGAATAACAACAAAGCCGGATCATTAAGATACCGTTGATCTTTGGTCCAGTCATAGAGTTGGGCATTCTTTTCAACCAGCTCAAACACTGCCGGTATCTCACGGACAAAGTCATCGTCATTTCTGTAGTCCAACGTATAAGGGCTCCCATCAAAATTGATCGCCCACAAAGGAAACCACTTTCGTTCCTTCGTAGCACTTGCCGCCAAAGTCCGAAGCATCGTAAAATTCTCTTCTTCCAAACCCAACAGATGCGCTCCCACCGCTTGGTGACAGAAATCACGCGAATAGAAGGCTGTTCGTAAAGGATATCCCGCCCAATAGGCCGGTTGATACGAAGCGCTGTCTGCGGATTGATTTTTCTTGTAAACATTGACTGGCCCACGCGTTCCCGTAACAACAAAAGATCGCGCTTTTTGCTTAGCCCAGTCGAAGACTTCCTGGAGTTCCTTTTGGTCTGTATCGATTGAAATATCTTGCTTCTGAGCAAACACACTGACAGAAAGCATAGTCTGTACTGCAAATAATAAAAAGGTTTTCATAAGGAGTAGCAATTTAATAAACCAAGGATCTGCATAGCGCAGACCCTTGGAGGTTGGTTGATTAGTCGTAACTTGGATTCTGTTTCAACAATGCATTTCGTTGAATCTCACTGCGTGGAATTGGAAGTAGGTAATGCTGAGGAAAGAACTTCCGCTCCTGAAGCACCTCAATTTTATAACTTTTCTTCTTCGTTTGGTCGTCCCGCACAATGGTAATTTTTCGCGCCGGTTTGTTTTCAGTCTGTTCAGCTATTTTCCAACGTCTTACATCAAAAAAACGATGATCTTCAAAGGCTAGTTCTATGCGTCGTTCCTGCTGTATTTTTCCCAAAAGCGCGGCACCCGTGCTCGTAATTGCAGGAAGTATGCCTGTCTTCCCACCACGTGCACGCTCTCTAATCTTATTGATGTATGTGCGAGCCACCTCTTCATTACCCAATTGATACTGGGTTTCCGCATAATTTAGATATATCTCGCCCAAACGCATATAAATCCAAGGTTGTCCACTTTTATCATTCCAGGGATTACGCAAACTTTCATCCATAAATTTGCGGATCGTATAGTGGGTCTTCGATGCGTTCCAATCATCAATACCGAATTCGCTATCCTTACCACTATTAGCCCGGTTTCCTGTTGAGGATATATAAAACTCAATCTCTCTACCCCTAAACTGCTGACCGTCACAAACAATAGAGGCATAGAATCTAGGCTCACGATTTTCCCAAGGTTTGCCATCCGCATAGGCCTGTGCAGAAGGCATAGAACCATCTTCCATCTCATAGGCATCGACCATGTCCTGAAGCACACAGGTTCTTGACCAACCTGTAAAACCATTCGGAGAATCGGACCAGTCAAAAGAATGTCCAAATTCAGTATTGAACTGCTTCATAAAGATGATCTCTTTACTCTTATTACTTGTAAAAAGCTGTTTGTAATTTGCATCAAGCTGGTATTGATTGAGGTCCAGCACAGCCTTTGCCGCATCAGCAGCTTTTTGCCATTTCGCCTTATCATTGGATGGATTCCAATATGGACTTGCAGCATACAATGTTACCCGTGACTTCAGTGCCAATGCTGCACCTTTAGTTGCCCTACCAAAATCCTTTCCTTCGTAACTGAGGGGGAGCAACCCAGCAGCTTTATCCAATTCTTTCACAATAAAGTCTATACATTCATCGTAGGAATTACGCGGCACCATCATATCGCTGTTCAGATCGAAAGTTTTTGTGATCAACGGAACTCCACCAAAACGCGAGACAAGATCCGCATAAAAGAATGCGCGAAGAAAGATCATTTCACCATTCAACCGATCAACTTGACTCTTTTCGGCTTTCAACTTATCTATATTATCAAAGAAAATATTGCAGTTCTTAATCGCTTCATAATAGGCATTCCATGTGGAATAGTCCCCGAACTGATCTGCAGTCACTTCTCCCCGGTTGTATAAATAGGGATTTCCTGAATTGAAATTGTGATAAGCCTCGTCCGAAACATATCTTAAACCAAGATTTCCAAAACCGTCCCGTATTTCAGTATAACGCTTATTTACATAGGTTTCGGTTAATTTCAGATCCGAGAATATAGCATCTCCAGTAAAGGAATCCAACGGTTTAACATCCAAATAATTTGAACAGGATGTCAAACAGCTTGCAAAAAAGATCGTTATATATAATTTTATCTTTGTATTCATCTGTCAATAAATTTTCTTTAAAAACTCAAATTCACCCCTGCACTATAAATCCGTTGTTGTGGATAGTACATACCACCTGCATTTGTTCCTTCAGGATCCTGTATCTTGATCTGATCGATCGAAAACAAATTAAATCCACTAATGAATACCCGTAAGTTTTTCATTTTGATTTTTTCCAGCACTTTAGGCGACAATGAATACGCCAACTCCACATTTTTCAGCCTTAAAAAAGAGGCATTCTTTAACCAGAATGTCGAATTCATGCTATTGAACGTATCGTCACGGTCGAAGGCTCTTGGATACAGGGCATTTGGTGTCTCTGTTTCAGAAATCCATCTGTTCTCAAAATAAGTTACGTCTCTGTTGTAACTTCCCGGTTTAATTATCTGTTTTGCACGTCCCTGTCCTGACCACAAAATATTTAAATCAAAATTTTTCCATTTGGCGCCCATGGTGATACCATAGGTAATTTCAGGAATAGGACTTTCATAAATACGGACCATGTCATTGCTGGTAATTTTCCCATCACCATCAACATCCATATACTTGATATCGCCCGGCATCGTATTCAGCAAATGTGGTGAGGCATCAATCTCAGCCTGATTTTGATAGATACCATCTGTCTTATACACTAACCAGGAGTCTATACTGTGGTCTGTCCGACGCTGCCACTCCGGTGTATTTTGTGCTTCATCAAAAAAATGAATCTTATTGCGTACAAAGGTGAAATTCCCCCCCACTGAGTAGCTAAAGTCATTGACTCTATTGCGGTAAAGCAAACTACTTTCTATGCCTCTGTTTGAAATTTCACCAATATTTTGATCAGGCAGCGTCAATCCCGTATACCGCGGTACAGAAGCTTGTTTTGGTGTCAGGATGTCCGTACGCATCGAATAAAAATACTGCAAGTCAAAACTCAAGGTGTTCTTGAAGAAAACAGACTCAAAGCCTATGTTTTTCGTATCTACTTTTTCCCAGGTAATATTCGGATTTGCTAGTCTTCCGACTGTAAAACCCTTTGTTCTTTTCGGGTCAAGGCCAAACATAGCACCATCACCCAAAATATAGGTACTGATATATTGGAAAGGATCCACCCGATCGTTGCCCAATTTTCCCCAAGACGCTTTGATCTTCAACTCATTGACAAAAGGCACATTTTCCTTGAAAAAATTCTCCTGAGAGATACGCCAGCCTGCCGATACACCCGGGAACCATCCCCAACGGGCACCGCTGATAAAGTTTTGGGAACCATCCCTCCGAAGTGTAAAATCAGCTAGGTACTTGTCTTTAAAACCATAGCTTACGCGACCAAAATAATTCTGACGTGCCGAGATCGTTGCTTTACCGTCGTTATTCTTTTGGTTGTCACTTCCCGCAAATAGGTAATCTACCGCATCACTTAAAAAATCCCTACGATAGGCAGAAAACCAATCACCTCTATTTTTACTTTGTTCGTATGCAATGAAAGCATTGATACTATGCGAGTTGAATTTCTTATCATATCCGATTTTAAAATTCCAGGTCTCCGTCCGAATATCATCATTTCGTTCGGTGAGGTTGATATTTGCATCGCCCGTAGTTTCGCGGATATTATCGTAATTCTTTGTAGCGGGATTATAACGATAAGCATCCCACATATCATTCAGTTTCTTCTCATGCCTGTACTGGGAATCGAATGCTGCATAGCCCGAAAAACTTAATCCATCTAATAACCAAGGCGTTTTAAGATCAAATCCAGCTTTTGTATTCACAAAATTATCCTTTACACGTTGATATCCCGTTTTGCCAGAAGCTAGAATCGTCAAATTGTTACCCCACGAAAGACCTGGACCAGGTAAGCCATTTGGATAATAGTCAGGCAAAAAAGGATAGGCATGGAACGCTTCCCAAAAGAAGGTTCCCATATCGTAGTTTGAATTATTCCGATTTTCCTGTCTGGTGGCTACCTCAACTAATACCGAAAGGTCTTTGGTTACTTTAGCATCCAAGTTGGTACGAAATTGAACCGTCCTAAAATTTAGATCTGTATTTCTAAATCCTGGCTTTTGATAAAGGTATCCTCCAGAAACATAATAACGCACTTTTTCGTCTCCGCCACGAAGTGACAAGGAATGTTGCGTTTGTGGAGAAGATTTAAATACGGACTTCATCCAATCGGTGTTGGCATACAATAAGGGATCAATCGTTCCATCCAGATATTTCCCCTTGATATCTTTATACTTTTCAGCACGCCCAAAATGTGCATTGATTTCATCATCATACACCATAAATTGGTAAGAATCCATCAGCTTTGGGGTCCTTGTATGTTCGGAAAAACCGTAACTACCATCATAAGTGATCGTAGGTTTATCACCATTACCGCGTTTCGTCGTGACCAAAATAACGCCATTTGCAGCTTGGGCACCATATATGGCAGCCGACGCATCTTTTAAGACCGAAATTGTCTCTATATCACTTGGATTAAGTCGTTCTATTCCACCGCGATTGGCCACTCCATCAATGACATACAACGGGTTGTTGTTGCCCAGAGATCCCTTGCCACGGATATAGATCTGCGATTGATCATTTCCAGGTTCACCTGAGCGATTATTGGCTACTACACCTGGCATTCTTCCTGCTAGGGAATTGGATAGATTCGGCGCAGGAGATCGCTGCAGCTCGCTCCCCGAAACCTGGCTCACTGAACCCGTCAATGTCGCTTTCTTCTGTGTTCCGTATCCAATTACCACAACTTCTTCAAGCTGTGCGAGATCTTCCTGGAGAACGACATCCATGGCCTGTCGCTGATAGGCAATCTCTTGCGAAAGGTATCCCAAATAAGAAAATTGTAAAATACTATTTTCTTTTTCAACGACCAGCGAAAATTGGCCGTCGCTATTCGACTGCGTCATTTTATCCGTACCTTTTATGCGTACAGATACGCCTGCCAAAGGCTTTCCTTGCTGGTTTTTGATCGTACCGGAGGCTATTCTATCCTGAACTTTCGCTATGGAACGAATAATAATACGGTTTTCGCTGACCATATCCATTTCCAGAGATTCTTTGGCCAAAATAGGCAACAAAAGATCGGTCCATTTTTTATTGCGGACATCAACATGTTTTATTTTAATTGCATTGATCGTATTATCGTTGTAGATAAAATTGATCTTGGTCTGCTCTTCAATTGAAGTCAATAGGTTTTTGAGTCGGATCTCTTCAAAACGTAAAGAAACTGTCTTCTGCGCTTTCGACTCTTTTGCAAATCCAGTGGCAACACATGCAAATAAGAAAATGATTACAAACTTGGCCATTAACAACCATTTTAGATAATACGAGATAGGCACATGATAAAGAACATGTGATTTTTTTTTCATAATTTTGGTATTTAAGAAATAATCGATTGGCATCCTACTTTCCTAGGGTCCGATGCCATTGGTTAAAACATTGGGTATTGCTCACTATGAGGGATACCCTTTTTTTATATTACTTTACATAAAGCGTATCATTTTGGGTATAATAATTTAGTTTAGTACCTGTGCGCTTGATGACATTCAAGACTTCCTCACAGGTTGTTTCGTCAAATATTCCCGTGATGGGCTCTTTTGCGAGCCGCTCATTTTCGACTACAATGGGTTTACCGAACCAACGCTCCATCTTCTTCGCAACCACTTCAAAACCCTCCCCATTGAAAACCAATCTATTTTTCATCCAAAGTGTTTCAGTAACTTCGGTATCAACAAGGTCGAGCTTTGCAAAAGTCACTTTTGGTTGCTGGACAACAAACTTACTCCGATGATCATTCGTTGCTACAGGTTGATTGATCACAGACACTTTATTACCCGGCAGGAGTTCATACAACTTCTCCTGCTTATTGTCCATGACCTTCAACCGCACTTTACCTTCGATCAGAGAAGTCGTCGTCATGTTCTCATCCGGAAGCGCACGAAGGTTAAATTTTGTACCTAAGACCTGTACCTCCGCGTAGGCCGTTTTGATTTTTAAGGGTAAATTGGGATTTTTTGCAATAGCGAAATACCCTTCACCAACCAATTCCAATACGCGGTCAGTTTTACCAAATCCAGCCTTCAATCGCAATACACTTTCATTATTCAACCATACTTCCGAGCCATCGCTCAACTTGACCGATTTACGCTCGCCCTTTCCTGTAGTAATAGTCTGCCATTCAGCATCTCCAGCTACCTTTTTATCATTTTTGACAAACCAAAAGGACCATACTCCGAAAACGATAAATAGACTGGCGGCAATGGAAAGTAACTTAACTTTATAGCGACCTATAAATGGACGGACGGTCACATCCTCGACAGCGGTAAGTTCTATTGGTCTTGACTTTTCATAGCTTATTTCAGCTTCTAGAACTTCTTCTTCCTCATGCTTCTGCGCTAAATAGGCCAATAATTCCCTTTTACTTTTATCGACATGTAGCAAGTCATCCAGCGCGATTCTCTCCTCCGATGTGAGTTCTCCCGCTAGCAACTTAGCCGCTAAAAATAAAAAGTATTGTTCCTCAGATGAAAACATGTGCATTCGGTCAATTTGGAGTAGAGACACCCGAAGAAACCAAAATCCCCAATAGAAAAATTATTTTTTTTCTTTAATACAGGACCACAGCTTTTCTAAAGCAATTTGAATATGTCTGTCTACCGTTTTCTTGGATATCCCCATCATTTCCGCAGTTTCCAAATAGGTTTTCCTTTCCTCTTTCACTAGTTTAAAAGCCTCCTTAGTTTTGGGCGGAAGCCCTTCGACAGCCCGTTGAATACGTTGTATACTCTCTGTCGATATTAAAATTTGTTCCGGGGTATTTTTATCAATCAACGTATCCTGATATTCCGTTCCGTCAGTGAGTATGACCTGGCGGATGCGCAGGAGGTTAAGGCATTTGTTTTTTATCGCCCGAAGCAAATAGCCCTCAACATTTGCGATGTTCATTAGATCTGGACCCAGATACCAAATTTTCCAGAGGACTTCGGAAACCACATCTTCGGCTAACTGCTTATCCTTAATAAAAGAAATCGCATTGCTCTTCAAAACTCCATAATTGGCCACGAAATAAGCCTTAAACGAGCTTTCATCTCGATCAATGGCAATATTCTTCTTATTTTCCGCAGATAAAGGTTTCAAATACATTGGTTACGTTGCAATTCGCAGCACAAGTTAAACAAATTCATTTCAAGAATGCAAAAAAATCGAAAGCTCAGTGCCGAAGTTTTCTCATCAGGTAAAGACAATACATTGACCAATCGTGTATAAACTATGGATTAGACAACTCAAATTTTCTACGCTAACGTGTTCTGCAGCATTGGTCAAGGCAAGAAAAAAGCCGCTTGGAAAATCCAAAACGGCTTGATATATAGCGTAAAAAAAGTTTCCATTCGGATTATTCATGCAAAACCAAAATTGCTTTAACTGATCGGTTCAAAACTTCATTCACCGTACTACTTGCAAATAAACGGTAAATCATATTATGGTTGCGTTTGACCAAACATAGAATATCGGTCTGATTGTTTTCAACAAAATCAACGATCGCATGCGATGGGCGTGTATCATCCTCATCCACATAGTTAAAGTTGATCGTTACGTTAGGAAGCAACTGACGCATTTTTTTCTCACCATTGCGCACCAGCTTTTCGTCCAAATCCCTCTCTGAGACGTGTAGAATTTCCAACTTCTTGGGATCCGAAAGTTTTAAAATGCGATTGAGTGCTTTGACATCACGCACAGACAATTTTGTTGTTTTATAATCCGTTGCCAATGTGATGACTGGAATAGCGGACAGATTACTTTCAGTAGGTACAATCAAAGTTGGAATACGCAATTTTGTCACAGCCATACTCGCATTACTGCCGACAATTTCTTTAATGCCTGTCGCTCCAGTGATTCCCATTACCAAAAAAGAAACATCGGTATATTCAACATACTTTGTGACTACATTACGCAGATAACCTACTTCAACAACGGTTCTCACTTTGAGGTCATTGTATTTATTTTCCTGGACCACCTGATCAGTCCATTCTTGCAAAGCAGCACGTTTTCTAGCGTAATAATCTTCTATAAAGATCGCGTTATAAGTACTGTTGTTGATCCCTTCTGTCGGGTGTATGGCATGTACAACAGCAACTTCCATATCCAAACGAGAAGCCAAAGACAAGGCATAACGCAAAGCATGACTTGCATTGATTGAAAAATCGGAGGCAACAAGAATTTGTTTCATTTTTTGAGTTTTAATATTAAACTGTCAATAGCCATGTATACAAAGTCAATGGATGACAAAAACATTCGGATAACAATCATTTAAATAAAAAGATGGAAAAATACAAATAGTAATAAAGCCAAGCCAATAGACACAGGTAAAGTAAGTACCCAAGCAAGTCCGATACTTTTGAGTGTCCCTTTATTCAGATTGCTCTTTCCTCCAGAAGCGACCATTGAACCGGCAATACCACTTGAGAGCACATGCGTTGTGCTAACAGGCAAACCCAATACGGTGCTGATACCAATTGTCGAAGCGGCAACAATCTCGCTAGAAGCCCCCTGAGCATAACTCAAATGTTCATTTCCTATTTTTTCACCAATCGTTACTACAATACGTTTCCAACCGATCATTGTTCCCAAGCCTAGCGCTACCGAAATCGTTAAGATCACCCAGATCGGTGCAAAGTCCGTAAGATGTTTCAATTCGCCCAACTTACGATTGAGCTCCAATCGATTTTCAGGATTGATATCAATCTGTTTATTGCTCTCCAATGTAGCAATAGATTTGACTAAACCTTCAACCTCTTTTCTGAATTTAAACGTCCCGGCTTTATCCGTTATACTTTTATCCATCAAATGCAGCTTGACTTGCTCAATCTCCTGATTGACCTGCACAAACATCGTTCCCTGAGCAACATTACTGGAAGCAATTGTCTGTAACACGATTTCAGTTTGATCGAGCGTTTTAATGACAGCCGCATCTGGTACGGAATGGTTTATTGCAAAACGGGCAGGCAGAAATGCAATTAAGATCAACATAAACAGCCCTACTCCTTTTTGTCCATCATTGCTACCGTGAAAAAAACTGACCAATGTACAGGTCAGTATAAGAATACCCCGTACTAAAAATGGAGGCCTGTCATCTTCACCTTGTGGGATGTAAAAAAGTGCTTTATAACGGACAACATGCTTCAAAAAGAGCATCAGTAACACCGCTAGACCAAAACCAATCAAAGGAGACAGAATCAAAGAAAGACCAATTTCCTCGGCCTTATGCCAATTGACACCACTGCCACCATAATACCAGGTGAAGCCTATACCAGCCCCAATAAGTGCACCAATCAAGGTGTGCGAACTCGAACAAGGAATGCCAAAATACCAAGTTCCCAAATTCCAGATAATAGCAGCCAATAATACCGAAAGGACCAGACAAGCGCCTACGGAAACCGGTAGTGCCATCAAGGTATCCAGAGGCACCAATTTAAGGATTCCCATAGCCACTGCGATCCCACCCGCAAAAACACCTAGAAAATTCCAAAAACCAGACCAAGGAATGGCTACAATTGGTTTAAGTGCTTTGGTATAAATTACCGTTGCAACAGCATTCGCGGTATCATGAAAACCATTGACAAATTCAAAGGCCACAACGGCAAATAAACAAAGGGCAAAAACAATGAGAAGTCCAGTACTAAGGTCGGTTTCCCCAAAGAGAGGAATCATGGTGCAGAAAATTTGCATAGTATTCTTTCATAAGATTTATGGTTGTCCTTGCTGAGTTTTTCTTACTTAATGAGTTTTCCTCAAGGAAAACAACCGCAGGAACAATCGCTTCATTCAGATCAAAAATAATTTTCACATGTTACCTTTTGATGAAGGAAATATTACCTTATACGTCGACTCCTATTCCAACCTTCTTTACATCGTTTTGGAATAGCTTTCCCACTAATTTGAGTCTGAAACAAGAGTGAAAGAAAATAAACTGTTATAAATCGAAAAGCATTAAAAACAAATACAAATCACTATATTTAACTATATCTAAAAAAGCCCTATAATTATGAATTCAAACCCGTTTGAAACAAACAATGATTTAAAATTTATCTCGAAAAACCTATATCAACGACCTGCTTGGTTTTTGAAATTCACACAAGAAAATTACTATGGCAAATACGCCTGGCATTTCCTTTACCTTGCGGCACTCGGTAGCCAATTGGGAAAAATAGCTAGTATGAAATCCAATATAGTCAGTTGGTCGGGATTATTTTTTCAGATCCTCATTTTGGGTTCGGGATTAACGCTCCTGTTTTACATTATTTGTGCTTACATTTTTTCGGCCACGAGTAAATTATTTAAAGGAGAAGCTACAGCGGGAGACATTCTCCGTGTTATGTCTTATTCTTCTATACCAGCCATAGTCCCGCTAGTTTTCTATGTGATTGGAGCTATTCTTTACGGCTTACCTTTCTTTTCAAGTTCCTTTTGGCTTGCCGACGCTGATCTTGCTCAGCGCACATTCAAATATTGCGTAAAGATCATAAATACGCTTGCTGGAATCAACATCATGATCTTCCTCGTACTCGGAGTTGCTGTTGTTAACAATTTCAGTATATTGAAATCTATTTTGACGATACTTTCTCCTATGTTAATCCTTATGTCCATTATTTTACTAATGTTCACTTTCTCATAAAAAGCACCTAAACAAGTAGGCAAACATTCGTTTACAGCCAAAATAAATCTATTTACCGATTCAAACCCATATCCTGCCGAAATAGGTATTCCTTGGATAGATCAAGTCGGTATATTCGATAAAAATAAAATTTAACACCGAATTAATTATGCCTAAAGCCCTTCCATTGGACTATTCCTCGACGAACTGTGCTCCCTTACAGCGGATTACACTTTGTATGCTACCTTTTCTCGTTGTCATTTATTGCCTGCTCTTCGTGCAATATGCAAAAGCCCAATCTTTAGACTGGTCTACAAAAGATATTGTATTTAAGAGTGAGGGTATTAACCTGGCAGGAACCATGCTTCAGCCTCGTCGTGCCCACGCTGCCATTGTCCTCATACATGGTTCTGGACAGGAGAAAAGAATGATGGAGTTTGCCTCATATTTAGCCCAAAACGGTATTGCCGTATTTACTTATGACAAGCGCGGAGTAGGAAAATCTGAGGGGACCTATGCTGGCCCTGAGGTC
>JBMAAL010000097.1:0-18896 GCA_050281725.1 Sphingobacterium sp. | reverse complement strand
ATCAATTTAACGGGCGCTGTTGACCAGATTTCTGCCAAAGAAATTGAAAATCGACCTGTTACCAATTTAGGTGCTGCATTGCAGGGATTGATCCCCAACTTGAACATCACTAATGCTAGCGGTAATCCTTCGCAAAGTGCAAAATTCAATATCCGGGGTATCACTTCAATCAATGGCGGTGAGCCGCTTATATTAGTAGACAACATTCCTGTTACTGGTGATGAGCTCGCAAGACTCAATCCAAATGATTTTGAAAATGTATCAGTCTTAAAAGATGCGGCCTCAGCTGCAATCTATGGCGCTCGTGGCGCATTCGGTGTAGTTCTAGTAACAACCAAATCTGCCAAGTCCGAAAAACTTCAAGTCAACGTAGGGATGAGCACCCAATGGCGCACCACAGGTAAATTGCCTGAAATTGTCACAGATCCGCTTACCGTGATGCAATATAAGCACGATGCAGCCTATCCACTTTATGATCTATATCCGGATGCCGTACGTGAATATGCGAAAAAGCTTCAGCAGGACCCGAGTTTACCTAACACGATCCTAGACCCTACAAACCCAGAGAAATGGGCTTACTATGGTCAAACTGACTGGATGAAGGAAGCCTATAAAAAATTGGCTCCAACCAATACGCTCAACTTGAGCTTGGGTAAAAGAACGGACAAATTAAGCTACTTATTTTCCGGTGAATACTATAAACTCGACGGTGCCCTAAAATATGGGAATGACAAACTTAACCGTTACAATGTCCGCAATAAAATGGATATGCAAGTCACTCCTTGGTTGAACTTCGGAAATAATACGGTATTAACAAGCCGACAATACGAAGCGCCTGTTTTTATGAGCGGTGATTTCTTCTGGAATGTGAACCGTACCTCATCTTTGGATGTTCCTAAAAATCCGGATGGTAGCTGGACCCAAGCAGGGGCTAGCCTATTGGGACTATTACAAGAAGGAGGACGAAGAAAAGAAAACATCAACGAGTTCCAAACGACATTCAATGCCAAAGCAGATCTGATCAAAAACATATGGACAGCTAATGCAGATGTTACTTTCCGTCGTTCCTTTGGTGTAGTTGATGGTTATAATCGTCCTGTGCAGTACAAGACCGGGCCGAATGCTACGCCTCAATATGCAGGTGGAACTGTACCTTCCGCATATAAGCGGCAGGAAAACACCCGATATGATGTAATCAACGTGTATACACAATATACACAACAGTTTAATGACCACCATGTCAGCGCCTTAGTCGGTTATAACCAAGAATATCGGAATATCGAAACGAATTACGCCCTTAAAAATGGTCTTTATTCGGCTGATATACCATCCATCGGTTTAGGTAGTGGAGCGACAACAGTTACTCATAGTATCGACGATTATGCACTGCAAGGTGTATTTTATCGTCTGAACTATGATTATAAAGGGCGTTACCTCATTGAATCCAATGGCCGTCTGGACGGTTCTTCGCGCTTTCCAAAGGGTGACCGCTGGGGATTTTTCCCGTCGGTATCAGCGGGATGGGTACTTTCTGAAGAGCAGTTCTTTAGCCCGCTCAAATCTGCGATCAACTTCTTAAAACTTCGGGGTTCTTATGGACAATTGGGTAACCAAACCGTCTATGACCAAGGTATGAATCCACTAAGTTACCCGTATTTGCCATCTATGGCAGTCGATAATGGTATTCCTAGAGTTATTGAAGGTAATCGTCCGATATCCCTTAATCCACCATTAGTCGTGGCTAAGTCCTTAACATGGGAGCGTATTTCAACAATCAACGGCGGTATTGACCTGAATGTACTCAACAATCGCCTGAATACGACATTTGATATTTACAAACGTACCAACGAGGGGATGCTGATCCCAGGAAGAACGCTTCCCGGGGCTTTTGGAGCTGACGCGCCGAACTTCAATGCGGCCGACATGAAGACGAATGGTTGGGATCTACGCGTTAGCTGGAAAGATAAGTTCGACCTAGCTGGATCGCCATTCCATTACAACGCTACATTTACACTGGCAAACAGCAAAGCTACAATTACCAAATTTGATAATCCAACGGGCGACATTAGACAACATTATGCCGGGCAGCGCATCGGTGAGATATGGGGTCTTCAAGCAGATGGTTTCTTCCAAAATGAGGATGAACTAGCTAAACTGAACCAAACCGACGTAGGAACGGACGATCAACAATATAAATTCTATGTTGGAGACATCAAGTTCAAGGATATCGCGGGAGGGCCAGATGGAGGACCTGACGGAAAGATCACGAAAGGAAAACAAACGCTTGCTGACCATGGTGACCTCAAGATTCTAGGTAACTCAGAAGTTCAATATCCATATAGCTTTGACCTATCAGGTTCATGGAAAGGTTTTGACCTACGTGTATTTCTTCAAGGTGTCGGAAAAAGAGACTGGTATCCACCGGGCAGCCAAATCTATTTCTGGGGAATTTATGCACAACCCTGGACTAATGTGACCAAGCAAAACTTAGACCACTGGACTCCAGATAACAGAGATGGGTATTTTCCACGGATAAAATCGTACAGTGCAGAAGATACCGGAGAAGAACTAGGTATGCCGAATACACGTTACTTGCAGAATGCAGCTTATTTAAGGGTAAAAAACATCACTTTCGGCTATAGCCTTTCTCAGAATTTCACAAAAAGAATTGGCTTACAAGCCGTACGCTTCTATGTAAGTGGTGAAAATCTATTTGAACGCTCAGGGCTCAAAGTAAACATAGACCCAGAAGCCTTAGGTAGTACAAGAGTATATCCTTTCCAACGCACTTATGCCTTTGGATTAAATGTTAAGTTTTAATACGCATATTCATGAAAATATTTCACTATACTACACTAGCATTGTCTTTATCACTACTGACAATAAGCTGTAATAAAGACTTTTTGGATCGTAGCAACAAAACTGCTGTCACAGACCAAAATTTCTTTAAAACGCCGGAAGATCTCAAGACCTATACCAATGGCTTTTATCGATTTATGGGCGCATCATATGACGATATCTTCTCGGATAATATCGGCGGATTCACAGGAAGCAGCTCAACCAACAATATGCTCCGTGGTACACTAACACAGGGCAACGCATCCGGTTGGTCTGATGAATGGAAAAATTTACGCCGCATCAACTATATGATGGATCACCTTGGTACTGTAACCGGCGATCAGGTACAAATAGATCATTATGTTGGCATTGCCCGTTTCTTTCGTGCCTATATCTACTTTAATTTAGTGCGCGATTATAACAATGTTCCTTGGTATGATACTGCTTTGGGTGCTGAAGACGAAGCAATGTACAAAGACCAAGATTCACGCGAAGTTGTGGTTAAACATATGATGGAGGATCTTGAATTTGCCGCAGCCCATATCAGAGAAGATAAAGTGGCCGGCAATTTCAAAGAACGTGTAACACAAGGAGCTGCATTAACGCTGTTAGCTCGCATTGCCTTGCACGAAGGAACATTCCGTAAATACCACGAGGAGTTGAATTTACAAGCCACAGCAGATGAGTTCTTAAAAAGAGCCGCTTCAGCATCTCAAGAAGTTATAAATTCTGGAAAATACAAAATTCATAACACTGGTGCCAAAGAAGTTGACTTTAGGACCTTGTTCAGCAGCAACAATCTATCGTCGAACACAGAAGCGATTTTTATCCAAAAGAATGACCGTTCACTGGGTATTGCAAACAATTCACACACCGTATTGGACTGGCAATGGGCGTTAAGTGGAGAATTGATGGAAGAATTTCTAACAGCCGACGGGAAATCCTTTACATCAACTCCGGATTACAAAACGAAAACCTTTACGCAAATATTTCAGAACAGGGACCCTCGTTTGGCTGAAACCATCATGCCTGCAGGCTTTAAGACTGATCCGAATAACCCTACGGCTTATTTAATAAAACCTAGTTTCGGTGGATATTTACAGATCAAATTCTACCCTAGAGATCCTGCTCTTCGCGGTGGCTGGGAAGCAAACTACACCGATCTTCCTATTATGCGTTATGCCGAAGTATTGCTTATCAATGCCGAAGCCAAAGCCGAATTGGGCACACTTACGCAAGCTGATTTGGATGCAACCGTGAATGTCTTACGTGGTCGCGTTGGTGTACCAGCATTACAGTTAGCGACAGCTAATACAAACATAGACCCTATTCTTGCGGCACGTTATCCGAACGCTCAAGGAGCCAATAAAGGAGCTTTGTTAGAGATCCGTCGTGAGCGCCGTGTTGAGCTTGCCTGTGAAGGTTTCCGTTTCAACGATGTGCTACGCTGGAAAACTGGCGACCTACTAGCTGTTGCCCCGCATGGAATCTACGTACCTGCATTAGGTGCCATGGACGTTACCGGTGATGGAAATCCGGATATTGCCATTCTTGAAAATGAGAAAGCAACAGGTCCAATCGATCAGTTACCAGATGCTGTAAAAACCAAACTCGTAAAATATTACCTCGATGGGGGCGCATTTTATCTCAGCAATGGTACTTCGGGATATATTATGATGACTGTTGACCAAAAAAATAAACGGTCATTTGTCTCCCCGAAATACTATTACAAACCAATTCCATTGGGGCAAATAACATTGAATCCTAATCTAAAACAAGTCTTTGGATGGGATAAATAGTTAATAACCTTATTCACTTTTTGCTAGCTCTGAAACCGGAGCTAGCTTTTTTATTTAAACAACATGAAATTATTCCAATTACTTGCCTGCTGTCTTTTTCCAATTCCCGCCCTTTTTGCTCAGCAACGCGTCGGTCGGGTTTTTGAAGATCAGAATGCGAATAACCTGTTCGAACAGAACGAGAAGCTGATCGGTGGAGTAGTTGTATCCGATGGCTATGACGTGGTAAAAACCAATAGCAACGGAACGTATACACTACCATATAACTCCAATGCCCGCTTTTTGTCTGTCACTGTACCTAGTGGCTACAAGGCTACCAAAACACATTATATCCCTTTGCGCGCGGATGCCAAAAATTTGGACTTCGCTTTAGTTAAAGATGCGGTCCAACAAAATGATTTTCTACGGTTTATCCAAATCACCGATACAGAAACACCTCTATACGGCCCTTGGATTGATAATGTCAGAAACTACGCCCGTCAACAAAAGGCAAGCCTGATTATACATACCGGGGATATTTGCTATGAGCCCGGCATGCTTTTTCATGCCAAGCAGGTGAACAGTGAACTCATGGGCAGACCGACGTATTATACTGTCGGAAATCATGACCTTGTCAAAGGTGAATATGGGGAGAAGCTATTTGAAGATCTTTTTGGACCGACCTATTACTCGTTTGATGCTGGGCCGGCCCACTTCGTCGTTACGCCAATGCCAAATGGAGATTATAAACCCAGCTATAACGCTGATCAGATCATCGCCTGGCTCAAAAAAGATCTAGCTGCCATGGATAAATCCAAGCCGTTGATCTTTATTAACCATGACTTCTTTGTCGGCCCTGACTTTGTACTTAAAGGAGAAAAAGAACAGATTGATTTAAAACAGTATAACCTTAAGGCCTGGTTCTATGGACACTGGCACAACAATTTTGTCTTCAAACAAAATGGTGTCTATGTCGTTTGTTCCAATGCACCTAATAAAGGTGGTATTGATAATTCTGCCGCACAGTTTGTTGTTGTCGATATAGACAAACAGGGCATCAAGAATATCAAACCGATCTACACAAACTTACGTGACCACGTCCAGTTGGTACGGCCCGTGAGCAATCAGCCGTTAAATGCTAACCAAACACTGCCTATACTGGTCAACGCCTACGATAGTGAGCGACAAATACAGGGTGTAGACCTCACGGTATACGCGCATGAGACCGGAAATCGCATAAGCTCGATTCCGTTGAAAGCCGCCGGAGATTGGACATGGCAAGCAAATGTCCCTTTCAAAAAACAAAATCAAAAGGGACAATACGATGCACTTATCACCGTCCGCTACGAGAACGGCGAACAGACCTTAAAGAAAGAAAAGTTTAGTCTCGCACCATCGGAAAATAGCACGATTAAACTACAGTGGTCCACATCAGTCAATGGAAATATCTGGAAGACAAGTCCATTGGTTGTTGGAGACAAACTCTTTATAGCCACAATGGATGATGGTTTAGGAACCAATCATGCGATCAAAGCCCTGGATAAACGTAGTGGAAAAGTATTATGGTCTCTGCCAACGATAAATTCCATAAAGCATAGATTACGTTTCAGCGACGGTATATTATTGGCCACCGATGTTGAAACCAATGTTTATGCGATAGATGCAAATACAGGCAAAGTCCTTTGGACAAAGAAACCTTCAGTTCCAAGTCTCCCGACCTTTGTTTCTGGTGCCGCTCTTGACAAGGACATTTATTATACCGGACTAGGAAAACGCATGTCGGCGATTGATATTCATACAGGTAAGCCTCTTTGGGAAGGTGTTGAACCATCAGGAGGAGAAGCTACTCCAGCAGAGCTGTCTGTTGTCGGTCAAGTTCTTTTAGCTGGATACAATTGGAATGCGCTCTGTGCTTATGATATCCATACCGGAAAACTTCTTTGGAAGCGTCAGGAAGATGGTTTACGTTTTAGAACTGGTGGAGTAACCGCTCAAAATGATTACCTCTATACGACCGGCCTCAATGGCATCTTTAAGATCGACCTAAAAACAGGAGAAATCGTACAAAAGAGCATTAAAACGGACGATTTTAAGGTAATGACCGCACCAAAAGTGCTCGACAACCTTTTGGTTATGCCAACGTCCACCAACGGAATCAAGGCCTATGATCTGCAGACTCTGGAAGAGAAGTGGCATTTTCCCACAGGAGAAGCGCTTGTCTATTCTTCTGCATATAGTAGCCCTGATAACCGTAAGCTGGTCGGTACAGTTGAATCGGCAGTTATTGAAGTCAAAGACAAGTTAGTTTTTGGTGCTTCAGACGGCTATGTCTATGTCCTTAATAAAGCGGGCAAACTCCTATCCAAATTCAACCTGAGTGCGCCTATATTTTCGGACATTACAGTGGATGGAAATTTGATTTATGTAGCTGATTTCGCAGGAAATGTTTCGTGCTTTAAACTCTAGTATTTATACGTAGCACCAAAAAAGGGAGATGCTAACTCGTGTTAAAGTTACCATCTCCCTTTGTCTTTTATTCTTAAAAAGTGTATTCCCCATTCGGCTTATGATCAACAAAGCTTTTGGCTACCTAATCTTACCTGAGTCAGATACGGTTGTCCATATTTTAGTACCGATCAAAACCTGTGTGTCAGTTTTGGCAACTTACATCCAACTTACGCTACCAGTTTCAACGTCATAGTTTGCCCCCACAATCTTAATTTTTCCCTCTTCTTCCAATTTACGGAGGGTTGAACTTTGTCTGCGGATGTCACGGATCGCATGTTTAATGTTTTGCTGGTTTAACTTTTCAAGCAACACGCTATTTTTAGAAGAACGTTCTTCCCCCTTATCGATCACCTCATTAATGATCGGGTCGAAATGATTAATCAAATGATTTAGGTTATCCATTCCCATACCCTCGATCTGTGCCGCATCCAATCCTCCTTTTAATGCTCCACATTTGGTATGACCTAAAACGACTACAAGTTTAGAACCTGCCACATTGCAACCAAACTCCATCGAACCTAATATATCTTGATTGACAAAATTTCCGGCAATCCGGATACTGAAGATATCGCCCAATCCCTGATCAAATATAAGTTCAGCTGAAGTACGGCTATCGATGCAGCTTAGGACCACGGCAAATGGCCACTGTCCCTCACGCGTAGCGTTCACCTGTTCAAGTAGATCGCGGTTAGCTTTCAGATTATTAACAAAACGCTGGTTTCCCTCCTTCAGGAAATCCAAGGCCTTTTCCGGTGTAATCGTTGATTGTGTTTCGTACGTATGTGCCTTCATAAAATTTTATTATTTGGAATATTGAAGGTAAAATTAATACGTTACATTTATATTACCAACAAGACAAAATACGTGTAATAGCTTACATAGCCCCAGTGATTTCGTTATTTGCGCAATAATCCATCCAAGCTTTAATTCTTCCGACAAACATTTTAAGATAATTTTCTGTCAAAAATATGTTGGACCAATCAAATCTTTGTGCCTGTACTCCAAGATAAAAAATAAAAATAGAAGCACCAGCTTTTGGTATTAACCTGCGCTCTTTTTCAGATAAAGGTCTATTGCTTTGGTATCCGCGCAGGAAACTTTGGATTTTTAATTCATACTGCTCTTTATCTGATTCTATGAAAAACAGTTGTTTGCAGAAATATCCAACATCTAAAATTTGCCATCCATTTCCACAAAAGTCAAAGTCAAAAATCGTAATCTCATTTTCGTCTGTAACGGCCATATTATCATACCATATATCCATATGTATAATTCCGGTTTTTGTATTATCAAAATCTGAATTTTGAAAATTTCCGCCAAACTCCTTGATGAATTCCATTTCTGGCAACTTGTCTGAAAAGAATTGTTCTAAATACGTATAAGGTAATTCTATAAGATACTTCTTATTGTAAGACACACGGTTAATGTTCTTATTTTCGGTATAGTTGTGGATATTTGCCATTAGAGAACCTATCCGAAAGCACGTTTCGATGTCCATAAATCGAATTTTCTCCCCTTGAGCAAAGGAAAAAAGTACAACATATCTGATTCCTTCAGGCGCATTTATTTCTTGAATGAACCCTCCGTCTTTATCTTCAATTGGAAAAGAAACACTTAAATTATTATTCTTCAATGATTTCAAAAGTTCAAGTTCTTCAATAATTTCGGTTTTTGACCGCCAATTATGACTATAAACTCGCAAAACGTATTTCGTCTCGGTGTTGGAAAGAAAATACGTGTGATTCATTCCTGTTCTGAATAAGGAACATTGGTATTTGTCGTCTAGGCCATATCTATCTATCACAAAATCGCCTAATTGTTTGGCAGAAAGAGTAGAGGCTATTACAGGAAATGTTGTCATTTTTTTTCGTTAAATTTATGGTTTCGTTGATGAAGGTTGTTTTTTCGAGTACATACGAGCCCCGGTCATTTCCCTTTTTCAATTTTTTTAGGCTTTTTTTTATTTCAGTTATTTCTGGAATTATTAACCGCATTAAGGCTTTAAGCGAATCCTTATCCCCCACAACTTTTACTTATGACTCACTTTTTTCTTGAAAGTTCCTATAGGTTTTTTAGATACTCAAAGACAAAAAAAGCTTGCAATATGAACTGCAAGCTTTTTTAAGTTTTTAATCTTTCGATCTGTAGCCCGTAGGGGAATCGAACCCCTGTTTCAAGAATGAAAATCTTGCGTCCTAACCCCTAGACGAACGGGCCGTTTTCTGTTTCGGTGTGCAAATATAGAAATATTTATAAATGTGTCAAAATTTTTATATTTTTTTTATTCATTTTTTTTGAAATAGATCGTAAAAACCTCTAGAATAGCTATATTTAGAGTCATTGAAAAAAGTAACCAACATGACTAATTTAAAAAAAATTAAAAAACCGCTACTCTATGCCGGACTGGGCTTGGCTTTATTAAGTCAGGAAGCCTATGCCCAAAAATCGAGTGCAATCGCAGATCAACTGCAACTCACCTGGAAGGTTAAGGACGGACAGAATATCCGCAAAAATCCAGTATCCACCATTATTTTGAAAAACAAAGGTAAAAGTGCTATCAGACTAAACGACTGGAGCCTTTGGTTTAATTTTATCCGATCTATTGATCCCGAGAAGGTAGATAATCGTTTTGCTATTGACCATCGAAATGGTGATCTTTTTCAGGTAAGCTTTAAGAAGAATAACTTTTTATTAAATGCGCAGGATACCGTCCATATCGATTTCATCACGACTGGACTGGTCAACTATACCGACGGCCCTATTGGCCTCTATCTAAAAAATAACCAAACTGGACTTGCGACAAATATTTCAGATTATTCAGCCATTAAAACTGCACCTCAATCGGAAACTGAAAAGACGGATTATTTTGCCTATAAATACACGCAAAACAAACTTACCGAAGGCATAGAGTTACAAAGTATTATCCCTTTGCCCAGCAGTATCAGCATCAACAATCAAGAAAAATTCAATGTATCTACAGGTACAAAACTTTTTGTAGACAATGAATTTGCTAAGGAGGCGGCTTTTCTGACAGATTTCCTGAGCACCTATTCAGGTATTAAGCTATCGGCTTCATCCGGCCAAGGAGGAGGCATTGAAATTGTCAAAACGAACAACCTAAAGCCCGAATCCTATCGCTTGACAATTGGTGCTAAGGGTGTACGAATAGAGGCTTCAGATAAAGCGGGTGCATTTTATGCTATACAATCGTTAAAATCACTGATCAATCATCGCCAATGGAATAAGACTACAAAATCGATCGCAGTACCATATGGTAACATCGAAGATAGCCCGCGCTATGGCTACCGTGGATTTATGCTGGATGCTGCCCGTAATTTCCACAGTAAAGCTGAAGTTTTAAGGATATTGGATCTCATGGCTGCTTATAAATTGAACAAGTTCCATTTCCACTTCATTGACGATGAAGGTTGGCGATTGGAAATCCCATCTTTACCTGAACTAACGGCTGTCGGAGCCAACCGTTCCGCTAATTTTGAAGATGGAAAAGCAATACAGTCTGCTTATGGATCTGGAGCGATGGCCAAATCGCATCAATTCTACAGTGTTGCTGACTATATTGAAATTTTAAAATATGCACAGGCAAGACATATCGATGTCATACCCGAAGTAGAAACTCCTGGTCATGCGCGTGCAGCGATTAAAGCAATGCGTGCGCGTTTTGCGCATTATTCAAAACTTGGCGATAAACAAAAGGCAGAGGAATTCTTGCTGGACGATGCTGAGGACAAGTCCGTTTACAACTCCGCACAAAACTGGAATGACAATGTCATGAACCCTGCCCTACCTTCAACCTATCACTTCCTAAGCAAGGTGATCGATGAAATCAAAGCAATACATGATCAAGCTGGAGTTCCGTTGAAAATTATCGATTTGGGAGGCGACGAGACGCCAAGTGGCGTTTGGGAGAAATCGCCAAAGGTATTAGCCTTTATGAAGGAAAATAATATCGCCAATGTACTTGATGTATGGCCACTGTATATTGCCAAAATTAATAGCCTTGTTCAAGAAAAAGGGTTGACGATGTCCGGATGGGAAGAAATGGGCATGCGCAATAAAGGAAAAGGCATGGTTGTAAATGCCGATCTGGGAAAATCCGGGATCCATTTGAATGTATGGAACAATCTCCCAGGCCAAGGACAGGAAGACCTCGCTTATCGATTGGCAAATGCTGGTTATAAAGTTGTTTATACGAGTGCGGCAAACAACTACCTCGATATGTCTTGGGATCGTGACTTTGCAGATCCAGGACACAGCTGGGTAGGCACGGTTAATCTGAACAGAACCTATTCGTTCTCTCCTGAAAATTTCTTCATCAACCTACGGAAGGATGATACTGGAAAAGATCTTAAACCAGAGGCTTACACCAATAAAGAACAGCTTACAGCCGAAGGGAAGAAAAATCTTCTTGGTATTAAAGGTGCTTTATGGGCAGAAAAGGTATCCACTGACCAACGTCTTGAGGAAATGATATTCCCACGATTAATAGCGATTGCCGATCGCGCTTGGGCACCTGAACAGGCCTGGGAAAAGGGAGATTCTTTCGACGAAGCTACTTACCGCAAATCGTATACCGCCTTTATCAAAAAATTAGGTGAGGATGAATTGAGAAAACTGGATAGGGTAAATGGGGGCTATACCTATCGACTTCCAAAAATTGGAATCAAGAAAGAGGGTAACCAGCTTTTTATCAATACCGATTATCCTGGGTTTAAAGTCTATTATAGCGATAATGGAAGGACGCCAACATTGAAATCAAAACTGGTGAGTGGTCCAATACCTTTCCAGAACGGGAAAAAATACTTATTTAAAGTATTTGATGCCAAAGGACGATCAGGTGATGTGATCAGCTATTAATTCATTGGGATTCAAAATGAAGAACGCTATTGGTGTCGATAACGCCAAAAAAAGCTGCCTATAATAACGGCGGCCACTTCAAGAGCCCGCTATTTGAGATGACACTTAAGTCGATAAAGGCACAATAGATTAAACAAAGGGCTGTCCAATGGTTTTGGACAGCCCTTCTGTTTAATATAGGCTTTGTGTCCTTAAAACTTATAACTCAATGCAACAGCTGCATTTCTTGGATCGATCTGATTGATAAAACCGCCACGGAAATATGAATTTAAGCCAATTTCATTGGTGATATTATTCACAAAGACTTTCGCATCAAATTTGCGCCATTTATAGCCTATCTGTGCATTTAATGTGGTATATGCCGGCATATTGAATGGTTCTGTTCCGTAATACTCACCATGTCCATTTGGTGTCAGGCTATATTCATTGACAGGGCGGTCTCCGACATAATAAACCCCAGCACTTAAACTCAGGTTCCGAAGAGCTCCTTGATTAAATACATATTGTATCCATGCATTTGCAGTATGTTTTGGAGCATTCATCGGTGCCGATCCATCCATATAGGATGGTGAATTTTTATAGCGCGCATCTAAATAAGCATAGCCCAACATCACAGTCAAATTTTCCAATACACGACCGTTCAATTCGGCCTCAATACCATCACGCACCAAATCCCCGGCTTTAAAGTATAATCCCGTAGCAACATTAGTTCCCGCTGTATACTCAGCATTTGTCAAGTTAGAGGTATAAATATGAAAATAGGTTAAATTGAAACGCAATCGATTATTCAGCCAATCGGATTTAATTCCTCCTTCAAATTGCTCTGTTTTAGAAGCACCTGCTGCTGTACCATCTGTTAATGGATTAGCTGCATTTCTTAAATTCGTAGAGTTGGTATAAGACCCAAATACATTGAAATTCTCAAATGGCGTAACAATCACACCTGCCATGGGGTTCCATGCAGACTCCCTTTTATTACCGTTTGAGGTGAAATCTTTTGTTGTAATTTCGGAATAACGTAAACCTAATACAGCCTTAATGTATTTATTAAATTCGATAACATCCTGCCCCATGAATCCTATAGAAGAATAATAACTTCTTACAGGAGTTCCTGCCGTATAGGCAATTTGCTTTCCTTTTCGCTGGTTGCCCAAAGAATCGACATAGACAACTTCGGATAGGTCATTTACCCAATCACCATGAATATCAATAATGTCTATAACAGAACTATTTTGATCTGCCTTTTTCAAAAGAACATTTTTTTCTAATGGACTTAGCTTTCCTGCAAAAGAAGTTGTTGTCGCATCCGCAATACGATAGTCTACCCCTGCCTGAACCAAATGTTTTACTTTACCTGTATAAAGATCTTTTCCGATCAAGTCAAACTGGAAAGTTTCATTCTTATCATCGCGCAAGCTTTTGCTCATTGAGCGCGAGAAGGTATTATATTGTTTTGCTTCATCTTTAATCAGTGAGGAAGAAGATGATTGGTTATCGACCTGATAAGATGATGTTGCAATAGAAGCTCTAATACTCCAGCGATCGGTCAATTCATGATTGATCTGAGCCATAAAGCTCTTCATCTCTGTATTATTATTATCTGAGTTGAATCCCAAAAACTTATTGTTTGGGATAACATATAAAGCATTAACCCCTTGCGAAGGATTTAAATTGACAGCGGAATTAACCGGCGTACGATTATCGTTAAAATAGTCCCCCTCCAATGTAATTGTCGTCTTCTCTGTCGGTTTCCAGGCCAAAGATGGGTTTAGGTAGACGCGGTTGGACGATACACTTTTCCGATAGCTATCGCTGCGTTCATAGGCTCCATCCATTCGAAAAGCTACAGTCTGTTTCTTATCCAATACGGTTTGGAAATCAAAGGTCGGGCGGAATTGCCCCCAACTTCCGGCTCGTACACCAATCTCACCAGAATTCGTGAAATTAGGTGTTTTAGTGACCACATTAATTACTCCCCCCGCATTACCAATATCCGTAATAACACCCTGTGTAACAGCAGCAGAGCCTTTAATCATTTGGATAGACTCCACACCTTGCATATCAACGACTCCGGACGCAGTCTGAAATTGGGAATCCATACGGACACCATTTTTCAGTACAGGTACACCGCGAAAGCCTCTGGTTGATAGTGATTCTTTCACCCCACCATAGGAGCCAAACAAGGTTACCCCAGGAATATTTCTTACCGCATCAGTCAACGTAAGAATACCTTGATCTTGAATCACCTTATTGGAGATAACAGAAATACTCTGAATTTGATCTGAAGGTTTCAATGGCATGCGTGTAATCATCTCCAGGCCTTTTGGTTTTTTGTTGCGTTCACCAAATACCTCCACTTCATCAATTGCCTGCTCATTACTGACTAGGATAATTGGATCAATAATCACTTCGCGGCTCGCTGAACTAAAAACATAATCAATAGATGCTGTCTGATAGCCCATATAAGAGAATTTAATCACCACATTTTGGTCGACATCATGTAACCTAAAATGACCTCTGTGGTCTGTACGTACTTTTTTATCTCCTATTGAAACCGTTACTGAACTTAGTGGGTTATTGTGACCGTCAACAACTTTTCCTTTGACGATTCCCGAAGTTTGACCGTATACTGCACCTCCGATTAAAAATGTAGAAGCAAGAGCTAGTAAGTGTTTGTCCATGTTAATAATTTTGGGTAATTATTTTTAATTATTCTAAATAACAACGCAAAGGTATAAAAAATAAGCTATTTAGAATGATTAAAAACAAAAAAGTCCTGAACCATCTATGGTTCAGGACTTTTTTTATTAGCTAGACAGTTATTTTAGTCAAATTTCCATCTTACGAACGCTTCGATAGCTTCATAGTTTGCCAGACCTAATTGGTCATATAAAGCGGCTGTTTCGCTTGTACGATCTTCAGCACGCACCCAGAATTCACGTGGATCATCTCCAGGGAATACAGGCAAATCTTTTTGAGACTGGTGTTTGAAGATGGCTAAACGTTTGCGATAAACCTCTTGTGGCGATAAAGGAACGGCCATTTGAATTTCGTGGATAGGATATTCATGCCATGCTCCACGGTATAACCATAACCAACAATCTTTGGTCCACTCATCTGTTTTACTCAATCTGTTCAGTGCTTCAAACAGAATGTCGAAACATACTTTGTGTGTACCATGCGGGTCAGCAAAGTCACCTGCAGCAAATACCTGATGTGGTTTTACATGACGCAATAATTCCATCGTTTGCTGAATATCATCTTCAAAAGATACATTTTTTGAAAACTTTTGTCTATCGTAGAATGGAAGATCTTGGAAATGGATATTTTTATCTGGTAAACCTACCAAACGAGCTCCAGCGATTGCCTCACCTTTACGAATCAATGCTTTAATTTTACGAACAAGTTCAGTATCGATCTGATTTGGTTTTTTTGTTGCAAAAATTGCTCTTTCCTCATCATAAATGCGACCGATCTGAGAAGCTTCTGCCTCTGCCCCAATTTGTTTTGCAAGATCTTCAGCAAACTCCAGATAACGTACCACATCATCATCCCAAACTGCTGTATTACCACAAGTTTGGTAAGCAACATGAACATTGTGCCCTTGATCTGCCAGGCGAATAAATGTACCGCCCATCGAGATGACATCATCATCAGGGTGCGGAGAAAATACAATCACATTTTTCTTCGCTGGATTGGCACGCTCAGGACGCTGTGAATCGTCTACATTGGGTTTACCACCTGGCCATCCAGTAATTGTATGTTGAAGTTCATTGAATATACGGATGTTGATATTATATGCCGGACCGGTCTCTGTTACCAACTTGGCCATACCGTGCGCGTTATAATCTTCGTCTGTCAGTTTCAAGATTGGTTTTTTAATCTCTAAAGCCAACCAAACAACGGCCTTCTTAATTAGTTCAGGTGTCCATGTAACATCTTCTGCCAACCAAGGAAGATCAAAACGTGTCAACAAGGAAGCCGCAGCTTCATCAAGAATAAATTCAACATTATCTGATAACTGGAGATAAGTTGCAGGAATCTCTGAAGATATTTCACCCTCAACTGCTTTTTTAATGATCTCAGCCTTTGTCTCGGTCCAAGCCATTAAAATAATCTCTCTCGCTTTGAAGATTGTGCCTACGCCCATGGTAATCGCTTTTGTTGGTACATTTTCTTTTCCACCAAAAGCACGGGAAGCATCACGACGAGTCAAGTCGTCTAACGTTACAACACGTGTACCTGAGTTAGGTGCAGAACCTGGCTCATTGAAACCGATATGGCCTGTACGACCAATACCTAATAATTGAATATCTAAACCTCCCGCTGCTGTAATCTTCTGTTCGTAAGCCTCGCAGAATGCATTTACTTGGTCAAGAGCTAAGGTACCATCTGGAATATTTACATTTGCCGCGTCGATGTCTATGTGATCGAACAAGTTTTTGTTCATAAATGTCACATAGCTCTGATCGGCATCAGGTTGCATAGGGTAATATTCGTCAAGATTGAAGGTAATCACGTTCTTAAAGCTTAAACCTTCCTCTTGATGCAAACGAATCAATTCTTGATAGACTTTTACTGGTGTAGCACCAGTAGCAAGGCCCAGAACAGCTTTCTCACCTTTCTCTTGCTTTGCACGAATAATTTCAGCAATACGATTTGCAACGTTTTTCGAAGCTGAATTTTGATCTGGATAGACGCTCACAGGGACTTTTTCGAAGCGCGTTTCTTCCAATAAATTTAATCTAGCCATTTTATGGGTATGTTGATAAACGTGAATTACAAATTTATAAAATTAGTACCTCAAGTTGAAGTAAAATTTTAATAAAGTGGTTCTTTCTTAGCGATATTTTAAATAAAACCTTTTAGCCACTCGTTTGCATTAATAATACGGCTATACCTTGTTCAGAATCTCGACGGCTTTTAATAGTGTTTCATCCTTTTTAGCGAAACAAACCCGCAAAACTTGTTGATTTGTAACCTCTTTATAAAACGCTGAAAGTGGAATTGTTGCAATTTTGTGCTGTTTGGTTAACGAACAGGCAAATTCAAATTCCTTCTCCTGACTGATGGCACTATAGTCGATATTAAGGAAATAAGTTCCTTCGCAGGGAAGAATCTTAAACCGGGATCCCTTTAATCCGTCCTTCAATAAATTTCTTTTTCGCTCAAAAAAGGGTGCGAGCCCCTTTACATAACTTATATCGCCCAAATATTCAGCGATAGCAAACTGCATAGGGGTGTTGACACTAAAGACGTTAAATTGATGTACCTTTCTGAACTCTTGTGTCAGCAGGGCTGGCGCAATACAGTAGCCTATTTTCCAACCGGTCGTATGCAGTAGTTTTCCAAAGGAAGCAACGACAAAGCTCCGTTCGCGCAAAGTGGGAATTCCGACAACGGACTGGGGCAACGCCCCATCAAACACAATATGCTCGTAAACTTCATCACTCAGCAACAGTGTGCTGGTTCCCTCCAATAAGGTTCCTAAGGTAATGAGTTCTTCTCTATCCAATACTTTTCCCGTTGGATTATTCGGATTATTGATGATTATCAATCGCGTTTTAGCATTAATTAATGTTGCGATGTAATCCCAGTCAATCCGAAAATCGGGCGCCAATAATCGTACTGGCACAACTTTGCCCCCGAACAGCTCAATAGTCGGCGCATAACAATCATATGCAGGTTCAAATATAATAACCTCATCCTCCGGTCTAACGACGGTAGCAATAGCTGTAAAAATAGCCTGCGTACCTCCTGCGGTGACTGTCAGTTCTTCTGTTGCGTCAACCTCAACGTTATAAATCTCATTATATTTCTTGACTATCGCATCCCGTAAGGGCTGTGCTCCGATCATTGGTGCGTATTGGTTATATCCCTTTTCCATAGCCTTAGCAACCAATTGGACCAACTTCGGGTCGGTCTCAAAATCGGGAAAACCTTGAGACAGATTTAATGCCTGCTGCTCATTGGCGAGCATGGTCATTTTGGTAAAGATTGTCGTGCCGACATGTGGAAGTTTAGAAGTTAGGTTGAAGTTCATTTTTTGACATTTTATTAATCTACTAAATTAGTGGATTTTCTTATATTTGTAAATATATATAAGAATAGTAACATGATAAAATACATCACACTACTTTTTTTGGTTCTGCCATTCTTCGGATCCGCACAAAAAAAGGAACTTACAAAAGAGGAGTATATCGCCCGTGTCAAGGCTGCTCCAGATTCGATCTCCACATTGGTTGACTTACGCCGGGTTGGGGGTTATGATCCAGTCTATCCCGAGCTCCAGGCACTCTATAATACATTGAGTAAAAATGTAAAGAATTCCAATGAGGGAAAAGAATTTCAAGATTATTTAAATACCTTAGAAACAGTTCAGATTGGAAAAATTGCACCAGCATTTACGCAAAATGACACCAGCGGCAATCCTGTAAAACTTTCAGATTTTAAAGGAAAATATGTGCTTCTTGATTTTTGGGCATCTTGGTGTCCAGATTGTCGTGTTGAAAGTCCAGATCTTGTAAAAACTTACCAACAATTCAAAGGTGAAAACTTTGAAATATTGGGTATTTCCTTTGATAAGGATCGCAACTCCTGGATTAAGGCCATTCATGCAGATAAATTACACTGGAGACATGTCTCTGATCTAAAACGTTGGCAAAATGATGTCGGAACACTATACGGCGTAAAATCTATTCCGCAGAATGTCTTGATTGATCCCAATGGGAAAATTGTCGCAAAGAACTTACATGGTGATGCTTTGCGCACAAAATTGAAAGAAGTATTGAAAAAGTAATATATAGACGATCAATACCACTAAAAAGAGGCCGTCTCATAATTACTTATGAGGCGGTTTTTCATTTAGTACAATTTTGAAGCTATCATTTTGGTTTA
>JBMAAL010000096.1:0-17500 GCA_050281725.1 Sphingobacterium sp. | reverse complement strand
TTCGGAATATATTTGAAAGACACAGCTGGAAGGGCAAAATAAAGAATCCAGGTATTGATCCCCTTATGTGCTTCGGAATGAATTAAATTTGTTCGTCTTAACAACATCCCTGCCGCGATGCAAAATGCAATCATTATAAAATTGACCATGTTTTATTACCATTTTATACGACACAAAGGTGCGATAGTACTACAGGCAATAACATGTATAAATACATTATTTTTATGTACATTTAAGGATATATAAACATCAGGATAATGCGCAAAAAACAGTTTGAACCTTTACGGATCAGTGAATTTATTGAGGATAGCTTTCATTTACCTCCACATGAGCAAAATTATTATGAGCTTGTTTATATTCGTTCAGGCAAAGGAACCCATGTGATCAACAAATTTGAACTGAATTATGAACGTGGCGATGTATTTTTAATTAGTCCGGCAGACAGGCATTATTTTAACATTGAAGAAAAGACACATTTTCTGTTTATTTTATTTACAGATACCTACTTCCTGCAGAATAAACGCAATCAAAAACGCTATGCATGGATTTTGGAGCTGATGAACGACCGGGGATTAAAAGAACGTAAATTGGATATGGACGAGCATTATCGCCTGATTTACGCCCATATCCTGGAAGCGGTCCGACTGTATAGTAATACCACCGTCAGCGAGCGTTCGGACTGGCTATTTGACCAACTCGTCGCCATCTTTGGACTCTACAAAGAAATATCAGAGACGCAACGCTTACCCCAGCAGCATGAACTATATGTTGACCGATCGATTTCGGCTTACATTCATCAGCATATTTTTTCGCCCCAACAACTTCAGGTCAGCCTACTGGCTCAGAAATTCAATATCGCTCCATCCTATTTTGGTATCTACTTTAAGAAGAACTTCGGCACCAGTTTAAGAGCGTATATCAATACCTACCGGATCGAACTCATCGAAAACAGACTTAAATCCAAAGATTATACCTTGAAACAAATTGCTGCAGAACTCGGATTTACAGATGAGAGCCATCTTTCCCATTTCTACAAACGCACCAAGGGCTTTAGCCCTTTACATTACCGAACTCAGCTGACTAAATAATAAGCCTTCCGGATAATACATCCTGTATACGCGCAAAAATCTCAATTGAATGGGCTAAATTTTGGGCGGAATGACGCTATAAAACTTCAAGCCCTCAGCTTCAAACTTCTTATACAATACAAGTAAGACATCATTTTTAAAGGCGGAAGCATTGGCAGCAAAATTTACCCAGCCGGAAACACTCAGGTAAATCATCTCCGCACTGATGTCCTGTATACTGATTCCGCTATCTCTATCCTTGATAAAATGGTCACTGCTTTCCATCGCGTCCTTAATCCATTGTTTGGCTTGGTCCAAATCTGCTTTCCGATCGATATGAAGAACAAAAGTTGTCTTGCTGTATTCTTGGGATAAGGTCCAATTGACAACCCTTCCCGACAGCAAATCGCCATTTGGAATAATGACATCTGCACCATCACCTGTTTTTAAAACACTGGCGCGTATACCGATTTCCTTGACGCGCCCTTTTTTGTCGGCAAGCTCAATTTGGTCGCCGACGCGAAACGGCTTATCAAAAACCAGAATTATACCCGAGACAAAATTATTGATGATATTCTGCATGCCGAGTCCGATACCAACACTCAATGCGCCAATCACAACCGTAAGTTTATCCAAACTCATGCCCAGGGCCGAGATGGCCATAAAGAAACCGATCAGAATAATAGCCAACCGGAAGAGCGGAAATAGGGTCATCTTCTGATTATAGACCTGGCTGAGCTGACCGTCTTCACCACCAAGCACGATCAAACTGATATTTTTCTGAAACCAGTTGGCCACCAACAGCAGTAAAACCGCTACACCAAGATTTCCTAAGGTAAAAGAGATGCTACCGATACTGCGTACTTTTCCGAAGAATGTTTCGCTCAGTGCCAATAAGCTTTCAATAAACTGTAAGTTATTTGCCAGGACAATGATCGCCAAAAGCACACAGACAATACGCAGAATTTCGGTGATGATTGCCAAGGTGCGCTGCTCGTTGAAACGCATCCAAAAACCGGAAGTCAGCCGATCTTTTTTAAACTGATTGCGAACATCGGCCTTAATCATATCCGAAAAATACTGTAGTGTAAAAGACTGCACCAGCCCCACAGCACAGGCAATACTAAAACTACGTGAATGCTCCACATGCCCGATAATATTCAGCGTAATTGCCGTCACGTTGAGTATAGCAAAAATCACATAAATAAAATTACTGATATAGCCAGGACTATCCGCATTCTTTATACGCCGTTTTGTATAACTGACCAATCCTAAAGCAATCAAATTGAAGGCAATACAAACGATACGCAAAAACAGGTCATCGCTTACGATCATATTGACAAATACATCCAGGATATAGAATACAATGAGGATAATGGCAATTTTACGCTGCAATCCACTCATGCGATGCCTGAGTAAAAACATGAAGATTAACATGATGACCAATTGGGAAGCCTGTAAAATGAAACTTGGTGTAAAGAAGTTTACAAAAGGCAACAGTGTCAGGAGAAAAATAATTGTTTTCCCAACGGTAGCGTCAATCGCAAGTTTATGTTCAGGATCATTTTGTCGAAGGATATAAGACACCCGCACAATCCAGTAGCAATACCCCAATCCCAGTACAATCAAAAGGATACGGCTCGCCCAATCCGTACGATTCACATATTTGTCTATAGACTTATTGTTACTATAATTACTCCGGATATTATTTAAGATCACATCTTTAGAGATGGCTGCAGTATTGGCTTTCCATATCGAACTTTTCGATGTCACGGAATCGGCTTTTTTGCTTCCGTTTTTTATTTCGTGAACGGTTTCGATCCGAATCAGATGACGTTGATTTTTAGCTATAAGTTCATCAATCGTCCGATTGATCGCTTCCAGCGAATCTTGTTTTGCAGCTAGTTTAAGCTGCGCATTATCGAGGTATTGATACGCTCTACTATGATTATTGGCACTGATATCATAGCGGTTGATCAGCGTCTTGATCTGATCCACCGTCACATTGAGGCTATTGGAATAATTGCTGATACTGCCTTTAATAGACTTCAGCTGGCTGATTTCTTCGTGGATACTATTTTTTATTGAAGCAATACTATCTTTAGCCGATCCAGCATTCGTTGTCAAGTAGCCATTGGATTTTTCATTCAGCTGCGCGATAAGCTCGGCCATGGACGCCGTACGAATATTGGATAAAAAGTTTAGATTTACCTTCCGCAGATCATTTCGTAGTTCATTCCGCAGTGAGTCACTTCCAACCCGTGTAGAATCCACGTTCGACCGTCTACTTAGGCTGCTATGGCTCGCCGTGCGATCGCCCATCTGATTCTTCCGAACCTGAAGGGAGTCCTGTGCAAAGCCGTGCAGCTGAAAAGCCAAGAGACTTAAGACAAAAATAAAACGCTTAACAATGCCCAATTTCATACTTCTAATTTTGTTGATTTTCTTTCCCGGCAATAGGTAGCCAAATACCATGGAAACTACAGATTGCAAAGAAAGGACCAAAGGTTTTTCTCCGACAAAAATAACTTATCTTCTGTTAAAACCGAATAGCATCCGAGAGTTTTAGTTCTTCCAGCCGTTTTATTTTATCATCACGATAAAATAAATTCATCGTCTCAAAAGGAATCAACTTCAAGTCTTTATTGACGATGTGGACACAAGATTTCTTAACCGCACGAACATCAAAATCGTAGGCATCCATAAAATTCATGATGATAATACGGAAAAGATTGTCGTAATCAAGATCAGGAGCGCACACTTCCGGCAAACAGCAAAGTAGCTGGTTTACTTTTGGCTTTACCTTATCCACCGAAATTCCGGTGCTAAATATATCCAGCAATTGCATCTGAACACCTTTGTCCTGTTCATAGACAATGGTATTGCGCGATTGGTTATTTAATAAAATAGCCGGATCAATATGCCGGGTCAAGGGTATCCGCTCATCCCCTATCTTCAGGATATAACCCATCGCCAACGCATCAGGATTACAAGGAACAGGAATAATATCATGTGGATCCAAAAGTGGATATTGATTCAGGATTTCCTGGCGCACCTCGGTCAGTGTCATTTTATGCTGCTGTGCATCGGCAGCATTCCGCCCGGCAATTTCCACCGGTTGAAAGGTTACCCCGCGTACACATCGTTGTTGTAAAGCATACGCTAAGATTTCACCAATTTCATCATCATTGGTTCCCTTTTCTAAGACCACGACCAATGTTGTACTTAGATTGAGCGCATTTAATTTGTCAATGGCCTTTTTTCGGACATCCGTGAGATCTTTGCCCCGAAACTTTTCCAGCACGGATGGGCGAAAGGAATCAAACTGGAGATAGATTTCAAATTCAGGCGCATAGGTTGCGAGTTGCTCGGCAAAACCAGAATCATTGGCTATTCTGATACCATTCGTATTGAGCATGAGATGCTTAATAGGCTTTGTCTTCGCAATATCTAAAATCTTAAAAAAATCAGGATGTATGGTTGGCTCCCCACCGCTGATCTGAACCACATCCGGTTCACCCTCACTTTCGACGATTTTGTCAAACATCCGTTCAATCTCTTCCAGCGAGCGATGTCGTCCGTAGTGGGGCGACGACATGGCATAACAGGTTGGGCAGGTCAAATTACAACGGTCGGTCACCTCAATAATGGACAGGCAGCTATGCTGCTCGTGATCTACACATAAACCGCAATCGTATGGGCAGCCATAATGTACTTCGTTGTCAAATTTCAAAGGTGTTTCGGAGGCTTTATTATAATTCCGAATGTTCTTATAATAGTCAACATCCGTAGCGATCAGCGTTTTGAAAAAGCCATGATCGGGACAGTTTTTGGTCATAAATACCTGCTCATCCTCGATAATAATCTTGGCACCAACACGCGAAAGGCATGTTGGACATAGGCTAATGGTATAATCGTAGTACGTATAGTTTCTTACTGGCATCGTTCTGATTTCTAGTTCATAAAGGTAAGTCCGCAGGCAAGCCCTCCTGCCAGCATTGCTCCAATTCCGCCCAACAATACTTTAAGCCAGGGATTGACATTAAATTTTGATTCCTTATTCCCAGCTTTAATAATCGAGCCGATAATAATAACCAAAAGTGCAATGCCAATCACAATAGCACCTATAGTAAGAAGAAAAAGTCCCAACATCGCGGTACTTTCCGATCCAAATGACCCTTCAAGCAAATACATAATTTCTATTTTTTGATTAAACGTTCATTTTTTAATAAATAAATATAATAAATTATCACCACGATGCAGGTAATTTGTATGGTACTTAGCCCCAAAAGTATAATTGCCCGTGGCTTGATAAAGTCCAGCAGGAAACGAAAACTAAAATAACTAAGCATAAAAAGCTGAAACAACACACCATTTCGATAATTGTATCGTCGTTTAAAAAGTTGGAGCCCTACAAATAGGAGCAGCAAAAATGCGATTTCATACAGCGCTACCGGATGCCGTTTATAGGCATCGCCCAAATACATCCCTAATGGAGAGGTAGTGGGTAAACCATAGGTCTGCTCGAACACACCCGTGTAAAAACATCCTATCCTGCCAATGGCAATTGCGGTAATTAAAGGAAAGACCATCCTATCCCCGGTACTTTCTTTTTTACCCATGATCTTTTTTATCCCTTCTACGGCAACCAAACCTCCTGCCAAACCACCGATTATCGTATTATTCACCCAGATGTAAGTCCATTTATGTGTCGCATTGAGCAACTCAGCCGGACGCTCGAGGGAACCGATAATATGCGAGCCGATTAAAGCGCCTACGCCAGCAGCAATAACAATAAGAAGTGAATTGGTATGCCCTAAACTTTCCTCATCCTTCCATTTGAGCAGTTGGTAATAACGCATCCCTATAAACATCCCCAACCCTTCCATAAAAGGATGTAAGAGAAATGTTTTTCCAAACAAATCTATCGTAACCGGAAATTCAATCGCCATAAGCATAAACAAGTATACGAAAGACGATCAAGAAAATGATAAACAAAATTGCTGACCAAGCAGTAAGAAGCCAGCATTTAAAGCGGAAAAAGCCAGTCCGAGGAATGGACTGGCTTAGCAATAATTATTTTACTACAGCAATTATAGCTGATTGTTATATACAAAACGTATTTCTTCACGGAGGTTATAACGCGAGGCCATCACTTCGCCATAGGCGCCTGCAGAACGAATGGCAATTAAGTCGCCACGTTTCGAGACCGGAAGTGGTACTTCCTTCCCAAAGCAATCTGAAGATTCACAGATAGGTCCAACAACATCATAGTTAATGGATTCTACAGCGTCCACCGCACTGATATTCTCAATTTTATGGTAGGCCTGATACAAGGCCGGGCGCATCAATTCAGTCATTCCGGCATCCAATACCAAGAAGTTCTTCTTGACACCATTTTTGACATACAAGACACGACTTACCAAGCTTCCGCATTGCGCAACCAAAGCCCGTCCTAATTCAAAGTGCACTTCTTGCTGTGCTGTACGTTCCAGGAAGCGGTCGAAAATATCAAAATAGGCTTCAAAATCGGGAATTGTATTTCCATCCGGATTTTTATAATCTATCCCCAATCCACCACCGACATTCAATACACGGATTTGTGTACCGCGTTCTTCAAACCAGTTTTTCCATTCATTGACTTTCACACACAGGCTTTTGAATACAGTCATATCCGTAATCTGTGAACCGACGTGAAAATGAAGACCTACCAATTCAATAGACTCACATTTTTTAAGCACGGCTGCACATTTTTCCAAATCGGCATTGGGCACACCAAATTTGTTTTCATCAAGCCCTGTTGTAATATAATGATGGGTATGTGCATCCACATTTGGGTTGATCCGTAAAGCCACATTTGCTTTTACACCTTTCTTTGAGGCAAGCTCATTGATAACCTCAAGTTCTTGAATTGACTCCACATTAAACGCAAAGATATTTTGATCTAACGCATAATTGATTTCCTTGTCCGATTTACCAACTCCTGCAAAAGTGACTTTTTTGGAATCAAAGCCACATTCAATGGCTTTCTTTACCTCATTGCCGCTCACACAATCCGCACCAAAGCCGACCGCTTGAATCGCCTTCAATAACTCGTCATTAAAATTGGCCTTTAATGCATAGTGAACATGAAATCCCCGTTTGTGCGAAGCAGCATGCGCAGCCTCCAGGGTCTTGTTTAACACATGCAGATCATAATAATAAAACGGCGTTTCTTTCTCTGCAAATTTCGCCGCGATACCTGTATTTATCATATAAAAACCTAATTCTTAAAATAAACGATTGTGCAATGAACGTAATGCTTCAGTTTTATGATCTGAATTCAATAGAATAGAGACGTTAAAGTCTGAACCACCATAAGAAATCATACGAACTGGAAGGTGTTTTACAGCATCAAGTACGCGAGCGGCATAACCATGGCTATTTAAACCAAAATCGCCTACAACGCATACAATGGTCTGATCACCATCAACTGTTACTGAACCAAAATCCTCAACTTCTTTAATGATATCAGCCAAATTTGTTGTGTCGTCAATCGACAACGATACAGCCACCTCCGAGGTAGTAATCATGTCAATAGGTGTCTTATAGCGCTCAAAAATCTCAAAAACACGGCGTAAGAAACCATAAGCAAGCAACATTCTCGACGAATGGATATGAATTGCTGTGATGCCATCTTTCGCTGCTATAGCACGAATACAACCTTTCTGCGCACCGTCTTTACTGATCAATGTCCCTTTTGCATTGGGTTCCATCGTATTCAACAACCGGACTGGAACGTTATATTTTTGCGCTGGGAATACCGATTGTGGATGTAAAATTTTAGCACCAAAATAAGCCAGCTCCGCAGCTTCATCAAAGCTTAGATGTGCAATCGGCGTTGTTCCTTTGACAACACGAGGATCATTGTTGTGCATGCCGTCGATGTCAGTCCAGATCTGAACTTCCTCGGCACGGATTGATGCGCCGATCAAGGAAGCTGTATAATCTGAACCTCCACGGCGCAAATTGTCGATTTCACCAAATGAATTTCGGCAAATAAAACCTTGTGTGATAAATAGCGTATTTTCTGGACTCTGTGCCAAAATATGGCTTAGCTTTTCGCCAATGTAATCAACCATAGGCTCATTATCCTCATCAATTTTCATAAAATCCAATGCTGGCAACAACACAGATTTTATACCGATTTCATTCAAATAGAAGTGCCATAAAGCTGTAGACATCAATTCTCCTTGTGCCAGAATAACTTTTTCTTCAATAGGTGTAAATAATTCATTGGCCAAAGTAGAAATCAGGTTAAAATGGTAATCGATCAATTCTTTACCATTTTTATACCCTTGTTCAGTACTGAAAAGTTCTTTAATAAGGTCTTCGTACTTATCCTTATGCTTCTTGACCAACTCTTTAGCTTCGTCCTTCTTACCTGCGGTGTAAGCTTGACCTATTTCAACCAAAGCATTTGTCGTTCCAGCAACTGCGGACAATACGACGATCTGACGTTCAGCAGGGTTTACAATATCCAACAACCCTTTGATACGTGCTGCACTCCCCACGGAAGTACCACCAAATTTTAAAACTTTCATACTGAAGTTACAATTATTAAATTTCTGTGTGCCAATATAGGCAATTCATGAATTTATATTAAAAAAAATGCGGCACAAAATCATGAAAGTTTTGTGCCGCATATCTTAGATGTTATGCGGAAGAATTACTTCTTCAAGTTTTCGATCAGTAGACCGGCCAATTCTTCGCCGATTCTTTCTTGAGCTTCATTGGTTGCCGCCCCAATATGTGGCGTCAACGAAATTTTTGGATGTTTTAAGATCTCTTCACGTGGAGTAGGTTCGTTGTCGAATACATCTAAACCAGCGAATGCCACTTTGCCCGAATCCAATGCTTTCACCAATTCCAACTCATCAATAACGCCACCTCTAGAGGCATTGACTAAGCCCACACCATCTTTCAATAATGGGAACTCAGCAGCTCCGATCGCTGGTTTATCCAAAAATGGAACATGTAAAGAGATGAAATCTGAAACTTTCAATAAGTTATCCATCTCCACTTGTTGAATAGGCACGTCAACCTGGATACCACCTGAAAGTGTTATGGTCAACGCTTTTGGTCCTTCGAACAAATCCGTATAAACCACATCCATCCCTAAACCAATGGCGATTTTGGCAACTTCGCGACCGATACGGCCAAACCCAACGATACCGATCGTCTTACCACGAAGCTCCGTACCGGCACCATAAGCTTTTTTAAGGGCACCAAATTTTGTATTGCCTTCAACAGGCATTTTTCTGTTGGCATCGTATAAGAAACGTACCCCATTCAATAGGTGCGCAAACACCAGCTCAGCAACTGATAGAGAAGATGCTGCAGGAGTATTGACAACAGCGATCCCTTTTGAACGGGCATATTCTACGTCAATATTATCCATGCCTACTCCACCACGGCCGATAACTTTCAAGTTAGGGCAGCCATCAATCAGGGCCTGACGCACTTTAGTTGCGCTACGTACCGTGATTGCATCATAAGCAAGAAGCTTTTCCGGAAGCTCTTCCTGCGGAATATGCGTTGTATCTACACTATGACCGGCATCTTCCAGCATTTTTTTTCCTAGTGGATCGATACCGTCATTCGCTAATATTTTCATCTTTATAATTCGTTTTTAAAGGTAATAGCACCATTCAACTCATCGGAAGATCCAATCAGGTGAATACGATACGACCTTATAATTCTTAATCTAACTAATTATTTGTTTGTCAACTGTTAAATTCCAGCAACATTCATGCGGCCTTAGGCTGTATGCGTGTCCTCAAATTCTTTCATGGCATCAATCAACGCATTTACGCTGCTCAATGGTAAAGCATTGTAAATGGAAGCTCTAAATCCACCTACAGAGCGGTGACCTTTGATGCCAATCAGATTACGTTCTTTTGCCAACGCTAAAAATTCAGCTTCCAACTCTGGTGTATCCATCACAAAAGTAACATTCATGCGCGAACGGTCTTCTACAGCAGCAGTACCTTTGAATAATGGGTTGCGATCGATTTCATCGTATAAAGCGCGTGCTTTGATGATATTCTCTTGTTCCAATACCGAAACACCGCCTTTTGCTTTTAACCAACGAAGGTTTAACATCGAAACAAAAATCGAATATACCGGTGGTGTATTGTACATTGAACCACCGTTAATATGCAATTGATAATCCAACATCGATGGAAGAATACGTCCTGATTTACCTAAGATATCATCTTTAACAATCACGAGTGTAACACCTGCAGGTCCCATATTTTTTTGAGCACCAGCATAGATCAAATCATAGTCAGCAACGTTGATCTCACGTGAAAAAATATCAGAAGACATGTCAATAACCACAGGCAATGCCGTTTCGGGTTTATCAAAAACCTCCGTACCGTAAATGGTATTATTGGCTGTATAATGAAAATATGCCGCATCCGTTGGGATGGCATATCCCTTAGGGATGTAGGAATAATTTTTATCAATCGACGAAGCTACAACATCTACTGTACCGAATTTTTTAGCTTCTTTTAATGCTTTTGTAGCCCATACACCCGTATCCAAATAAGCAGCCTTACCGCCTTCAGGTAAAAGATTCAACGGCGCCATTGCAAATTGCAAACTAGCCCCTCCTTGAAGGAAAAGAATCGAATATCCCTGAGGTACTGCCAATAACTCGCGTACTAATTGTGTGGCTTCATCTATCACTGCTTCAAACTCTTTGGAACGGTGAGAGATCTCTAAAATTGATAAACCGGTGTTGTTAAAATCAATTACAGCTTCTGAGGCTTGTTGAAATACTTCCTTTGGCAGAATACATGGACCTGCTCCAAAATTATGTTTCATTGATGTTATAGTTTGTTTGATTGCTATTCTTTAACCCTAGCTAAGCAATCCGTTGTTTAAAAACCAAAGGTAAAATAAAATTATATATTTTTCAACTAATCTGTTTTTTTATTGAAAATTTATAAAATTCTAAATGATTTCAATAAAAAGATCGCACAACAAACAGCTAGTTTAATGCAAAAAACATCAAATAAGCAACACTTTCCAAGCCATATCTACCTGATTATCTTGCAAATACTCCTTAGCTTTGAGTTGAAGGTGGGTATTGCGAGAAGATTGATCGCCAATAAAAGCGTTTAACAATTCGTAAATTTCAGGGAGGCTAGTGATATCATCAACCTCCTGTGGGGTAGGCAAACGGTCGATCTGAGCCAACGTAATTTTATCGTTCTCCGTAAAAACAGTCGATTCTTTGATAAAAGGTGGAAGCTGATTATAATCCATAAAAAAGCAGAAATTTTATTCAAATTTCTGCTTAATATCTCAGAAAATAAAATTCTTATATTTTTTCAATAATTCGATCTGCAAATTCACTTGTTTTGACTAAGGTAGCATCATCCATCAAATTGTAAAAATCCACCGTCACAGTCTTAGCCAGTATTGTTTCTCCCAAGGCCTTAACAATAGCCGCCGCAGCTTCGGTCCAGCCAAGGTATTCGAATAGCATAACACCACTTAAAATAACCGATGAAGGATTCATGGTATTGGTATTTGCAAAGCGAGGTGCAGTACCATGGGTGGCTTCAAAGACAGCATGCCCGGTTTTAAAATTGATATTAGCGCCCGGTGCGATCCCTATACCACCAACCATTGCTGCCAGCGCATCAGAAATATAATCACCATTCAGATTCAATGTTGCCACAACAGAAAAATCCCTTGGATTAAGCAGGATCTGCTGTAAAAAATTGTCGGCAATCATATCTTTAATCAAAATTTTACCGGCATCCAAGGCCACCTTTTGTTCTTGATTGGCAACCTCCGCACCCTTTTCTTCTTTCGTTCGCTCCCACTGTCCCCAAGTATACGTTTTGTCGGCAAATTCCGTTTCAGCAACCTCATAACCCCAAATCTTAAAAGCTCCCTCCGTAAATTTCATGATATTTCCTTTGTGGACAATCGTCACGGAAGGCAAATTGTGATCAATCGCATGTTCTATCGCTGCACGGACTAATCTTTTCGATCCTTCTTCAGAAACCAGTTTGACACCAACGCCTGTCGTGGCCGAGAAATTATAATCAATATCAAGCTCATCATGCAAGAAGTCCTGAAATCTGTTGGCTTCAGCTGTTCCTGCCTGAAACTCTATTCCAGCATAAATATCTTCGGTATTTTCGCGAAAGATCACCATATCCACATACTCGGGATGTTTGACTGGCGAGGGTACACCCTCAAACCATTTTGTCGGGCGTTGACATACATAGAGATCCAAATCCTTACGCAGCGCAACATTCAACGAACGGATTCCCCCGCCTACTGGCGTGGTGAGCGGCCCTTTGATTCCAACCAGGTACTCTTTTAACACATTCAGCGTATCTTTTGGTAGCCATTCGCCCGTTTCGTTGAAAGCTTTCTCACCTGCCAACACCTCCTTCCATGTTATTTTCCGTTGTCCGCCATACGCTTTCTCCACCGCCTGATCAAAAACACGCACTGCCGCATGCCAAAGGTCAGGACCAATACCGTCGCCGATAATAAAAGGAATTGTTGGAAAATCTGGAACCTGTAAAGTTCCTTCACTTGACATTGTAATCTTATTTGACATAACCTTCAATTTTAACGGACAATAACTACCCCTTATTAAACATATTTCCGATTTCTTTGCTAATTTTTCTAAAGATTGGTGCAGCTTCGACATCTTCATATTCGTCGATGTGCGCATTTTCCACTCTACTAGGAAACACTAAAACAAGATTTTCGTTTGCATAGATACGATCTAATTTTTTTGCTACTCCATCCAGAGAATCACGATAGGAAACTTCTCCATTTCTAGCCGACACAAAAATAAACATCGCATCCTCCTCCTTAAACGCTTTTAGGCCCTGTAAATTGTCCCAGTCGTCGTAATGTTTGAATGTGACAGGAACAGAATTTTTCAATTCGACGAGATGTTCTTCAATGGCAGCGGCAGAACGTGTATCAACCACAAAAGTGATAGACAGGGATAGTTCCTGAGCGAATTTAACCACCTTCTCCAGCCAGTACTCAAAACCAAATTCCGCCTCGCACATCGGTGGTGCAAAAACGACAATGGACTTATTCGAAATAAAAGGTTTTTTAAAATGACATAACATCACATTAGCCGAGGTTCTATTTAAAATACTTTCCGTTTTCTCCCCGACAAACTTATCCATAAAATTGGCCGCACTTGGCCAGCCCAAAACAATACAATTGGCAGAAACCTCTTTTGCCGACCGTGCAACCCCGCTGGCAATGTTTAAATCTATCGTAGCACTTATATTCACATTTGTTTCACTACCCGAAGCATACCTGACCATATTGTCCAGGTTCTTCCGTGCTTTGGACATGTTTAATTGTGCCTGTTCATTATCTTTCACAACGGACACAATATTGACAGGATAGGAACATTTCTTGCTTTTAATATAGGTTGAAAAATCCAAAATCGGCTCCATATTATCCATATTAGCGATAGAAATCAAGATGTTTTCATCTTTTTCCTTGACCACATCGGTATGTTCTTCGTCCTGTTCACCATCCAGAACCACTTTACGTGAGGCATTTCCCGTAACCACCGTAGCGACAATGCAGGTCACCAAAATCAGCAGAATCGTACCATTAAGCACATTCTCATCGATAATGCCGTTCTTATGTCCAACCATGATAACGGCCAGTGTTGCCGCAGCATGCGCACTACTTAAACCAAATATCAGGTTACGTTGACCACGGCTATATTTAAAAACGATCTGTGTCAGCCAGGCGGCCACATATTTTCCGACGATAGCCACAACGGTCAGTGTTCCGGCAATAATGAGGGCCTGCGGCCCCTTCAAGATCACGCTGACATCGACAATCATCCCCACAGATATCAAAAAGAAAGGAATAAAAATCGCATTACCGATAAACTCGATCCGGTTCATCAAAGCCGAAGAATGCGGAATCAGTTTGTTGAGAGCCAGACCGGCAACGAAAGCTCCAATAATCGGTTCAAGGCCGGCAATTTCCGCTAAAAATGCCGCAAAAAACACAACAGAGAGAACGAAGATATAATTGGACGTCTTCTCACTCCCCAAGCGCTCAAAAAACCATTTCGCGATCCTCGGAATAACACCAAACATGATAAACAGAAAGATAGCAAAGGAAATCGCCAGGGTAATCCAAAATTCATTACCTATATTTCCCTGAGAAACACCGGTAATTACAGCAAGAATAATCAGCACGGCCGTATCCGTCAGGATTGTTCCACCTATCGTGATCGCAACAGCCTCCATTTTTGAAATACCATAGCTATTGACGATGGGATAAGAAACCAGCGTATGGGTAGCAAACATGCTTGATATCAATAAACTCGGCAAAACACCGTAGCCCAATAAAAAATGACAAACGGGATAGCCAATACTGATCGGTACGATGAATGTTAAGAAGCCAAAGAGCAAGCTCTTATTTTTTGTCTTTTTAAATTCATTCATGTCCAACTCGAGCCCGGCAATAAACATGATATAGAGCAGGCCTATTGTTGAAAACAGCGTTATGGCCGAGTTTTTTTCCAGCCAATTTAGTCCATGCGGCCCAATAATAACGCCGGATATAATTAATCCGATAATCCCCGGAACCTTAATCGGTCGCAGTACAATCGGTGATAAAAGGATAATAAAAAGTACCAGTGAAAATATAAGTACAGGGTTTTGTAAGGGTGCTTCGAAGGCGTGGGAAATATGCTCAAAAGTTTTATTCATAAGTGCTTGTATACTAGCCGTAAAATATAAATACTTATTTTTCTATACAGCTCGAAAAATAGTTAACAGCACTAAAAATACGATTTTTTAAAGAAAGCGAAGCCTAAAAAGAGTGTTACTTAAAAGAAATGGCTTTAATCGGACTAATTTTGGTAATTAGCATTGACGGAATGAATAAAGAGATCATTCCAATAAACACAACAGCCAAATTGACGAGAATCACATCAGACCATTGAAGTTGAACGGCCACATAGGAGATATAGTAGGTCTTCTCATCCAATTTAAAGAAATGGGTAAAATCCTGAAAAAAGTAAAAACCGAGGCCAATAAGATTACCGATTAACAATCCGAGGCCGATCAGGTACAAGGCACTGTACATGAAGACGCGGCGAATTCCGGCATTGTGATACCCCAACGCCTTTAAAATACCGATCATTGAAGTCCGCTCAAGAATGGTGATCAGCAAGGCGGAAATCATATTGATAATAGCCACGACCGTCATCAGTATAAAAATGATTTTGGTGTTCATATCCAGCAATTCGAGCCATTGAAAAATATCGGGAACTTGATCCTTAATATTGATTGCCTGCATATCGATAGGCAACAGATCTTCAACCCTATTTGTTGTCTGTTCGAGCTGACTAAAATCTTTGATTCGAATCTCATAACCCCCTACCTCATGATCATCGAGGTTGCTCAGTTTACGAATGACATTGAGAGACCCGATCACATAGACCTTATCTAATTCTTCAGAGCCTGTATTAAAAATGCCCTTAATGACAAATTTACGTTTGCGTATAGGATCCTGCACGAAATACATAATAAAATCGTCACCGACTTTTAAGAGCAATCGATCTGCGAGATACTTAGACACTAAAATCTGATTATCGGCATTATCCGATTTAAAGTCTATCATATTGCCTTCCACCAGCATACGTTGAAAGGGCTGCTGATTATACAATGAATCGATACCTTTGAGAACCACGCCCTCCACTTCATTGTTGACATTGATGATCCCGGCCTTGGTCGCAAAGGAACTGATGGAATTGACTTGGGGAATCGCCAATATGGACTTTCGGACCTCCGGAGCAAGTGTTATGGGTGAATTTTCGTAAGACTTATTCAGGTCGTAACGTAAAACCAATACATCGGCAAAAAAACTCCGTTGTTTACTGATAATTTCTCCCTTAAATCCGCGCAATACCGCAATAGATATTATAATCGCTGCAATAGCAAGAGCAATTGCACCAATAGTCACCCGAACGATCAGTTTTGAGAACGTTCTCTTTCCAGAAAATGCGATCCGATTTGCTAAAAAATAAGGAAAATTCAAGCTTTCAATATATTTATGTAACTTCGCAAAGTTATAAAAATTTGTTATTTACAAAACTGAAATGACAAATAATTAGGCGTTTTTCAGTAGGCTATTCAACGAGGAGGCCCCGGCACTGGTTTAAAGAGTTTTATAAAAATTACAAGTATGATGCGTATTATTTTCATGGGTACTCCCGATTTTGCTGTAGCTTCACTTGAAGCGCTAATTCAGTCTGGCGAACAAGTTGTCGCTGTGGTTACTGTACCGGACAAACCTGCAGGACGTGGACAAAAAATACATGAATCTGCGGTGAAAATATTTGCGAGACAACATAACATCCCAGTTCTTCAACCCGTGAAACTCCGTGATGAGGCCTTTTTAGATGAATTGAGAAGTTTTCAGGCAGACCTACAGGTTGTGGTGGCATTTCGCATGCTCCCTGAGATCGTCTGGAATATGCCTAAATTTGGAACAATCAACGTCCACGCCTCACTCCTTCCACAATACCGGGGTGCTGCACCGATAAATCATGCCATCATCAATGGAGAGAAAGAATCGGGCGTAACGACATTTTTACTACAGCACGAAATCGATACGGGAAACATCTTATTGTCGAAAAAAGTTGCCATCAAAGAAACAGACAACGCCGGTGATCTTCACGATAACCTCATGGTGGCTGGAGCAGAAACGCTCCTTCAAACCATCCAGCAATTGAAGGCCGGGACCTTGCAGCCTAAACCTCAAGACATCCTTCTCACCACGGAGCCGCTCAAACATGCACCAAAAATTTTCAAAGAAGACTGTAAAATAAACTGGGATCAGCCCACTGCGCAGGTTTATAACTTCATTCGCGGTTTAAGCCCTTACCCGGCGGCATTTACCCTCTTAAATGATAAGGCACTAAAAATCTATAGCACAGAAAAAGAGCTTGCGCGTACAGCTACAATACCGGGAACCGTAGAAACTGACAAGAAAAGTTTCTTAAAAATTGCGGCACAAGACGGCTATATTATCATTTCTGACCTTCAACTCGAAGGCAAGAAAAGAATGAACGTAGTCGATTTTTTAAAAGGCTATCGATTTTAACCTTTTTCATCACCACCATCATAATATTGCAGCAGATCGCCAGGCTGGCAGTCTAGCGCTTTGCATATCGCTTCAAGGGTATCTAATCGCAATGCCTTCGCCTTTTGATTCTTGATGATTGAAAGATTGGAAAGGGTAATTCCGACGTTGTCACTCAATTGGTTAAGCGACATCTTTTTCTCTTTCATTATTTTATCCAAGTGAATTAAGATTGGCATAATATAATTTTTATTCTTTTAAATTTATTTAAT
>JBMAAL010000095.1:0-19539 GCA_050281725.1 Sphingobacterium sp. | reverse complement strand
GCCGCCAAAAACCAGTTTGCCCTAATCCGGTATGAAGTCGAAAAAAATAAGGCCGATAACCTGCGCTTAGAAAAAGAAAATGTCGAAAAGCAGAGCCGCCTAGTTAGACAGCGCGCCATTACCGGCGCAAGTATCTTTTTACTGCTGTTGGCTGTGGGTGGCGGTACCCTCTGGTACAAACGTCGTAAGCAACGTCTTGAACTCGAAGCCGAGAACAGAGTTAAAGAAACGCAACTTCATCTTTCGAAGAAGGTACATGACGTTGTAGCAAACGATATTTATCATGTGATGACGGAAGTTGAATATAGAGATGATCTAGATCGTGAAGTACTGCTTGATAAATTAGAAATTATTTACAACCAATCACGGGATATCTCACATAACGTTGAGCAACGGCCTACCGTTGAAGTTCCATATAATGAGCAAATTTTTACATTGCTTAAACCCTATGGTACAAGCGATCGTCGTATATCGATCGTTGGAATTGACGCCGAACAATGGGTTGATGTTGGTAAGCGCATTAAAGAAGAAATAAAACATGTACTACAGGAACTGATGGTCAATATGAAGAAGCATAGTGGGGCCGAGCGGGTCGTCGTGCGCATTGAAAAATCAGACCAACAGCTTAAAATTTTTTATAAAGATAATGGTGTTGGACTACCAGCAGAAAGACCTCAGGGAAAAGGTATGGCGAATACGGTTTCCCGTATTGAAAGTCTAGGTGGCGGAATTATCTTTGTCAGTGAACCGGGAGAAGGGCTCAGCATTACTGTCAATATCCCATTAATATAAAGATGATTGTTGTATGTTTAAAAAAGTACTCATTGCCGAAGACCACGATACAGAAAATTTTGCAGTACAAGTAACACTGCGTGACTTGGGAGTAGTTGATCCCGAATATGTTTATTATTGTGATCATGCCCTCGCTTGGATCAAGAATGCTATCCGTGCCGGAGAACCATATGACCTACTTATTACCGATATTAATTTTAAGGATGATGGTTCTGATCAGGAGATTCAGGATGGACTTTCGCTGATTAAAGCAGTTAAATCTATTCAGCAGGATATTAAAGTTGTTGTAATGACTGTGCAAGAGATCACGACCACAGTCCATGAAATGTTCAAGGAAAAACAAATTGATGGTTATGTTTTGAAGGCACGTCGCGGAAGAGAACATCTAAAAGAAGCACTCCAAATGGTCTATCAAGGTCGAACATATCAGTCTGCGGATAATAAGAAAGCCATACAAGATCTAAATGCATTTGAATTCTCCCAGCTTGACCTACAGATTGTTGATTTATTATATAAAGGTATTCCACAATATCAGATGCCTGAAATACTCAAACAGTTAGGTGCTAAAGCTTCCAGCCTAAGCACAATCGAGAAGCGCCTTAATCTGATGAAAGAATCTTATGGTTTTACCAACAATGCGCAGTTAATTGCACATTGTAGAGATGCTGAGCTAATATAATTTTTGCCATTACGGTTTTCCGTAAAGACTCTTGAGGGTATCGTGCTACTTTTGTGAAAGCAAGGCAAATGACAAGGTAGGATTATTTGCTAAAAACGATATCTAATGCATTAAAGATATTTAGTGCCATATTTTTTAACCAATAAGATGATGAGAAAGGGCTATCGTAGGATAGCCTTTATTTGTATCGTGATTATCTATGAAAGCCGGATTTACGATTGTCCCGACTATATGCACTATTTTTAATCAGCCTACTTTGAAAACGTATTGATTGAGTTTAGTGCATAGTAAGCGATTCCATTATCCGGATATTTTTCCAAGATCTCTTCGTAGAGCGCTTTTGCTTTTTCGCCTTGCCCAGTCTGCGAATAACAGAATGCAATATTACAGAGCGCCATTTCCAGATAGCTCATTTTTGAAGCGCTAAACATGGTAACTGCCCGATATTTATCTAACCACTCCTTTTTTGTAAAGAAATCGACACTCTGTTTAAAATATTCAATCGCACCGCTAAAATCATTTTGTTTGATTGCTTTCATTCCCCTTTTGTGGCTCTTCGGAATGAGCTGTTGCAATGCTGTTACTAAAATGAAAAAAAGGACTGAGGCGACCATCATGCCCTCAAGTTGGAATAGGAATAGGGAAGCTACCACCAGGACCATCCAGAAGACAATCAGTATTAAAACAGCTGGCCAGGACACTGACCTTACAATAGGAACATTTGCACTCATATAGATTAATAAATTGCCGGTTGTTATTTTTCTAAAGGTATCAAAATTCTCAAGAAATTCCCTCATCCTTATTTCGATTACCTTAAGTTTTAAATGCTCACTATTTAATTCAACTCTTTGGGCGTCTTTACGGGAAACCGTAGAATTAGCCCGTAATCATCCGCTAGATTTGCTGTCAACGTAGACTGATCGTATAAAATTAATCTAATATGAATATAAGCAAATACGGAATAATGGCATCGCTGGCTCTTTCATTGGGTCTCCTCTTTTACAGCTGTGCCCCAAAATCAAAATTGATTGAAAAGTTGGAAGAACTAAGTGCGGATGGTAAGCTGGATTGTAAAGATCTGGAATATTTTACAGCTTATGTTCAGCAGAACAAGGAAGACCGCTCGTTTAAAAAGTTAATTAAGGATGGTCAAGCTGATAAAATAGCGATCCAAGGCTATATGCAGAAAAATGCGAATAAAGCTAAACTAAATATTGATCAATGTGGAGAAGTCAAAACAGCACCCACTTTCGCCATTTATTTAGAAAATTCAGCAAGTATGGATGGTTATGTCAATGGTGTTTCCAATTTCGAATCTGTCTTGTCGGATATTCTGATAGGCTTAAATTATCATTATGATAAGAATAACATCAAGTTCAATTTTATCAACTCAGAAATATATCCAACCGAAGTAACGGATGTCAACACATTCTTTAGTTCACTTGAGCCCGGTAAACCTCCTTTTAAAGTGGGAAATCAATTTGTATCCGAATTAAATCAATGTTTTGAAAAGGTGTTGTCGGATATAAAGGATAATGATGTATCCATTTTCGTCTCCGATTGTATTTATTCTTTAGGAAAAGGACGATCTACACAACAAGGATTAATTTTAGAGGAAAATATGACCAAAAGTGCATTTATGCAACGTTTGAAACAATCGGATCTTTCAACGTGCATCCTTCAGTTTACCTCCGGTTTTAATGGCACATATTACGACTATAATAATCAAAAGACCAAATTGCAGCAGGCCGAGCGTCCTTATTATATCTGGATCATAGGAGCTGACAATAGCGTTCAGAATCTTCTCAGCAAAGTTCGATTTACTGACATGAAAGGCTATCAAAATAGCTATTTCCTAAAAGGGAATCATGGCACGGAGCCCTCCACTCAGTATCTATCAGGTACAAATAGAATTGGACGAGCAGTATATCGCTCTCAGGAGCCTAAGGATATCAAGGATATTCAATTTGTGAATGGTGTATTTCAATATTGCATTGCCGCAGATATGAGTTCTTTCCCTGATAGAAAGTCTGTCCTTGAAAATCGCAATTATGTCTTAAGCCCGGGAGCGACATTGGTCAATGTTCAAGAAATTCCAGTCCATAACCAGCCTACTTTAATCCATCAAAACGATTGGCAGCGTATTAAAGACAATGAATTCACCCACCTGATCACAGTAAAAGTCAATCAAAAGGAATTTCCTGATGAACTGACTATTGCTTATAAAAATACCATACCCTCCTGGGTGGAAAGCTCTTCCAATACAGACGATTCAGCTATCAGCCAAACCACACAACAGACTTTTGGATTACGTAATCTGATTCACGGAGTTACTGAGGCTTACAAAACGCATAACAACAATCAAGACATATTATTTCAAATTAAGTATAATCTAGCAATTAAGTAATCATGAACGATTTATTTGCCCTATTTTATGAGAAGTTTTATTACGAGACAGACTTCTCTCTAGAAATGTTTGATAGGTTCCTCTATCAAAAGTATGCCATTATAGCCATTATAAGCGCGGCGATATTTTCACTGGTCTTTTATTTTTTATTGGATAGACCTCGCTTCGCTAAAATTGGACTGTGGTTTATTCTCCTTACGGTCGCATCATTTGTAAGTGCGGGATACTTGTATAATGACTCTAAGTCAATCATGGAGCGGGATAATCTTGTTTTCTCCAGTGAAGCCTATTTTGGGGTAGCGATTGGAAGTTTTGTGCTTACCTTATTCGTATTCTTTATCCTCTCGTTATTTCTCAGAAAACTATCTAAAAACCTTTCTAGGACACCATTTTAGTTATGCCAAAATTATACGTATTTGCTATTGGCGGGACGGGGTCCCGTGTAGTCAAGTCATTGACCATGTTATTGGCTTCTGGAGTTTCAACAGGATACGAAGTTGTCCCGATCATCTTAGATCCAGATTCTTCTGCGGCTGATGTCGCTAAAACCGAACATTTGCTCAATGAGTACCGGAGTATTCATAAAGCTGTAGCACCTAATAATGAAAAGGTGTTTTTTAAGAACAAAATCGAATCTTTGGGCGAGGTGATAGGTGCTGTAGGGACAAATGCATTAGGGAATGAATTCCGTCTTGGAATTGAAGGACTTAATGGCGGTAAGTTCAAAGATTTTATCGACTATAATTTATTGGAAGACGGAGGTAGTAATCAGGCTCTCGTTGATGTACTTTTCTCCGAATCCAACTTGAATCTTGATCTGGAAGTTGGTTTTCAGGGCAATCCGAACATTGGATCTGTTGTGCTCAATAAATTTACCGAATCAGAAGAGTTCAACCTCTTTGCAAATAGTTTCAGTAATAGCGACCGAATTTTTATTATCTCTTCCATATTTGGGGGAACGGGAGCCGCTGGCTTTCCTTTGATTTTAAAAAATATCCGCCAAGGGCAGGTCAATGGGAAGAATTATGATCATCTCCGTAATGCGGTCGTTGGTGCTATTACGGTTATGCCTTATTTTAAGCTGGATGGGGACAATACTGATAACATTCAAAGTTCGACGTTTTATTCTAAGACCAAAGCGGCGCTGCACTACTATCACAAAAATATTAGTGAGAGCAAAGATATCAACGCCCTATATTATATCGCCGATGATAATAACAATGTGTACAAAAATGTTGTCGGTGGTACAGGACAAAAAAATGATAGTCATTTTGTCGAGCTGGCTGCTGCTTTGGCGATCGTAGACTTTGCTAATGATGGTTCTTTGAGTACACATGAGGGGAATGCTCAGAATCCTAAATACAAGGAATTTGGTGTCAATGACCTCTCGGCGTCAAATCCGGTGATCACGTTTAAGGATCTTTCCCATGAGACCCAAAATCAGATACAGCTCAATTTGACACAGCTCCTATTTTTCTCTCTTTATCTGGAAAGTGAACTAAAAGATAAATTGAGCGCTCCTTTTGCCAAAGAGACTGCACCAGTTATTGACCAGAACTTTTTGAGCTCGGTATTTTATGGAAGGTTATTGCGCTTCTTGGATCAATACCGTATTTGGCTTGGAGAGATGAAACGCAATAAGATCAGCTTTTCACCTTATAACATCGCCGAGTTAATCGACAATCAGGGCGCTATTATCGGAGTGACCCCTCAAAATGCAGATTTAATGCAGCTTGTTTCTGGTTTTGCCCAGCGGAGTAGCATATTCAAATTATTCAAGGAGAAAAGCTATGACCTGATGACTGCGGCTTTAAATGAACATCGTAAGAAAAAATACCCGACCGTAGAAAACAAACTGATGGTTCAATCGCATGATGCGACGGCAGAAATCATAACCAAATATTTATTCTAATCAACATGGCAAAAGTTTTTAGACTTTTTGACGATACGCCAATGACGCATTGGCAATCTCGCAGCACCGACTACAGCAGTGTTATTATCGAAAAGATCATTAGTCCCGATGGAGATCAAAGTTCGATATTGCCTACTTCGATACCTTCGCCGTTTGCTCGTCTAGATTTATTTAATACTGCTTTTCGTTACTTTAACGATGCAAATAATAAGCTTGATGGCTATACGAATAACCATAAATTGGTCAGCGACTGCCTTGATTTGCTTGAGCTGCTTTATAATAAGGATTCCATCAACGGAGAGTTGACAATCAAGGTGTGGGACAAACAGCGTGATTTGGCTAAATTGACTGATTCTAGCTATTCCCGTCACCAATTGCTTGGCCGTACTTTGGACCTATTTCTTAAGCAAGATGATGAAGCATTCAATTTCGATCAGCTGCATCGCATCTATATTTTTTATTTCAATCACAAGATTATCGGCGCGACATCCCCTAAGACAATGGTGTTCACATCTGCCAATGATCTGGGGTTTGCGCAGGTCACTTTGCATGACCGCAAACTATTCACTGAACCGGCGTCACTCAAAAATAGAGATGAAGATTTTATTTTCTATTTGATGGCTTTTTTCAAAGAAAATCCGTCGTTGAGCAGATATATGCCAACGTTTTATGATTACGTCAAACGTAATGTCAAGGAGAAGATGGAACAGGATAAGACTTTTATGGCTGCAATAAATGCGCTGGATGTTCAATTTTTGGAAAATAAGACGACGATTGATGGAAATGATTATGTAGTTGAAGTATTTAATGTACCGTTTCGGACCAAAAGTGTAAAAAACATTCAGGAGCGTATCGGTCGAGAATCACAGTTTTTAATCCATGCTTCTAAAACAGTGTCGGGACTTCCTCCCATGGTACTCGCGACCAACGGGAATTTAGGGATGCTGGATTATTTGTACCAGGGCGTCAAATGGGATGTCAACACCAAGGTTCCTCCCCCAGCAGACGAAATGTTGGATGTACGAATCCTTCCCGGAAAAGATGTGAAATACCCTTATTTGACTGTAGATGATTTTTTGGAACAGGATATTTATGAAACACCTTATGAGATTAATAAAGACGCTTTTTTTGATGGAAATTTCACAAATGAGTCCGATCAGCAAGGTATTGGCTATCTTCTTCCCTTAAAGAAGACATTTTTTACTTATTTCAGCGAGGAGGATCTGATCAAGCGTAGCTTCTCCGGGAAAAAAATAATTGAGATTATTAAAAAGAAGAGTTCAGTCAATGTAAAGCTGCGAATTCCGATTGACGGAGGTCGCCATGTGGTCGAACTGGAGAAAAAATATGAAACTACGGATATAAACCCTCAAAAAGGAAAGATTATCCGCTGTGCCAAATATTTTCAGCTATTTCCAATTCAAAGGTCCAGCATAAACCCGAATTACTACGTACAGGTGATTGACGAAGGCTTAAATGATTATAACCATACCTTTCAGCTCGCTTTTGATGATCAAACAGCCGTAGCGCGTAGCATGAAAGCAAAACGTGACAGTCGTAATGGATCGTTCTATAATACCTATTATTTTAGATGTAGAGCAGACTTTAATGCCATACATTTTAAGGAAGAGGAAAGTCCCAGCAGTAACTATCTGATTCCTTTATGGCGCAATGAACGACATATTGGTGGAGCATTCACTTTTGCGCTCGATTTTGGAACATCCAATACGCATGTTGAGTACTCAGTGAACAAGAGTATACCATCCGCATTGGATCTACCATTTGATAAAAATGGTTTCGCAACATCATTTAATAAACTTAATACAAACATTAGTAGTTTAAATGAGATCCAGAATCACAAGGATTTGGAATTTATAGCTGAAAATATCTCGAGTGAATCGAATTATAATTTCCCGATTCGGACCGTATTATTTGACTATAACAATTTTAATCCGGCTAATTTTCAACCCATCTTGGATTATAATATTGGATTTACTTATGAAAAAACGGGACTGCCCACCTTTAATAATGTGAAACCGAGAACCAATCTCAAATGGGTAAATGGTATTGAAAATATAGAGGGAGAGGCGTGGATGCGTTGTTTTTTGGAACAGCTTGTCGTTATGTGTAAAACCAAAGTATTGGTCGAGCGGGGTGATTTATCCAAAACAAGGTTTACCTGGACCTATCCGTTAAGTTATGGCCAGTACAAAATAAACTTAATTGCGGGATTGATTGAGGAACTTGTGGCAATTCATTTTGGACCAGGGATCGAAACGATAAAACTTTCTGAATCTATTGCTCCATTCTATTCCATCGCAAGTACAGGGAAGATATTGGGCACATCCAACACTATTTTATCACTCGATATCGGTGGCGGGACGATTGATAGTGTTGTCTATCAGAACCGTAAAGTAATCAATATTTCTTCTGTACTTTTTGGGGCTAATTATCTCTATTCGGCGGGTTATACCACCGATTTGAGATCCAATGGATTTTATAAGCTCGGAACAAAGTTCTTTTCTGGATTATCGAGTATAAAGGGCTATCATAATCTACAGGAGATCGAAACAACGATTGAGCAGGAAGGTAAAATCGAAGACATTATTGCTTATTATTTTTCTCTTGACAGGAAGAAGGAATTACAGGATGTAAATAACAAAAGTTTTAATGCATTTCTGGCGATGCACGCCAATGAAAGAGCCGTATTTCTGTTTTATCTTGCTTCCATTATTTACAACAGTGTTAAAGCAATGAAAATTGCAGGAATACCTGCACCTAGCTATATGACCTTTTCTGGCACGGGATCTAAATTTTTATCCATTATAGATAAATCCGGCAATAAAGAGAGTATTGTTAACTATGCGGCCGCGATCATCAATGCCGTATATGGATTGAAAGATTCTTCCGACAAAATTCGTGTAAAAGTATTGGTGCCAGATAATCCAAAAGAACTGACTTCCAAAGGCGCAATTAATGTGCTGGAGGAAGGAGAAGAGGTTTTGGCGGAACTTTCCATGAATAGCCTTGATGAGAAATTTCGTAGTTACATCGGAGATAAAGAGGGAACTATTATTTCCAATGACAATCTATTAAGCTATGAGGAGCTAAAAAGTCAATTTAATGAAAGTGCATACGAAGCCTATACAGAATTTGTATCCCTATTCCTTCAGTTACCGGGAATCAACTATAAGAATGATTTCGGTATTGATTATGACCTCAAACGAAAGTTTGAAGATACCCTTATGGACAAGAAGATTGCGATTGAGTTTTTAGAAGCAGGAATGGCACAACGAACCAAACAGATTTCAGCAACAGATATGGTCTCAGATAATCTGTGTTTTTACATTGTGCGCGGAATGTTAGGTGAAATGTTAAATAAACTACATGAAGATGAAAATTGGTAAAATATACAAGAATTTAATACTATTAGGGCTGTTATTAACAATTAAGCCGGATCTCGCAACTTCTCAACCGGTTGCCAGCAATGACCAAACGATGTTGATGTCTGATATGACATTGCAAATTGCGGTCATTGTCTTAGTGGGAGTTGTTCTATTTCTATTGATTTTTATGATTAGTCAGCGTAAATCTGCAGCAAATCGGGAAAATCCATTTATAGATATAACCAATAGGCTTGAATTTTTGGAAGAAACACATCGGAAAGGTTCATCACAATCAAGAGCACAGGTATCTTCAAGTCTTCCCCGATTTAATGATGGTAATGATGATAAATTCAAACAACAACTTCAGGAGCTGACCGAAAAGTTTGAAACCTTAGCTAGAAAAGTTGATGGAATTCTTCAGCCGAAGCCAGCGCAGATAAGTACAGCGGATAAAAATGAAAGTAATAATATCCAGCCTGAGCGTATAGATTTAGAATCAATTCAGCAACAAGAACTAGATAATCTATCAAAGCCAATAGCACTTTCTATCCCACCGTTACAAGAATATGTTGCGGATTGTTTGACGGGTGGAGCTTTTCAAGACCTGCGCCCTGTCAGTAGAAGAGACCGGCGTACCCCTTACATAATTTCAAAAAGAGAAAACGAATATTATTTCCGTCTTGATGAGGCAAATTTAGATGCAATTGCCACCTCAATACAGCATCGTGATAGCTATGTAGATGGCTTCTGTGAATCCCTGAATAATTATTTTCCTGGAGCAAAATCCTTTACACAGGAATCTAAACTCGGTAAACTCCAACTTGTGGAAGACAAGCTGCAAGTAGTAGAAAAAATAAAGATCAGATATAGTTAATAACAGATGGACTGGATACATATTATTTTAGAATTAGCGGTTGTTGGTTATTTTATTTCACAGCAACTGAAGACAGGTGCACAGCTTCGCGGATCTATCCTCCGGTTTGGACGCTTTATTCCATCCAAGGCTTATTTTAAGACCGAAAGCATTACAGTTTCCAAGACACTTTTACAAGAAGGTCGGGTCGCAGAAATTTTCGAAACAATAAAAAACGATGAACAGACAGATTCGATACCCCAAAAAGGTTCGGTACAGGTTACCCTCATCAATCCAAGTACGACGTCGGGCACCTACTTTGACAGCATTATCGAGTCATTGAATATCTATTTACTAAAAAATAATGGTGGTATAGCAGATTTTAATATTGTCAAAGATCTCGTCGAACGTAATGTGAATGTGGAAGAAGATGAGATTAAAGAAACCATCAATAAGCCCCTTTATCTGGGGCTTATGGCGACCATTGTCGGGATTATCTTCGGATTATTTACGATGCTTGTCAAGCTCTGGAACACGGATGATTCAGCGACTTCAGGTTTGATCAAACAGCTTGACCTGAATGATTTTCTTCTAGCGGTGTGTATTGCGATGATTTCCAGTTTTCTTGGTCTTGCGATTACCTCATTTGTAGGTTTAAATTCTTTTAAGAAAGCAAAGCGGGCCGTGGAGCAGAATAAAAATGAATTTTACAATTTCGTACAGACGGATTTGCTACCCGTAGTAAGCCAGGACTTTGGTTCATCCATCACCAAATTGACCAATACCATGAACTCATTCAACCTGGAATTTACAGCTAATATCAATACCCTGAACCATCTGTTTCAGAAGAATTATGATACCTTAAAAGTTCAGGATACAGTTTTGGGTCGGCTAGAACAATTGAATGCCAATGATTTCGTTAAGATGAACGCGAATGTATTGCTGCGTCTTGAAAAAGCAACCAATAGTTTTGACAAGTTTAACGTTTTTATGGAAAGTCTCAATAGCAGGCTGTCAGAAACACGTGTACTGAGCGATAGTATAGCGAAGTTACTTGACCGCGCAAATAATTTTGATAGTATTGCCCAGAAAATCGATGCCCGAGTAGATGATACTAACTCGATTATCTCATTCCTGAAACAGCAGTTTTCAAGCCTGGACGATATGTCTTCAAGATATAAAGAGATGATCCTCCGTGTGGACGATAACCTGGACGAGACACTCAAGGTTTTTGAAAATCATGTGATCATGAAACGGGAAGGACTGACCAATCTGATTACTGAGCAGCATGATCTCCTGGAAAAGGCCTATACTGAAAACGTGACCAAGTTCGATAAATTGGACCTGCTTGAAAATCTGACTGTCTTGCCTGAAATCAAACATGGTTTTGATCAGCACCAGAATGAGATGCTTTCCGGACAGATCAACCACATCAATACAGTGAGCCAGTTGGGGGCCGAAGTAAAGATCAATAAGGAGCAGATCAGTACCATCGAAAAGACGCTAAAGGAAGTCAATGTCAAGGTTTCGGACGCTTCTGACAGAAGGGAGGAGATGAACAAGCTAAATACCATATCTTCGGTGCTCAGTAAATTGAAAGAAGAAGTCGAGAAAAGCAACGAGAGTATTTTTAAACGCATTTTCGGAAAAAAATAGGTCATGGCAAAAAAAGAAGGAAACAATATTTTCTGGGTCAGTTTTTCCGATCTGATGACGAGCCTGTTTTTTATTGTACTGGTTCTATTTGTTGTAACTTATGTAAACAACCGCAATACAATTATTGCCCAGGATGAACAGTTACAGGTATACAAAGAAGTAGAGGATTCGTTAATGCCGTTGAAAAATAACAGTTCATTTCGGTATGAGGATAAGTACAAGCGATTCCTGCTCAATTTTGAAGTTAAATTCAAGCCCTCTGCTTTTGAGATTCAGGAGGGCAATCTGGAACACTACGCGGTCACGCGCGCGAAAGTCATTGATGCCGGTAAAAAGCTTAAGGAAGTACTTGATGCGGTCGTCAGATCCGCAAAGGAGCAGAACCGTGTTGATGGAGAGAAGGTATCTTACCTTGTTATAATTTCCGGTTACGCCTCCAAATTGTACAATGCGGATACCTCGCCTCTGGGACGGAAAAAAGAGTATGAGCTGAGCTATAATCGGGCCTATGCACTGGCTAAATTCTGGAAAGCCCAGGGAATAGATTTTGAGGAGCAAGCTTACGGTGAATTGATTGATCTCCAGTTGTCCGGAAATGGCTGGGGCGGAGTGGGGCGGGATCAAGCTAATGAGGATAATAACCAACGCTTTATTATTCAGATCGTACCAAAAATATCCAATCGAAACCTCTAAAAAATTCCAAAAAAATAGCTTAAGTAAACACTTAAGCTATTTTTTAGTCTTTCTTGTCCGTCGATTTAAGTTGAGCAATAGCCATATTGCTGTTGCGACATCAACGATGTTCCAGATTAATCTTCCCAATGGTAACCGAAGGATGGGTTGAAATAAAATAATCAATACGATGCAGATTACAAATTCACTGTTCCGGGAATGTCGCTTGGTTTTGGGGATATTGATAAGCTGTAGGATAAAAACCAAGCAACCAAATATGCGAAGAATGGTAAAGTAACCATATGGTAAGGGTAAGAGGGCCAATATGAGCCCGCAGATCAAGGCAATTTTTAGTGATTTCAGATTCATTCAGTGATATTTTTAGACCAGAGTCCCAGACCTTTTTCCCGTGCATATTGCTGAGCCTCCTGAAAGCGCTGTTCATATTTTACATTAGGGGCAATCGTCATCAAGATGGCGTAGCCATCTTTGACGATTTTTTCATTGATAAATGTGCCATCTATTAGATAGGCATAAGCCAGGGTTCTTCCGTATTGATCCAATGAATCTATATCAAATTACAGTTTGATGGTTTTATGCAGTAGTAGATCTGTAGCATATTTCGAAGCTTCCTTACCAAATACCTGTTCTTTTTTACGAAAGTAATTGCGGGGCTCCGGCGCGTCTATTCCGATGAGCCGTATTTTGATTCGTTGTTCTCTGTCGTCTTTACACCAAAAGGTATCCCCATCAGATACCTTTGTGACGCGGTATATGCCATCTGGGAGACTTTTATTGTCCGTGATTCCACTGGATGAGAACCCTAACATTTTCTGTTTGTAATCTTCTGATTTGGAGTGGCAGCCAACCAATGGCGATGATATCAGGAGAAGAGAGCCGAATACGAAGCTCCATTTTCTATAAGTACTTTTCATAGGACGTTTTTAGTTACCTTCTTCTACCTTTTCTTTTTTCTGCCGAATTACGGCATCGTTCAGAGCAATAAGATTTACCGAACATAAACGTGAGTACCTTCAGAGCGAAGCCTTTCCCTTTATAACTCTTTTTTTCTTTTCCGGACTTAATTTCTTTGTTGCACCATGCGCATGGATCATACATGTTTTAATTATTTAAAGGTGAATAATAGGATCAATTATATGGCTCAAAATTAGGATTTACATTTTCGTGGATTTATGGTTTCCCGTAAAAAGCCCTCGTAGTGAGTAGCTACTTTTGGACTATCAGAAATAAATAATTTAAACGCTGTAAAGCAAAATCAAATAAGCCATTTATTAAAAATTAAAAACCATGGATTTTAAAGATGAGATTCGTCAATTTGCCAAGCGCGTTGACCGACTTTTACCACAGATCAAAACAGAGGAAGCCACAAAGACATCCTTAGTGATGCCGTTTTTGAAGATATTGGGATACGATGTGTTTGACCCATTTGAGGTACAACCAGAGTTTATTGCCGATATCGGTATCAAGAAAGGGGAGAAGGTTGATTATGCGATATTACGTGAAGACAAACCTGTTATCTTAATCGAATGCAAACATTATGCGGACGGGCTTGATCCACACAATTCACAATTGTTCCGTTATTTCCATACCACAGAAGCTAAATTTGGTCTGCTGACGAACGGCGTAGAATACCGCTTTTACACCGATCTGGTTACACCGAATAAGATGGACGAAAAGCCATTTTTTGAGTTCAAGATTATGGATATCAAAGACAATGAAGTATCCGAATTACGCAAATTCCACAAAACAGAATTTGATCTCGAAAGCATTTCCAGCGTTGCGAGCGAATTAAAGTACTTTAACGAGTTGACTATTTTAGCAATGGGCGAGATGCAAAACCCAAGCGACGATTTCGTTCGTTTTTTTGCGAAGCAAGCCTATCCAAGTGTTGTTACAGCAAAGGTTTTGGAACAGTTTACACCTTTGGTCAAACGCGTTTTTACACAGATTGTCAATGATCAAATTGCAGAGCGCCTTAAGAGTGCACTTAAAAAAGAAACTGAAGCCGAAGAAAAGAATACTACTATAGCTCCAGTAGAACCTGAGGCACTGATTGTCACAACTGAAGAAGAGATTGAAGGTTACTTAATTATTAAATCTATTTTACGCAAGGAGATTGAAGTGGGACGTGTATTTATGCGTGATAATCAATCCTATTGTGGTATCCTGCTGGATGATAACAATCGCAAACCAATTTGCCGTTTTTATTTTACGCCCAATAGACTTCGGATCGGTTTGTTTGACAAAGACAAAAAGGAAGCTAAATATGATCTGGACTCACTGGATGATATTTACAAATATTCAGAGCAGATCGTGGAAACCGTCATTAACTATTAATCAGCTGTGTTATGAAAAAGTATCTATTGTTATTTCTTATTTCATTTTTATCTATGGCTTGTAAAAAAGCTGAATCGGAATACGATACATATGGTTATGAAACAGAATGTGATGAATGTGACATTAACTATGTTGATGATCTAGGGGCTACGGTGTATGTGAATGGTCATAAAGGAACATGGAAGAAAGATTTTCCACGCTCGGTATTCACAGAGATGAAAGTGACCGTCACTGCGCGACAATCGAATTCGAATACTGTGTCTGCTCATATTATAAAAGACGGTAAGCGGCTGGTTTCGAAGTCAGGCAATTCCAGTGTTACTGTTAGACACATCGTAAAAAGTTCGGGATCAACTAAACCTGTTTCGAGCATCTGTGGTGCTCCAACCCAAAAAGGAGGACCGTGTCAGCGAAAAGTGTCAGGTGGGGGAAGGTGCTGGCAGCATAAATAAAGATTCAGGACTGAATAAAGGTTGTTCAATAAAGCCTTATTGAACAACCTTTAAAAAGCCAATTACCTACATTCGGAGAGGTTTAACAGATTATTGTTTACAGTGTATATGACTTTCTCAGTTATCTTCCGCTTTTTGTATTGATTTAGTTCGCAAAAATACAGATAGGTATGCTTTTTAAGTTCCATCCCTAAACTGTTTACAACAACCTCTCCGAGATCTCCGCTTCGCCAACCACTCCACCACCTTTCAGGTACATCATCCGCTCACCACTTCTATAATCCGTGATTATGTCAAAGTGACCATTACAGTTTCTCATGCGTGAAAGCAATGCTTTGCTACCTGCCCTAAAGCCTTCATGTTTAGTTACGTCAAATACATATTTGGAGCAGCTATGCCGAAATATACACTTACGTCTTCTTTCAGGTGGGATGATCAACCAATACAACCGGATCGCGGTCAATAGGACAGACTTCATGGCCTTGAAAATACCACCATCTGTCTTGCCGTCGTATATCCAGGTTTATTATTAAAGCAACCATTTTCGGCATGTACATAAGTTGTGACGCTTTCTAGTCTTACATAGTTCCATCCTCCTGATGCACCCTGATTAATCAGGTTTTCTAATTGTTCTGCTACTTGATCCGATGTGCCTGTCCTTGGGTCTATCGATGCTACAAAAGGTACTACTTTGTATTCCATAATATCAGTATTTGATTGGGTTAATGATTTAATTAAAGCTATATAATAAAATATTGAAAATCAATGTGTTTTGAGTTTTGCTGCAATCCATTTTACAATATTGTCAATTTTAAGAATAAAAAATTACAGATTATTACGGCTTCCCGTAAAAGTTATGCTTGTGCACCAGGTGGCTAGCTACTGTATTAAAGAACATGTCAAGATGAGGAATGCTTTTGCATTTTATCTGACCTCTGGAGACTGGCTTTTACGAACCAAGATCAGTATTTTTAATACACTGAGTTTTGCCAATGAGCAGTTTTACGATCCTATCAAAGGCACTTTGCAGTTTGATGTGTCGGATCTGGTGCTGATTAAGCCCAGCGGGCGAAATCAGGTCCGCTTGCAAAGGCTGAAAAACAAATTGGATAAGCAAGAGATCGATGGCATCAAAAGATCGATTTTGGCCATTGGCGATGCTCGGGTTGTCTTAGGTGACTGGCAACAATCGGTGTATTTTTTGTAGAGCGGAGGATCTCGGCGAGTCAATTCAGATAACATGATATCAATATGAGTTTTTTACATCCATTTCTCTAAAATCAGGAATAACGGTATTATGCTTGTTTTTCGAAAAGACTTACTTGTTTATATATTTCTTTATTATCGGCGAAAAACGCCGATAATATAAGTTTTGTTAAATAAATCAGTTTATGTATATTTGATTTATCGGCGTTTTTCGCCGATAAATTTAAATAGTTTAAACATGAATATGTATTCTCAGAGAAGGAAAGATGTGTTAAAATTAGTGCCGGAGGGAGCTTTGGTTACCAGATCTTGGCTACAGCAGAATGATCTCACAGGCCATGCGATCGATAATTTATTGAAGAGTCGACTATTGGAAACTGTGAAAAATGGAGTATATAAACGTGAAGGGGCGGAAGTGGAATGGGGGGATATTGTCTATTTCCTGCAGAAACAGCTAGATACAGATCTAACCATTGGAGGCCTATCGGCTTTAGAACTTCAGAAACTGACCCATTATCTCCCGATGTCTAATCAACGCTTGATTCATTTATATGGCCGGGATAATCTTCCCATATGGATAAATAACCTTACAACAGGGATCAAATTTCTTAAGCATAGTTCTGGCTATTTATTTGGTAATAGTTTTGAAGATGAAAGGCCGCTAGCATTACTTGAGTTTACTAGAGCTTTCAGTTGGAAAAATACAAAGGAAGGCTTACGTATATCCATTCCTGAAAGAGCTATTTTGGAAGTGATGAATCAAGTTCCCCAAAATATATCATTTGAACATGCGGATGAATTAATGCAAGGATTAAATACGCTTTCTCCTAGGACACTCCAAAGATTATTGGAACTGTGCACAAATATCAAAGTTCGCAGGCTTTTCTTTTACCTTGCCGAGCGTCAAAATCATACCTGGTTTACAAAACTTCAATCTGAGAAAATAGATTTTGGATCTGGTAATCGTGTGATCGTCACAGGTGGGAAACTAAATAAGAAATATAAAATAACTGTTCCTGATTTTTATGAGTAAGAAAGAAGAATATGCCGAGCAGGTCCGTTTATTGATCCGATTGTTACCTATAATCGATAAAGAAGACTGTTTTGCACTTAAAGGCGGTACGGCTATTAATTTGTTTTATAGAGATTTGCCAAGGCTTTCCGTAGACATCGATTTGTTGTATCTGCCAATGGAGGATCGCGACGCCTCTCTTGAAAATATCAGAGCTGCATTAGCGAGAATAACAGATTCCATAAAGAAATCGATTGCAGGTGCCCAAGTTCAAAATACAACACTACAACAGGATAATTCTTTACGAATAATAGTTTCACTTAATGATGTTCGTGTTAAAATAGAACTATCTCCTGTTATACGTGGAAGCCTTTTCCCAGCTGTCAGAATGGAAGTGCGACCGCAGGTTGAAAAAGAATTTGGTTATGCTGAAATGCTAGTTGCATCACACCCAGATCTGTATGCTGGTAAACTTTGCGCTGCCCTAGATCGTCAACATCCCCGTGATTTGTTTGATGTAAAACAGTTATACGAAAATGAAGGATTAACGGAAGAATTACGAAAAACATTTCTTGTATTTTTAATAAGTCATTTTCGACCGATGGCAGAACTGCTTAATCCAAACCGAAAATATATCTCAGGTATATATGAAATGGAGTTTGCGCAAATGGCAGAAATTGAAGTTTCTTTAGAGGAGCTACTTTCTGTACGGGAGAAACTGATTGCAGATATCAACAAGGAGATGACTGATAGTGAACGTAAATTTTTACTCTCTGTCAAAAATAAGACACCTGATTGGGCACTCTTAGGATTGGACGCAGCTTTAGTCTCGGAACTTCCTTCAGTGAAATGGAGATTAATCAATTTAAATAAAATGTCAGAGAATAAACACGTGACCGCTTACAAAAATCTAGAAGCTGTCCTATATCCTTAAAGTCAAGCTGAATAGGAGAGATATGGCTTTTTTACGTCAAAAGGGCCTGATTTTCATCAGACCCTTTCTGTTAGCGTTTATTTGTACAATAATTTTTATGTTTCCTATCGTTTCCTCTTTTTTGTTTCGTCATCCAATGCTTTTAAAGACTATTGGATTTTCACTGTACGACGCCAATTTTTATGTTGAACCTTTCTTTCGAAAGGTAGCTTGTAGCCGGTTTGTATTGTAGGAACAACAGTCAATTTGAAATAGTTTTATTGGAGTAATTTTTTTTGATAACTTGATATGACGGCAGCTGTCTCAATAAAGTATTTTAAAAGTACATAGCATTTCAACCGTAGGATTACTTTTATATGAAAAATCGTTATATCGTTACGCCAAAAGACAAAAGGGCAGAAGAGTTATTGGATTTTAATGAAGCCGGAGATCATGATTTGATCCAGTTAGTTCTCTCAGAGTCGCAATTTTATCAATTAGATGCTTTTGGTGTATTTTCAGATTTGAATAATATGCTAGGCTGTTTAATAGATGATTTTGAAGACGATGCTATTACGAATAAGCAACAGCTGGAGGAAGGGTTAAAATATTTAAAAAATGTAAGGTTAAAAGATGATCGTATTCAGGAGCTTATGGAAGAAATTATTTGCCTGTTTGAAGAAGCTGTGAAAAGGCAAACTGGCGTTTATTTTTTCTTTTAATAGGAACTTGGTTATTTTTAAATTGCTAAAATAAAATTCACCTCCCTATTCCCGCCATTCACCGAGTTTTCCTAATCGTTAGTCTAAAGCCGATAGGCTAGGGGCGTATTGTGTCGTAGTTTTGAGTCAACAAATAAGAACAACAGAACTAACACTATAAAATAAAGACATTATGAAAACGCTAGTAAAAACATTCGCAGCAGCAGCTTTAATCGCAGTATCTACTTTCGCTATGGCAGCTGAAGGACCTGGGGCAAAAACAATAAAAACAAACGTTAACCTTTCTACAGCAGATTTCGCTTTGGAGCACTATGTTGCGGTAACCACAGAGGGAGAATCAGCAGGAGTAGAGAAGTTATTTGCAGCTGATTTTAATCAAAAGATCAAAGCTTCCAATACGCAATCTAACAGCCGTAGCGAAGTGGTTAAATCCTTGAAAAAGCAAAAAGGCGAAAAGCTAAACTGTACAGTAAGCACAGATATCATCGAGGAATCAGCAGACTATATGGTTGCTAAAGT
>JBMAAL010000094.1:0-20082 GCA_050281725.1 Sphingobacterium sp. | reverse complement strand
TATTTGAAGTCTAATTTAACACTATGGGGAGAAATCTACTTAAAGCAGCTTGTTTAACACTTTTATCCGCACTGACACTGTGCAGCGGGGTGACTCGGGTGTATGCAAAGTCTCCTTATGACCATACTATTTCGCAACATATTTGGGACGGCAGTGAGGCATTCGGAGAAGATAACAACATCAAGGAGACAGAGAAACTTATCAATAATGTAAAAGTTTTCTACAATCCGATTGCGGAACAAATAAATCTTTCTTTTAAATTGGCGAAATCGGCGAGTGTTTCTATCAAAGTAATGGATGCATTGGGCAATGAGATTCTCCAATTAATGAATGGTAATCTGGATTCAGGAATACAAAATCTTTCCTTTGAGCATGGCGGAAAATTAACGACGGGGTTTTACTTTGTACGGGTAGTCGCTGGTTCGGAAACTGTGGTGAAAAGATTTTCTGTTCGATAAGAAGGTAACATGTTTCGATAAAAAGGTAACTTGTAATGTACGTTCATTCGTATACATAAAACAGCAAAGGGAATCATTTGATTCCCTTTGCTGTTTTATGTATAGCTTGATTTGTTAATCTTGGTCTTGTTGTATTTCTTCGATCCACAGTCCATCATCTTGAATGATCTTGATCAATTCATCTAAGGCATGCGCTGAACTCACATTTTTCTTAACGACCTGCTGACCTCTATATAATGTCACTTTATCAGGGCCCGCCCCAACATAACCATAGTCAGCATCTGCCATTTCCCCAGGGCCATTGACGATACAGCCCATGATACCAATTTTTAAGCCTTTTAAGTGATTGGTACGGCTTCGGATCATCTGCGTGGTTTCTTGGAGATCAAATAAGGTTCTGCCACAGCTTGGGCAGGAAATATATTCTGTCTTGGATATTCTGGATCGTGTCGCCTGTAGGATTCCGAAAGAAAGTGAGGCGATATTTTCCAATGCTGTTGCCGGAGAGTCAATCCAGATTCCTGAACCCAAACCATCGATTAATAATGCGCCTAGATCTGTAGAAGCGTACAGCTGTATTTTTGATATCGGTTCTTCGGGATTCATAAAATCACCAATGGGTCCTGAGAAATCTTCTGCCAAATAAGACCGCTTGATAATGACAGGATTGTCAATGCCGATTTCCTGCAGATTTCGAAAGAACTGTCTTTGATCTGCCATACCGTGCAAGTAATCGGTTTCTACGATAAATACAACTGTTTTGTCTAGCTGTAAGGATTCAAACAATGGGGTTAATAAATCTGAATTACAGATTTTGACCATATTCAGGACTTTATCCTTATTGTCTGACTTTACGAATTCTTCTAAGGTAAAGAGGGGATGAATATTGGTTTGATCGGTAAGTTTTGACCAGGTATTATAGTTATATATTTGCTTCAGATTTGCCGGCATCGTAAAGGCTGGTAAACTGTCTGCGAGATAAACAAAGTCTACAGATTGCTCACCCATGTGGTATTTATCTAATAGGATATCATAGCGATAACCTACTTTGGTAAGGATCTGAGCGTCTTTTAGATTTTCCTTTGAAATGTCGACCACAACCCTTGGTACCAAAGAGCCACCGATGAAGGTATTTACTTCTTGGCTGGAATAAGGAATATGTGGTGTCTCCGGAGAGAGCTGAACAATCTCTTGTTTGGGCTGGCTCGCGATGTTTGCCTTTCTTTTGCTATATCTATTGACAAGTGCTATAGCGACCGGAGCTTCCCGTTCAGGCTCTTCGGTTAACGATACACGTACTGTATCGCCCAGTCCATCTTCCAGAAGTGTTCCGATACCGACGGCAGATTTTACACGACCATCTTCACCGTCTCCAGCTTCGGTTACACCGAGATGTAGGGGATAGTTCATGTTTTCGGAAACCATTTTTTCGACCAGCAATCGATAGGCTTTGACCATGACCTGCGGGTTGGACGATTTCATGGAGATACAGAGATTGTAGAAACTCAGATCTTCACACATCCGGATAAACTCCATGGCAGATTCGACCATCCCTTCAGGGGTGTCACCATAATGACTCATGATCCTATCCGAAAGTGAGCCGTGGTTGGTACCAATACGCATGGCGGTACCATTTTCCTTACAGATATTTACGAGTGGAGTGAATTTTTGATAGATGCGATCTAATTCGCGCTTGTATTCAGCATCGGTATAAGATAGCTGATCAAATTTTTTCTTGTCTGCATAGTTACCGGGATTGACCCTTACTTTCTCGACGATACGAGCAGCAACCTCGGCAGCATTTGGTGTAAAATGAATATCAGCGACTAAAGGGACCTTATAGCCTCTTCTGCGAAGTTCATTTTTTATGTTAGCTAAATTTTGTGCTTCTTTAATACTTGGAGCGGTAATACGAACGTATTCGCAGCCCGCTTCAACCATTCGAATGGTCTGCTCAACTGAGGCCATCGTATCCATTGTATCTACCGTAGTCATACTTTGAATACGAATGGGATTATCGCCACCCATGGGAATATCACCGATCTGAATTTCCCTCGTTTTCCATCTCGAATAATCTACCTTGGAATTGCAATAGATTCCAGGTAATGTCAACATATTACTTGTGTCCATATCTAACACAAAGTTAGCTTTTCTTGGCTAAAAATCGGGTGTCAATTAATATCTTCTAATTTTTATTGACGCGATGCCACCGTTGATGTCGAAATCGAATTTTTGAGCGGCAGAGTCGTAATTTGTCGATTTTACTTCGCCTTCACTTTTTAGGAAATCGCCCTCATAATCTGTCGAGGATAATGCATTGTCGCTTGTAATACGGCAGGCAGCATTTTTTGGGATGGAGATTTCAATAGAGGAAGCTCCAGCATCCATGGAAATTTTAGTTGTTGCCAGCGGTTGACCTAATTTTAACTTTAGACTAGTCGCTCCAGCATCAATATCCAATGTTTCTATCTTGTAGGGTGAAAGATCCAGGTTGGCGTCAATTGCACCTACATCAAAATTCAGATTCCATAGGATGTTGGGGTTTAAAGCGATAAACGTATTGTTGTTTTTGCTGTTAAAATCCTTGTTTTTGAATTTTCCCTTTAGGTTAATATCTAATTTGTCCGCGGACTCTCCATGTACAGTTATGCCCAGTAGATATTCTTTTGATGTGTTAAATGCCGAGAAGATTTCTGAAGTAGTGCTGCTATCATTTCTTAATGAAGTGGCTCCCAAATCGAGGTTTAGGGTAGCGCTATGGATTTTATCATCCAACGGTACGTTTAATTTTTCTGTTGTATAATTTGTTTTGTCGTTGGGGTCGTCGTTATCTCTAACACCTAGCGTCTTACTTTTTAAAAGCTGTGTTAAAAGTGGTTCCTTTGGTGTAGACAGCCCTACGTAAGTCAAAAAGCCTAAAATCACTACGGTAGAACCAATGGCGACAAACTGTCCAATCTGTTGGTCTTTGGGTACCAGCATACGAATTCCAGCAAGGACAATAAACAGCGGCCAGTATCTAAAAATACCTACCCAGTTGAAAGAAATCGTGTTGAGCTGTGATAATAATAAGACAACTCCTATAAAGAGAATGGTGATACCAGTTGTTATTCTTCGTGTATTCATAACTAATTCCGTTTGTTAATATGTCTCAAAAGTAAGTCGCTTTGAGAGATACCGTATGAATGTTTAGGCTATTATACATAAAAAATCGGTAAATGTGACTAATTGATCGGTAAGTAATTTCGTTTTTCGTATACTTTTTGGGTTTTTGCTTGTTTATATATTTGCTGGAATTAATTACCTTTAATGGATAGCTTGGCTTAGTATAGCCGTAAAATTGGCGTATTACATTGAAATTAAATAGATAATATGATCTTTCATCACATTGGTGCATATCTCATACTCCTGAAATCAGTTTTTAAAAGACCGGAGAAAGGTCGAATTTATTGGAAGGAAACCGTATTGGCAATGACCGATATTGGTATAGGATCTCTGGGGCTTATTGTTATTATTTCCACCTTCATTGGAGCTGTTATGACGATGCAAATTGCTTTTCAAATGGTTTCCGATCTGATCCCAAATTCTATTATAGGTTCGATCAACCGGGATTCAAATATTTTGGAATTGGGGCCAACGATTTCGGGCTTGGTCTTAATGGGGAAAATTGGGTCGTCTATATCTTCACAGATCGGATCCATGCGTGTTACAGAGCAGATTGATGCCCTGGAAATTATGGGGATCAATGCTCCTGGTTATTTGATATTACCCAAAATATTGGCGGGTATCACCATGATTCCGATGTTGGTTATTATTTCTATCGTATGCGCCTTAGTGGGCGGTTTGTTAGGTGGATCCCTTTCGGGCGCTGTGACACAGGCGGATTATATTTTAGGAATTCAAGATGGCTTCAACGGCTTTACGGTGACCGTTGCTCTTGTTAAAGCTGTTGTGTTTGGGTTTATTATTACCTCGATATCAGCTTATAAAGGGTATAATGTGAAGGGCGGAGCGTTAGAAGTTGGGCAAGCTAGTACGGAAGCAGTTGTAGTTGGCTGTATAACCATTCTCGCTGCGGATTATGTGATAACGGCATTAATGCTTTAAAAAGATTTTATGATTCAAATCGAAGATATTAACAAGTCGTTTGGGGACAACCATGTTCTTAAGGGTATCAGTGCAAATTTCGAACCCGGAAAGGTGAGCTTGATTATTGGAGGGTCGGGGTCCGGAAAGAGTACTTTATTGAAATGTATCGTGGGCCTGCACCAACCGGAAAAAGGAAAGGTGATTTTTGATGGCAAGGATTTTACTCGGATGAATTTTGAAGAGCGTGTTCCTATTCGAAAAGAAATAGGTATGCTTTTTCAAAATTCAGCGCTGTTTGATTCGATGACGGTCGAACAGAATATTATATTTTCGTTGGACATGTTTACGGATATGTCCAAAGCGGAGAAATTAGACCGCGCAAACCATTGTTTGGAACAGGTTAATCTGGAGGGACGAAATAAACTGTTCCCTGCGGAGCTTTCGGGGGGGATGAAAAAGCGGGTTGGAATTGCACGTGCAATTAGTATGAACCCTAAATATCTTTTTTGTGATGAACCTAATTCGGGATTGGATCCGGAGACTTCGATTGTTATTGATGAATTGGTACTAAAAATTACGCAAGAGTTGAAATGTACGACAGTCGTTGTTACACATGATATGAATTCTGTGATGGGAATCGGTGAGTATATTTTGTTTCTCTATAAAGGAGAGAAATTCTGGGAAGGTTCCAATAAGGATATGATGCGGTCGGATGTGGAGGAATTGAACAACTTTGTTTTTGCAAGCCCATTAATGAAAAGTGCGAAAGCTTCTATGGGGCAATAATGGGTGGGAACATGGCTTTATTGCGCGTAATTTTATGTGTTTGATCTGAGTTAGCATCATGCAGATTTCTTTTATATTGAAATTTAGCTTAGTTTTGTCGGAAAATTTTGATTTTGGCAGCAACAAATATACAACTATTGACCCCACAGCATTGGAAGGACTATGAACTCATTGATTGTGGTGATTTTGAAAAACTGGAACGTTTTGGTGATTTAATTTTAATCAGACCAGAACCGCAGGCGGTATGGCCTAAGGCATTGAGTGATGCGGAGTGGAACAAGCGTTATCATATCAAATTCAAAGGTCGTTCGGCTACTTCTGGAGAATGGTTGAAGAAAAATCCTAAGGTCCAAGACCGTTGGCATATCGAATATAAAAATGAGGATGTGGCCATCAAATTTAGATTGGGCTTGACATCTTTTAAACACGTTGGGATATTTCCGGAACAGGCTGTAAATTGGGACTATATTTCGGAATCTGTTCGTTCATTTAAGACGGAAAAACCGAAGGTTCTAAATCTTTTTGCATACACTGGTGGAGCATCTTTAATAGCAAAGGCTGCAGGCGCGGATACGACTCACGTAGATTCAATTAAACAGGTTGTTACCTGGGCGAATGAAAATATGGAAATTTCCAATTTGGATAACATTCGTTGGGTGGTTGAAGATGCTTTGAAATTTGTAAAGCGTGAGCTGAAGAGAGGAAATACGTATAATGGTATTATTTTGGATCCACCCGCATACGGGCATGGGCCAAAGGGCGAGAAATGGAAACTGGAAGATCACATTATGGAAATGATGACTGAAGTCGTTCAACTATTAGATCCTAAGGAACATTTCTTGATTTTAAATACGTATTCATTAGGGTTTTCCTCTGTTATTGTTGAAAATTTAATTAAGACAGCTTTTCCAAAAGTGGAAAACTTAGAAATAGGCGAGTTGTTTTTACAAGCAACTGCAGGACCAAAACTTCCACTTGGCGTATTTGGTAAATTCCGCAAAATAGCGAAGTAAGGCTTGTCAAAAGATTCCTGATAATAACACGGGGCGCTTATTTAAGCGCCCCGTGTTTGTTTAAAGTTATATTAGGGAGTTACATATGGATGTCTTTTAAACGTAGTGACGCCAGTTCAAGCTGTTTGGGTATCGCTGTGCTGATGTTTTGTGGAATAAGCGATAAGTGCTGGGTAAGTTCGTTGTAATAGGTTATTCCAGCTTGTAATTGTGCTTTGAATTTGGCTACATATTTTATCTTTTTATCGTTCATGATATTTTTATTGTCTGTGACATATTTTTGAATATGATCGATATACAGGTTGAGTTCGTTGATCATAACAAAAGGTCTGTTGTCATTTTCAAAAACTGAAATACGGCCATAGATGTGGTCGATCATTTCCCGCAAAGAATATTGTTTTTTGAACCAGACAAGATTTGGGCCTGGGCAGATGGATACAGCGGTCTGTTCTTTGCTCTTTTGGATATTGTACTTGAGATAAGCTGGTGCTGCGAGCCCTTCACAAAGACAGGTTTTTTCTGTAATGGCGTCAAAGGCTTTATCGTATTCCGCAGCGGACAGGTTTTGTTTTTGTAGTTCCTGGATCTTTTGGTGTTGATAGACGCGTGATGCGGTGCAGATCGGTTTATCACCAAACTCTGTGTTCGAAATAAGGTATTCTTTTTTACAAGGGCTACCGGGGCGCCCTTTTTTTATACGTTCCAACCGTAGATACTCTGCGCTGCTTTGTCTGAAATTGTTAAAGGGAATTCCCAATGGAGATGCTCCGCTACAGTAGAAGTCTTCTTTCTTGGCAAGTTCTAATGCTTTCAGGGTTTCTTGATCTACTGTGGTTGCTTCGGGAACCATCAGGAATGGGGATCCCCATCCTACGGCATCGAATCCATAATAGTCTAATAAGAACTGATGTTCTGAAGCAGTTCCCACACCTCCTTGAACTGTATATTTAATGAGGGGAGGAGTTGTTAATGAGCGCTCCTGGGAAACCCAATATTCGTGGTATATCTCGAAAAGTTCGGTTTTCAAACTTTCTTTTTTCTCTTTAAACTCCTGAAGGATTGGTCCCAGAAGAAAACCATCGGTTGCGAAAGCATGACCACCACAGTTCAAACCGGATTCTATTCTGAATTCAGACACCCATACACCGCGCTTAGCGAGATACTTTGCCTGGATGAGCGCCGACCGAAAGTCACTTACTTTCAAAACGACCTTTTTGTCAAATAGACCGTCATTATTCGGGAAGAAAGCCGGTAATTCAGCGAGGTAAGCGTATAGGTGTGGATTCATGCCTGCGGAAAGGATAAGAGATGAATGTAGTGTGGAATTGGCGAAACCACGTAAGGCTGCTAACGCATCAGAATAACGCTGATCCAATAGGTTACCATCCTGGTAATTCATTTTATCTACTTTGGACATAATATTAACATCAATGTCTCCCGCTTTGAGATAATTGATCAATAGATCTTGCAGCTCGGTTTTAATCGCACGATTGGTTTCAATTTCCATCGCGTGATAAATCGGTTTTGAAGGATGTGAATCGGGTAAAAGCTGAAAATATTTGGTGAGTTCTGAATTTTCGGTAAAGGATTGAAGCTTTAATGCCGCGACTTGCTTATTGACCACAAACTGTACAAGATTGAGATAGGCCGTAATTCTTTTTGCCCGGTAATCTTCTTCTGTTTTAGTGATCGGATGATAGGTGATTTGATATTGTCCGCAATAATAGCGGCGCATGCGCTCGATGAGTTCATCGTCAACAATTGACATTACGGTGGAGATGCCGTATTGTGCGACCTTAAGTGCGGAGTCGATGGAGAAAGCTAAGCCTAATACGGGGATATGAAAAGTATGCGTCATTCTTAAATATTTCTTTTACGAAATAATGGAGAATAACGCTGAAAAAAAGTAATGATTGTTTTATCGGGACATGATTGTAATCACTATTCAAATACAATTGTTTTGTAATCGTTGCGCATAACACGATCTTCGCTAAGGAGACGAATTGCTCTGCTTAGAACAGCCTTTTCTATTTCTTTGCCGGCAGTTACCATATCTTTTACAGTATAGGTGTGATTGACATGTCGTATATCCTGTACGATGATGGGGCCTTCATCGAGTTGGTCGGTAACGAAATGCGCTGTGGCACCGATGATCTTAACACCTCTTGCATGGGCCTGCTTGTATGGGTTGGCACCAATAAAAGCGGGTAGAAATGAATGGTGTATGTTGACCAGTTTATTTTCAAAGGTATTGACAAACTGAGGAGACAAGATTCGCATGAACTTCGCCAGAATGATGTAATCGAAATTATAGTTTTGGATTTTTGCGATCAGTTGTTTTTCGAATGTTTCCTTTGTCAGGTTTTCATGTGAGATGCAATGAAATGGAATATCAAACTTTTCCGTAAAGGAGCGTAGTGATTCATAATTACCAATTACGGCCTGTACTTCCGCTCCCCAAGTTTCGAAGTGTTGTCGTACCAGGATATCGGCAAGGCAGTGATGCTCTTTGGTCACAAGGACGACTATTTTTTTGCGGTTATTGGGGTTTATCTGTATCTGAGCGGATGGGGGAAGTACTTTTGAAAGGGAATCGGAAAGCTGTTTCTGCTCAGGCATGAGACCGTTACACACGACACGTACGAAGAATTTGTTGGCTTCTTCATCCACATATTCACGCATGGTGACAATATTGAGTTGATATTTTGCCAGCGTATTTGAAATGTTGGCGACCAATCCAACGGCATCTTGACATTGGATCAGAATTAAGGTTTGGTTGTGCATGAAAGGTGGTTGTAGGTTGCTAAAAAAGCGGGTTATTTTAACCCGCTTTTTTTGTTAGTTCTTCTTCAAGGTCAACTTCAACACGTAGATTTTCGACAATATGCTTTTGTCGGTCTGGTGTGTTTTTGCCCATGTAATATTCTAATAACTGTTGAATTTTATTGTCTTTGGACAAGATAACCGGGTCAAGACGGATATCTTTTCCGATAAATAATCCAAATTCGGAAGGTGATATCTCACCCAAGCCTTTGAATCGGGTAATTTCAGGTTTAGCGCCTAATTTTGCGATAGCTTTTTGTCGTTCTTCATCGGAATAGCAATAGATCGTTTCCTTTTTGTTGCGGACACGGAAAAGTGGCGTCTGTAAGATGGAAACGTGGCCAGCTTTGACAAGGTCTGGAAAAAACTGCAAGAAAAATGTCAATAGCAACAGACGGATGTGCATGCCGTCGACGTCGGCATCGGTAGCGATTACGATATTGTTATAGCGTAATCCATCGAGACCGTCTTCAATATTAAGTGCATGTTGTAAGAGGTTAAATTCCTCGTTTTCATAAACAATCTTTTTGGACATACCGTAGGAGTTTAACGGTTTTCCTTTCAGACTGAAAACAGCTTGAGTCTGCACATCCCGCGATTTGGTAATTGAACCAGATGCAGAATCTCCCTCGGTGATAAACAACGTTGTTTCTTGGTTACGCTCATTTTTATCGCTGAAGTGCACTTTACAGTCACGTAGTTTACGGTTGTGCAAAGAAGCTTTCTTCGCTCTTTCGTTGGCGAGTTTTTTGATACCGGCGATATCCTTACGCTCACGTTCCGATTGAAGAATCCGTTTTTGAAGAGCATCTGCAGTAGCCGGATTTTTATGTAAGTAATCGTCCAATGCTTTTTTGACAAAGTCATTGATAAATCCTCTTACAGTAGGACCTTCTGGGCCTACACTTTGAGATCCTAGCTTTGTTTTGGTCTGTGATTCAAAAACGGGTTCCTGCACTTTGATAGCGATGGCACCAATGATTGATGAACGAATATCCGATGCGTCAAATTCCTTTTTGTAGAACTCGCGGATTGTTTTGACAAGTGCTTCACGGAAGGCTGCCTGGTGTGTTCCACCTTGCGTGGTATGCTGACCGTTGACAAAAGAATAATACTCTTCACCATATTGTTGGCCGTGAGTCATCGCGATTTCAATATCATCCCCCCGTAAGTGAATAATTGGATAGCGCATGGACTCGGCATCAATATTTCGTTCCAATAGATCTTTTAGTCCGTGCTCAGAAATAAACTTTTGCCCATTAAAGTTGATCGTAAGACCTGAGTTTAGAAAAACATAGTTCCAGATCATATTCTCTACAAATTCGGGACGGTATTTGTAGTTTCTGAAAATAGAATCGTCTGGATAGAATGTTACAGAGGTACCATTCCGTTGCGTGGTATCTTTTTGTTCATCATTGACTAATTCCCCTTTAGAGAATTGGGCAATGCGTGTTATATTTTGACGGTATGACTGGACGGTAAACTGACTGGACAAAGCATTTACGGCTTTTGTACCGACACCATTTAAACCGACGGACTTTTGGAAGGCTTTACTATCATATTTACCACCCGTATTGATCTTAGAAACAACATCAACCACAGAACCAATTGGGATACCACGGCCATAATCGCGTACGGAAACTTTATTTTCGTTTACCGTGATATCAATAGTTTTACCGGCGCCCATAACAAACTCATCAATTGAGTTGTCAACGACCTCTTTCAATAAAACATAGATACCATCATCATAGGCCGAACCGTCCCCCAACTTTCCAATGTACATTCCCGGACGGAGGCGGATATGCTCTTTCCAATCCAGGGACCTAATACTGTCTTCGTTATATGTACTCATAAATTAATGTAGAACTTAGCTAACAAAAGTAAAAAAAATAAACTACGATAAGTAGTTTAAAAGGCTAAATTTTTTAGATATCGATAGTTTGCGTGCTGCTGGAGAAAATTGCTGGTTTGCTGGGAAATGTTTACATTTAGTGTAAGTAATTGTAACGAGAATAATTTATGGGATTATTTGATAAAATCAGGAATGAGTTTGTCGACATTATCGAATGGGTCGATAATAGCACAGATACGATTGTGTGGAAGTTTCCACGGTATCAGAATGAAATAAAAATGGGGGCGCAGTTGACTGTGCGAGAAGGGCAGGCTGCGGTATTTTTGAATGAAGGCGTGGTGGCGGATGTCTTTCAGCCTGGTCGTTACGAACTGACGACCCAGAATATGCCGATCATGACAACCATCAGGGGTTGGAAATATGGATTCAATAGTCCATTCAAAGCCGATGTTTATTTTGTCAACCTTCGACAATTTGTCAATCAGAAATGGGGAACTAAAAACCCGATTATGTTACGGGATCCTGAATTTGGCCCCATTCGACTTCGGGCTTTCGGTAATTTCTCTTTTCAGGTGAAGGACGTTACTGTTTTTATGAAACAGCTTGTTGCGACAACGCCTGTATTTACAGTTGAAGATATCACAGAGCAGCTTCGAAACATTGCGGTATCGCGGGGGATGGATGCTATTGCCGAGTCGAAGATACCGGCTTTGGATCTTGCATCCAACTATGATGAAGTTTCGGCCTTGATACAGCAAAAAATTGGGGTTGATTTTGATGAGTTGGGTTTGAGCTTAACGAAGTTCTTAATCGAAAATATCTCATTCCCAGAAGAGGTTGAGAAAGCCCTCGATAAGCGAAGCAGTATGGGGGTTGTTGGTAATCTGGGGGCATATGCCCAATTCCAAGCGGCAAATTCAATGGAGAAAGCTGCTGAGAATCCCAGCAGTGGAGGGATTGTCGGTGCTGGATTTGGTGCTGGGCTGGGAGCAGGAATGGTTGGTCAAATGGGTAATGTATTTCAGCAAAATAGCTTTGATGGGAATAATCCTACTGGTACAGGCTCAGCTGCTGCGGCTTCGTCTGCAGGGGCCGTTGGGCCGCCTCCATTGCCCCAAACGGTAGCTTATTACTTGGCCATCAAAGGTAAACAGGAAGGTCCCTTTGATCCGGAAAAGCTGCGCGGTCTGATAAAAGAGGGGACAATGACACTTGCCACCTTGGTCTGGAAAGAGGGACTTGAAAATTGGATTGAGGCTGAAAAGGTAGGCGAATTAAAGGATCTGTTTTCGCAGAACCCGCCACCGATACCAGGAGTTTAGGGTAAAATGCATTACCGAGTTTTATGAGTTTTGAAGAAAAAACCTCCGAAATAGAGCAGGGGTTAAAATGTCAGGGTTGTGGTGCTATTTTAACTTATCAGCCCGGTACTTCCTATTTAGCCTGTTCCTATTGTGGGACTAGGAATGAAATAGCTGATCAGCTACCGGAAGATGGGCATATTGAATCTACAGATTATAAAGTCTTTGGACAAGCAATGGAAGGACTCGCCGATGAGCGCTATAGCTATTTGGCTGAAGTTGTGCATTGTAGTAACTGTGGTGCAAACTCACGTTTGAATCCTCATGTTACGGCAGATTTATGTGCTTTTTGTGCTTCCCCTTTGGTAATTGACCATCAGCAAAAGCGTATTGTGAAGCCACATGGTCTTGTTCCCTTTTCTGTTGATTACAAAAATGCTTTTGGGCTATTGACACAATGGGCCGGTAAGATATGGTTCGCACCGAATGACTTTAAGCGAATTTTTAATTCAAGAAATGATCGTTTAAAAGGAGTGTATATACCGTTTTGGTCCTATGATGCAGATGTACATTCTGATTACGTAGGGTCTCGTGGAGAATATTATTATGTGACGCGTACAAGACGCAATTCGGATGGCGAGACGGAAGAGTACGAAGAAAGACGCACAAATTGGTATCCGGCTTCAGGAAGTATCTATAGCCAATTTAAGGATATTGTTATATCGGGATCAACATCTCTTCCCGAAAAGTTCTCTGATAAAATCGGACCTTGGAATTTGGGCTATCTAAAACCTTTCAATGAGCAATATTTAAGTGGCTTTATCGCTGAAACTTTTAGTGTGGATCATGTAAAAGCGGCGGAAACTGCCCGGACTGTTATGGATCGGGAAATCGAACGTCAGGTTGAGAATGACATCGGTGGTGATACGCAGGATATTGATTCCATTGATAGCGATTTTAAATCCATTAAATTGAAGTATATTCTTTTGCCTGTGTGGTTATCTGCTTATCAGTACAAAGGAAAGAGTTATCAGATCATGGTCAATGCATTTAACGGTAAAGTTTATGGACAAAGACCTTATAGCTTTTGGAAAATAGCTTTTTTGGTGTTGGCAATCATTATTATTTTGTATCTATTGAGTTTTATGGGATAACAAAAAAGGTTATAAAAAAAGCGCTGTTCTCAATAAAAGAGAACAGCGCTTTTTTTATGTTAATCGTCTTGACTATTTGTTTAATGAAAGTAGGAATCCGATCGTGAAATTGGCATCCCAATCAAATACGAAGGTGTCGCAATTGGTTGCATCTTTAATTGCTTTATAGATGTTGACACCGCTCTTTGTTTTTACTTTATCTGCTTTGTAAGATGCTGGATCGTTCAAAACCGTAAAACGCTCTTCACCTTGGCGTGTTTGCGATGCTAATTCAAAAGGAACCCCGCCTATAATAAAACAAACTTCTCTTTTATTTGCTGGAATTTTTTCGCCTAATTTTTTTACTTCTGTATAGACCGCATCATCTTTGAGGTCTTTTTCATAATATTTCGCACCAGGTGCTTCTACCGATTTTGTGTCACCGTCGATCCAGGAGATTTTGGTGTTACCGGAGCCAATATCAACAACAAATGAATTGTCTTCGTAAGCTTTCGGAAGAACCGATTTTAACGCTAATTTTCCTTCCTGCTCTGCTGTAACCAGGTTGACCACAAAGCCCATTTTTCTAAGTTCAGCACTGATAACTGAAGTTTTAGGTTCTTTTTGAGCTCCGGAGCTAATAACGAAATGTATGTTTTTGGATTTGACGCCTTTGTCGAGCATCATGCCTATATAATCTTTTAATCCTTTACGGATGTCTTCCGTATTTGCCAATCCTTCGTATGCAAATGATTTTCCAAAGTCTTTGGAAATGATCTCCCAGCGATTTTCTTTGTCCATATTGACGACAAAGGAATTGAAACCAGAAGCGCCGACTTCAACGACACCCTTGTATTCGCCGTCGACTGGTTTTTCGGGTTGATAGTTGAATGAACGTGTCGTTTCTGAGCTTGATGAAGGTGCGACCGCATGGCTATTATTGCTTGTAGAATCTGTCGCTTGGACTGTCGAATTAGCATCAAATTTGCCTGATTGAATGGCCCAATAACCGATTGCGAGAATAGGTAAGGCGATAATAATTGCTTTGATTGGCCATCTTAATCTTGCCCATGTTGATTTTTCTTCCATAATGTTCGTATAGTAAGTTTGATTTTAGTTAATATTAATCGAGTAATGTAAATCCTTTATCTACTTTTTCTTCAGGTTTGAGTTCATAGCTGGCATCTGCCATTTGCGTTACGTTTAATACATTGAGATTTCGTTCGTCAACTTTGCGGATAAACTCTTCCAGTTCACCTTGAGTAGGCGTACCCCCCACTGTGATGTTGTTGTTTTGATCCAGGAAATCCAGATTGGATCGGATGGAGGCAATATTTTGACTGATGGCACCTGTTGCAGCGTTCATGGCCTCTTGAAATGCCCAGCCATCTTTGATATTGAAGACATCGGCCAGGCCATCGGTGGCATTTTTCATCTTTTGCGTTGCTTCTAGCTTCTTGGAAATAATGGAAATGCTGCTATCTAAGGTGCTGACATAGATACGCGCTGCGCTTTCATTATCTTTTAGGACTTCCAATACTTTTGCAAATTGATTGGCATATTGTACATAACTGCGTGCATTTTGTTCTTCAGATTCACCTTCTTTTCCCAATAAAAATGCTTTGGTACGTGTTTCTTTGGCATCTCTTGCATAAGCATTTGCCTTCTCTGCATTATTTTTGCTCGTTTCTTCCTTTGATTTCTCGTCGAGATTAGCCGCTTCTGCGGTAAAACGTTTCGCATAGGTGTATTTCTCTTCTGCTGTTTTTTGAGCAGTTTCACCGCTTTGAATCATGTCGATGCGGACACCGTCCACATTGCTGATTTTTTCCTTCACACGTTTCAAGGTGTCTTTTGCATCTCTTGATAACAGTTGTAAGGTTTCAATGGGGTTATTTCTAATGATGGATTTTTCACCTTTAAAAAGTAGGACGGTTCCCAGTCGGTGCAATAGTGCAATGATCTTTGGTGCTAGCAATAATAAGGTAATCAGGATTATACTGAATAGCACAAAAAGTATACTTTTTCCGGCATATTCCAACATTATCGGTAAGTACTTGAAAAAAGCGAAGGCTCCACCAAATAAAATTGCCCAAAAGAAGATGGACGAAATTGTCTTCTTCGCTTCTGGTGATTTTAATTGTGCAGGCAAATGATCGCCCAGTACTTGAAATATCGGAAGTTGCGTCTTTATCTCAGCGGGAATATTAACATACTGATCTTTTCTTTCCATTGATTTATTTTTATGTTATTGATTGATTAATCATCTGCAATGCAGTGTTGATTTCGGTGACCACTTCATCAACGGCGGCGTTGCCGATGTTTATTTTTTGTTCGATATCTTTAATTCTTGGTTCGTACTTTTCATTAATTTGTCCCAAAGCGACTTGTTTTTTCTGTAGATCATCTTGCAATTTGGCGATATTCTCCGTTATTGTTTTGATTTCGGTGTTCAGATTTGCAATCTCCATGGTTCGGTCCTGTTCAGTCTTTTTCTTTTCAGCCTGTTTTTGTTCCGATTCTTTGGCAATGGTTTCTTTCAATTTATTAGCATAATTTGTGCCAGTTGCTACCAGTTTATCCTTGGTTAACGAACTGTCTACAAATTTGAGTGAAGTATAGGCCGCTTTTAATGTGTTTTCCTCTACTTTTCCCATTGCAGCAGCAGCATTCCACACCTCGAAAAAATCGACACCTTGCTCGTTGAGTTTTTCAAGAATGGCATAGACCTTTAATTTCATTTCTTTGAGGTCGGTTGTTCCGTCATTGGCTGTTAATGGGATAGGGGGAGGTGTTTTTCCAGTTGGAGCCTGCGCCGTTAGTGATGAATATGCCGGTGGTACATGGGGTCTTTCTGGAGCAGCGTTAGTAGCTGGTGCGGGAGGCGCTTCTGCCGGTGACGTTTGCTGCACCTGATCGTCCTCAAAAATTAATTTCTTTAGACTGTTTAATATACTGGATCCTCTTTTAGTATCGTCGTTACTCATCATATCATAGTTGATTATATCTCTACTAAAATAATAAAAATTAATATTCTCTTCTAATGAATTGCGCTATGGAATACCTGAAATGGATACGGGGTGGATGGGAGCTTGGATAGAAGCGATGAAATGGACCTGTAGGGCGAGTGAATCAGCTGCTATGGCACTTTATGTTGGGGATAAAAACAAAGATTCCCAATTGTTGATTAGGAATCTTTGTTTTGGCGGTCATGGCCCTGTGAGATTACTATCTTCCAAAATCATCTTGTACGCGAACAATATCGTCTTCATCAGAAGGGTTGTTGGCATCAGTGTGCTGCCAGATCTCGGCTAAAATACCGAAACCATCCAATCCAATTAAACGGTGACGTTGTCCTTGGCGTAATCTAATTGTTTCGCCTTCTTTCAAGGTTGAAACAACCGATTCTTCATCGGTGTCAGAAACCATAACACCTACGTTACCTTGGATAACACGCCATATTTCGGCACGACGGTGGTGATATTGCCATGAAAGTCTTTTTTCTGGTGCAACAATTAAAATTTTTGGACTTAATTTTCCTGAGATTCTTAATTCTTGTACATCCATTCCGCCGAAGTACTCATCGGCAAATTCTTGTGCTTGGGATTCGTCGATAACGAAAAATCCTCCCCAAGGGCGTGCAGCATCTGATTTATCAATACGAAAACCTTTGGATGTCAGCATTTCCTGTACTTTTTCAAACAATGCGATTTTATCTATAGCCATACTAAAAATTCTAAAAATTTGTTATTCGTTAATTCAGTTGTTAAATATAAAAAAAATCCATTAATATTTTAAGTTAACCGTTTTAGCTTTATCTAAATCCTTTATAATGGAGCTACTTTAGATACCCTAGGCTATACTATATCGCGTGAAGTTAAAAATGAAATTGCTAATTTTGTGATCAATCTAATTTCAGGATATGTCAAACTTTCAAGTCGATCGGGAAAATACTGCGTTTATGCAGGCTGTTGCTTTTGTTAACCAAACGAACCAGAATGTATTTATTACAGGAAAGGCGGGTACCGGAAAAACGACTTTCTTGAAGTATATCCGTGAGCATAGCTACAAAAAGATGGCTATTACGGCACCTACGGGCGTTGCGGCGATGAATGCGGGCGGAACAACTTTACATTCTTTATTTTGGCTTCCTTTTGGGACGTTTATTGAAGATTATGAGTTACGTTGGGACGAACAGGATAGTCATATCTACAATAAATCACGTTTATTCAGCACGATTAAACTGACCAAGCAGCGCAGGGCCATCTTGCAGGAACTTGAGCTTTTGGTGATTGATGAGGTTTCGATGGTCCGTGCAGATACATTGGATGCGATTAATGTAATTCTGCAATCTGTTCGTCGCGATATGCGGCCTTTTGGTGGGTTGCAGGTATTGTTCATCGGAGATTTGTACCAGTTGCCGCCAGTTGTGAAAGACGCCGAATGGAATGTTTTACGGGACCATTATTCTTCGGTTTTCTTCTTTAATGCTAAAATTTTAAGGGATAATCCGCTGGTGATGTTAGAGCTTAATAAAATCTATCGTCAACAAGATGAAGGTTTTATTTCCATTTTGAATGCCATACGAAACAATCAGTGTACAAGTGACATGCTCACGACCTTAAATGGTTACTATCAACAGGACTTTGTTCCAAATGAAGAGGAGCAGTATATTACGTTGACCTCCCATAATCGAAATGCGGATGAAATAAATGGAGCCAAGCTGGCATCATTATCGGGTAAAATGTTAAATCTTAAAGCAGTTGTAAAGGACGATTTTGCGCAGGGCTCCTATCCTGCTGAAGAAACGTTGTCCTTAAAGATAGGGGCTCAGGTGATGTTTATTCGAAACGATTCCGGTGATGAACGTAAATATTATAATGGAAAGATCGGTACGGTAAAGGACATCGATACGGTGCAGGGCACAGTAACGGTTACATTTCCTGATGGATCGGAATCGGTAACGGTAAAAAGGGAGACCTGGGAGAATATTCGGTACAATTATGATAAGGGGCAAGATCAGATTAAGGAGGAGATATTGGGTACATTTTCGCAATTTCCACTTCGATTGGCTTGGGCTATCACTATTCATAAAAGTCAGGGTTTGACCTTTCAAAAAGCAATCATTGATGCCGGCACCTCTTTTGCCGCGGGGCAGGTCTACGTTGCATTGAGCCGTTTAACGAGTTTAGATGGGCTAGTCTTAAAATCCATTATCCCTTCTTATGCCATCCGTACCGATTACCAGGTTGTCGAATTTGCGCAGCGTGCCCAGGGGCAGGCTGACGTCAACGAGATTTTGGAGCAATGCCAACGGAATTATCTTGGTCAGATTTTAATGCATGGTTTCCGTTGGGACGGACTATTGGCCGAGACTTCGGAGTTACTGAAATCACTTGAAGAGCGTAATATTGATGGAAAGGAGCAAGCCGTTTTATTTTTCCAACAATTGGTCAAGCACCTTCAGACCCAAGAGAAAGTTGCACATAAGTTTATTGTTGTACTATATGATTTGTTGCGGGATAAAAACGCGATCGATTATGACGTAATCTGTGAACGTTCTACTGCTGCGGTCAATTGGTTTTTGCCGAAAATGGATGTAGATCTGATTGAGGCTTTAACCAAACATATTGAGGAGTACCAGATACGAAAACGTACGAAGAAATATATTGACGAGTTAAAAGCACTATTGCTTGATTACAAGCGAAAACGCGAGCAGTTGCAACATTGTCTGCTTATTGCTGAAACGCTTTCAAAACGGGAAGATTTTCAAACAGCGATGCTCGATGTTGCTGCCAGTGTGAAGACCAAAGAAAAAGATGAATTAGCTGCGCAAAGTGCAGATGAAGAAGGACCGAAGAAGTTGGATACAAAGGAGATTTCCTTAGAAATGTTTAAGGATGGTATGAGCATTGCTGATATAGCGGTTAAGCGCGGTATGGTCGCTGGTACGATATATGGACATTTAATTAACTTTGTAGGTACGGAAGTGGAAGCAACAGAGTTGATCGAGCAAGAAAAGTTGGATCGTATTCTTGGTGTTATTCGTGCAAATCCAGATAAATCCTCTTCGGAACTTAAGATGCTTTTGGGCGTGGATATTGATTATCCGGATATTAAAATTGGACAAAAAGTTTTGGGATTGTAGGCAATAAAAATTTATAGCGTATATTTGTAACAAATTGTGTGATATAGTTTGTTGAAAGCCCATTGATAACCTTAAGATTGCTTATGGAAGACAAGAAAGATCCTAACAAGTGGCTTGTGCTGACGACTATTTCAACCCAGATGGTTTTTACCATTTACGTATTTTATTTATTAGGGGATTGGCTGGACGGTAAGTTTCATGCGGAGAACCAACTATGGATGAAGATCTGTACCCTTGGCGGGATTGGAATTTCTCTATATCAGGTCATTAGACAAGTGAATCGATTAAACGATAGATGATAGTATATATAAAGCAGACCCTTATTTTATTTTTTGTTGCGGTTTTGATTTTTGCCGTTCATTTCTTTTTATTAAAATCTTTTGATGGTATACATTCTTTGGAAGATCTACATTTTCCATTGTATGAAATTTATATTTTTCAACTGATATTATCCGTGATCATCATGGTGGGGATAAGTT
>JBMAAL010000093.1:0-20176 GCA_050281725.1 Sphingobacterium sp. | reverse complement strand
CCGTTTCCGTTGGGACTGCAAAGGTAGAAATCTTTTTTGAACTTCCAAAAACTTTCTGAAGTTTTTTTTCTTTTCGCATTTTCCGATTTCCGCGTTTAAAATAAACTCAGCGGGATTTTAAATCCTGCCAAACTCTCTTAAACCCTTCTTTTTTTCAGGGTTCCTTCCTGCGAAGTAACCGTCCCTCCCTTGCGGAGTGGTGCAAAGATAGGGAGATTGTTAACAAACTTCCAAGCCTTTTGTTCTTATTTATTTCATTTCCCCCTTAACTGCCTGTAACGGTGCGAGATTCTTTTTGTAAAACAGGTGGTCACAGGGCCGGGACAGCTGGTTCCGGGGCAGAATGGGGACGGAAAGCGGGATCTAACCTGGACATCGCCGGGAACCGGGACTTGGTGCAGGCTCTGCAGGGGAAACATGGACGGACATTATATTGTTCGATCTGCTTTTGCCTTAAGCTCAGGGATCACTTTGTAGTCCTCCCGGCTCAATGCCTAATTGAAGACGGTGCGCACAGGCGCAGCCGACAGAGGGCGAGTCAGCCATAGCCGATGGACGGGTGGATATTGATAAGGCCGGAAAATTGTGCCGTCGGAAAGATCACATCGAAAAGAAACCGCAACGCAGGATATAACAGGGGACGGACGGATATCAGTAGGGCCAAAAGATGGCAGAACACAGTGCTCTGGAATACCTTCTTTTGCAGCTATATTTTCTTACCTGTTTACTTAGGGTTAGTTTAGGGTTTAGTTTAGGTATAGTATAGGTTATAGCTAAGCAAACCCTAACTTATTCCTAAACTAAATATCAACAAAAGCTAACCTAAGGGATAAGGCATACTCAACTCTTCTTTATTTAGGGAAAAGTGGTTCCGCTCGGGGACAACGCTCCGGCTGCTCTGCAGGGTCTGCGGGAACCTCCCGGCTCTCCTTCCCCCTACTTCGCCCCATGGTCGGGGCAGGTTTACACCGTGACCATGGTGAGTCCGTGGTGAGTCCGTGTTGTCTCCGACTCTAACCCTGCGCCAACCACGCTGCCAACGCAGACAAATGGCGTTCCGAACGTGACCATGTCCCCTGGATGCCCCGAAAAGGGGCCAACACCGACCCGAACCGCAGCCGAAAAACTCCGCAACAACGCTGTAACAGGTAAACAACTCGGAAAAACACGCTATAAAGGCACAAAAGAATGCTAGGGCAGCAGCGGATAAATACACGCTTAGAACTCGCCGCTCCCCTAAAAGTTCATATCCTATTATTATGTCCTGTTATAAGTCAGGTATCAAGTATAATTGAATCACAGCTAAAAACATCTTATTCAATTTAAAAGAGGATAGAAATGATTTCTTACAGGAAGTTCATTCAGTTTTTAAAACGTCAAGACAATAACGAGATCCACAAGCTATACCCACTAAACACAAAAGCTCCGAATCATTCACTGCGATTCGGAGCTTCATTTGCGCCAGTTTACCTATTCTAATCTCTTAATGCTGTAAGATCAGCCTTAGGCTTGGGTAGGTTCATGTTTTTAATTGCCAGACGACAGGCGTCAACCATTTCCTGCGTCATGGTATAGGTATACTTTCCATAGTCGTCGTACTCCAAGGTACCAACGAAAAAGAATCCATATTTATCAAAGAAATCCGTCAAATCCAATTTGGCCACTTCGCAGGCGGTTTTAACAAAATTCAGCTGATGAACGGCAGGATTACGCTCCCCCATCATGCGATCTGAACTCCAATCTGAACGCTGTCTTCTTGGTTTACTCATATTCTGCTGACGGAAAGCCTCAAATAGATCGGCATAAAAATCGGGGCGTTTACCCTCACCCTCAAAATAGAGCTGTAACTGCCAAAAAGGAATCAAACGATCGAATACATCCGGATCGGACAAATAAGAAATTCGTTTTTCAATAATATTGGTCTTCGCTTTCTCAAAATTGTTCTGCTCTGAAACCCGAGTTTTATTACCAAACGAACGTGTTACATATAAGGAGAACAGGTTGTTGCTCACCTCACCCAAACCACCCCAATTAAACATTGGACGTGTCTGGTGTACGTGGCCCACCTCATGACTGAAACCCCAGCAAGGATCCCCTTTAATCACCGATTCCGGCGTTACCACCATCTTCATCGCGTAACCAACTTTATCGCCCATATAGGCAACCCCATCACCATCACGAAACATGTAATAATTATAGTTCACCCGCGCGAGAATACGATTCTTCGGTACTTTATTATACTTCTCCAATCCCATTAAGCGATGTTGTCTATACACCAGTGAATCGTAATTACGAATTAGCTCGACGCCTTTTCCATAAGCATACTGCTTCAATGCCTCTATTGGATAAGCCGTCTGAATATGCTCACCTTTTGCATCCATAATGGGGAATACAGCATGGTCGATCAGACTATTCCACTCCTTATTTCCCTGTTTTTTAAGATCAAAGTAACCGTTTACCTGTCCTGTCGGAAAATGAACTGTAATCGGGTTTTCCTTTTCAGGCTCCTCTGAGAAATAATCGATATAAGCTAAACTCCCGTAATCATCGAGCTGGATAATATTCACGCCATTCTGTAATCTAAACTCCTGTTTTTCCAGTCCCCAACCTTTTGGATCCTTTGTAGGCTCCTGCGGATTGGGAGCTTTTCGCAACCAATTGGGCACAACAAGGTTTACCTCTTTACCAGCTGCAATGCCGTCCACGATAACAATATGTTTCCCTTTGGGAAGATACACACCGGTCATATTTTCATATTTACTATAACCATCCCCAATACTTAATTGATGCCCTAAAGTTGCCGGATTCAACAAGGCATAATAGGTTGCATATTTATACTCTTTATTATAGTTGCCATCAAGTATGGACTGCGCGACCCGACGTAGTGTTGTATCAGCAATCTGATTGAGCTGTTTTTTCTTAATTCCCTTTTTTAGTGTTAACGCCAAAGGATCTTCGAATACAGAAAGATCGGCATAGGTTTGTTTGAAATCCTGAGCGGTTTGAGCCTTTAGATGGGCGCTCGCCAGAAGCCCCAGCCCAAATAATACGATTAGTTTCTTTCTCATAATTACTATAATTAGATTACGGCTTAGTATGATCAACATGTCCAAAGCCATAACTAAATATGGAACAAAAAAGGATTGGATACTTTGGTATTCAATCCTTTTTCACTTAAAAAATTAGTTATAAACTCTTCTCGTGACTTGCGGCACAATCACGTCAATTTGAAAATTCCCGCTTTCAAATGTTTGAAAAGAGAAGCGTGCGTTACAGGTATATGTATTATCTAGAATTCCCAGCGCATCGTCAAAATGCACAAACTTGGTTGGAATACGATAATAATAATTGAACCCATTCCCTAAGGAAACCAAAGGGAATGGCACTACTCCATATGTAAATTCAATACGGTCATCATACAATACGGTACCAACGGCATAATCCTGCATGGTTTGCAAGTAACCACCCGCTGTTCCACTTTGCGGTCGACGTACGATTTCACCTTTTTTCGGATTAAATATTGCGCCATTTTTATCTAGAAAGCGAACAGTAATTTTATTCCCCTGTTTTGATAATTGCGTTACCTTAATATGGTCAGCACTGCTGGGAATAGATTTTGATTTTGTTTCATCACCCACCATAATAGCGGCGGTAGAACGCACTGCCGGAACTTCAAAGGCCAACGCAGGAACAATTTTAAATTCAGCTATTCCAGGAAAAGGCTTTGTGCCAGCAACATTACTAACATCCACATCGAACTTGTACAATCCGAGAGGAAGATGAACCGTATTGTAATTTGCTTCCAATTGCCCAGAAACGGAATTTAAGGTGATCGGATAAACCATAGAGTCCACCTGCTTTGCATCAATCAAAGCCTGTGTAGTATCCGTTTTAGGATCATATGGTTTTTTCCAAACTCGCTGCTGGTATTTTGTCAGAAAAAGACTAGTCACATCTTCGCCAGTTTCACTTTTATAAATCTTGACCAATTTAATTGTAATCGGCTTGGTAGAACCTGCTGGATTAATTGCATCTGTCACAACTGGTCTACCCTGCTTTATTTCCATCGGCTGTTGCTCATAACGGATAATGTCACTTAAATTGCCATCGGGAATTTTTTTACAGCCTAAAATTGTTCCCAGGCTTCCAATCGTTAAAAAATATAGTATCTTTTTCATAACTATTATCGATAAAAGAATAAGATATGGCTGTTATTCAATACATGAACAACACCCGTTGTCGTTTGTGCATTTGAGGTTTGTACACGTGTCCTAACCCCAACAGGGAGTGCTATGTCTGAAGCTGGCACGTTGTTACCTAGCGCTTGAAATAAATAGGAGAAGTATACTATTCGAGGTCTTACCGACGAAGCTTCATTATACCCCAAATTAGGGTCGTCTGTTGGTTCATATGAAACCACCACATCCTTACCTTTTGCATTTTTATATTTTGTACCACTTTCAGTCAACAAATCATTTTGCAATGTTTGATTCACAATATACATATCAATAGAATCTGCAAAACGCGGCAATTCATATTTAATCATAGAATCAACAGTCCATTTCTTTTCTGGATCAATACGTTGCATCGCAATAGATCTCGCTTGAACATAATTGTAAATATCATAATCTGTAGGAGCAAAAAAGGTAATACCTTGTTTGTTAATTTTATCTTTTACTCCAGCTTTATCTATCAACATGATCACCGTATCGAACACACCGTCTCTATTACTTTTTAGCCAGTCGTACGTAGTCATATTTATTTTAGGATTATGCAAATCCCCACCAACAAAATATCCATCCTTTTTACAGGAATACATCATCGTCCCCAGGACGACTACCGTTAATATTGTATATATAAGTCTTTTCATTATGTTGTTCATTAATGATTTTTCCACCATGAGTTTTGCGTTAATTTCTCATTTTGTGGCAACAGATCACGCATATTTAGCGGCCAATAATACCCTTGGTTAGCTATACGGTCTGCTGTGTAGTAACCCGAATATTCACTCAACTTACCTAAAAGCCCTGTACGAATTAAGTCAAATTGCGTAGCCCCTTCACCAATTAATTCACGGCGACGCTCATTGAAAATCTCTTCAAACAACTTTTCTCCACTCAAACTGATATCCGCAAGTCCGGCCCGTTTTCTAATCTTATTAAGATCTCCCAACGCCAAATTCTCCCGTCCAGTCTTCGCATAGGATTCAGCACGTAAAAGATAAATATCAGCTAAGCGTAAGAGAACCAAATTATTACTCACCGCATAATCGGAAGTATTATTATTATAATACTTCACAACATCATATTTTTGCAACAACCACACATTAGCAGACACTTTTCTAAAAACTGCCGCAGGCCTTTTATCGGTAGAAGTTGGATCTTCTACTTTAAAGGACTCATTCAACAGATCGACATCTATTGGCCATGCTGAAGACAAGCTTTTACTTTTTATTGTTGGGTCAGCAAGAAAGGAATTAAAGAAATCTTTGCTAAATTCGTTGCCACTTTCCGAATAGATCATTGGAAGTTCAAAAATAGTTTCTTCTGAATCTCCAGCCCAAATACTCTTATAATCTTTGATATCAACCAGATCAAAATCACCCTGAATCACTGCTGTAGCCATTTTTTCAGCATTTACATAATCATGACGCCAAGCGTAAACATGCGCTAATAGAGCCTGTGCAGCTGCTTTGGAGGCAAATCTTTTGGTAATCCCTTCACCAAGATTATCGACTGCATATTGTAGATCTTCCGTACAAAAATCCAATGTCTCCTTTTCAGGGCTTCGCGCCATATCAGGAATATTCTGCGGATCTGTAAAGACATTTTTGGTCAATAATACATCCCCCCAAACTCGTTGCATATAGAAGAAAGTGTAGGCTCGCAAAAAACGGGCTTCTGCAATCGCCTGTGTTTTTTCATCCTCACCTCCTTCAAACAGACTACTGTCCATTGCTCCTGTATGCTCGACAATCAGATTACATTGGTTAATTATTTTATAAAAGCGAGTCCAATTCCACAATGATCCTTCCAAATAAGGCGCATAACTAAACTTAAACCCTCCCGATTTAATCAGGCTGGTATAATTCCAGTAATCACCCCCAACCTGAAAATTTCCTGCCGCCAAATCTCCAAAAATGAAAAACGACCGACTATCACGAAGCGCATCACGAAGGAGTGAGTATGTTCCCAGCTTTGCGCGGTCGACATTACTTCCGTCTTTCCAAAAAACATCATCGTATGTGCTATTTTGGGGTTCTAAATTAAGATATTTCGAACAGGATGTTCCAAGCATCACAATACTTGCTATCCCGATATATTTTCCAATTGTTTTTAATTTCATCTTCTTTCCTATTAAAAATTAACTTCTAGACCAATTGTATATTTCTTTGGCAAAGGATAAGCACCGCCACTGTATTCCCCTTGAGGAGAAACCAACTCTGCATCAGGCACATGTGATTTCTGAAAGGTATGAACATTATCAAGCATTGCGTAAAAACGGATCAATCGCGCTCCAATTTTTAAGCGATCAACGATTGCTCTTGGAACAAGATATCCAAGTGTAATAGTCTTAATTTTGAAATAGCTTCCATTTTCATTAAACATGGTGCTAAATGGTAGAAATTGATAGAAATAGCCACCAAATGGCGCAATTGATGGAAAGCCAGCTTGATAATTTGGATCTTTGGCTTTTTCTGGCGTCCAATAATCTACCCCTTCCAAATCCGGCAAACGATTATTTGTGAAATTATAAATATTAGAACCGATTGAATTGAATTGATTACTTTTCAATGTATTGATAATATCACGACCAATGGTAAATGTATTTAGAATACTGAAAGAAAAGTTTTTATAGGTAAACTCGTTATACAGACCGCCAGTAAATTTAGGGTTAGGATTACCTGTTGGAACCAAATCACCATCTGCAGCTCCCTTATCTTCATCACTCCAAACATCCCAATCGTTATTCACATCTAGCCAATTTGGATAACCTGGTTTTACAGGATTATTTCCCTTAAAATAGGTTAACGGTCTTCCAGTAATTGGATTTCCAGGAATTTGACCTTGATGACTATAAACTCCTTGATAAATCATTTGGGCCCACTGGTAAATTGGACTACCCACGCGATACAATAGCTGCTCATTCCAACCTCTGGAATCAGCATAAAAACTACGGTTACCATAAGGCAATGATCCAATTCTATTTCTGTTATAGGTAACATTTAAATTGGTATTCCATTGCAAAGCACTCGTCTTGGATAAATTTCGTGTCGCGATCGTCAAGTCAAATCCTTCATTATAAATCGTCATAGGAACGTTATAGGAAAGATTAGTGTATCCTGTATAATACGGGAATGGGAATGACATAATCGGATCTTTTGTAATTTTCCGATAGGTATCAAAAGTAATATTCAATCTGTTATTGAATGTGAACAAATCAAAACCAATATTTGTCTGTTCGGATTTGTTCCAGGTTAAATTGGTCAATGTCAATGGCTTTTTAAAGGAAGGAACAGCAAAGGTCGTTCCATCATAAGCGTTGGAAGAAAGCTCCCATACGTTGTAAGGTGCGTAGAAATCGGATGGCAATACACCTGATTTCCCCCAGCTTCCACGTAATTTAAACAAATCCACCCACTTGAATTTACTCATAAAAGCTTCATCTGATACGACCCAAGCTCCAGAGAGCGCTGGGAAATACCCCCATTTGGTATCCTTTCCGAAACGTGAAGAAGCATCTGCACGCCAAGAAGCATTAAAAATATACTTTGATTTATAATCATATGAAAACTGGCCCATGTAAGATAACAAACCAGCTTCTTTAAAATCTGTACTACCACGAAGGTCCCTAGCAGCCACCCCCTGAATCACCTTAATATCATCCGTTGGAATATTGTAACCCAATAAATAGGCAGACTTTTGTTTGTCATATTGGAAAGACTGCATTGCTGTAACCGCTATACTATGTTTATCTTGAAATGTACGAGCATAATTCAACACATTCGCAAGATTGTAAGTGTAGGCATTTCTATTATTAGACTCTGCAAAAGAAACTCCGTTATTCAGCTCTTTAGGTTGAAATTGATCCCGAGAATCAAGGTTAATTTGGGCAGAAGCCTCCAATGAATATTGCAACCCTTTGATAATATCCACATAAGTTTTTGAAAAGAGATTGATATTGTCTGTTTGGTTATCGTCTTTCAACTTATCATATTGACCATAATAGAAATCATAGTCTTCTTTGGCCAATCCAACGAAAGAAGACGGCATTTGCCCTTGATTGACTGGTACTACCTCATCAATTCCACGTCCAAGACCGCGTTTCCTATTGATACGTGCCGTTGAAAACATAAAATCTGAACGAATAATTGGGGCCAATTTAAAACCGAAATTTCCACGTAAAGAATAACGTTTGAAACCTGTATTCCGAACGACACCATCTTCATTATAGTACCCTCCAGACAAACGATAGTTTACCCCGTCATTACCCCCAGAAATACTTGCATCCGCATTATCAATATTTCCAGTTGTATAGAATAGGTCTTGCCAATCTGTTGCATTATTATAGCTGCTATTTAAACTATCGGTCAGTGGCTGTGTAATGCCTCCCATTTGTGCCCAATTAGCATACTGTGAAATTATCCCCATCTTGGCCCTTCTTTCCGCCGCTCCTCCCAAGGTCCGTTGCAACTGCGGTCTTTCTGTTACCCCTTTATAATAGGAAACACGCACCTGTGGCTTACCCACATTTCCGGTCTTAGTTTTAATTACAATGACACCATTTGCACCTCGCGAACCCCAAACCGCAGTCGCAGATGCATCCTTCTGGACAACAATACTTTCGATATCGTTGATATTGATGCCGGCGATATAATTTGTCCCAGTAGCCGTAGAGTTGGCTAAGTCGGTAATAGACAAAGGCATTCCGTCAATAATGTACAACGGGGAGCTCATCGTATTAGCCAAATCGACTTCCGAGTTTAGATCTGGAGATATAGTCGTATTACCACGAATAGTAAACGTATTCCGGGCACCCGGCTCCCCAGTAAAGTTTTGGATATTGACCCCCGCGACCCTTCCTTGCAACAAACTCTCGAAACTCGGTGCAGGAAGATCCTGAATGGTTTTTCCAGAAATAACTTGAACCGCACTGGTGGTTTTCTTAACGGATTGCCTCTGGTATCCCACGACTACGACCTCATCCAAAGACGAAGCATCGCTTTGAAGGGTCACAGCTGGAGCCTGTTTTGTTGTCACATGGACCTCCTGCCTTTTAAAGCCGACACCAGAAAAAACCAATGTTACGGGAAGGCTTTTTACAGCCAAAGTGAACGAACCTTGCTGATTTGTAGACGCTTGATTCGTTGTTCCTCGCTCTGTGACGGTCATGCCCGCCAACGGCTGCCCATTTGCATCTCGAACAGTCCCTTCCACAGGAATTGTTTGACCGAAAACATGAAAATAGGACATCACCACGAGAATAATAATCGGTAGAATTCTCTTCATATTAATTTAGTGTTAGTGGAGTGAAGGTAGATCAAAAATCTTGACGGCACAAAAAAGCAAATACAAATAAATAACTATTAGAATATTAAGTTTCTAAATAATACAGTCAAACGATTGCGCTACTTTTACGCAATCGTTTGAGTAAATTTTACAAAAAGCTGAATTTGTATCAAACAGTTTGATAGGAGCTATTTAAACGTCATCGCAAGATCAACGCTGTAAAAATGCTTCACAAATATTACCAAACAGCACACAATTTTAAGTGACGCTAATATATCCTATTAGTTAATATTAGCGATTGCTTTAAATACTCATTCTTTTTAAAAATTAATCAATACAAATCAAAACATCTACGAACTTTTCGATGAATTAATTAATCCAACTAATATAAAACAGCAAGTCTATTGGCTAAGAGGTTAAATTAGGTTTTTATCTTCCGTTTAGGCCATTTCGTTATCAAAGAAGCATCCACAAAAGAAGACAAAGGACTTCTTTAAACTAAAAATAGCGCTATACTATCGTAAGCGCTATTTTTGAAATAATAAGTTGATTAACAAAACGCGGCTTTGTTAATGGATACCTTTAAAAATTCTATTCCACCGTATTTTGGAAAGTCCATTACCATCTGCATTCCAGCTCATCCAGGTAAACAATGCTTTTCCGACAATATGATCTTCCGGAACAAATCCCCAGTCCCTGGCATCGAGCGAATTGTGTCTATTATCTCCCATCATCCAATAATAATCCATTTTAAAGGTGTAGGAATCTGTTCGGTTTCCATTGATATAAATCCCATCCGATTTCTTTTCCAACTGGTTATTTTCATACACCCGGATAGCTCGTTCGTAGAATGGAAAGGTCTGAGCATTCAGTGGAATAGTCATGCCTTTCTTAGGAATGACAAAGGGGCCAAAATTATCGTAGTTCCATTTGTATTGTGGATCGTTTGGAAAGGTATTTGCCTGGGCAACTCCCGGTTTTTCCAAGTTCATTTGCATGGATTTGACATTGGACCAGGATTTCACCATTGCCGCCTGTTCTTGGGTTAAAAAGATGAGATAAGCGCCGGGCTGGATGGGAGAGACTTCTATTCCCATATCTTTCAAGCGCTGTTCGTCCAGACCAGTCTCATCGGTGAACACGGTATAATCCATCTGACTTTCCGGGGCGACAAAACCTGGTTTGTCGTTCACAAACAATACCCCTTCTTTCATACCGATTTTATCTCCCGGCATTCCCACACAGCGCTTAATCAAATGTTCACGTTTATCTACTGGGCGGGTCTGAATCGTAAATTGTTGGTGTACGGCTTCACGACCCATGCTACGCACCAAATCATAATAGGGCAAGTCCTGATTTTCCACAGCAACGGTATCACCGGCAGGTGCATTAAAAACGATTACATCATTACGCTTGATCTCTTGAAATCCGGGTAATCGTTTGTAAGGCAGTTCAATAAGTTCAAAAAATGCTTTCCCCCCTATTAATGGCATCGTATGGTGTGCAAAAGGAAAGGCTATTGGTGTATTGGGGATGCGGGGACCATAATTTAGTTTACTCACAAAAAGATAATCGCCAATGAGTAGAGACTGCTGCATGGAACCCGATGGAATCATAAATGCTTCCAATAGAAATCCCCGAATTAGCGTTGCAGCGACAGTTGCAAACACAATCGCGTCGGCCCATTCACGCACCATTGATTTTTTATAGGGATATTTCCTCTTATAATCCATATAAGATTGATGTGCGATTTCCAACTCAGCTTCCTTTGTCGTCACGCGACCTTCGGCATGCGCTGCTTTCAGATTTTTGGCGTATAGCCCATTTAGAAATTGCACATTTTTATCCTTGCCCCAAAGTGGCAGAACGATGAAAGGGAATAATACTGCGGCGCAGTTTTCCCAAAATCTTCTTTTACCAAAACAATGAATAAAATCGAGATAGAGATTATAGAAGACAAAAATATTGACGATCGGAACCAGCAAAAGGATCAGCTGCCAGGTCTTTTTGCCCAGGATACGTGATTGGATCCACTGACTATAGACGGGCACAACTCCCTCCCAGCCTTTGCGGCCTGCCTTTTCAAATAGCAACCAAAAGCCGTAGGCTGCGATTATAGTTAATACAATAAAGATGGTAAGTATCATAAATTCGTTTAATTGCAGAATCAGTAATTAAAAAAAATATCAATAAATAATAAGTTTCTTTCTCTCCTCGGAAGAGGTTTTTGAAAGTTGAAGCTCATTGTAGCGCATAACATACTTTATAAAAAGATCATAATCATACTTCTTTTCATTTTCAAACTCAGCAAATAGCTCCGGTTCGTCATTGATCAAACGCCCCAAAGCAATTGTCCGGTTCTTTTTGCTATTGCTAAAAAGTCCATTCGTATTGCTATTTATTTCAATCACCTCACCGGTTGACTTTTTTAATGCATAGGCATATTTAGACTTACTGACTCCAATGGATAACATCGTACCACCACCGCCTGTACCAAACATCATTCCGCCGCCACCACCGAGATTCAAATTAGACACATAATAAACCATTATTTCTCCATCAACCAACACTTCAGCAAAAGTTGGCTCCTCCGTATAATATCGACCTATTTGAAATACTTGTGGAGAAGTTCCCTGAACAGGTTCCAAGCCATTTTCGACATAAGAGGGGGCATAGACTTTTCTTTTTGATTCCCAGTAAGCACGAAATACCTGGTCTGGGGTAAAAGTTAGCTTCTCTTTCTGTTGATTTTCAAATTTGAGTTTGTGATCCTTGATGGAGGAGATTTTTCCATAAAGGGTATCTGCATTCATAAGCACCACATAATCTAATTTTTTTGCGGTTTCCTGGGCGCTGGCTGTCATTAGTATACTGGCGCAGGAAGACAAAATCACAGCAGTTAAAATTGATATGGCTTTCATTGAAATCTGTATTTGTCAATAGCTTTTGATCGCATAAACTCTTTTGACTGTATTCACTTATACCTGGCACTCTCCTCCAAGCTTTACGTAAAACTACATAAAAATATGAAATTCAAGTTCAGCCTAACGAGTTTTAACGTTTGTTAGCATTTTGTTTTGCTAGATGCTGTCCTACAATACTGCGCAAAGATTTTAGGATCCCATGTTTCTCAAGCAACAACAGCTGCACGGACCTGTTCGGCTTTCGTATAATCGGAACCATTCATTGCAGCATTCATCTCCGTCACATGTGTTTCACTACTGTTGATAACAGTAATGATCGAATTGTTGTATGCTGCAGGATCTTTTTCTCCCGAACTACAACTTGACATAGTCAATACCGCTACGGTCACCATGCCTGTAATAATTTGTTTAATCATAGTTGATCTATTTTTTCTTTATATTTCAGCATTAAATGCTCATTTACACAAAGATAGACTTCAAAACATCGGGATTTCATCACGGAAATCAGGGATTTCCGGGGCCATTCAAGCTAAAGGGACATTAACTGATTTCGAAAGTTGTGATTGCCATTGCGTTGATCAAAACGGTCCGCAAGTTGATCGGCTAGTTTCCCATAATGGTTCGCCAGTTCGCTTGCGGTGTAGGTATTTCTCCCTTGAAAAAGATTATGCTGATTGCCGAGCTCAAGTATAAAAGGTTCGTCGGGACCAAAGTTCTTCATGGCTTCAGCGATGTAGCAGGCCAATTGAAACATGGATCTATTTTCGGGACCATCGGCCCAAGGTAAAAAACGTTCGATCCATTCCTTTGCTTTACCACTATCGGTATAGGAAAAATAGGTTGCTAGTTTAATCGCCGAGATCAAAATTGCGGAATCCTTTTCTTTCTTAAAAACCTCCTTTTCTGCCAGCTGCGCCATTTTATCCGCTTGTTCGGTATCACCTTGCTTAAGACCTTCATAAGCCAGGTTCACGGCCGTACGCAAAGGGACATGTGAACAGGTAAACTGGCCTTCAATTAAGGGCAAGGCTTTCTCGGCTGCAGGAGTATATCCATACTGTAATAGTGTTGCTGATACTTCGGCATCCATTTCACAGGCTTCACAGTCGCTCATATCATCTCTTTGCACAGCATTTACGTTCTTCAATGCGCGCTCGACAGCGGCTATATCTTTTTGCGCAAGGGCATCACTTAACTCCTCATTGTGTATGGCACGCTTTCCATAACCATTACGATTCAAGCGTTTTTCAAAGTCGCCCAAAGCTGCTTCAATCTGCTCACGGCTGACAGCAGGATTATCGTATAATTCGGACATCATCCATTTGTACTGCCATAAGAAATCTTCTTCATTAAAGAGTTCCGGATTTTCATCGTAAGCCTGTAATATCCATGCAAATGCTGGTAAAGACTCGGTTGAAAAAGCGAGGTCTATCTCTTCACTGATTAAATCTAAACGAAGGTCATATCCCCATTCAATATCTTGGTTTTCATCTGCAATCCGAATAGCCTGTGTCAATAGATTAACCTTCTCCAAGGTATTGTCTACGCGTGCAACCTGATTGCGCAGTTTCTGAATTTTAAGTGTATACATCTTCTTATTCTCTTCTTTTAATGAAATATTTCCTTTTTAAATAAGTTCTCTAAAAGGCAAAGGGAAATCCTGACGTAGTGTAGAAATCCCTCCACCGCATTAAAGATTCACAAAATTATCCAGCCCCATTACAATGAGGCTCTTCAGGGCCTCGTTCATGACCTTCATTTCCCGTTCCTGGACGGGGTACTTGCCCAAAATGAGTGCCTGCACGTAAAGTACTTCCATGACCGAACGGAGCATGTAAGCATCTTTAATATCCATTAGGGTGCTAATCAGCGGATTATCAGCATTTAAACATAAGGTATTCTGGATCTTATTCGGTCTGGATGTCTTGAGCACCTGCGCAAAAGGATTTGCATTTTCCTTTAATTGGTTAATCGTACTCTCTACACTGTTTTGATCCATTTTTGTAAAAATAGCCGGTGTATCAATCGGTTTAAACCGCCTAATTTCCAAGATGCAGCTGTAATCGTCCAAAATGCGCTGCACTTCTTTCTGAAAAGAAACATATTGATTTTGCTCATCCTCATGAATCGGCTGAAATGTTTCCAGGAGCTGATTTGGCGACATCTCTGTTATCTTATAGTCGGGGTATCGTTGTTTGATCTTGCGGAGCAACTCCGTATCAAAGGTATAAGAAGCATTCACAAGAATCATTCCCTGTGTATCGGCCATACGGTCAATCTGTTTGAAATCCTCAAAATCAGCACAATAATAGAGCTGCTGTTGCTGATCTATGATATTTTGGAAACTCCGCTGTCCGCGATTGGTTTCAAACGGGATATCAGCTAAAAAAATAGCCAGGAAGTCTGGATCTTCGAGCGCAAAAGCTTTTAAATGGAGATAATGTGTCTGGATAATGCGTATATAAATATCGAAGTCAATCTTCTTCACTTGTTGCAGGTACGTTTTCAGCACAGCTGCAATTTCTTTTCGCGCCTGCCGCAATAGATCATTTTTCATCAAAGACTCCCGTGAGGCAGTAGCACTAAGTTCCTCTGTATTGACAAGCATCCGGACAAAAAAGGCCCAATTTGGCAAAATAGACTGATCTTCTTCGGCAAGAAACATGCGCTTCAAGTAGATTCGGTGACGCTGCTTACTGCTAAACTGGGTACGGAAAGGTAAAATATACAACACACCCTTTGCCTTACCCGCCGTCGTTTCAAATGGTATTGCATCCAAAAAGTTGACATGAAAGAGTTCTTTGCCTATAGCAAGCAATTCCGTCTTCGAAACCGATGGAGCAAGCCATTTGGGTTCTTCTTTATGGATGACCTTTTCGGCACCTCCTACCACAATAGAAATGGTTTCTCGCAGCGCATCTCCGTAAAACTTGATTTTTTTCTCAAAATAATCCCCTTCAAAAATATAGTTGAATTGCTTTTTAGGGCTTAGGATAACCCGTGTTCCGACAGGAATATCTTCTGTCAGACGCTCGATTTTATAGTCCCCTTCAGCTCTAGCCGTCCAACGTAGAGGCAATTGTTCAAGAGCGGATTTTGTTTCAACAATTATTTCATCGCTGACCACAAAACAAGAAAGCAGTCCAATACCAAACTTACCGATAAAGTCCTGAGCATCCTTGATGTCCTTACTCTTTGAACTCTCCCCGATAACCGACAAAAATTGATGAATATCCGCCTCCTTTAAGCCTATTCCATTATCGCTGAACAGAAACTTCGGTTGTTCAGTGCTTGGCAGCTCAATTGTTATTTTTCCCTGATGCTGTTCATCCAAGTGTTTCAATGCTGTAATTGCATCCACGCCATTTTGAAGCAGTTCCCGAATGAATGTATTGGGATCGCTATAAAGGTGCTCTGAGAGCAGTGCGATCATTCCTTTCAGATTGACCTGAAAGGAATAGGATTTTTCTTCTTGCATGTTTTTCTTACTTTCTCGTTTTCTTTGTCAATCGAATAGCATCTTCATGTCCATTGTCTGCCGCCCGTTCAAACCACTCCAGGGCAAGATCTTCATTTTCTTCTACCCCATCCCCCATGAGATAACAGTTGGCCAGTTTATATTGTGCTTCAGCATGATCGGCTTCGGCGGCCTTCATAAGCCATTCGACACCGTCTTGAAGGTCCATTGATATGCCATCTCCTTCCAGCAGTTGCACCGCAACAAAGTAAGCGGCATACACATTCCCTTGCTGCGCCACTTCCATAAAATACCCATAGGCAGCTGCTTTATCGATCTCGGTACCTATCCCAAAATAATAACAACGGGCCAATCGGTAGCTCGCCTGCTGATTTCCTCGCTCCGCAGCTTGTGTATAATATCCAAATGCTTTTGTCGGCTGTGCCTCCACGCCGATACCAAACTCATAACACATGCCAATTCCCTCGGTCAGATAGCCAAGTTTTTCGGCACGCGTGTAGTAATCAAAGCCTTTGTCATATTCTTCCCGCTGATCATAGTCGAAGAAAAAGTAGTCACCAAGCAGCACGAGTGCCTCAGCTACATTTTTTTGTGCCGCCTCTTCCAAAAGCTGAAGACCATGCGCTACATCCTGTTGCACCAAACCGGTCAAATAGTATCGTCCCAATACGTAAATTGCATAAGGGAACCCCAGATCAGCAGCTTTCTTAATATTTTCCTGTGCTTTAAATGTATCTTGGTTCAATCCATAACCATACTCATAACAGAGACCCAGATCAGTCAAAGCCTGTACATGATTTCGTTCAGCAGCCTGTTGGTATAAAGCAATCATCCGGTCCAGATTTATCTCCGTACCTATGCCACCTCGGTAACATCGCGCCAGTTCATATATACTATTTAGCTCCTGCATCCCGGCTCCGGTTTCAAAGGCAGTAAAAGCTGCTTTCGGTTGGGGAGCCCCGGACTGGTGATAATCATTTTCCAAATAAATACCTTTTAAGTAATAGGCATAGGGATAGCCAAGATCTGCCGCACGCGAGAAATAATCAAAGGCCAATTTATAATCCGGTTCGGATTTTAATTCAGCAGCTAAACCCATTTCAGTCAGCGCAGTAGCATTATTATATACTGCCGCCTCTTCGAAGTAAGGTAATGCAGCTGCCAGATCAGGCGCATCATTATGGATTCCATATTTTAAGAACCTGCCTACTTGATATAAAGCTTGTGGCAGTTTATCTTTTGCGGCATCCTGATAATAAGCAAAGGCAGCTTTGTAATCCGGAGCCAAACTTGCGTAGCCAGATTCGATCATATTGCCTAGGCGCAACTTGGCATACGGAATGTTTTTTTCCGCCATTGCGCTGAAGCGCTGGAAGGCTGATGTTTCATTCCTGGGAAGGAACTGACCTTCGAGGAGGATTTCAGCAAGTTCAACTTGCGCTTCCACATAATTATCTTTCTCGTCGAGCAGATGCAATAAAGATAATCCCTTTTCGATGTCCTGCAGCGTCTTCTGATAGAGATAAAGACAGGCAAGACGATAGCCTGCATAATTATTATTATAATCATATGCTTTCTGGAGATACCACAGCGGTTCTTCGAAATCCTGTTTTTCCCGATTTTCATTGCCTAATACCTGAAGTTTGATAAGTGCTATTTGCACCGCAGCATCCATCATTCCGTATTCAAACAGCTCTCGATATTCCGGTATAAGAAGCTCCTGTTCAATTAAGGAAGTCGCCTCCGCACGTTTTATTTCATTCAGCACAAATCTGCAGTAACGAGATTCAGCCATCGCAATACCCTCTTCCAGGGTTTCCAGGCGTTTGCCCTTGTCCTCTTTACGCGCATAGTAAAATTGTAGCGCCTCATAATAATGGCGCAGTAGTTTCCTCTCCGGAGACTGCTTGAGCACCTGTATACGTTCAAAGACTTCTTCGTATTTATCGGTCCAGACATCGATATGGGCAGCATAAGCAATTCCCCAGCGATCTCCGCCTAAAGCGAGCTCATCCAGTTCGACCTTGGCGTTATCGCGGTCGATAGCAGCCAGCATGCCTAAATAATTGTAGTATAAATAAAGAGGTCTTGCCCATTCAACACCAGCCTCGATGCCTCTCTTCAAATAAAGGGAAGCTTTTTCTTTATCCACCACATGTCGGCGGCATAAAATATGCTGTAAGCCAAGCTCCACCCATGCATGAGGATTGATTGCAGCATAGCGCTCCAATATTGTCCGTATTTTATCAATAAAAAAGGTATAATCTTCTTCGTTCAGATATACGTTTGCTGCAAAATCAGTTCCTTTTTCAAATAATGCATCATAAAGTGCAGCCGCACTGGGTTGCTGCAAGTTGTGCTCAAAATAAATCAGGACATCAAGCCATATATCGGGCGTAATGCGTTTCGAAAGGTCAACCGTCAATTGATGTTCAGCCGACTGCAATGCGGCAACTTTAATAGAATATTCTTCACTTAACTTCATATATCATCGTATGTACTACTTGTAAAACATGCTTTTTATACTCTTTAGGCGCCAAAAAGCAACAAAAACTTTGCCACTGTATCGTACAGTCAATTCCGTTTATTATAATGCAACTGTATTGCTTTTAAAATCTTTTCTCTATATTTGTTGCAACTTAATTGCAATACATACGAATTGGAATACATATGGATTGCACGACTTACGCTTTACGAATCGAATCCACATAGATGAATAGGTATATTATTTTTTCAATTATAGCAGCACAACAACTATTTCTCCCCTGTTATGGACAGGAGAAGAGCATCGAGCTTGATGAAGTAAAAGTTGGTGGGCGACGTTATCACCGCGCAGCAGAGGGCGCATTATCGATCCAGCTATTGACTGCCGACTCTATACAAAAATACCAGGCTGGAAGTTTGATGCAGACATTAAGCCGGCTTCCCGGCGTTAGTGCCATTGGCATAGGTGCCAATCAATCTAAACCGCAGATTAGAGGGCTCGGATTTAATCGTGTGGCCACAGTAGAAAATGGCATTAAACATGAAGGCCAGCAGTGGGGATTGGATCATGGACTGGAAATCGATCAATTCAGTGTGGGAAGTGCCGAGGTACTTAAGGGGGCCAGCTCATTTCTCTATGGCTCTGATGCCATTGGCGGTGTCGTTCGGTTAGCACCGCCAGCGGAACTACAGGAGACTGGTTTTAAAGGGCTGTTTAACCTATTGACAAAGTCAAACAACGCGACTTTTGGCGGATCGCTACAAGCCCAGGGCCGAAAGGGGAATTGGGTAGTTGGAGGCGGATTCACACATCTGGAATATGGCGATTACCGAGTACCCACAGATACCGTCTATGTCTACAATTATGCGGTACGCCTGAAAGATCGGCATGTTCGCAACACTGCAGGACGAGAAACACATTTTCAACTACGGGGTGGATATCTATCGGATCGTTTTTCTTCGATTTTCTATCTGAGTAATTATCATACAAAGTTTGGCTTCTTTGCCAATGCGCATGGCTTGGAACCACGGGGCGTAGACACGGCATTCTATGATAGATCCAGTCGTGACATTGGTTTCCCTAGCCAGACGGTCAATCACCTGAAGCTTATTAACCGCAACATTATCGATTTGGATAAGCATAAGCTTTGGGTAGACCTGGGTTACCAGAAAAACTACCGGCAAGAATACAACAATTACACCGCGCATGGTTATATGCCACCCGTTTATCCAAACGATATGACTGTCCCCATCAATTTGGAAAGGTTGTATGACAAACGGGTTTATAGTATCACTGTAAAAGACCAATTTGAGCTGGCCAGACATCGACTTACCCTAGGTGCAAATGGAGAGTATCAGGATAATCGGATCGATGGCTGGAGCTTCCTCATCCCATCATTTAACCAAAAAGCAATGGGCCTATTCGTCTACGATCAATACAAGCTCGCGGACCAAACGATACTATACGGGGCGTTGCGTTACGATTACAGCCATATTCAGACGTCATCTTATCAGGATTGGTTCGAATCACAGCTGGAAGACAATCAGTCGGCAAGAATAGTTCGGGCTTCAGCGCTCAGTCGTCGTTTCAATAGCCTAGTTTGGTCTTTAGGAGCGGCACGTCAATTCGGAGATCTGGAAACAAAAATCAATGTAGGAAAGAGTTTCAGGGCTCCTATTGCGCAGGAACTCGGTGCTAATGGCGTCAACTATCACTACTTCAGTTATGAAAAAGGCAATCAATCCTTGTCGCCCGAACAATCCTACCAGCTGGATTTATC
>JBMAAL010000092.1:0-21065 GCA_050281725.1 Sphingobacterium sp. | reverse complement strand
AAGCCTTTTGTTCTTATTTATTTCATTTCCCCCTTAACTGCCTGTAACGGTGCGAGATTCTTTTTGTAAAACAGGTGATCGAAGGGGCTGGGATGGCGGATTCCGGGGCAGAATGGGGACGGAAAGCGGGATCTAACCTGGACATCGCGGCGGAAACATGGATGATCCTGAAAATTGGATCGTACCGCGGACATCCGCGGAACCGGGACTTGATACAGGCTCTGCAGCGGAAACATGGATGGACATTGTATTGCTCGATCTGCTTAAGCTCGGGATCACTTTGTAGCCCGCTCGGCTCAATGCCCAATCGAAGACGGTGCGCACAGGCGCAGCAAATGAGCGGGCGGATATCGGCAGGGCCGGAAAGATGGCAGAACACAGTGCTCTGAATACCTTCTTTTGCAGCTATACTTTCCTGCCTGTTTACTTAGGTTTAGTTTAGGGTTTAGTTAGGTTTTGTTTAGGTATAGTATAGGTTATAGCTAAGCAAACCCTAACTTATTCCTAAGCTAAATATAAACAAAAGCTAACCTAAGGAATAAGGCATACTTAACTCTTCCTTATTTAGGGAAAAGTGGTTCCGCTCGGGGACAACGCTCCGGCTGCTCTGCAGGGTCTGCGGGAATCTCCGACTGCCCTCCCCACCGGCTTCATACCATGGTCGGGGCAGGTTTACACCGTGAATACGTGCTAAAACCGTGTTGAGTCCGAGTCAGGAACGCAGTAAGCCCTGTCACGCTATGTTCGCAACCCGCTTGAATAGTGTTTAGAGGGGCATTCGGGACCGAATGAAAACTGGATAAACCCTGGATAATTTTAAGAACAATCCATCTAATTATATAACAGTCAATTTTACAACTATTGGAATAACTCTTTTTTCAGTAAATTTGATCTAGGTTAATAAATAACAAAAAAGAAGACCTTATTTTTAAGAAATTAAAGATATTAAATACTTTTATTGCAAATAAAATCCTTTTGGTCCATGATAGATTATGCTCAGCTTTTAAAACAGGTAGAAGAATATGCTGAAACTTATATTACAGAAAATATTTCAGTTTGCCATTGTTTTCACAATACGATACACACACGTTCTGTTGTACGTGCTGCGGAGGAGATTTCATCGCACTATAAACTAGGAGAGGAGGATCACTTTATTGTTATTAGTGCCGCCTACTTTCATGACCTCGGCTACGTAAAATCTGACAATGCTATCGGTCATGAGAAGATAAGTGTCGAAATTGCTTTCAATTTTCTCCAGGATAAAGGAATACCGGAAGCCATACAGGAAAAAATCAAAGGTTGTATTTTAGCAACGAGAATGCCTCAGGATCCAACAAACCTGCTGGAGCAAATTCTCTGCGACGCGGACCTATTTCATTTTGGGAACGAGGATTTCGTTAACAGAAACAAACTGATGAAAGCCGAAGCTGAAGCAGTACTAGGGAAGGAGATCGATAAAGACGTATGGCGGGCCGGCACAATCAAACTATTAAGGAGCCATCATTACCATACTGAATATGCGCAACAAAAGCTTAATGCCAAAAAGGAGATGAATCTAAAAGAACTCGAGAAAAAACAGGAGAAATTTATCGCAAAAAATAAAGAAAGCAAAAAGGAAGACAAGAAGGAAGACAAGAAGGAAAAAGAGAAAGGCAGTAAGCCAGAGCGTGGGATTGAAACAATGTTCCGGATTACGTCCTCAAACAATCAGCGATTAAGCGACATGGCAGACAATAAGGCCAACATCCTGTTAACGGTCAATTCGATTATCCTTTCTGTCGTGATTGCTGTCTTATTTCGGAAACTAGATGCCAACGAGCACCTGATTATCCCAACAATTATCTTAACTACGGCCGTGGTAGCAACCATGGTTATGGCCATCCTATCAACAATACCCAAAATTCCATCGGGTAAATTCTCAAAAGAGGAAATCGAACAGAAATCAGTCAATCTTCTCTTTTTTGGAAATTTTTACAAAATGAAACTCGACGATTACAACGAGGGGATGCAGAAGGTAATGGTCGACTCGGAATTTCTATATGGCATGCTCACCAAGGACGTTTATTCGCAAGGTGTGGTATTAGGACGGAAATACAAGCTTCTACGCTACGCGTATGGAATTTTTATGTTTGGGCTTGTTATATCGGTTGTTTCCTTTGTCGTCGCAACCATATTTTAATGCGACATTTTAATTGCGATCCTTTAAACACGCGAAATATGTCAGCATCATGTTGTTCAAACTTTCTTTTTTATTTAAAAAGATGCCGCCTTTAAATCAATCATTAGCTACCATAGACAGCATCATTTATTCATGTTGTTGTAAGCATGTTGCCATAACCACAAATTTATACGGATGAAGAAGAAAGATCTTTATATCAACAGAGACATCAGCTGGCTGTCGTTCAATGATCGGGTACTTGACCAAGCTGGTCGTCGGGAAGTACCTTTACTGGAAAAACTTCAGTTTCTAGCTATTTTCTCGTCCAATCTGGATGAATTTTATCGGGTTAGAATGCCTGTACTGATGGCCTGGAAAAAAATAATGAAGCAAAATCCCGGACAACTCATTCCGAACATAGATATTGGCACGTATAAAAAAGCGTCAAAAACCATCAACAAACAACAGGAAAAATTTGGCTTAATTCTAACTGATATTATTCAGGAATTAGCACAAGAAAATATATTCTTAATTTACAATCAAGCTATTCCAACAGAAATAAATGACCTCGCAGCCCAATACTTCTTTAGTACGGTTGCCTCTTACCTTCAAATTATACCGATTGATAATACTTCTTTTTTCCCGATCAACAATCAGCTCTACTTCGTCGTTACAGACGACAATAACGGAGCGGTATTCTTTCTAAATATTCCTTCAAATCATATTGGCCGCTTTTTTACCTGTGAGATCAATGGGAATAAATATGTTGTACTCATCGATGATATTATTAAAGCATTTTTTCCTGAGGCCATAAGAAATACATCATTAAATTTCTATTCCTTTAAAATCACAAGGGATGCGGAATTAAATCTCCAAGATGAATTTGAGGGTGATATTGCCCAAAAAATTGAGGCGGAAGTCAATAAACGTGACTTTGGCTATGCAACACGCTTTCTATTCCAGCCAACTCTCCCAAAACAGCTGATTGAAATATTGGCAACACTATTTGACCTGCGGAAAAGTAGCATTGTCGAAGGCGGAAACTATCACAATCTGAAGGATCTATTTTCATTTCCGATTAAAATAGCAGAACTTTCTTATCCCAAACAGCTGCAAATCAATACGACTCAGAATTTCAAGGAATCTATCTTTGACCAAATAGACCGAGAGGATCTGTTGATCTGCACTCCCTATGAATCTTTCGACCCCATACTGCGTTTTTTTAACGAGGCAGCAATAGATCCAACCGTAGACGAAATTTACACGACTTTATACCGTATCGCCGGCGATTCACATATTGCACAAGCACTGGCTACCGCAGCAAAAAATGGAAAAAGAGTCAACGTATTTGTCGAATTGAAAGCGCGTTTTGATGAAGCGAATAATATACATTGGGCTCGGTTAATGAAAGAACAGGGTGTAAAAATCACGTATAGTATCCCCAATCTAAAAGTACACGCCAAAATAGCGCTCGTCAGACGCAAAGAGGGTCGAGAAAGTGCTTTATTAGGCACAGGAAATCTAAATGAAAAAACGGCGAAGGTCTACACAGACTACTTCCTTATGACCTCCAACAAGCTATTGACCGACGAATTAAACATGCTATTCGAGTTTTTACCAGCCCGGAGAAAACCCCATAGCCCAAATGAGCTGTCTTTTAACCATCTATTGATTGCACAGTTCAATCTCAAACATACATTTTTATCCCTGATCGACCAGACCATCCAAGCAGCTAAAGCCGGAGACATCGCTACAATAAAAATTAAATTAAACAATCTGGAAGAAGAATCGTTAATCAATAAATTGTATGAGGCGAGCCGGGCAGGAGTAAAACTGCAGTTATTGGTGAGAGGAATCTGTAGACTAAAACCACAAGTATCGGGATTGAGCGACAACATTGTCGTGAAACGGATTGTAGGACGATATTTAGAACATGGCAGAATATTTATTTTTCAATATCAAGCACAAACGAGCTTGTATCTGGGCTCTGCAGATTGGATGAACCGCAACATCTACCGACGTATAGAAACTTGCTTTCCACTGCTGAATCTGACATTAGCACATCAAATACAAGAGCTATTCGATATTCAGTTTGCGGACGACGCCGAAGTAACTTTGCTGGATGAACAGGGGCAAAATCAGGTAATAGAAACACAACAGAAAAATGTTTCCCAGCAGCAAATCTTTAATTATTTGAAAAGCAACATAAAACAATAGGACTATTCAGCAAGGCATCTCACAACAGCATGACCAGCCTGAAAGACCAACATATAATCATTGAACGTAAGCTCATTCAGAGACCGGATGACTTCCTCAATTTATAATTTAATCATATAATGATGAAAAATCCCACGATATTGACAACTATGGCATTAGGCTTTGCCTCTGCTATTTTTCTCGCCTGCAACCCGAATAACACAGCCAAGAAAAATAGCAGCAAGGACGCTCATGTTCAAGCTGAAAAACCGCAACAAATACCCTATACATTATCTTCGGGCATAAAGATGAATTTGCCAGACGAATTGTTAGAAATATCTGGGATAGCTTTTCTCGCGGGACAGGATAACGATATTTATGCCATTCAAGACGAGCAGGGCTTTCTTTATAAGTTTAACCAAGCGACACAAAAAGTCACGTTCAACCCGTTTGGAAAAGATGGTGATTATGAAGATATCTCGATAAGCAATACACATTTCTTTATCTTAAAGAGCAATGGAAGCATCTATTCCTTTCCCATTGCTGAAAAGGACGATATAAAAAACGTTGTCGAACAGAAAAATTTACTCCCAAAAGGAGAGTACGAGGGGCTTTTTGTTGACCGTGAAAGTAACCAGGCATACGTATTATGTAAAGAATGTAAGGTCGATAGAAAACAACCGCAAACCTCGGGCTATATCTTTTCAATTGACGAAAACGGTCAATTCCAGCCGAAAGGAGAATTTGCCATCCAGCTTGATCAACTTCAGGCATTTGATACTAAAATCAAGAAAACGTTCAAACCCGCTGCCTTAGCTAAAAAAGCAGACAGCAAGGAATGGTATATCTTATCTTCTGTAGACAAAGCCCTTGTTGTGACCGATGAGAATTTTCGCGTAAAATCACTCTCCTCATTAAATCCTAAGATCTTCCCTCAACCGGAAGGCATTAACTTTGATTCAAAATATAATCTTTACATCAGCAGCGAAGCCGGTAATCAGGATAAAGGGATCATTTATAAATTTGAACAAAAATAGGCATGCAAAAGGTAGTACCATTCTTTCTTATTTTTCTTGCTAGTCATGCTTATTCACAACAAAAGCATACACAGTCCTCTGCACATCAGGGCAAATCCTTTGCTCAAACCATCATCAAGGACAGTGTAAGTATCGTTGCAAATGCAAAGTATGGTAAAGCCAGTAAATTCAAGAAGTTCTTCCTTGGCGAAAACTACCGCAAAGAATGGGCCGCAGAAACCACCCTACCTCTGCTCCAGCTTTCAGCCTTGTACGGGGGACTGCATCCCGTCAAACAGGGAGGTGGGATGCAATCGGTCTCACTACGACTGACGGATTCAATCGGTCGGGAATGGGCACTACGATCGGTCAATAAAAGGACTGAATCCCTAATACCAGAAGAGCTCCATGGGACCTTTGTACAGGATGTCTTAGACGATGCCACGAGTGCCCAGCATCCCTATTCCGCGCTTATGATCCCCGCTTTGGCAAATGCCGTGAACGTCCCCCATGCTCATCCCATTATCGGTGTTGTTGCACAAGACAGCATATTGGGTGAATATGCGCCTCTTTTTGAGCATACAGTGGCTTTATTGGAAGAACGCGAGCCGTTGGGAGATTCAGACAACAGCCCAAAAGCTGTGCGAAAACTACAGGAAGATAACGATGATAACTTTAAAGCGAAGGCATATCTCCGCGCAAGAATGCTGGATGTTTTGGTAAGCGATTGGGATCGACACGAGGATCAATGGCGTTGGTACAATGAAAATCAGGATAGCACAGATCACGATAAAGACTATATTCCTATTCCCCGCGATCGGGATCAGGCTCTGCGTGTCACACAAGGTTTTCTGATGAAAGATATCTATCAGCAATTTGTGAACCCTGTCATGCAAGGTTTTACGACTGGTATTCCCAATATTCGCTATTCTTTATTTAAATCACGCTTTTTAAATGCCCATCCGAGCAACCAGCTTCCTCATAAAGAATGGACCAAAGAGGTCAAACAATTTGTAGCACGTCTCACAGATTCCGTATTATGGGAGTCGGTACGTAGCCTTCCGCAATCGTCCATTGCTATTCGTGGGGAACAAATTTTTAAAACACTTCAAAGCCGTCGTGATGCATTACCCATGGCTATGGAAGAGTATTACAACTTCATCAATAACATTGTCGATATTCATCTCAGCGACAAAAACGAAAAAGTAGAAATACACAGCACGGAAAATAAAAATTTGAAAGTCAAAGTTTCGAAGATCAATAAAGATGGTAAAGTCACCAAAGCATTGATGGACAAAACCTATAAAGATCCTCTAACAAAAGAAATTCGCCTTTATTTAGGGGAGGGAAAAGACTCTGTTGTCATCGATAACGCAAATTCTCCCATAAAACTCCGAATTATTGGAGATAGCACGCCCAAAACTTATGTTATCAACCAAAGCAAATCGAAAATACAGCTTTACGAGAACACCAAAAACTCCACTTTACTGGGTGAGAAGAACAAAATAAAGCTTCATTATGCACAAGATAGTACCAACACGCAATTTGTTCCTGTAAACCTATACAACACCTGGCTTCCCCTGGTGACTGCGGGCTATAATGCTGATGACGGTTTTTCCTTGGGGCTGGGGGCTGCTTACACACACCAGCGTGGATTTAGAAAAAGTCCTTTTACTTATAAGCAACAACTTAGTATAGCAACGGCGTTCCGAACCGGAGCCTATAAAATTCACTATAGAGGCGAATGGATAGCTGTTGTCGGGGATGCTGATCTTGTTGTCGATGCGCTAGCAAAAGCTCCTGACAACACGCAGAACTTCTTCGGCGTAGGTAATAACTCGCTCTTCTTAAAGGAACAGTATGGTGCAAAATATTACAGAAGTAGATTCAATATTTTCAATATCAATCCACAGTTAAGGTGGAAACCTTCATCTACGTTAAACTTTGCCGTAGGTCCGCATATCCAATTTTACCACTTAGATCCGATTGAAAATGAAGATCGATTTATTTTAAATCCCCAAGCTTTACATTCTTACGATAGTTTATCGATTACCAAAGACAAAGCTTTTGCGGGTATCAATGCCTTTTTAACACAAGACTCCCGCAATCGAAAAATTAACCCAAGTAAAGGGCTATATATTGAAGCCGCTTTGAATTCTTATTTTGGACTCAATCCGTACTCAAAAAATTCCGCACAGTTAAGTGCCGCAATGACCAGCTATTTTAGTGCATTCCATGAAGGCATCATATTCGCCAATAGAACAGGGGGGGGCGCCGTTGTTGGGAACCCTACATTTTATCAATATTTATTTCTAGGCGGCCATGAAAATCTCAGAGGATTTCGCCAGTATCGATTTGCAGGCCAACAGATGCTGTATAATAACCTAGAGGCTCGTGTTAAAGTACTTGATGTCAAAAGCTATGTTCTTCCAGGTGAATTCGGACTGATGGGCATGTATGATATTGGAAAAGTATGGGCAAAGGGCTATAACAGCGATAAGTTTCATCAGGGTGTGGGCGGAGGCATTTATTACATCGTCGCCAATGCACTTCCTTTGCATTTTGTCATGACGAAATCCAATGAAGGCTGGTATCCCTATTTCAGCACAGGTTTCCGCTTTTAAAATTTCGATCCATGGAGATAAAGAAAGTACAACTCACAACGGCAAAAACCGCCAATACGTATGCAAATGGCAGGCTAGACTTTGAACCATTTTTCAGATATCTGGAGTCTTTTATTGAAGATGGCACTTCATCGGATGACATGATTCCTTTGTTTGCATTGGAACGCATCAAAGAAATAGAACATATCAGCGGCAAACTCTGCAAGCATAATCTCAATGCCTATAAAGATATTCTGCAATTGATTTATAGCCTCTCCGTATCGTTGATTGACACTGCTCCAAAAAGGTACTGGGCACTCACAACAGCCCTAGCAGAAGAAGCCTTCTATGGAACCGAAGCCTTTTTCGACCTATCTAGCCATCAGCTTGTCGAACAAGAAATTCAAGGGAAGATGCGTGCAGGAAGCCTTCTTACGAATCAAGAAAAGCTCTTTTATAGCCTCATCTTCGAGCGACTATATGGCTTCTCTTCCAATGAAAACAGCAGCATTGTTTATCATCACCTCAATGACCAGGGGGAGATTATCGATTATTACGATTTAGACATCGATTTTAAATTTGTTGAGATTAAAGCAAAAAGAACATTGCCTGCACTTGATATAGGTCGTTTATCGGAAAACCCCAGTGATTCCATTTTTGACTGGAATGTCGTTATCAATACCGTCAAACTGGAAGATTTTGAGTTATCGGGCTTTAGCATGGTGACTTTCAGAAAGACCAGTACTGAACATACCTTACGGCGAATCCAGTCCATTCTCCTGGATTTGCCTACATACAATTACCACCTCTTTTTAGCTGATTTAGAAAAGATAATTACCCCACTATTAAAGGGGCCTGATACCGTATTTAGTCTATTTCCGCTGTTCCAATTAAATGGGGTACCATTTTTCGATTATTCAATCACCAATAAGAGTATCTTGTTTGCTGAAGCGTATACCGCCAATAAACCCTTCAAGATCAATCCTGAACTCGCGGGCTACCTAAAGCATCCGCATGTGATATTTTATACAAGTAATGCGACGAATGGTATCCGGAATACCACATCCATTTTCGACGAGCGGATTAGCTTGTCGGGGGTAACGACCTATTTGTGTATTCCACTCATTCATAATCATTCTCTTTCAGGGATATTGGAAATATACAGCCGTGAACAAGATCAGCTCGACAATGAAACCATGCAAGCCTTAGGTTCTTTGGTTCCGCTTTTATCACAACTAGCTCAGGATATCACCCTGGAATTTAAAAAACGTATCGACGATATCATCATTAACCGGTTTACGACAATACAGCCCTCGGTTCAGTGGAAATTTAACCATATCGCGGCCCAATACATTCAGGAGCTGGAAAACGATAGTCAGGATGCCCATATTAAAGCGGTTGTATTTGAAGAAGTCTATCCGCTCTACGGTGCTGTCGATGTCAAAGACTCCACGATCATACGAAACGCCTCTATTCTCAAAGACTTTAGCTTCAAGGTCAAACAGCTCGCCATGCTTATTGATGAGCTCTCTTTAGACGGAAAGCACAAGTTGATTATGGCCTTTTCAGCACATGTCGATCAAATTACAGAATCTCTTGACCATATCTCTTTTGATGAATCGATGGTCAAGATCATTGAGTTCTTCAGAAAAGATGTGCAGCCATTTTTAGAAGAAGCCAGAAAACAATTCCCGTCAAAAATAGCGGTTATTGAACATTATGCGAAGCATTTTTTCACCAATCGGGACACCGGCGAGTTTTATAGGAATGAATTTGAAACTTCTTTACGCCAGATCAATCAATTGATCAGTAGAGAACTGGATCATTTCAATAGTTTCATTCAGGGAAATTATCCGTCTTATTTTCAAAAATTCAGGACAGACGGTATTGAATATGATATCTATATCGGCGAATCCATTACCCCCCAACAACCGTTCAGCTACGAATTTATCAATGTATTTAGGCGTCAGCAGATTATTTCGATGGCTAGAATTGCGCTGAAAGCATACCATGCGAAAGATACGCTGCCACTGGCTTTAGAAACAACACAATTGATTTTCATCAACCCACACAGCATTGATATCAGCTTCCGGGAAGATGAACGCCGGTTTGATGTCGAGGGTTCGCTCAATATCCGTTATGAAATCATCAAAAAGCGGATAGACAAAATTCGGATAAAGCGAACCAAAGAACGACTTACTCAGGTCAATAAGATTGCTATTGTCTATTTATCGGATGAAATCCTAGAAGATCTCATGTTGAGCATACAGGCAATCTATGACATGGGCATCATTGAGCATACCATCGAACATTTAAAATTGGAAGATGTACAGGGAATCGCGGGTTTGAAAGCTATTCGCCTTTCGGTGAATTTAAACTATCAAGATTTCTCCTAAATTTGTGCGATAAAGGGAAGTTTCCCCATTGGCGTAGGCTAAATGGGGCACCGTCAAATGGAGATTTTAATACATTGATTTAAAAAGGATTACCATGATTACTGATGCCAACTATTTTTATCTAAGCGATTTGCTTGGCACTTTATTTTTTGCGATATCAGGCACCCTGTCGGCAAAACGTAAAGATATTGATATTTTTGGGGCAGCCTTTTTAGGGTTTGTGACAGCCATCGGCGGTGGATCGATGCGGGATGTATTTTTGAACCTACGCCCAGTCTGGGTCAATGATAGCAATTATCTCATTGCTATCTTCCTTGGAATTTTAATTGCCATTATCTTCAACAAACAGTTGTATGGTTATTATCGTACGTTGACTCTTTTTGATGCCATAGGAATTAGCTTTTTTACGATCCTTGGGGTACAAAAATCACTCAACTACGAAAGTAATATCTATGCTGCCATTATCTTTGGAATGTTCACCGCAGTATGTGGGGGGATGACGCGTGATGTGCTACTCAACGAAACCCCACTAATCTTTAAAAAAGAAGTATATGCTACGGCCTGTTTAGGTGGAGGGCTCACTTATATCTTGCTGGTGCACCTTAATCTCGATATTTCCTGGGCAGCCTTTATTGGGGCAGCTGTTGTGTTTTTAATACGAATGACAGCCGTTAAATATCGTTTGTATTTACCCCGCTTGGATTGAGGAAAGTCCCTATTAGCGTGTGAACTTTCTAGAACACGTTTACTGGGCGACCGACTCCATCTCAAAAATGGATTAAAAGGATGGATTAGTCGAATGCCGTGGCTTTTGACCTTCAATCAATTTTACGCGAAGGAAGCAACAAAGAAAAAGCGTTAGTATAAACTAACGCTTTTTCTTTTGCTGTGGGAATTTCATTTTATAACCAACGCGAATATTTCCTTTCGCGATAGCATCCAATCGACCCTTTAGCATCGTTTTTTTCAAGGCACTCAATTTGTCGGTAAATAGTTTACCTTCAATATGATCATATTCGTGCTGTACCACACGGGCAGCCAAACCTGTTAAGTCTACTTCATGTTCTTCAAAGTTCTCATCTAAATAATTGATGCGAATATTCCGGTGACGCAATACGTCCTCATTAATATCTGGGATACTTAGACATCCTTCACCGAAAGCCCATTTTTCACCAGACTCCTCAACCATGATGGGATTGATGAAAACTTTTTTGAACGATTGGAGTATTTCTTTGTTTTCATCATCATCTTCTGCGAAAGGAGTTGCATCGATAACGAACATACGAATAGGCAAACCTACCTGTGGAGCTGCCAAGCCAACACCATGGGCTGCATACATGGTATCGAACATATCATCAATCAATTTCTTTAAATCTGGATAGTCTTCATCTATTTCTTCAGCGACCTTTCTTAATACAGGATCGCCATACGCCACTATCGGAAGTTTCATATGTATTATAATTATTTATAAGTGCCGATACTCATTTCTACCTGAGCTCGTTACACGCTGTTTGCTTTTAAAGGTCACTTGGCACCTGTTGTAATTTTAGCACGTTTTTATTTTAGATCATGTCAGGCTAATTGCTCACCCTGAGTCATTGTACTTTTTTAACAAGGATACGCTGTAGCTCCATTATATTCTTGGGTACAAAGGTACGGATAATTATTAAAACTGAATATTTCGTCAAAACTTCCATAAAAGTTACTTTTGTTTTATGGATCCTTCGTTTATAAATTTGTCAACACAGTTCAAGCTTAGGCTTGAGCAGGCTCTTGAAGTCCCATTAAGGCTTTCTACAGTTGATAGATTTATACAAATATCTTCTACGGAATTAACAATAAACATTTTGCTATACCCTCACAACAAATCCGTTAGACATGATACTTCCGATCCGTGCATTCATATCGATGAGGACCAATTAATAACGAAATTTGACTTGATCGTCAAGCGTATCGTTTCTAAAACAAGAAATGACAAACGCACCTACGCACGCCATACTGTCGTTGCCCGGATCGACAAAAGAACGAGTTTACAGTTCCTCGGGGAACATCATTTACAGACCGCGCTTCCAGGCAAGTATCGTTATGGCCTTTATGAACAGGGAGAACTCGTTGCTGTCGCCGTATTCTCTGGAGGACGCCGAATGTTGGATAGGGAGGAAGATTATCGCTCATTTGAACTCATACGCTTTTGTAATAAAACAGGCATAAATGTTATAGGCGGCCTAAGCAAATTAATTAAAGCCTTTTGTAGCGATTTTTCGCCCGGAGATATTATGACTTTTACCGATCGTGATTGGAGCCAACATTCTTCGCTCGAAAAAATTGGGTTTGTTGCCAAAGAGATTACGGCACCGATCCGCTTTTGGATCACAGGAACAAAGCGGCTTACCTATCGAAATACAGATGAGTTAAAGGGGCTTATGGAGCAGTTCCCCAATGGCTTCCTCAAAGAAAATATGGGTAGCATCAAGATGATTTTATACATAAAATAAGCTAAATTGTGTATATTGTACACTGTAAGAGTTTGAAAAATAAATAATCAAAAATAATAACGTTATGAAGAGAAAACTTCGCATGGGTATGGTCGGAGGCGGAAACGATGCCTTTATTGGAGCTGTACACCGTATTGCCGCTTTTATGGATGGCAAGATTGAATTGGTTTGTGGTGCATTTAGTATTGATCCACAGATTTCAAAACAATCTGGAGAAGACTTGTTTGTAGCACCTGAGCGTGTCTATCTAAATTATGAAGAGATGATCGAAAAAGAGTCTTTGCTTCCTGAAGGCGAGCGCATGGATTTTGTAACGATCGTAACCCCCAATTTTCTACACTTTGCTCCAGCTAAATTAGCGCTAGAAAAAGGTTTTGATGTTGTTGTTGAAAAACCAATGACAGTATCTGTTGAAGAAGCGAAAGAATTGCAAGCAACGGTAGAACGTACTGGTCGCACACTGTGCCTTACACATACGTATTCAGGCTACCCAATGGTTAAACAAGCCAAAGCAATGGTTAAAGAAGGTCACTTCGGTAAAATCAGAAAGATTGTTGTTGAGTATCCACAAGGTTGGTTGAGTCGTTTAACAGAACGCGAAGGTAACGCAGGGGCTGCTTGGCGTGCAGATCCAAAACGCTCAGGCAAATCGTTGGTTATGGGTGATATCGGTACCCATGCTGCGCATTTAGCGGAGTATGTATCGGGCTTAAAAATCCAAGAACTATGTGCGGACCTCACAACATTTGTTGAAGGCCGTCTATTGGATGACGATGGTTCAGTGCTTTTACGTTTCGAAAATGGTGCTAAAGGCGTATTGATGGCTTCGCAAATTTCAGCCGGAGAAGAAAATGCCGTTCGTATCCGTATCTACGGTGAAAAAGGTGGATTGGAATGGGCGAATGAGGATCCGAACAATTTAATCATCAAGATGCTTGATCAGCCTCGTCAGCTTTATCGCACAGGAAATGCTTACGCAGCGCCTTATACGTTGAGTTCTTTTGCAACCCATAATACCCGCGTACCGGCAGGTCACCCTGAGGGTCTATTAGAATCATTTGCGAATATTTACCGTAATTTTGCAGCAACAGTTACAGCGAAACGTGAAGGACAAACTCCGACAGCTGAGCAACAGGATTTTCCAACAGTTTACGATGGTGTAAGAGGCATGGCTTTTATCGATACTGTCGTAAAAAATAACGAAGGAACAGAAAAATGGACTAAATTTGTTCTGTGATAGACAGATTAAAATATACACTTTCTCTTTTGGAACAGCAAACCGTTCCAAAAGAGAAAGTTATCGTTATCTTAGGGCCTACAGCTTCAGGAAAGACTAAACTGGCCGTTCAACTGGCCCAACGCATCGATGCTGAAATCATCAGTGCAGATTCCCGCCAAATCTATCGAAGAATGGACATCGGTACGGGAAAAGACCTATCGGAATACCAAGATATTCCCTATCATCTTATCGACACCCATGAACCGGGAGAACGCTATCATCTCGGAAACTTTATTGCTGACTTCCATCAAGCACGGCAATCCATTCTAGAAAGGGGAAAACATACTATCCTTTGTGGAGGTACAGGCTTATATATCCAAAGTGTAATCCAACAAAACCCCTATGCGCTGATCCCATCTATAGAAGGCCTCAAGGAGTCATTACTTCCCCTCCCAGAGACAGAGTTGTTAAAACGCCTTCAGGAATATACACTACCCGCAAATTTCCAAATCGATCTTTCGACCAAAAAACGTATCATCCGCGCAATAGAAATATTAGCATTTTTAGAGACTCGCCCCGATCACATCGCTCAGCAACAAACGGTAGATAGCATCGTTATCGGATTAAATCCGCCAGTGGAAATCCGACGCGAACACATTAGCCAAAGATTAAAACAACGATTGAATGAAGGCTTATTAGCAGAAGTGGCAAAACTCCTGACCGAAGGGATTACGCACGAACAGCTTCAATACTATGGTTTGGAGTATAAATATGCGTCTCTCCATCTCCTTGGACAGCTCGATTACCTGGCCTTTACCAAAAAATTGGAGACAGAAATACATCGCTATGCCAAAAGGCAAATGACTTACTTCCGAAAAATGGAAAAAGACGGCATAATTATCCATTGGGTTTAAAAAAAACAACAATTGTTCTCTATCATAAAAATAATTTCATATTTTTAAAAGAACCTTATAACAATTGTGATGAAAACATTATCGCTTATTTTTGCACTGCTTGTCTGTGTCCTATTTTCATTAAAAGCACAAGAAAAAGTTATCGCCGAAGTTCATTATCAATTTAAACATAACAACGATACCACTAAAGGTGCGGTACAGCTAACAGATGAAACAGTCACCTATCTTGGTAAAGAAAGTAGTCTCTATAGAACCTATTCAGATATTCTCGTCAAACAACAGTTAGATGCCAAAACTACAGCTCAAGATTTTGACGGCAATTTAACGTTAAAAATGCCTGCCAGTCCCCCGGTTCTGGATGGATACATTATTTATCCTTCTTTAAAAAAGACCATACATATAGCGGGAATATCTTCTCCGGCAGATGCTTATTCATGCGAAGCTCCATACGAAAGCCAGGACTGGGAAATAACAGATGAAACTAAAACTATCGGTGGATACCTTTGTCAAAAAGCCACATGTCGATTTAAAGGAAGGGATTACACGGCTTGGTTTACGACAGAACTGCCATTTTCTTTTGGACCATGGAAGCTACATGGACTACCGGGGCTTATTCTTTCGGTACAAGATTCCAAAAACGACGTCAGCTGGGAATATGCCGGCTTTCAAAAACAACCTTCGAACCAATCACTTCGTATTGAGCCGGCAAAAAGTGTTATACCCGCAAAAAAAGAGGAAATTCAAAGACTAAAAACGGCATTTAAAGAGAATCCCAGCGCCTATTATGAAACACTTGGGGCGACTGGTCGCGCAAACCCTTTTCAGATCGATTATTCTAAAGTTCAAATCAGCTTCGATGTTCAAGGTCAAGCCCCTTCAACACAAACAAACAATCCTATCGAATTAGCTCCATAGTTTATGCCCAAAAATTTTGTGCTGTTTGTCTGTTTTTGGCTATGTGGCCATTTCTGTTACGGGCAACATCAGATCTCCGGGGTTTTATTAGATAACACGAGTAAGAAAGGTATTCGCGCTGCAAGCGTTAATCTAAAATCTAGTGATGGAAAAGTAATTTCCTTTAAAATAACGGATGCTCTTGGGCATTTTGAAATGATAACATCAAAGGATCTAACAAATGCCTACATAGAGATCAACCATATCGGGTACAAACGTTTCAGCCAAGCACTTGGGAGCCAACTACGCGACCTTCAAATCATCCTCGAACAAACCACTATTTTATTGGAGGAAGTCAAAATCAAAAGTGCGCCTAAAATAGCACGCAGCGGGGACACACTCAACTACAACGTGGCTGGATTTGCTGACCCCAATGACCGAACTATTGGCGATGTATTGAAGCGAATGCCTGGGCTGGAAGTCCTTGAAAATGGTGAAGTGAAATACCTGGGTAAATCCATTTCAAACCTTTATATCGATGGGGATGATTTGCTGGCTGAAAAATACGGTTTGGGGACAAAATCAATATCGCCAGATTTAGTTAAAGACATTCAAGTCATATCTCATCATGAGCATATTAAATTGCTCAAAAATAAAAGGTATAGTGATGATGTTGCGCTAAACCTCGTAATAAAAGAAGAAGCTAAACTAAAGCCATCGGGTAGCATAATGCTCGGGCTGGGAACTCCCCAACATTTCGATGTAGATCTAAACACGATGATGTTCAACAAAAAAGTGAAATTTCTCAATGCCCTGAAAGCAAATAACATTGGTCAGGATCTTGCCGTTTACATGGAAGAAACGAGATCACAGGCAAAAATTAACAATCTACTTTCTTTGGGAACAATCGGCAGCCCTCCTTTAGAGAAAAGAGATTACCTCGAGAATAAGACAGGCCTTTTCGATTTCAATTTTTCAAAACCAATTAAAAAAGACTGGTCGCTGCGTATGAATATCCAGGGATTATATGACAGAAACAACATTCATTATGAAGGGAAAAACACCTATTATACTGAAAAGGGCGATATTTCATTCCACGAGATTCAGATTGCACAAATTAACACTAAGGCCGCGACCGGCCAAGTGACAGTTGAGCGCAATACAGATCATTTTTACTTTAAAAATTCCTTAACAATGGGGCTAAATAATGGGGATTCCGAATCGAGTATTTCATCAGACACTATACCGATCGACAATAACATTTATCATAGGTCCAAAACGATCAACAATCAACTGATTTATGTGCCGGAGCTTAAAAATGGAAATATTATCCAACTTCAATGGTCTAGCAAATATTATACAAAGCCCCAGAGACTACGCAGTTCTACTGAAGTATTCAATGACCTGTTTTATCCAGTCATATTTGATAAGATAATCCAACATGTCAATGTACCGACCTTCAATACTGTCGCTTCGCTGGGATATCGCCTCCCCAGCGGTAAAATAAACCAATACTACAGTATAAAACTCGCATTAGAAAATCAACGCCTTGAATCTAACATCGAACTCCTACAAGGGGAAAAATTTTTCGATCCGTTGCTAGATTCAACGATAAATAGAATGAATTGGTTACGTACTTCCAGCGAATTCAGTGCACATTATGCTTGGAATAAAGAGCGTTTTAAATCAAATTTATCTTTGCCTGTCGCCTTTATCCATACCCGTTTTGAAGACAAAAATTATCAGCTCAATAATTGGAAAAACCTCATCCAATTTACACCCAGCTTTAGCGCTCGATACCATATTGGTTATGATGATGAACTTGCATTCTCCTATAAAAATAGCAACAACTTGGGAAATATAGATGCTGTTTATCGCGGTTTGATTATCCAAAATTACCGAACTAGATCTTATAATAGCTCAGCCAACCCAGTGAGTAGAAATAATGATTTTTTCTTGAACTATAAATTGGGACAATCGGTTAAATTACTGTTTTTTCATTTTGGACTAGGGTATGAAATACAGTCAACAAACAATATGATAGCCACTACAGTTACGGATTCATTGACGGCGACACAACTGATTGCAAGAGAAAATTCTATTCACAGCTATACGGCTACCATCGGTCTTGATAAATATCTATTCAAGCTAGGGACCCTATTCAAACTGAAATTCAATTGGAGACGATCAAACTACAATCAATTATTTAACAATGAAATATTACCCATTGCTATTACTTCTTATGAACTACAACCTGCTTTCAACAAGAAATTTTTCAGAAGGATAGCACTAGATTATAATAGCTCCATTAATCTATCCTTTTCTTCCCAGGGCAATGCATCATCAGATCGCCGTATTCTTTTTATTACGCAATCGATGAACTTCCCCATCAATATCACAAAATCAGTATTACTCAAATGGAATCTTCAGCACCTTTTTAACAAACAGCCTGATTATAAGAATACAAATTATTTATTTTGCAACGTCATGACAAGATATAGTCGATGGGGAATGGATTTTGAACTGGATATACGCAACCTAGCTAATATAAAAAGTTTTGAAACAAACTCCATAACAGCCAATGTACAGTCGCAGAATCGTTATGAACTGCGGGGGCGAACGGTTCTCCTTAGGGGAATTTATTACATAAAATAGATTTATGATAGGAAAGGGCATCTATAGAAACAAAAAAGGGTTAGTATCACTACTAACCCTTTTCGTTAATCTCTTTCTATTATAACTTGATTTCTTCATCCTTCGCATTGAAGAAATGGAATTCAGTTAGGTAATATGACGTCATTGGATTTACTTTAATCCATTTTCCGTACTTCATGAACCATTTCATTCTTTTAGAAATCAAACCAGACTTAATGTAGGCGTCTATATAAGGGTGAACACATAAGGTCACCTTTTTTTCGTTTTGTTCTTGAAGAATAAATTTCAAATTATTTTCAATATCATCCATCACGACAATACTGGATCGGATTTCACCTGTACCGTCACAAGCCGGACATTTTTCGTTTGTGACAATATTCATTTCGGGTCTTACGCGCTGACGTGTAATTTGAACCAATCCAAATTTACTTGGTGGCAAAATCGTATGTCTCGCTCTGTCTGACACCATACATTCTTTTAAGAACGTATACAACTCTTTTCGGTGATTGGGTTTATGCATATCGATAAAATCGATGACTACAATTCCACCCATATCACGCAAACGCAGCTGTCGCGCAATTTCTTTTGCTGCTTCCATATTGACCAGCAATGCATTATCTTCCTGATTCTCCTTATTGGCAGAACGGTTACCACTGTTGACATCAATGACATGCAGGGCTTCAGTATGCTCAATAACGAGATATGCGCCACCCGGCAATGTTACAGTTTTGCCAAAAGCTGCCTTGATTTGCTTTTCAACTCCAAAATGATCGAAAATTGGTTCTTTATGTTTGTAAAGTTTGACAATTTTCTCCAAATCTGGAGATATATCGTGTATATATGATTTTGTTTCTTCGAAGATCGAAGGATCATTAACATAAATATGTGAAAACTCGTCTGTCAAAATATCCCGTAGAATTGTGGATGCACGATCCATTTCGCCAAGAACCTTTTGAGGCGGTTCAGCATTACGAAGACGTTTGGTAAATAGTTCCCATTTTGAGATCAGGTCCAATAAGTCACGTTGTAGTTCTTCAACACCCTTACCTTCAGAAACTGTACGAATGATAACGCCAAAATTAGCTGGCTTAATCCCTTCGACAATCTTTTTTAGGCGGTTGCGTTCATTACTACCTTTGATACGCTTGGAAATGGAAACAGTACTTGAGAAAGGTACCAAAACGACAAAACGACCTGCTATTGAAAGGTCTGAACTCAGACGCGGTCCTTTTGTTGAAATGGGTTCTTTGGCGATTTGTACTGGCACGAGCATATTTTTGCTCAAGACATCAGAGATCTTACCAGCTTTATCGATATCCTTTTCAAGTTTTAAACTATTGAGCAGTTTCTCTTGATAACTGCCATTCTTCACTATACGTGTAAGCTTTAGCAAAGATTGAACTTGAGGACCCAAATCTAAATAATGTAGAAAAGCATCCTTTTCGTAGCCTACATCTACGAAAGCTGCATTAAGCCCAGGCATAATTCGCTTGATACGTCCGAGATAAATATCTCCAACGGCGAAGTTATTATTTGCGGGCTCGCGGTTAAGTTCAACAAGCTGCTTATCTTGTAGTAAAGCAATAGTTACCCCTTTATCAGGAGTTGAATCGATAATTAATTCCTTTACCAAAAGCTACTCATTTTTGATACCTATGCAATATCCTATCGCAATCTTGGGTATCCGATTAAACATTTAAAGAACGTTGTAACGAAAAAAACAATCTACATCCCCTTCACAGACATGTAGATCGTTTCGTAAAGCTATCTCAGCAAAATGGGCCAAGATGTTTAAAAGCTTATCACAAGACTATTTTTTCTTGTGTCTATTTTTTCTTAAACGTTTTTTACGTTTGTGAGTAGCCATCTTGTGTCTTTTTCTTTTTTTTCCGCTTGGCATAGCTAAATTTTTTAATGATTATAAAATAATAAATTAATTACTTGCTCAATTCCGCGATCTTTCGATCGATGAATTGTGATAGGGAAGGATCGGCTGCCAGTTCCTTACTTTTTTGAAAAGCTGTAACGGCTTCCTTTTTCATCCCAATATTTTCATAGCCTGTGGCTAAGTAAAAGTATGACTCAGCATCGGGTTTTTGATCGATAACGGTCTTAAAACGCTCGATAGCCTTGTCAAACTGACGGGATTGTAATGAAAACAATCCCAAAGTTTTGTTTGCTTCTAAGTTTTTAGGATCAGCAGTAACGACTTCTCGTAATAAGGCAATACCTGCCATGGGATTGTTCGTTCCTGATACCATTGCGGCACCTAATCCTGTTTTTGCATCCAAACTACCTGTATTCGCTTTCAACGCCGCTTCATATGCATGAATTGCATTTTGATTCAACGCTTGGGCTAAAGTAGAATCCTGCAAATTTGTATAAGCAGCACGATAAGCATTACCTGCTTTCAACCAATATTCAAATTTTGGAGAAACCTTCGCCATTTCCTCATAGATGAAAGCCTGAGGGGCTGGTTTTGCGACATCATCCCACTTATTTGCCAACTGTTGCAACAG
>JBMAAL010000091.1:0-21678 GCA_050281725.1 Sphingobacterium sp. | reverse complement strand
CGCATAAAATCAAGATGGCTTTTCTTGAATTCAATATGATATTGCGCAAACCATTCCAAATTATTGTCTGTAAAATTACCCAACAAATCCTCACCGTCTAAGCCACTTTCTATGCTAACCTCATTTTGGTAGACTTTCCAGGAGATCCCCGCTTCTTCGAGGCGTTCAGGAAAAGTCTTCCAATGTGCCCAACGGTTAAAATAGATATCTGAATTCCGCACCAATGGCTTTGCCCCTTTATGTGGCACACAGGTTCCAGTCCAGAAGAAATGCCGATTGGTTGTTGTACCCGTAATAGACGAACAGAAGTGCTGGTCGCAGATCGTAAAGGCATCAGCTAATGCATAATAAAAAGGGATATCCTCGCGTGTATAATAACCCATTGTTAGCGGAATCTCTTTCAGAACCTTTCCCCCTGGCCGTTTTGCTTCGATCCAATTATCGTGTTTTCCCTCATTACGGGCTGCCATCTGGTTTTCCCAGGAATGCGGTAAATTTCCAGTCCACGCAGCATTTGAGTTCTTGATATCCAGTCGAAACGGCGAATAGGTCTTACCTGCAGCCGACGACTGCAACCATACGGGGTTACCGCTAGGCAATTTAATTGCCCGTGGATCATTAAATCCCCGAACCCCACGAAGTGTTCCAAAACTATGATCAAAAGAACGATTCTCTTGCATTAATAAGACAATATGTTCGGCATCTAAAAAGGTACTTCCTGTTATAGGTTCAATCGCCAATGCACGCTGTATCGCATCAGGCATGGCATTTTGTAAACCAAAAACACCCGCTAACAACGAAGCCTTCTTGATAAAATCTCTTCTGCTATCCATAAATAAATTTGTTGTCTCTCTTATAAATTCAATGGTCTAAAGCGAATATATCCATTCGCAGCCGTTTTTTATGTAACGTTTTTAACAAAAATCCCCGCAAACGATTGATCTCATTTGCGGGGATTGTTTTTTTCGAAGGGCTTATTTCAAAAGCCACATCAATTGGTTGATCTCATCCTTACCCCCATATTGACGAGCAAGCGCTTCATCCAGATTTTGTCCGTTATAGTTGTACTCACCGGCAGGATAGCGCCAACGAACAGGTATTTTGGTCGGATCATCAGCATTTAAACTGGATGCCGGGTTAATTTTCCATTTTGGATAACCTGTGCGACGATAATCATAGTAAGGATTTATTCGTCCTTGCAAGAAACTAGCTAAATACTTTTGTGTCATAATTGCCTCAATCTGCCCTTCTTTAGCAGTAGGGAATTGATCACCATAAGAAGCAGTAGCACTGGCGATATAGGCTCCGTCTAAAGGCATATTGTGCGTGTATTGGCTGGTATTTGGGGTGTTGTCAGCAATGAATTTCATCGATGCTTCAATACCCTTTTTATACCAATCTACAGAAGACTCTGTCACCCAACCTCTTGCGGCGGCTTCAGCAATCACAAAACATAGATGCGCATAGCTATATTGTTGTGTTGGTTCACCACTAACGAGCTCGGTATAGCGATCATTCAATTTAGAATAATCGTTTTTCTTCTTTAAGTCCGCAATATCGCCAAACGCCAAGGATGGATCAATACCAACATACGCACTGAAATCACTTACTTGTTTGCCATTGGCAATTTGCAAAGCTGATGGGTTTGCATAGAAAAATAGCCTTCTATCTTGATATTGCTTCAAACGGTCTATAATCTCCGTAGACACAACGGGATAAATAACGAAACTATTACTGATTTTATAAAAAGGATAGGTCTGGCCACTTTTATCCGAACGTACCAACTGAAAATTATCGGCATTCGCAGTGAATATAGGCTTGTTCGTTAAAATCGATTGAAACCGTCCTTTTAAATTCAAGTCTGCATCAGCTTCCTTCTTGCTCAGTTGAATCAGTACATTTAACGCAAAACTGTTGACGAGCTTTCTCCATTTTGTTATGTCTCCGCCGTACAAGGGATCGCCCGCAAATTTTGCTCCGCTTGCAAAGAGCTGGTCTGCTTTCTCTAGCTCGTTAAGTATGCCCAAAAAGACCTCTTTTTGAGTATCATATTTTGGAAAATATGTTTTGTCTGATTCCCCTTTTAAAGCTTCTTTGTAAGGCACATCGCCTACACTCATTGTCGCCTCATAAAATTTCACAGCTCTGGCAAAATACATTAACCCATTGTAGGAATTTGCCAACACATCTGTTGCAGCATACTGTCCCATGAAGTGAGCATCATTGATTGCGTTCATTGATATACCCCCTTCACCGAATCCATTATATTGATACCCCTCAACCAATTCCGTCCATGCAATCTCCTTCGTTAACAAATAGGGCTGCATAAATGATTTTTGTGTCGGCTGATTTGCCAAATTCAGAATAATTCGCGTCGCTAGCATGGAAGAATTCACTTGCACAGGAGTTTCAGGATTCGTGTTTATCTCATCAAATTTTGAACAACTCGCCAATGAGATTAAACTCCCCATGGCGATATATATACACAATTTTTTCATTTTCATCTTAATTTTACTGGTTTTTAGAAAGTTACATTTAAATTAAAACCTATGTAACGCATCGATGGTGAGTTCAAATCTTCTGAACCTACATCGGGATCGGAAAAACGATATTCCTTTGTCCAAAGAAGCAAATTCTGTCCAGTAACACCGACACTGGCACGTTTTGCTTTAAATTTAGAGGCTAATTTCTCAGGGACGCGGTAATTGAGCGATAGTTCCCGGAGTTTGATAAATGTCTCATCCCAATAATTTCGTCTACCTGAATACGCCGATTTCCAATAGGTTTCATAAGAGACCACTTTGTCATTTGGCGCAAACACACGCGTGTCTTCAGCAATCTGACCATATTTGTCATAGGTAACTCCTCCAGAAACGATCTTAACACCAGGAGCAACAAAAGTTTTGTTTCCATTAACAACCTCTTCGTAACGATATGGGTTATCCGAATCCGGGTGAGCCCCTGTCTGCCATAAACGGGCGTTCATACCTGAATAAGACATTCCTTTTATTCGCCCGTCAACACTCAAAGAAAGCGAGAAGTCTTTATAACGAAATTGATTTGTCAGACCCCCGAACCATTTCGGTGCAGTATAACCGTACAACTGAGCAGCATATTTTGCAGATATCGGCATACCGGAGGCATTGTTAACGATTTGCCCATCAGGAGAGAGCTCCCAATCCTTTACGGTAATATAGTCTGTTCTAGCTCCTTTTTTAACATATAATGCGTCGGCAGAATATACAGGATCAAGCTTGTGATAGAATTCCAGATTTTGAGACATATTTAAAATAATATCCCACTGAAAGTTTTCTTTTTTGATTGCAGCAGTACCTAAAGTGATTTCATGACCTTTCGTCATTTTCTCTTCTTGTGTATTGATTAACCGCGACGTAAAGCCTGATGAGCCCGAAATGGTCGCATAAGTTGTTACATTATGTAACAGACGATAATAACGGGTATAATTACCATAGAATCGATTTTTCCATAGCCCAAAATCAAAACCAAACTCCGTCAAATCACGCTGCGTAGGTGATATGGAGTAGTCCTTGATTGAATTCGGATAAGAAGCCGTTGGCAATCCATCCCAAACATTGTTGCTAATTGAAAAGGCCTGATTTATTTCATATGGAACTGGAACCGTCTTAGTGACTGCCCAAGACCCACGGACCTTGAACATATCCAACCAAGTAGGTTTATTCGCTATTAAATCACTTACGACAACACTACTTGAAACAGAAGGATAAAAATAAGAACGTTGTTCTTTGGATAAAGCCGAAGACCAATCGTTACGACCGGTCGCTTCTACAAAAACAGCATTACGCCAGGAGACAGAAAGTCGTCCATAGGTACTGTTGACCATTTCTTTTGTTTTACTTTCAATAGTCGACACGGGGTCAATTGAGTTTCGAAGCGAGTAAAATCCTGGAATCGACAAGCCATTAACTGTCGTTGCTGTAACCGCATTGTCACGTTTATAAAAAAGAGCGCCGCCCAATAATCCGTCGAAGCCAAAATCACCAACTTTCTTTTTCGCTGTAAAGATTACGTCATTGGTTGTACTAAAACCATCCTGATTTTGCATCCAATACTTTCCTTTACTGTCAAAGCCTGAATATCCGCCCCTCGTACCATAAATGCCCATGGGATTACGTTGCTCCCGTCTTTGTCCATAATAATCATACCCTGTACGTACCATAAGTTTCCCCCAATCAGAAACCTTATAATTCAAGGTCAAGGCAGCATTCATCTTATTGACCAGCTCAGGGGTAACCTTCTCATAAGCCGTTAAATAGGGATTATCATACCATGCCTTATACATCCAATTCTGCGATTGATCTTTAATCAACCAATAATCTTTATAATCCTGTAAATTATACTCAGGCCCGGTCCACACCAGAATATTATAAATATATCCCTGATCATTATAACCTGCACCAAAATTACTTGTTGCCGAACGACGGTTATAGGCAAGGCGCGTTTCGATATCCACTTTTTCGCTAATCTTAGTCTGCCCAGCGACAGACATGTTTGTCATATTCAGCTTTTGGTTTGGATATTGCCCTTTATTATAGATATGATTTATCGACGTTCTGATACTTCCGTGTTCACCCTGATTGGTAAAACTGACGGAGTTATTGGATATAAATCCCGGCTCAAGGAAATTCTTGAAATTGTCCTTGCCACGGGAAAGCAGCTCCATCTCTTCCAGTTGTTTTGTTAATGGATTCCATTGTTTGGCCGAACGTCCAATATCCAGTTTATCTCCCCACACATAATCGTCATTATTAAACTTTCCGCCTTCACCTGAAGAGTACCCATGTTGTACCTCCGGCAAAGCCAGGTAGCCCGAAAAAAACATATTATTGCTATTGACGGAGATCTCCGTTCCTTTTTCGGCAAGTCCCTTTTTTGTCGTAATCATAATAGCCCCACCAGCACCCATGCTACCATACAAGGCTGTTGCGGTTGCTCCTTTCAGCACGTTCATATCTTCGATATTATCTACCGGCACATCGCGTAGGGTAAGGTTTTCATAAGCAACACCATCGATTACTAAAATAGGCGTTAGCCCCCTTACTTGGATTTGAGGCGTACTATTAAACTCTGTACTGTTCAAAACACGTACCCCCGAAATACGACCTGTCAAGGTGGTACCAACATCTACCCCTTTGACACGAGTAAGATCATCCCCTTTAATACTTTGGGTCGCATATCCCAGCGCCTTCTGTTCTCTCTTTATACCCAGTGCCGTTACAACAACTTCACCAAGCTCTTCGGACGATTTACCTAACTTAATGACATCAGCGTTTGAAGCGGATACTTCACTTGTCTGATAACCAATATAGGAGACCAATAAGATGGCATCATCTGCCACATTTACAAATCGAAAAGTACCTTGCTGATCGGTCGTTGTTACTTGTGTACTGCCTTTGATACGTACAGTCACTCCGGCAATAGGCTGCCCCGTTTCTTGGTCCACAACCTTACCGCGGATCTCTTTGGCCGCGTTAGAAACTGGCTTTTCGTTTTTCACCCTAGTATCGCTGCCGGTTTTTCTCGAGATCACATACAGCTTCTCATCAATTTTCTTGACCTCCAGATTCCCATCTGAAATGGTCTGGATAAACTGAACGATTTGCTCCTTCTTCAATTTATCAAGGTCAGCGGCTTCATTGATCTTTTGGTTCGAGATCGAAGCGTCATAACCAAATTTGACGTTGAATTTCTGTTCCATTCGCGTGAGGATTTTCCCGATTCCTTCACTGCTAGAAAATTGTGAGGCCATGGTTTGAAGCGCGAGCGTTTGGAATAGCAAAGCTCCTCCCATGAGTTTTAAATAGTAATTGGTTCTTTTCATAAATTACTTTTTATGGATAATTGTTTGATTAAATGCGGTATTAAGCATCTTGAGCGATTTTTCTAGGTCACTGGCCGGTAGATAGCCGGTATAACTTTCCGTCCGGAAAGAATCGATTAATTCGAGATGACTATCAGGATATAGGTTATTTAGATCGGCTACGATCTGCGTGAGTGGAACTTGATTAAAGGACAAAAGATCACTCTTCCAGTTCGATGCCGTACTCGTATCCGCTTTGGCAACATCAAATTGCTTGTGTTGATTATCATAGGCGACTTTCTGACCAGGTTTAACAAATGAATATTGTCCGCCACGCGAAACTCGTACTTTACCATGATTCAACACTAGGCTGCTACGCCCTTCTGAACAGTTTAAATTAAATGCTGTACCTAATACACGAACATCAAAGTCGCCAGAGCTGGCAATTACAAAAGGTTGCTCCGGGTTCCTCGCTACTTCAAAAAATGCTTCCCCCGAAAGCTTTATCCGACGTAAACTGTCTGTATCAAAATCTGACAATAATTCAATATGTGCACCTTGCCGAAGAGAAACATGTGTACCATCGGGCAATACAAGTTGCTTAACAAATTTTGTCGGATTGGAATAATGGGCGATTTCATGGGCTTCATTCCCATCCTGCTCCCTAAACTTAAATTGAAATAAGAAGGCAAGACCGATCAACAGCAAACCGGCAGCAGCAGAAATAATAGACCATCTTCTTTTCCAAATAGGCACGATAGGTGTACTTAACGGTGTACCAGTAATCGTAAAAAAAATATCTTCGGAAATTGTTTTGTTAAGCTCACAATCACGTTCATCCAACGCAACCACCTCCTCCACGTCCGGAAGCTCACCCCTTTCACACGAAGTAAGTAAATCAAGAAATATAGTGGTTTCCTCGGGACTTAGCTCTCCCTTAAGGAATTTTTTATATAAAGCAGCTATTTTGGAATTCATCATCTCTATCCTTCTTTAAATACATATACGTATCTAAAGGACACGAAGACGACGCTGCTCTAAAAAATATTTAAGAAAATCAGTAGGGCTATTGAAATCTCAAAATGATCAAGAATATATTGGCGTACAAATTTATTGCCCTTCACCAATTGATCCCGGACTGTATTTACAGAAATACCGAGTTTATCCGCAATCTCCTGATTATCCAAAAACTCTTCCTTACTCAAAAGAAAAATTTCAAGACGCGCCTTTGGAAGTTTTGAAACAGCTTCCCGATAAACTCGCTCCAAATCCTTAAATCGGATAGCTTCCTCATTCGAATTGTCCACTAATTGAGACTGATCGATATCTGCAGTTTGAAATTTGAATCGGACCTTTTGCTTCCGAAGTTCATCAAACACAAGATTCCGGGCGATCGTATAGAGATAAGACTGCGGATTTTTACTTCCATCCAACGCTGCCCATTTTTTCCAGATTCTAGAGAATGTTTCCTGGACCAAATCTGCTGCGGCAGGCTCTTCTTTCAGATGTAAATAAGCATATTTATACACTTTGTCCTTGTACAACAAAAAGAAAGTTTTAAAATCCAGAGCATTGTTATTTTCAATAGGCATTCTTCATCACATATAATTGATCCTACAAGTTTAGTGAGAATTTTTTGAAATATTCCAATGAAATGCACAGGACATACAGGCTCCAAATCAGAAACGGTAAGTGATAACATTTTAATTATAATCATTTTACATTAAGTTAACATCAGTATCATTGGATACCAAGGGGAGCAATTACCCCTTTGAAGAATACAAAACCTGTCTTTGTGCATAAAAAAATTCCATGGCGGATATACCATGGAATTTTTGTTTATTTCGATTGAATATAAATGACCACCTACTATTTTAACAGCGGAAATGGCCCCAAGAAGTAAGTTCCTCGTTTATAGAAACGGAGAAAGAAATCAAGTACCGCATCGTTCACCGGAAAGAAGAACTGTTTATCCACCTCCGCCTTGAATAGATTAACATAGTACTTAGGCAACTCGCTTGGGAAGAAATCTTCAACTAAAAGATTCAAAAAATAGCGTGCATAAGGCACCTCACTTTGATCATCTTTCTTCACAAAGCTGTTATTCTTTAATGGAAAAAATTCCACTATACCGCCAAAAACTTCTAAACCCGTTTTCGGATTAAAGAATACCGTAACTTGAGCATCTTCCGTAAGATCCAAATTTGATTCTGGAAGTGGGGACTCTTCTTTGCTCGGATATTTTTGCTGATATTTCTTAAAGAAATCCGTTGCAAATTCCTTCACTTCTTTTCCTTCCATAAACGCAACAGCCGCCTTATGCTCTGACTGGAACAATTTGCCCATATCTTTCAGCTGCTTTTCCGTTTTCTTCAAGCTCTTATCCTTACCATTCAAAGCTTCAATACGATAAGTCATCTCATACTGCTCCGGTAAATCAAAATTTATTTCCTCGGCATTGACAACGGTCATGATTCCCGACAGGTTCCATGCATCTTTCCAGGGCACAATTTCCATATAGAAAGATAAGGTTTCTGTCGGTTCAACAAATTGCTGTATAGAGTCCTTAAAGATTTTAAATGCAGTTTTTGTTCCGATATGTTTTACATGCACATACAGCTCGTCTGTCTTGACATATTCAAAAAAACTATTAATGCGATTACCTAATGTTTTGACAATATCATGTAAACAGTGCTCTTTCCCGATCACTGCAGCGACAAACTCAGATGCCTTCAAAGCAAACATATGCAGTCTATAATTATTGAAATGGTTGTCTCTAACACGATAGATCATCTGTTGCAACTGATTTTGATCGTGCTGATATCGCCCTATTTCCGCAACTTGCATCAAATGATTAAGATTGGTGTTATATTCACCCGCTGTCAGGTAATTTGTGGCGACAAGCTTTTCAATAAAATTACGGACTTCAAAATAGTTCGCTCCTTCGTCCAAAACATATTCTAGTTTTAACTTTTCATTTTCAGGAGCAACTTCATAATGTTCTTCCAAGATCGAATAGGCCAAATCTGTAACCAGTTGGATCAAGCGACCACGTGGATCAATAAATAAATGTGGGTTTCGTTCACTGAAAAACAACCAGGTCAATACAGCGATATCTTCACTATTAATATCCTCAGCATAATAATCCGTTAGGTCATTATCATTATAAAAAGGTAAAAGTTTATTGTATAGTTCTGTATGGATCGTCCTAAAAGCAGCAAAAATACCTGTTTTCGCAATAACGTCTTCTAAGTAACACGTTAGATAGATACTCAATGTCTTTAAAGCATCGGTATGGATGAGATCATTTGTCTCTTGCTCCTCAAACCATAGTGTAGATAAACTATCATTGATTTCATTTGCAACGCGTAAGTAATAACTATCTATTTCGTTTGTTTTTTGATAAGTATGGTGTGCTATCCAGTCTTGAATAAAAATTCTGTTTCCTCTCATATGAAAAATGCTAAAACCAAAAGTAGCCAAATTTTCGAAATATCCATACGGGCAAACACAAACGCGGACGAAAATAATCTACATGAGTTGAAGCAACCACAAACTACAAATAACACCTAAGAATCTCTTGTAAAATTTAAAATATTTCCTTACTATAAAGGAGGCTAACTGGACTAAAAGCAGGCGGTATCTGCTAGGAAAGATAAAATTGTCAAAAAAAAAGAGATACCTAAAGGGTATCTCTTTCTTTAATTGATATATTTTGTTGCTAGCCAGTAGCAATCACATTCTTACTATTTCCCAAATGATCTTGCAATGTCGGATTCAATATGGTACATGTTTTGAGCAAATCACGCACAGGATATTTAGCCACTACATCTTCCAAAGCGGCCAAATGGCGTTCATGGTGTACATCTGATCCTACAAAATCATACATTCCAGATTTAATCATAGTCAAAGCTGCCGATTTTACCTCAACACCATAATATCGACTGATCGACAACAAGTTCAGCTGCAACATACAACCCGCATCCTTGATCTGCTTATACATGTTAAAGTTGTAATGATAGTAATTATAACGTTCTGGGTGCGCCAAGATAGGCTGATAACCGAGATTTTGTATATCCAATATCGTTTGAAATAGCGCTTTGGATTCTTGTAAATAGGACATCTCAATAAGCACATAGCCACCGGGCATAACACAGAGTTCATTTGATCCGATGAGATTCACAATGCCGTCATCTATCATATGCTCAGCTGCTGCATGAATTTCCGGCATATTTGGTGCACCTTTTAGACCAGTTAATAGCTTGTCCTTAGCAGCTTCAATTGTACGAATTGAATTTGGATGCACGCCATCCATAATATGCGGTGTACAGATAAATTTCTCGAAGCCCATTCGCCCAAGTCCTTTCAACAATGTTAATGATTGCTCGATAGATTGACTTCCATCATCTATTCCAGGAAGGATATGGTTATGCATATCCACCTCCAAGAAGGCTAATTTACCGACAACCTTTACTTTTGAATCCTGAGTTTTGTTTCCAAACAGTTTTGAAAATATCCCCATACCGTGTTGTATAAATCGTTTAGTTTGTTTCTTACTTATTTATTAAACCTCAAAAATACCATAAACAAACCAAACGATCTTAATATTATTTTAACATTATAAAAATATAACCTTAATTTTACAAAAGACATCCAAACAATAGTGCAATAAAATTGTTTGTGAAATCTCTTTAGTTACTTTTTATTTAATTCAGCCATAATTTGATCCATTAAATAACTGATCGCACCATCGCTCGTCTGTGGCAGTCGTGTCGACATTTCAACCTCAGCACGATTACCTACCACACCCTTGGAAGTAACTGCAGTACTGCCATATTGATTGAGTTGCGCCACCGTTGCTTCCCATTGTCCTCCAGGTGTTACCCCCATTTCCTTTAACATAGCAGGTAGCTTTTGCAGATCAATGGCTGCAGACATCTTATTTTGCTTCATTAGTTTTGCAAAATCTTTATTTACGGGAGCATTCATCTTATTCTGACGGATATCATTTAAAGACAAGGAATCATTACTGACCATGACCAGATCTTCTTTCAAGAGAACATACATTGGAAAATCCTTGGCTTTCTGTTTTGAAAACGCATAAATACCGTCATGAACCTGTCCAACTTGCTTTGAAACAGCCATTTCTAAACCTTTTTTTATCAGACGTTGATCCTTTGATGTGAACATCCAAATAAACACTGGAAGTGTTTCTTCCTTCGTCTTTTTCACTTCGGTTGCATTGTAATCATCGTCATAGGTGTAATCGATATAATCTTTTTTGAACTTACGAAGACCGTTAACAACCACGAGGTGGTCTCCAGGCATTACCTGGGCAATGGCCTTTTCATCTAGCGCTATTTCGAGAGCCATCAGTCCCCATTCTACAAGATCCTGTTGAGGCCCCAATAATCCGCTATAATATTTTGCCATATAGGCAGGCATCTCTCTCAGATAAGCCTCCGAATTAATATTCACATTAAAAAACCCTAATGTTTTATCCGTTAAATATTTACTGAACTTCGAATTAGGTTTTCGCGCATACATTCTTTTGGTCATCTCAGCAAGGTCTTTGTCTAAACCTACAGATCCCTTTAATTTCAGTACGTTCCCCTCTTGCACTAAATCCAATAACCCGTCTTGATAACCCGTTTTGAACTTATCCAGTTTGATCCCCATGTAATAATAGGGAAGAGAGGTGGTATAAGGCATAAGACCACGGTACAGATCCTCTACACGAGGAACATACAATCGAATAAGCCCGAGATTCTTTAAAACCTTCTCCTGATCTGCAATTGACAAAGACTTATAATTCCCTGAAACCAAACGGGTAACTTCGTTCAATAACCATTTATCGCGTAAGCCGTTACGAATCGAATCGTTTTTCCGATTTTGATCTTCATACGCGGTATAAAGCGAATCATAATAACCGGGATCATGCATGTCTGCCGCGTCAGCCGCTGCATCCGCAGCCTCAGCAATATCAACAACTGGAGGTAATACTTCCGTCACACCTAATACGACAGTATCTGGTTCCACAGCAACAGCAACCGGCGGCGCCAATCTTTCATCTGCATCCCAGACTACGGCAGCAGAATCTATTGCGGCTACAGTTGTATCTGCCCAAGCATCTTCATCGTCGGCTGGACGCGCAACGTAATCCACCTTTTTGATTCCATAACGACTAGCAATTGAATCATTGTCCAAAAAGGCGGTATTTGTCGTCGCTGAAACAAATCGAGCGATCCGATCGTTATATGCCAACATACTCCCCGCCTTGAGGCCTATGCTCGTATAGCCATTTGCAAATGCCTTGGGTTCACCCGCCTCATGAAGCAGTTTCTCAAATTGCCCCTTGTTGTTCAAGGAAAATATAAATTCCGTAAAACTGATACTATCGGTTTTCCTGGTATAAAAATAGGCTGTCTGAGATAGGTCTACCCCCAAATTTTTAATATCATTGTTCGCTGAAATTCCCGATTTTTCAAAAAAACCAGTCTTCTGGAGTAACTCGTTCAGTTTATTGGCATTTGCTTTCTGCACAATATCTTTCATATTGAAAGCTGCAATCATTTCTGCATCATCGGGGATTTGTTTGATCAAGTCCTGCGCCTTTACAGTTGTCCCAAAAGACAAACAGGCTAATCCTAGCAGTATAAATTTTGATTTCATCGTATAAATAATTTTTCAGCTACACCAAACCTGCTCTATAGAAGCGCTTTCAGCAACTAAATGAAGTCCTGGTTTCACCAATGTTATAGGTTATTTTGTTAATGTGATTTTATTTGCCAAGCTCGATTTACCATAGACCAAATCCATAAATGGTAGTTTTAGCAAGACCCCTTTCTTATTTCCGGCAACCTTTGCAAGACTGTTTGCCTGAGATACTACCGGTTTTTCAAAACGTACAATCTGCGTATAGAATGCGTCCGCAAACTGAGTCGTATTATCGGTTCCCAACTGATTAAATTTTGCTTTCCAGTCAGCAGAAGCCACAAATTTGCGCTCAAATACATGGCTTTGTGCGTTATAATAATAGCGGTTCGAATTCGATATCTTCGTTTTAAACCGATTCGCTAATATATCCGAAAAGGCGTTCAACGATTCTATCTGGCTGAAATCACAGGAGATATTAACGATATAATTGGCAAAATCTGTGCTGTACTGTACATTAGAAATTCCTTTAGTTTGTTTGAGTAGCTGAACAGCAGATCGAATCTCTTTCTCCATGTCCGCTTGAGAAGGTATACGGATTCCTTTAATACTTTTCATTTTCATTAAAGAAGACACCTTGGTTTTACTTTTACTCAAATTTAATGTGGCGGCAATATGTCCGGAACCGTCTGATTTTAAATCGATCTGCTCAACAAAATCAAAGCAGCTCGATGCTGTCAATACCATAACAACAGCACAGATAATCACATAAAATCTATTCAATTTTCCTTTTACTTTAAATACTTCTTCCATTACAACCTCGTAACGATTAATAATTTGTCAAATCAATATATGTTTTGACATGAACAGCAAACATTGTGCTATTTTTTTCCTATTGACAAATTTATTAGAAACGAGAATATATTTTACTACCTGATTTCAGGGAAAAATGAAGAAAATCACCAACTTCGTATTAATTCCTCCCAAAGGAATTAAAAGTGTTACCCTAGTACTACACACAATAGCACAACAGGAGCCTAAACCAAATGATTCTTAAACAAGTATGTAACACATACCGTCAAATATTTTGTCAATGACCAATATTATTGTCTTAACAACTGTTTGACACCTTTAAATATACAACAAGCGAGATGCTATAAAAACCGAAATAGTTCCTAAAATATTTATCTAAAGATCAATCCAATACAAACCTTATAACCGGGAGCAGTAAAAAGATAGCCATAATTTCTAGTGAACTTAACTATTTTTGCCATCACTTTAAAAATATACACTAGCTATTCATATGACGAACAAGACCAAAGCGATACCGAATCAAAATATATTCCGGACAGCCTACATTATAATTGCATTGCTTACTTTTAACTCCTGTCAGAAAACGGAATCTAGAATTGACCGAACAGCGGTACAATTTACCCCTACTATTGTCGGTCAAATCAACACACAAACGACAGAGACTTCCTGGAATAAAAATGACCAAATCGGTGTATATATGTACCGAGCCGACCAACCTTTGGCAGTAACTTCGCTTATCAACCAGGTCAAAAACCAGCCCTTCAATTTTAACGGTTCGCTTTTCCAAAGTAACAGCCCGGTTTTCCTACCTAATGAAAAAGTGGACTTTATCGCTTATTATCCCTACAAATCACTAGCAGACTTTCAATATCCAATCAATGTAAGTGACCAGTCCAACCCTGAAGCGTTAGACCTGATGTATGCAAACAATGCCAAAAACATCGATAAAAGCAACAATACAATACCACTTACTTTTGTACGACAATTAAGCAAAGTCAACATAAAACTATCCATTACCAATACAGCCGCATTGGAAGCCAATCAGATTATAGTAAAAATGCCAGCAATAAGCATCCAAGGAGGATTCGATTTGACAGCAGGAAAGTTGACTGTTAATTCAACCGAGAAAAAGGATGTGCAAAAAAAGGTATCACTAAATACCAATAAAACTGCTCGTATAGAATTTATGCTACTTCCTGGCGAAGATATCACAGGAAAGGCAATTAAGTTTATTGCCACTAATGGTGATACCTATACCTGGACAATACCCCAAAATCGGAATTTAAAAAATTTAACAGCCGGAAGCCAGTATAGCTTTGATATCAACATTGACAATGGAAAACCGAGTGGTGGAATTGGTACATCACAAGCTTATCTGGAAATACCCAAAATGAGTAATCTAAGCAGTGATGAGGTATTTATACAACATTTTATGCCCGACGCAAGCGACAGTAGAAATTATGCGATGCTATATGACAAAAAGCTAAAAATGGCATATTGGGTTGCATACCCCCTATACAACAGTGTTCTAGGGTCAGGCAACCGTACGGATGCCTGGGCTTACGACCCTGCCGTATCAACAGCATTTCAACCCAATCTATTTAAGGGATTTCAGCCAACAGGGTACGACAGAGGGCACCAATTGCCAAGTGCAGACAGAAATCTCAATATTGCTCAAAATAAAACAACATTTTATTTTACCAACATGACAGCACAGGTTTCACGCCTTAACCAAGGTATTTGGGCAAACCTGGAAACGAAAGTCAGAACCTGGACCGCACAGTGTGACACGATGTATGTCGTAACTGGCGCAATACCTAAGACAAGCACCGATAACAGCCTCGATTTTGCGCAGGACAACGACGGAAAAGATATCGCCAAACCAAAATACTATTTTAAAGCCCTGGCAATGAAAAAAGGAAACGAATATTATACCATTGGTTATAAGATAGACAATGTCATTCCCTCCGCAGGAAGCACATTCGAAAATTATAGGTTAACCGTAAGCGAACTGGAAAAAGTAACTGGCTTCACTTTTTTCCCCGATCTAAACGATACGCAGAAAGGCAATATAAATACCTCCATTTGGAAATAATTAAACTCCATTTAATCTCACTATTATACCCTGGTTCAATCGTAATTTTTACTAGATTTATCAAATGAAACTTATCATATTTGACCTGGACGGAACACTGCTGGATACATTACAAGATCTGGGGGACAGTTGCAATGCTATTCTTGAACAACATGGATACCCAACGCATCCACTCGTTGCCTATAAGAAATTTGTAGGCAATGGCGTACAGAAACTTATCGAAAGGGCATTACCCGAAGAAGCACGAACAGCAGAGACAATTACGGCCTTACTTGCAGCTTTTAAGACCTATTATGAACAAAAACCGATATCGCATACACGACCTTACCCGGGAATTTTATCGCTGCTTCAAGAACTGAAGTCCTTAGGGTACCTCATCTCCGTAGCGTCCAATAAATACCATGAAGCAGTCATCCCACTGATGCAGCAATACTTCCCCGATATTCCATTTGATCTTGTCTTGGGCCATCGCTCAGGTCATCCAGCCAAACCCGATCCCGCAATTGTGCTGGACTGCCTCGAGACATTAGGTGTCAACAAACAAAATTGCCTGTATGTCGGTGATTCATCGGTCGATATGGATACGGCCAATAATGCCGGAGTAACAGCAATCGGTGTTACCTGGGGCTTTCGCGATGAAGACGAATTGAGACAACACGGGGCAAAATACATTATCCATACCCCAAACGAACTCCTGAAAATCACAGCAGCAGCACTGATATAACAGAAAAACGGCACTTAAACCGATAGCGATTTAAGTGCCGTTTTTATTAGATCCATCCTGATTTCGGCTATTCGGTATCATAGCTATTGGCGATCCGACGAAACCAGGAAAGTTTTCAATAGTGTCCTGAGTCTACATTTTTGCATCCATTAGTTGCTCACTCTTTCCTTTTGGATGACCTAGCTTCATTTTTATAACAAAAGCTTTATTGGCAACAAATGCGTCTGGAAGTACAATATCGTAGTACGTATTCTTATCCAGGTCTATGCCGATTTCAGCTTGCTTTAAAACCAAGGTTTGACCATTTTGAAGTAAGGCTGCGGTTACTGGAACCGTTGTTGCATTCTTCGGTACAGCAATACGGACAATATTGTTGACCGGTCGATTAAAGACCGTAAGATAGAGATTGTCCTCTTTTTTTGTAAAATAACCCAATTTAGATGGCGCAAGCCCCGCATGTCTAACCCCATAAACAGCTTCACCATTGATTTTGATCCAGTCACCAATCTCTTTCGCTAATTTATCCTCACCCGGATGCATCCGACCATTTCCATCCGGACCAAAATTCAACACGAAATTCCCGTTCATCGATACACAATTCATCAACATATCGATCAAATCGTCGGATGTCTTTGTATAAATACCCGACCAATCTTTCATGTAGCCCCAACCATTGGGTGGTATCGTCATGACACAATCCCAATCACGTCCTTCCAGCCATTCAAATTCCTTCGGCATTTTGCGTTCCCATCCTTGCTCATAATCCCCCAGCATATCGCCATTCGAATCGAAATGTCGTTTTCCAAATTCATCGTTTCGAAAACGGCTACCGATGATTAAACCCGGGTGTTTCTCGCGGAGTTCCTTTTCCAGTTTATAGGTAAAGTCATAGGACTGAATCCAGGACTGATCCCAGGTACCATCAAACCAAAATCCCTTTATCTGGGGATAATTTTGAAGAAGCTCCAATAATTGATTACGGGTATACTCCAAAAACTTGTTGAATTTTGCCTTTTCTTCCGATGTAGACGGCGCCTTTCCCATATAGTTTGGATTATTCCATTCTAAGATCGAAAAATACAAAAATACATCTATCCCTTCGGCTGTGTAAGCGTCTACAACCTGCTTGACAATATCTTTTTTATAAGGGCTTTTCTGAATGGTATAGTCTGTGTATTTCGAAGGCCATAAGGCAAATCCATCGTGATGTTTGGTGGTAAAAATAAGGTATTTTGCCCCCATTTCTTTAGCCTGTTTAGCCCATAGCTTTGCGTCAAATCCTTTGGGGTTAAATTGCTTGTATAAATTATCATAGGTGTTTTTCCAGTCCTTGGGTGCCGTAGGTCCGCTCCAGGTACGAATCCATTCGGAAGCAGCCGCGCCTTTCCGAGCACTTACCCCTTCCCACTCATTTCCTGGAATAGCGTAGAGGCCCCAATGGATAAACTGCCCTAAACCATAGCTACGAAAACGTGCCATCGCTTCATCGGTTCGATGTGCCGGTGTTAAAGGCCCATATTTTACCTCAATTCTTTGCTCCACCTTTTTTCGTGGCCCAGTCCATTGGGCAGAAACAGTTTTTCCAGCCAATAGCCCTGCAGCCAGCAGCAAGGTCACCATCAATCTGTTATAGCTTATCATATTTTATCTAATTGTTTATTACAACGGTTCATTTATTCTTTTCCTGCGCATTCATGCAAAAGCACAGCTCTTCACATCTGCATGATGCTTCTAAAAAATCTCCAGTATTTATTTCTTCCAAAGGATCTGACATCTTCATTGCCAATCATCTCTCCTCGTCAAAGACAAATCACTGATCTAGTTGGGACTATCAATATACTGTTTTTGTGCTTTCTTCATAACGACCGGTTCAGGGTTACTGTCCTGAAATGGATCAAAGTAATAGAGTCCCTGCTCCTGATACAATGCTAAATGCTTCTTTAAAACTTTCGTGAATTGGTCAAAATTACGTTGCTTTCCAGGAGTCCAGGCCGCTTCCGCCAATGCCGCAATTCTCGGAAAGACGAGGTAATCCAATCGATTGGTATTCGTCACGGTTTCTGTCCATAGATTAGCTTGGATACCCAATAGCTGCTTTCTTCGACTACCTAAACTGTCCAGCTGTTCGCCTGCAAAATTGTAGACATCTTGAATAGAATTAAACCCTTTGCCCCATTTCCGTCCATACAGATGGTTTTCCTGCTGCACAAAATCAAAATATAAAGGTAAACGCGGTGTAAGAATTGCCTGATATCCTTTTTCCAAAATTTTGTTGAGCTGTTCGGGTTTATCATGGCGCCACCACATCATCACAGTTTGTGCTTTGTTCAGTTTTGCGTCTACCATCTCATCCCAAACAATGATTTTTCCGTTTATTCGGGCAACGGAATCCGCCATACGTCGAATAAAATACGCTTCCACTTCTTTATTGGATTTCAACCCTTCTGCCTTTTTTAACTCCTGAACCTGTCGGTCATTATTCCAGGCATCACTACCGAAAGCAACCTCATCTCCACCCAAATGAATGTAGGTCGAAGGAAAAAGCGCTTTTAATTCGCGCAACACATGGGTTAAAAATGAATATGTCGTATTTTTTGCTGGGTGGAATGTAAAATCAGGGTGTTTTTCATTACCCCCACCCGATAAAAACGGATACGCGCGATTTGCCGCTGTCGCATGTCCTGGCATATCAATCTCCGGAATGACCTCAATATTGCGTTCATCCGCATAAGCAATAATCTCACTGATATCATTTTGCGTGTAATACTGTACCCCCGCGTAGGGGTCAAAATAATTGCCGATACCTCCTATTTGCGTCAGCCAGGGATAACGTTGTATACTTAAACGCCAGGCAGGTTCATCCGTCAAATGCCAGTGAAACTTGTTCAATTTATAAAATGCCATCCAGTCCAACAATGACTTTACTTTTTCCTTCCCGAAGAAGTGTCTCGACTCATCCAACATAAAACCACGCCAGGCAAACTGTGCTTTATCCTTGATATCAACAGCATCCAACTCCCGCTGATCACCTCTTTGGGCTGCAACAGACAACAATTGGTCTAAACTTGCAATTCCATTGACAAGGCCCGATTTATCTGAAGCGTAAATTCGAATCTGAGTAGTATCTATCTGCAGACGATAGGCTTCATGTTCAAGTGTTTTATCCCAGCTTACCATGACTTGGGCATCGTCGACCTTGGCCGCAGCATAGGCCGAAATTCCGAAACGTCCAAGTAGGAGCTTCTTGAAATACAATAACATCTGGTCAAAATGAGCATCAGCTACAATCCCTATATTTCTACCTAAGATCAGTTTGCCCTTCCGCGCCTCCTGCTGCTGTGGACGTGGGATAATAGCAACCTGTGCTTCCACAAACTGCATCAGCAAGAATAGCAAAAGAAATATTCCTGTTAATCTATGTTTCATTTGTTTTACAGTTATTCTCTACTCATTAGAATCCTTCTTCTTCCACTCATCAGATTACATCTTATCATGTAAAAGCATTTGTCTGTGAATAGGTTCAATCACTCATTTTCGAAGGTGATTTGTATTATTATTGACCCACGATAGCAAATGTACAAGGCAAAATAAGTACGAAAACTCAGCATATGAACGGTTTACATTGGTTCTGTCCACATTTCATCTTGTAATACAATGGTAAAGAATTTATTATTTATTACGGTAGTCCAAGTATAGTCAATCGTTTGCGCAAATCTCGAAAACGTTGTAGTGAATGGGGGAAACAAAGCGAATAAAGAAATAAAATAATTAACAGAAATATTTTAATCACTTTTAATTAAAAACAAGATCAAATAGCTATTCTCACGATGGTAGTCCAATTAGTCATTGTCATTTTGTTAGCTATATTTGAAGACATAAATACAATATCCTAAGTTAAAACCGTATGATAAAAAAGATATTTTATACCTTAATCTTTATTGGAATACTGCTATTGAATGTACAAGCACGAACCGTAGTTCCATTTAATACCAGCTGGACTTTCAAAAAGGGACCTTTTTCTACTTCGACATTAGATTATAATCAGCTGTTTGAAGGGAAATGGCAGCTTGTCAATTTACCGCATACCTGGAATGCAAACGATATGCAGACCAAAGAGATTAAGTCTGGTAGCTTAGGAAAAAATGAGCGCTTTTATACCGGCGACGCTTATTATCGTAAGTCATTTGTGCCCGAAACAGCATGGAAAGGCAAACGCATCTTCATTCGATTTGAAGGGGTCAATACCAACACAGAAGTATACGTAAACAATCAGCCCCTTCCTACCAAAGAAGGCAAGAATGAAATTACCTATGACAATACACAACGCAATGGAAATTATAACTTCGTGGGCAGACATCAGGGTGGTTATTCCGCATTTGTATTCGAACTGACCAGTATGCTCCAATTTGGAAAAGAAAACGAGATTTTGGTGAAGGTAAACAATGAGGCTACTCCACAGGTCATTCCTGTTAACCATACCCTTTTCCCCATGTACGGCGGTATTTATAGACCAGTCGAGCTTATTGTAACCGATGACATCAATATTGCGGTAAATGATTTTGCAGCCAAAGGAATCTACATCACGCAAAAAAATGTCTCAAAAAAAACAGCCGATGTTGCCGTAAAAATAAAAATAGACAACAAATCCGGAAAAAAACAGCCTATTGAATTACTAACAACGGTTTTCGAAAAGGACGGATCGATTAAAGCCAAACAAAATACGCCCTATACGTTACTACCACAGGGCCGGCAGATTGTTACACAACAAATTCTGGTCAAAAGTCCGCATTTATGGCAAGGTTTAGATGACCCCTATCTTTATAAGGTCGTCACGCAAATCAAAAAGAACGGCGAGGTTATTGATGAGGTAACAGCACCCCTTGGCCTCCGTAAATTTGAGCTACGCACAGGAGAGGGATTTTTCCTGAATGATATTAAATACCCCTTACATGGCGTTTGTCGCCATCAGGATCGCCTGGGAAAAGGATCTGCCCTAAGCAATGCAGACCACGACGAAGACCTCGCGATTATCAAAGAAATGGGAGCAACATCGATTCGACTGGCACATTATCAACAATCCGAATATTTCTATTCTAAATGTGATAGCATCGGCTTGGTCATCTGGGCCGAAATACCTTTTGTCAATCGGGTAACCACCTTGGAAGACAACAACGCACAACAACAACTGAAAGAACTGATCCGCCAAAATTTCAACCATCCTTCCATCTATATATGGGGTATGCACAATGAGGTATATTCTCCTTCTGCCTATACCGTCGAACTAACGACCAAATTAAATGACCTCGCTAAATCCGAAGATCCAGATCGCTATACCGTTTCTGTCAGTGGTTACAATGTTATCGATCACGCCGTCAATAATAACGCAGATGTACAGGGCATTAACCATTACTTCGGCTGGTATAATGGCGAACTGGAAGATAAATCAGATAAAGAGGATGATGTCGCCTCCTGGGCTAAACGTATCAGTGAAGAATTCAAAGATTACCGGATTATCTTTTCGGAATATGGTGCAGAAGCCATTCCCGAAGATCA
>JBMAAL010000090.1:0-21732 GCA_050281725.1 Sphingobacterium sp. | reverse complement strand
CCTCTTCCTTCGGGCAGAGGCGAATTACCCGACATAGGCACACCATCCAGCACAAATAACGGGTTGTTACTGGCGCGGATCGATGAATTCCCACGAATACGTACGGTCGTTGCCCCTCCAGGTTGACCCGTATTGTTAATCACCATAACCCCAGGTGTCTTTCCTTGTATTAGTTGGTCGGGACTAGTCATGATCCCCTTATTGAAGTTTTTCGCTCCAATAGTGACCATAGACCCCGTTAGATCTTTTTTACGGGCAGTACCATAACCGATCACAACGACTTCATCTAAGCCCTGACCGGCACTAGGTTCAAGCGCTACCGTGATATCGCTTCCCACAATGGGTACTTCTTTTAAAGTATATCCGATAAAGGATACTTCTAGCGTTTTAGCTTCACTGGGAATAGTCAATGTAAAGGAACCTTCCGTGTCTGTTGTGGTAGCCGCGGTACCCTCTTTTACTTTGATCGTAGCTCCTGCCAATGGACTTTGAGTCTCATCTACAACCTTCCCCTTCAAGACTTTCGTCTGGGCAACTACAATAAAAGATACAAGCAGAAATGTGAGCGTCATTACGCATTGTGCAAGTAGTTTATTTTTCATACGCTTTTTGATTGGTGGTTTAATTGATTTTTTATAGTGTGCAATAGATACACACCTGATAATAAGTGATTTTTAATGGTTTATTTTTAGTCCTAAAACTCATTTGAAATGAGCATGGTCTTTCCCAATTATTGGAAAGACGTAGCGATCAGTATTAAAATCGTCAACGCCCAAATTGAATACCAAATCATCGTGAAGATATAGCCGCACCTGTAAAAACAAAAACCTAACAAACTGAAAAACAAGGACACAGGATATACCTGTCATAATTCTAGGGCGAAACATACGTTTATATTTGGTTATTATTGTTTTATAAAAATGCGCAAATACTTGTATCTAGTCCAATCAGAGCGTCTCAATTTTATATCAAAGCGTATCAGCAAAACTCTTTTTTATCTTTTAATTGACTATTTTTAGTTCAACGTAATCAGTTTTGAAAAGAATAACCACCATACTCCTTTTATTTATTCTGCAGGCATGTATCAACGTGCAGGCACAAGCGATCTATTTTAAAAATTATCAGACCCACGATGGTCTCTCCAATAGCACAGTCAAATGTATTACACAAGATATTCAGGGTTTCCTGTGGTTAGGAACGAGGAACGGCCTTAATCGTTTTGACGGTAATCAATTTAAAATATTTAGACACAATGCTTCAGATTCGACAAGTATAGGAAGTTCGTCCATCTTAAGTATACTCACAGACAGCAAAGGTCTCCTATGGGTGGGAACGACACGGGGTACCTACTGTTACGATCCCATTAAAGAGAATTTCAAACCCTTCAAGCTTATACCCATTGGTGAAGTAAATGCCATACACGAATATGGGGGCTTTATCTGGCTGCTTTCCAATGGAAAGCTTTACCGTTATAATTCCTATACAGGAGAAATAGTCCCATTTGATCACAACAAAAATACCCTAGTAGCAATCACAAGCAGTAAGAAAGGTGGGTTGTGGATAACGGACAATAACAGTACAATACTACGGTATCTGGTTAATACGGGTAAATTTATCCCTGTCGATCTTAAAAAGATCGATCGAAGAGCACTAGTAAATACCAAAACCGTGTATGCGATCAACGATTCATTGCTGATGGTCGGGACCATCAATTCGGCTTATTTGTTTGATTTCAAAAATGGCACATTAAAAAATCTGTTTGCAAATCATTACCCCAACAAAGTCATCCAGGCAAACTGTATTATTCAACAAACAGAGTCGACATACTGGATTGGAACTGAAACCGGAATTTATACCTATGACATTCACACAGGTCAGAGCCAACACATCAAAAAAGACCTGCTCAATCCATTTGCCATTTCTGACAATGCTGTCCTGAATTTCTATCGGGACCGTGAAGATAATATCTGGTTTGGAACATTTTTCGGTGGCTTTAACCAATACAGCAACCAATTCGACAATTTCAAGAAGTATTTATCCGGATTTGGAAAATCGGCCCTATCGGGCAATATTGTACACGATATCAAAAAAGATCGCTATGGAAATTTCTGGATCGGAACAGAAGATGGCGGATTGAACAAAATAGATGCACAAACACAACAGATTCAGCATTTCCTTGCCAATGGAAAAAAGGGAAGTATTGCGCATAACAATGTTCATGGCTTGGCAACGATCGGTGACGATCTTTGGGTAGGATCCACCACACATGGACTTGACATTCTCGACGTAAAGACCGGAAAATTAAAAAAGCATTATGACCGCATTGGTAAAGGGCCCTTACAAAGCAGCTTCGCCGTATGCATCTATAGGTCCAAAGATAACACGATGTTTGTTGGCACAGACCGCGCTTTATACGCCTACAACAAAAATAAGGACAGTTTCGATCTCCTTCCTATTCAAGCATGGATACAAGGCATTTATGAAGATGAATATGGTATACTCTGGATCAATACCTATGGCAGTGGGATCTATCAGTATAACCGCAGCTCGGGAGAAATACAGCATTTGTTGTCTGAACAAGGTAAACAAAATACTCTGGTCAATAATTACGTCAACGGCCTATTTGAAGACAGCAAAAAAAATTTATGGTTTTGCACCGAAAGCGGCCTTTCGAAATACCGCCGTGATGGACGTTTCACCAACTATCTGACCGAATCTGGTTTACCTTCGAATCAAGTATTCAAGGTCTTGGAAGACGACAACAAAAGCATCTGGATATCGACCGGCGGTGGACTGGTCAGGCTGGATGAAGGTGTCCCTCGCAGGGTTATCTACACCTCTAGAGATGGGCTTCCCGCAGATCAGTTTAATTATAATTCGGCTTTTAAAGATAACGACGGAACTTTATATTTCGGGACTATTAAAGGAATGGTAAGCTTCAACCCCACAAAATCCATTAAGAATAGTTTTATTCCGCCCATATTCATCAGCGGCATTCAGATCAACAATGCAAGTATACCTGTTCGTGAAAATGGCATACTGAAAGAATCCATCTCCCTATCAAAAGAGATCCACTTAACCTACGACAATTCCAATATTAGCTTCCATATAGCAGCCTTGAGCTTTGTATCCCCAAAGAGTAATCCCTATCGTTATATCATGGAAGGTTATGATAAAGGCTGGACCGATATTACGGGCAATCAAAAAATCTATTACAATAAACTTCCTCCAGGCAGGTATACGTTTAAGTTCAGAGGTGCAAATAACAACAGCGTCTGGAATCCGGCTGAAAAAAAACTGCTCATCGTCGTTTCGCCGCCCTGGTGGCAATCGGACTGGGCGTACTTACTTTATTTTTTGAGTTTCGGTACGATTACACTGCTCGTATTACGGTATTACTTTCTGTTGATAAAAGCCAACAATGCTCAAAAAATGGATAGCTATGAACGAAAAAAAGAGCAGGAAATCTATAATCTCAAACTGGAGTTCTTCACCAACCTGGCTCACGAAATTCGTACGCCACTCACCCTGATCAAAATGCCCCTGGAGAAAATAATCAATAACCATAAATTCACCGATCGCGACACAGCGAGAGATCTCGCACTGATTGAAAAAAATACAGCGCGATTAATTCGCCTAACCAACCAATTACTGGATTTTAGAAAAGCAGAAACCAACAATATGAGCCTTATTTTTACTAAAACGGATATCAACGCACTCCTATCCGAAGTGTTTCACGATTTAAATTATCTTGCAAAGGATAAACAGCTGTACTATGAGCTCAGCCTTCCACGTATCAGCCTCGCGGCTTTTGTGGACGAGGAAGCTCTCCGAAAAATCTTTACCAACCTAATTCACAACGCCATCAAATATGCGAATGAAGAGGTCTATGTCAAGCTCCTCCCTTTTAATAGCGATGATATTATGTTCAATATCGAGTTTAAGAATGATGGTGAGCTTATTCCTTTTGAGAAAAGAGAAAAAATATTTGAACCATTTTATCGATTGAACGAATCCGATAAAGATACGGGGACGGGCATTGGCCTTCCCCTATCCCGCTCCTTGGTCGAATTGCACCAAGGAACCTTATCCCTTGTACATTTGGAGGAAAACCGGAATATATTCCTGCTGTCTGTACCCATTTTTCAAGAACAATCCCTGGACATCAAATCTTTTCAGGAAGATAACGACGATAATATATTAAATGATAAACCAGACGAACAGGAGGATGAAAAACCAGTCATTCTGCTCGTCGAAGACAATAAAGAAATCCTAGCCTATCTCAATAAAGAATTAAAAACCAGCTATACTATCCTACGGGCTGGCAATGGTGCCGAGGCTCTCGAAATATTAGACCACGAGAATGTACAACTTGTGCTGACCGATATTATGATGCCGATTATGGATGGTCTGGCTTTATGCAAACGCATCAAAACAGATATTCTGTATAGTCATATTCCCGTGATCTTTCTGACAGCAAAAAATGCATTGGATTCAAAAATTCAAGGATTAAAAAATGGCGCCGACGCCTATATCGAAAAACCTTTTTCGCTTGAATTCCTTATGGTACAAATACGCAATATCCTCAAGAATCGAAAAATTATCAAGAATTACTTCACCAATTCTCCCAGCTCCAATTTATTAGATATAAACGTTTCGGCTCCTGATAAAGATTTTATCAGCCAGCTCAATACGGTTATTTATGAGAATATTTCAGCGATCGACCTTAATGTTGATGAATTGGCCAAATTAATGCATATGAGCCGTCCGACCCTTTACCGTAAAATCAAAGGGCTCTCCGACCTAACACCCAATGAATTGATCAATATTTCACGGTTAAAAAAGGCCGCAGAACTGCTCACCCAGAAAGAATACAACATTACCCAGGTATCAACGATGGTAGGTTACACCGTGCAATCCAATTTTTCAAGAGACTTCCATAAACATTATGGTATGTCGCCGAGCAGCTATATCCTTGAAAACAGTAAATAATATGTACGTGTTCAGCCAATGATGCCGCATTTTTCAGCAAATGATACGCAAAAGTTTTAGTAAATCGAACGAAATTATCCCGCTGTGTAAAAGCGAGCCGTGCTAATTAAAGCAAATTAGCATACATAAGGGGATACAGAAAATCTAATTGTCGAAAGCTGGGCGAAGTGAAGAGAATCGTAGACGTAAGCTAACTGCACTACGTCTACGATAATGACCTTAGTGTTTACTTTTGGGAACAAAGAATGCCGCCAGCAGCATAAATACACCGGCCAATAACAAGCCATAAATGGATTGGCTCTGAAAAAAATATTTGATGATCATTCCACCGAAAAATCCACACACGATCTGCGGTAAGGTAATGAAGAAATTGAAAAGTCCCATATAAACCCCCATTTTACCCGCAGGCAAATGATCACTCAAAATCGCATAAGGCATCGCTAAAATACTTCCCCAAGCAATACCAATACCGATCATAGGAAGAATCAGCAGATTAGCATCTTTGATCAGAAACAATGAAATCAACGAGAGTCCTCCTATTGAAAGCCCAAGCGCATGGGTTTTGCCACGTCCGAGGTATTTGGCTATCCGCGGAATAAACAAAGCATATAGAGCCGATACCCCATTGTAAATACCAAAAAGCACTCCCACCCAATTGGCCGCCTCCATATAAAGATCCTGCCGATTTCCTTCCCGTAGGTAAAAAACCGAATCTGCAATCGCAGGAGTTGTATATACCCACATCATAAAAAGGGCAAACCAGGAAAAGAATTGAACCCAACCAAGTTTGCGCATGATCAATGGCATTTTACCAATATCGCTGACGATAGCGCGCAAACCAAATTTTGGCGCTGTCTCCTGTTCAACCACCCTGGTATCGGAAAATGACTGTAGTTCCTGTGGCGTATATTCCTTTGTTTTAAACACCGACCACAACACCGTTAAGAGTAGTACAAAACCACCAAAGTAAAACGAATATATCACATTTTGTGGCACCTGACCAACTTCGGAAGTCCCCTGTACATGAAAATATTTTGTCAGTATAAAGGGGAGTAAGGATCCCAATACGGCTCCAATACCGATCAGAAAGGTTTGTACGGAGAATCCAAGACTACGTTGGTTGCTCGGCAGATTATCGCCAATTAAGGCTCTAAAGGGCTCCATGGTCACATTGATGGAAGCATCCATAAACATTAATAGTCCTGCTCCTATCCAAAGTGGTGCTAGCAATGTGGTAAATACTGCTGCGTTCGGCATCAAAAACAGGGTTATGGTGGTCAGCAGTGCACCCACCAAAATATAAGGCCGACGACGCCCCAATTTATTCCAGGTTCGATCGCTATAATGCCCGATAATTGGCTGCACAATCATCCCCGTAATCGGAGCCGCAAGCCAAAACAGCGACAGGTGTTCCACATCAGCACCAAATGTCTGTAGAATACGGGAGGCGTTGCCATTTTGTAAGGCAAAACCCATTTGTATCCCCAAAAACCCAAAACTCATATTGATGACCTGGCTAATGCTTAATTCAGGTTTATTTCCCATAATAGGCTATCAAAATTTAAGACAAAATACAATTTAATTATCATTTAATCCCTATTTTCAGCAGCATAAGATCGGTTCTTTCGCTACTGAAAACAGGGGCTTATCGAACCTGAAACACCTGCTTTTTGCTTTGTGCAGCCAGAACGAAAGCTTCTGCCTCCGTCTGGATATGAGCAGCAGTATCACTGTCATTTTCGATCGTAAAGCCATCGGCCTGTACCGCAATCAACAAGGTCGCACCGCGAAATAAGATACGGAATTTATACCCTTCCCACTCTTTAGGCAACATCGGATTTAAATACAATTTGCCGTCCTTAATCCGCATTCCTGCAAATCCCTCTACGATTGTCATCCAGGTACCCGCCATGGAGGTGATATGTAAACCGTCTTCGGTATCGTTATTATAGTCATCCAGATCCAAACGCGAGGTCCGCAGATAGAATTCATAGGCTTTTTCTGGTTTATTCAATTTAGCTGCCAATATCGCATGGACGCAAGGGGAAAGCGAGCTTTCATGTACCGTAAACGGCTCATAGAATTCATAATGTAGCCTTAAGGCCTCAAGATCAAACTGGTCTTCAAGAAAGTAAAAGCCCTGCAGCACATCGGCCTGTTTGATGTAACAGGAACGTAGAATCCTGTCCCAGCTCCAACGCTGGTTGATCGGTCGTTGAGCCGGATCAAGTTCGGCCACAGGAATTAACTCTTTGTCGAGGAAACCATCTTGTTGGAGAAACACCCCGCGCTGCGCATCAAAAGGATAATACATGTTATCGATAATATGCTGCCATTTTTCCTGTTCCTCCGCTCCTATGGCTAACTTCGTTTTCAGTGCCTCAGCATTGTCGGAGCTCAGCTGCGCCAGCTTGTTTAAACAGTCCAGTGTATATTCCAGGCTCCAGGAAGCAATCCGATTGGTGTACCAGTTGTTGTTCACGTTGTTTTCATACTCGTTTGGTCCCGTTACCCCCAACATGACATATTGCTCGCGCACAGCGCTCCAATTAACGCGCTGTGCCCAGAATCGGCTTATCGCAACCAATACTTCCAAGCCGTGCGACCAAATGTAATCCTGATCACCGGTGTAACGGACATAGTTATAGATCGCAAATGCAATAGCTCCATTGCGATGAATTTCCTCAAACGTAATTTCCCATTCATTATGGCATTCCTCACCATTAATCGTCACCATAGGATAAAGTGCAGCTCCATTGGTAAAGCCAAGTTTAGTGGCGTTTTCGATGGCTTTACCCAATTGCTGATGACGATAAATCAACAAGTTACGTGCAATGTTTGGGGATTGTGTTGCAAGGTAAAAAGGAATACAATAGGCTTCAGTATCCCAATAGGTGACACCGCCATATTTTTCTCCGGTAAAACCTTTAGGACCAATATTTAGTCGCTCATCTTCACCGGTATAAGTCTGGTTGAGTTGAAATATATTATAGCGTATAGCCTGCTGTGCAGCAACATCACCACTAATTTCAATATCACTTTCTGCCCAGATCGCTTGCCAAGCTGCTGCTTGTTTCTCCTTTAGTTGCTCATAGCTCAGTGCATTTAGCTTATGTAAATTGACCGAAGCAGCCGCTTTTAGCTCTGCCGACACATGGTTCTGTGATGTAACAATGGAAACTCGCTTTTCAATGTGACAAATTTGAGATTCGGTTAGCTCGGTCTTATAAATTTCTGCCATACAGCCCCGACTTGCCATAGTGTCTTGCACTTCGACAATGGCTGTAGGTCCTATCACGGTAGTTGTAAGCAGGGCGTACACCTCAAAACCAGTTTTCTTGGTACGCGCGGCTACAAAGGTATTTTGACCATCCCTTCCCTGCGCTGTGCTTTCCCAAAATTGCTCGTCGTAGTTACTGTCTCGATTAACAACTTCAGCATTTAAATGCGAACGGACCTCCAATGCAATCGGACCGGAAAGTGCCTGTATGTTATACTGTAATGAAGCTGTTTCCGAAGCAAACAGATGATACATTCGGCTTGCTTCAACCTTCAACTGTGCCCCATCGGGCATTTCCACCATAAAACTGCGGTATAAAACCCCATTTTGCATATCCAGACGACGTTCAAAAGATTTGACTGCAACTTTGTTCAGGTCGAGAACCTGCCCATTCACTAGAATATGTAGGCCTATCCAATCGATGGAATTGATGACCTTGGCAAAATATTCGGGATACCCATTTTTCCACCAACCTACGCGTGTTTTGTCGGGATAATAAATACCGGCCAAATAGGACCCTTGCAAAGATTTTCCGCTGAATTCTTCTTCAAAGTTAGCCCTCTGCCCCATCCGACCATTACCGATAGCGAAGATACTTTCCGAAAATTCATTATGTTCGGGACGAAAGGTGTCTTCGATAATTTGCCAAGGGTTATGTTTGATATATTTTTTCATCTTTTTATTTTTTTCACTGCATGCTGGGAACCGAAGACAATAAATGATTGCCCTATTTACCGATACCATTTACATCATGCTTCACGCTATTGAATTGCTCCTAAAATTTAAAATTTATCGACTAAGGCTCCTAAATCGGCTACCACTAAATCTGCTCCGTTAAGATGTTCAGCCTGCCCAATCCCTATCACCTGCATGCCGGCTGCCCTTGCCGCATCGATCCCGGCCTGGGCATCTTCCAGCACCAGACAGCATGCTGGCTCGATTCCCAAAGCCTCAGCTCCCTTCAGGAAAACTGCTGGATTAGGTTTAGAAAGCTGCACCACATTGCCATCAATCAACGCGTCGAAATAGCTGATAATCCCCGTTTTTTCAAGGATACCCATCGCGTTCTTGCTGGCGGACCCCAATGCAATCTTAATCCCCTTTTTCCGGAGTTTTTCTAATAGATCCAAACTACCTGAAAGCAAGTGGTCAGGACTGAGTTGTTCAATCAGCTCCAAGTACCATTTGTTTTTAAGTGATAGTAAATCCGCTTTTTCAGCATCGGATATTTTCGCCCCCGCCCATTTTAAAATAAGTTCCAGGGATTCAATGCGACTAACCCCTTTCAGCTGTTCGTTGTCAACAAGAGAAAACGAATAACCCAAGCCTTCAGCCAATCTGTGCCAGGCTTGAAAATGGTAGACCGCCGTATCCACTAACACACCGTCCAAATCAAATATTACGGCTTTTACAGTATTATAATTAATCATTGAAAAATGAATTCTATAGAATTTTAAAATTGTGTTAAAACTTAAGCTCAAACACTTTAGTCTCGTAAGCGTCCAACTTCAAGCTATTGTCAGCTGGAATGGTCTCTTGCTTTTGAATAATATCGAAATAGGACTTCACCCGGCTATTTCGTTCTCTAAAACGATCGAGTTTAAGATCCTTGGTGACATCATTGCAATTCATGACAACCATAACGGTCTGCTTTTCGTTGTAGCGGAAATAAACATACACGCCATCTTCGGGAACATATTGCATCGTTTTACCGGTTTGCAGAACGGTATGTTGTTTTCGGTAATTGGCTAAGGTTTGCACATAGCTCCACATATCCTGCTCGGCTTTCGTTCTTCCGTCAGCTGTAAATTTATTCGATTTGTCACCCACAAAACCACCCTGAAAGTCTTCTCTTAGCAAGCCATCGGGATTGGAGAAATTCTTCATCAGAATTTCAGCACCATAGTACAATTGTGGGATGCCTCTTGTTGTCATAAGCCAAGCGATTGCCGATTTATATTTCTGCACGTTTTCCCCTACAACGGAGAAAAAACGGTCCTTGTCGTGGTTATCCAAAAAAAGCACATTTTGCTCGGGATGTGGATATAGAAAATCTGAGGCCAGGGTTGAATACAATTTGTTGGCGCCGGCAGTCCATTCCGTCTTTTGGTTAAGCGCGTCGCCTATGGCATAATTGAGCTGAAAATCCGTTACACCCATCAGCTTGGAATCTACGTCTTGACCAACCCGTTTACCGCCTAGAAAGTAAGCCTGATTGGCAACACCGTGTACCCATGTCTCTCCAAAAAAGGTAAACTTTGGATACTCCTGCAGAATGCGATCGGTCCATTTTGCCATAAAATCAAGGTCATTATAGGGATAGGTATCAATCCTGAATCCATCTATTGCAGCTGTTTCTATCCACCAGATATGACTTTGGGTCAGATAATTTTGAACGTATGGATTTTGTTCGTTCATATCGGGCATGGTGGGAACAAACCAACCTTTGACCATTTTCTTTTTGTCGTCTGCAGACCCATAAGGATCAAAGACAGCCTGATCTTTGTAGGATGTTTGGGTATAGGAAGGCCACTCATTGAGCCAGTCAGCCATCGGTTTGTCTTTCACCGTCCAATGATAACTTCCAATATGATTGGGCACTACATCAAAAATCAATTTCATCTGACGCCTGTGGAGCTGTTCGCCTAATTGCACATAAGTATCGTTGCTGCCAAAGCGAGGATCTATATGATATGTTTCGGTATTGGCATAACCATGGTACGAGGCCTGTGGCATGTCATTGGTCAACACGGGAGTCAGCCACAACGATGTCACACCAAGATCTTGTAAATAATCCAGTTTCCCGATAATACCTTCCAAATCACCTCCATGGCGCAGATACATCGAATCCCGGTTCAAGCTCATATCCAACATACCTTTCACTTGATCATTTGCCTTATTTCCATTGGCAAAACGGTCGGGCATAATCAAGTAGATCAAATCGGCGCTGTTCACTCCTTGCGCTTTTACTTTTTGATCTCTTTGCTTCAACTCATAACGATAGGTCAGTTTTTTCTTTCCCTGACTAAAAGTAAATGTTGACCAGCCCGGTTTGGCCGAAGCAGCCACCTTGACATCCAAAAACAGGTAGTTGGGATTTTCTACACGATTGACTTTAACGAGTTCGATCCCTGTATCCTCTACCTGTACCTCGCTTTTTCCAATCTGAGATCCATAGACGACAAGCTGCAGGGTTGGATTTTCCATTCCTACCCACCAGTTTAAAGGTTCTACGCGTTGAATGGATTGCCCCAATAAGGGGCTCCATCCAAGCACTGTTAGTGCCACGATTACTGTGGTAATCTTTTTGTTTATTTTAAACATCATCTGCTATTTCTTTGTCAGCGTATAGGTATTTGTATTGAAATCCACGACAATAGCGTAGGTACCAGCACTAGCGACCGCGATATTGGCACCACCAGCTGCTAAAGTTCCATTTGCCCCGCCAAAATTGGTTCCCCAATCGTGATTTTTACGGAATTTGATCTCTCCTGCTGTCAAGCTTACTGTGAGCTTCCATACCTGGTTGGCATTGTCAAACTTCATATCTGTATCGGCATCCCAACCTTTCGGTGTCGCGCTGCCAATAATGCCCCAATTGTGATCTTTAAATGAAATGGTATTGGCAGTTGTGTTGACCTCGATTTCCAGATTACCTGCACGCGGCGCTTTTATGTTTCCACCGCCATTAAATGCGATTTTACCATCTGCAGTTTGTCCATAAGAATTCGCCCAATTGCGTTCAGTTGTAATCTTAAATTCTGAATTCACTTCCGGAAATAAGATAATGCCTGTATAGATACCATTACTTGTTGGGGAGACTAACGACTCCGCAGTGGCTGGATCCCACCCCTGATAAGCCCCTGGAACATACAAATAACTCGTCGACGCAAAAGGGACTGCTTTCAGGCTTGCCAAAGCAGAAAACACGACCGTAATTTTAGCATTGACGCTCGACTTCAGTCGTACATCAAAGTCAGATGCCGTTCCTGTCGGAACACCAAGAGAAAGTAAGTAGCTATTCAATTCATAGCCTGTAAAACCAACTGTTGTCCGACCGCTCGGAATAACAACTTCTTTTACTGTTTTAAAATTGTCCCCCTTAAGTCCAAACTGGAGTACGTTGGTTACTGCCGCCTGAAAACCAAAGTCAGGCTGAATCATAGTTAAGTGTAGTACCGTGTCTTTTGCATTATCTTTAGACAAGGTTACATTATTTTTATCAAGGCTTAAAGTCGCTGGCTTTATACCTTCATCACTAGCCAATATGGCCCGCGTTTCGTCTTTTTTACAACTTTGGAACAGCGCTATAAACAGCAGCATGATTCCGATATAGTGTCTAGTTTTCATCTGTTTAATTTTGTTTTCAATAGTTGATGAAAGCTCAGGCAAATACTCACCGCCCTGTGCGCAGACCAATATGCATTGCTCGGTTTCATCTGTCAACAATTTTCTTATTACAGGTATGGCCACATCGATCAGAAGAAGCTTACCGCATCCAAACTCAATAAGGAGTTGTAGATTCGTCATTCATTAGAATAAATTCTCCTTTTCCGATCCTGATTAATTATAGCCAGGATTCTGTACAAGATTGGAGTTCGCGATTATATCTGAAGCCGGAAGCGGAAACAGTGTCCTATAGGCCGGCACAGCTTGACCGGCTAACACACCACCTTTAAAAGGCCAGAGGTAATTATCGCCCGTAAATTTGCCGTAACGAATTAAATCCGAACGTCTAAACCCTTCCCAATACAGCTCTTTCACACGCTCGTTGAGTACATCGTCCAGCGAGAGATTTGCCAAATTCCCACTGTTATTGCCATAGGCACGCGCACGCAACTTGTTGACGTAATCCAATGCTTTAGCCACGGTACCACCGGAACCACCCCGTAAAGTTGCTTCGGCGTAAATCAGGTTCATCTCTGCCAATCGAATTAACGGAAAGTCCACCGATGCCACAAAACCTTCAGCTGCCGGAGGAGCAGTTTTTCCGTCTTTGTTCACATTACGGAATTTAGTAACTGCCAAACCCTGCTTATAGACAGCGATATCTTCTATTTTTACGCTTGTATTTAAGTGAAACATTGCCCTTTTGTCCGTTGCTCCGGAGTAGTCACCGAAAATGGTTGCGATATTGTCACGCGTCCGATTTCCGGCCCAACCGCCGCCGGGTACACCAAAAGAAGTGGGGTTCATCGTCGCGTCGATAGCCGCATTGATTAGGTAAGTTGTCCCTCCCTTGCTCTGTGTTTTGGTTCCATCGTAAGGCAGATAAAAAATAAATTCCGGGTTGTTCACATCATTATCGGCATAGAAAAGCTCCCGGTAATTTGCCCCCAAGCTATAGCCCGAGTTCAATACCTTTTCTGAATACGTGATGGCTTCGGTATATTTCTTATTACCGGCCCCCAGGTAGACTTCAGCGTTGAGGTATAAACGAGCCAATAGCCCCCATGCCGCTACTTGGTCCACACGACCATAAACATTCTGTTTGGCACCTTTTAGCTGACCAGCAACCTCCAGCAGTTCTTTCTCCACATACGCGAAAAGCTCAGGTCGTTTGATCTGTGGCGGTGATATTTTGCCTACTGAAGTTTCTTCGGTTACAAAGGGTGGATTTCCGAATAGATCAAGCAGTACCCAATAATTATAAGCACGTAAGAATCTTGCTTCGGCACGATAATAAGCGATCTCTTTTTTGTCGGCATCTGAAATACCGCGTTCGGCCAATTTAGCATCCGTGCTCTCTCTTAAAAATTCATTGACAAGGGTAGCACTGTAGACACAACGCGTATAAAGACCGCGGAGCATGGGATTGCTATCGTCAAAATTGAGGTAATCCAATCCACTAATTCCCGGGTCATTAAGCCAGGCGCAAGCAGCTTCATCGGTGGTCAGTTCTTGTGCGTTCCAAAAAAGACGTAAAAAATCCGACGTTCCGGCATCTAAACCACCTAAGTCTGTATTATTCGGTCCCGATGTGCTCGTTAAAGTCAATGACCCATACAATCTTGCAAATGATGATGTATAGCCTTTAAAATCTTTATAAGCAACATCTGCGGTGACATCGTTGGTCGGTTTTAAATCCAAATCCTTGTGGCAGCTGCTCAATGCGATAACGAGCAGGCAAGCGCCTATATATTTATTTAATTTTTTCATTGTTATATCATTTAAAAACTCACATTCACACCCAATACATAGGTTCTAGGTCTTGGATAGAAACGGTCGTCTATTCCATTGGATATTTCTGGATCAACACCTTTGTACTTGGTGATGGTAAATACATTTTGTACAGTGGCAGAAATAGACATCGAAGCTTTACTGTTCCGAATAAATTTGCCAAGGTTATAACTCAGATTGACATTATCCATTTTCAAGAATGATGCATTTTTGATGTAATAGTCGCTTCGTAACTGCTTGAGTAGAAAATTGGTATTCAAAAAATCCACCGGTGCATTGTTGATAACCAAAACTGCCTGATCGTTGATGTTCGCGCCACTGCCTAGGTTGGATGAAACATTGTCGTACACATAATTATCCAAACTTGCGCGCAATACGGTGCTTGTCGACCATTTTTTGTAACTGTATGCTGCTGTAAAACCCAAAAGGTATTTCGGTAAAGGTGATTTGTACAGGTAACGGTCGTTATCGCTGATCACACCGTCGCCATTGCGGTCAACATAGACGCCTTCTACAGGATGCCCCTGTTCATCATATACCTGCTGGAACACATTGAAACTATTGGGCATGAAATTTACCTTATGTGCCTGAATATTCCCCCCTGTTCCACCACGGATACTACCTGTCTCCACAATAAAATTTGGATCATCGCTCTGCGTCAGGTTGGTCACTTTGCTTCTATTATAAGTCACATTGAAACCAAGATCCAACGACGAATTTTCTGTTTTTACCGGCACGTAATGTAGGTTAAACTCCAGACCCTGATTCTCCATATTACCGACATTCGTCAACAAAAAATTGCTAAAGTTTGATCCCACAGGAACTGGAATGGTACTGAGCAAGTCCTTGGTCTTCTTCGAATAGTAGTCTACGCTACCATAGAATAGATTGTTGGCGAAACCAAAATCAACGCCAGCATTGTAGGTCGTTGTACTCTCCCAGCGGATATCTTGATCGTAGGCGACCGGCGAATTCAAATAATAGTATTCGTTACCGAAACGATACATGGATTCATTACCACTGATCGTATAATTAGGCAGATAAGAATAGTTGGCGATACCGTCTTGCTGACCGGTCTTTCCATAACTTAAACGTAGTTTCAATTCTGAAACCGCAGCTATTTCTTTTAAAAAGCCTTCATTTTTCGCGCGCCAGGTAAAACCGACAGAAGGGAAATATCCCCAGCGGTTATCGGGGCTAAAACGGGAAGAACCGTCAGTCCGCAAAGTTCCAGAAAGGACATAACGGTTGTCGTAGGTATAGATCAGACGTCCATAATAGGAGATCAACAGGTTTTCGGGTTTATCGAAAGGCCGCGTTGGTTCATTTAAGATCTTATCACCTTCGGCATTTGTACGGTTAAAATTGTATACTTTACTACTATTTTTATAGTAACCATAGCCCAGTGTCGCGTCTATCGTACTTTTGATAGTAGGTAATTCTTTATCATACTTTAGATAAAATTCGAGTGTTTTATTGTTGATATCGGTTTTATATTGCGTTCTTTCACCGCCTTCATTAAAATTACGTGCAGCAATTGCCGGCGTAAATGTATTCCCTTTTGAACGCGCCAGATCGTAGCCGACGTTTAAGTTGGCGTGTAACTCGGGAAGGAAATGGAAACTATAATCCACTTTTGCATTTCCAATGCTTCTGAAAACATCGCCATTATCTTTGCGTAGATCCAATAAGGCCAAAGGATTTCGTGGTGCATTGGGATTAGGTTTCCCGCCCTGAATCCACTCGTAATATCCGCCAAAACTATCCTTATCATCGACATAGACAGGTTGGGTTGGATCGAACTGAATGGCTGACCCAATCGCATCTTGCGTAGCAAATTTTGATTTCGACCAGGTACCACGTACATTCACATCCAGCGAAAGGTGATTGTCCAGAAATTTCGGTGTCAAGGCCAATGCCGCAGTGGTCCGTTTTAAGTTATCATTTTTCAGCACCCCATCCTGATTCATATAACCAGCAGAAATACGGTAAGGCATATTGCCAGCTCTCGAAGCGATGTTAACATTATTGTCCGTAGTAAAGGCATTGCCATAAATCACATCCTGCCAGTCGGTATTTGCTGTTCCCAACAATTTTTTCATGGCATCACTACCATTGGTATTGACATAATCGCGGATTTGATCCGCGTTGAGCAGTTTTACTTTATTGGCCACAGTCGCCAAGGAATTCTGTGTAGAGAAGTTGATCTGTGTTCCCGAACGGCTGCCTTTTTTGGTGGTGATTAAGATTACACCATTCGATGCACGCGAACCGTAAATTGCCGTTGCATTGGCATCTTTCAAGATGGTAAATGTCTCGATATCATTTGGGTTAATCAAACTTAATGGATTCGCAACCCCGGATACCGAACCACCAGCCAAAGGAATCCCATCCACGACGATCAATGGATCGTTACTGGCATTCAATGAAGCGCCGGAACGGATCCGGATTGTACTTCCTGCGCCTGGCTGCCCCCCACTTGTTGTAATCTGCACGCCCGGAACTTTCCCCATAATGAGTTGCTCCGGCGAGGAGATCTGTCCTTTTTGAAAATCTTTTGCAGACACCGTGCTGATTGAACCCGTCAGGTCACCTTTCTTTTGTGTACCATAACCAATCACAACAACCTCATCCAGCGCACTGGTATTGGATTTAAGGTAGAGGTTCAACGGATTCTGCCCATCGCTGATTTGGATTAAGGTATCCAGGCTCGCGTATCCGACCATGCTTACTCGCAGACGTAATTTCCCTGTTTGTAGTCTATCCAAGCTAAAATCCCCATTCGCATTGGTAGACAGTGATTTTTGAATATCCTCGAAACGCAGTGTAGCACCGACCAAGGAACTCCCCTTCTGGTCCATTACTCGTCCCTTTAGCGTTGCCTGTTGGGCAAATGCCGAAGCGCTTACGCCAAGTAGCATGCTCAGAGCCCAAAATGGACGTGATAGCTGTTTGTTCATAAAATAACTGTTTATTTATTTAGTTTTGTTTTGCTTATCAATTGGTATTGTCCCGGCAGCAGGCTCAGTTTTGACTGACTGGACCAGTTGATCCCATTGCCCGTAAAATTGTCCACCCACAGTCCCTGCAGTGCTTGTGGCAATGCAAATTCCGCACTTTCTACCCCAAAATTGCCAAGTACCCCTACTTGTTGTCCGTCCTTTTCAAGCACGAAATATTTAACGGCATCTTTCATCGCCGATGTAACAATCGTTCCGTTTTGGAAAATGCTATTTTTGGTTTTGAAACGGGTGAGTTTCGCATAAGTCTCAAAGAGTTTTTTGCGATCATCTTGCTGCAGATAACTCCATAACAATGGTTTTTCGCCTGTACGTCCATTTTCATCGATAGAGACGTCATATCCGTATTCTCCAAACTGCCAGATCATCTTGGGCCCAGGCGAAGCCAATAAAAATACCGCAGCTTGCTCCATGCGTTTTAAGGCAGTACCGAGATCCTTGATAGTATAGTTACCTGATGAATTTCCATAATTAAGGCACTTGAACAGTAGTCTCTGTTCATCGTGGCTTTCCATATAAGACACAAAAGAAGGCTGTGGCATACCATGGCCTGAAGCAAACAATCGACTGAGATCCGAACCATTATTGGCATTCCATCCCATCGCTGCCTCATTGAAAACCGCATTCATGTTGTTCCACAGCAACATCCCCGATTGCGCCAGCTCCATTTCTTCCTGATCACCGCCAAGATGCTCGAGAATGATATAACAAGAAGGATCTATACTCCGAATATGCTGCTGGTATTGCTTTAAGATCGCCACACGGGAAGCATCATAGGCATTCCATGCGCTTAAATCACTTTCTGAAGTGCCTGAATTTTTCTGCGTAAAACCTTTCGACAAGTCAAAGCGGAAGCCATCGATCTTGTATTCCTGCATCCAATAGGTCAAAACATCTTTAACAAAAGCCTGTGTATAACTACTTTCGTGGTTAAAGTCAAATCCAACATTAAACGGATGCTTGGCAACCGTATTGAACCAAGGGCTATTGCCAGCGACGTTGCCCTGCTCCATATAAAGCTGCACAAGCGGGGACTGACCAAATGCGTGATTAAAAACCACGTCCAAAATCACGGCAATACCATTTTCGTGACAGCCATCGACATAAGCTTTCAGGTCATTTTTCAAGCCATAATATTTATCCAAAGCCCGGTGAAATGAAGGATTGTACCCCCAGGTCGAATTCCCTTCCGATTCCTGTACAGGCATTAGCTCGACGGCATTTACACCCAGCCTTTTTAAATAAGGCAAAGAATCCTTGAGTGTAGTATATTGATGCTGTTTGACAAAATCACGCGCCAACAGTTCATAGATCACCAAATCACCTTGAGCAGGTCTGTTAAAAGCAATTGTTTTCCAGGCATAAGCCTTTGCGGGAAGATCCAATACGCCGACAATACCATGCGCAGCTGCGGGATAAGCGGGTACAGCCGCTGCTGTAAGCCCAAGTGCAGCATCATTTTGTGGATCAAGAATCAGCTCAGCATAGGGGTCAGCGATAGCCAATTGGCCATCCACCAAAAACTGATACGTCTGTTTTTTGGAGAAATCCAGATTTGATACCGTTACCCACCAGGTTCTGCCATCTGGAGTCTGGCTCATCGCATAGGTTGGTAATGCTTTATAGTCGTTAAAACCGCCTAAGAGATATACACTGTTTTTCAGTGGTGCTGTGAGCGCAAAACTGACCTCCCCTTTTTCCCTATTTATGGTTGTTCCGTTTGGATTGATACCTATCGGGAGCGCAGCAATGGTAGGTTTTGATTCCACAAATAGCTCCACTTTACTGGAATATAACTTGCCTTCAGCTTCCAAGCGGGCTTCGAGCTCATGCAGGCCGTTGCTTTGTAGACTAACAGATTTTTCTAAAGACAGTGCAGCAGAAGATTCAGCCAGCAATATACCATTGTCCCAGACACTGATTTTTCCGGACTGCGTTGCCTGTATTTTTAGCTTCAGGTTATCACCAACGATGTACATCTGCTCAGTGGTCATTGGATCTGTGGGTTGCAGCGTAGGCGACACAAAACGAATCGCTTGCATGTTACTCGCCACGAAAGGCAGAAATAAATCTGAATTATTTTTATTTCGTTGGACCAGCGATCCATCACCATTGCGCACTAAAAGTGCCAACTGACCAAATTCCAAAGCATTTGACAGATTAAAGAATTTGGAAGGAGTAAATGTAAATGTATATAAACCAGCAGAAACAAATTTAAGTTTATAAGCGTTGTCATTCTTTGACCAGTCTGTCGCTACATGCTGCCAGCTCCCCCCATTGACAGGAATCAACCCTGCGTGTAGATACAGGTCGGTGGTGCTACCTTTTAACGCTGCATTTCCTTTCGAAAGATCAAATTGCAAAGTGATTTCCTTATCCCAAAAGATAAATGGAGCAGAAAGATTCACCAAACCAATCCCCTGCTGTTCAATAACAGGTGGTTGCTCGACATCCACGATATCTTTCTTATTTGCACATGATGATAATAGGACAATCACCCAGAGATACCCTATTAAACGAGAGATATGCTTCCCCATCGATAATTAGCTTTACTTGGAATCTGATATTGGGAACGTTCCCGAAATCAAGGTAAAAAGAAATCGCCTGTTGCGATTTGCTGGATTTCCCTATCCAATATTTTATACAAATTGATTATTTAAATATTTTCGGGAATGTTCCCGAAAGTAATCAAAGCTAAATAATGAGTTTACAAAAAGCAAATATTTTTTTTCTTATTTGAGGCTAGATTTTTGAAAAATAAGCTGGGAATCAAGGTAAACCGAATTAGCAAACTTATCATTTGTTGGATCATCCATCTTATCCAATAGGTATTTTGTTACTAATTGGCCCATTTCGTAGGCAGGTTGCTTCACTACGCTCAGTGCTGGGTCAACCAAATCTGCTATATCCAAACAAGAAAAACAAATGATCTTGAGGTCTTCAGGAATACGAATTGCGAGCTGCTTGGCGACCCGTATACTCGAAATAGCGAGACGTTCTACCGAGGCAAATATGGCATCGGGTTTTTCCTTTTCGATCAAGCTGGCAATATCTTTCATATTCTGATCGGCATCATTGACGGTATCCAAAATAAGCTCGGGCCTAATCGGTATTCCCGCCCCCTGCAAAGCTTTTTCATACCCGTCTTTACGCACCTTACCAATCGAAACATGAGGATTGATGGCGAGGTAAGCAATCCGTTGACAGGCATTATCAATCAAATGCTTCGTTGCAAGGTAAGCCGAATCAAAGTCATTACCTGTGATATATCCCCCCTTCCAATCGTCGTATGCACGGTCAAAAAACATGACCGGTATTCCCCTTTCAGCTAAAAGCTGTAAATGCGAATGGTCTTTCCCCTCACCCGAAGCCGAAATGATCACGCCATCCACCCGTCCATTAGCCAGCGAGCGCACGATGGAAGCTTCATTTTGTACCTGATGATCCGTCACGTAAATCAAGGTATGATAGCCCTTGGAGCGCGCCACTGCCTCGATTCCCTTAATGGCCTGCGAGAAAAATTTATTACCAAATTCGGGAATAATAATCGCAATGGTCAGACTTTTATTCGCTTTCAGACTACTCGCATAGACATTCGGCGAAAAACCGATTTCTTCGGCCATTGCCAAAATACGGGCTTTTGTCGCTGGATTAATGTCCTCGTTATCCCGAAATGCACGGGAAACGGTCGATTTTGACAAGCCGAGTTTTTTGGCCAGATCTACTATTGTTAATTGCGACATATCAAGATTCCCTTTGCTGTTCGAATGTAATAATTGTTGGATACAAATAAAGCAATTATCTATCCAGAATAGCAAATTTTCTTTTTGTTCCCTTTGTTTTAAATCAACGGGTCATGTTTTTTTTATCTCCCGATAAGAAAAGCGATCTAGTGATTAAATCGTGTAAATGATCATTCCAATATGCTTGCTTTCGTCAGCTTTCCGTTAGCAGAAAAACGTGTTTGACACGGTATTTTGTGTCTACAGCGCTTATACTGTCTTCGTACTGTGTTCGTACCACCTTCGGATGTGGAGAATCTTGCTACGGCTATTGATCGAAAGTTGACCAAATAATTCCTGTTCAGGGTCTGGTCAATAACTGGTCAATAGCTGTAGCATATCTGTATTGCATCCGAATAAGGTACGAAGCAGGTACGAATCGTTCCTCACTATTTTATTAATGTCTTATACTGAAATAGGTTTACATCTACCGAACAGCTTACTATATAGATTTTACAATCTATTTTTTTCTACTGGA
>JBMAAL010000089.1:0-22151 GCA_050281725.1 Sphingobacterium sp. | reverse complement strand
AATATTTCGATTGATTTTTTACGAAGTAAAAAGCAGTTTTATTCGGTTGAAGATTTGGGAGAAGGGGATATGCATACTCCGGCAGTACAATTGGACAGTCGACTGGAGGTCAATGAGATTATGCGTCTGCTCGATCAGCTCCCCGAAATTCAAAAAACTATTTTTAATCTCTATGAAATTGAGGGGTATTCACATGATGAAATAGCCCAAATGCTTAACATACCAGATAGTACGTCAAGGACTTATCTGACGCGAGCGAAACAGAAACTTAGAAAATTATACTTGGATTATACAGGCGTAGTTCAAGAAATAAGATAAATAGTGTTGTTACGATGAAAGACAATAAGAAAAAGGAATTGATAGAAGAGATCATTGGACAATTAAAAGGCCATGAACTACCTTATAAAGAAGGTTCCTGGGAAAAATTTGCCTCAAGTTATGGCGTTTCAACACATCGTTCTTCGAATTGGAAGTATTGGAGTGCTGCTGCGGCTGTGTTATTGTGTTTTGGTGTGGGGTATTGGGGGCTAAAGACGAATGTGAAGACTGATTTACCCGCAGTCGTTTTAACGCATCTGCCAGAACGCGAAGATGTTTTAGGTGATCACAAGGATTTAAAAGAATCGATACAGCGTTCGTTATCGGATGCCACGGGCGATAGGGCTTTAAATGCAGAGGCATTGTCACCGAAGAAGCCCTTTACCTATTCTATTCCAGCCGCTCATTCAACTGAAAATTTGGGTAATCATCACTTAGTATTAGGCGCTGGGCAATTAATGCGGGGCCACGATGTGGCTGTATCAGTGGATTTAGGAAGACTGCAGTCCATGCAATTGAAAAATAATTCATATTCAGCGCAGGTAGGTTTAACTGAAAATGACGTAGAGCAAGTAAGCGCGTCAACAAATACTATGGTGACAAATAGTGCCGGTATCGCATCGGCCAACGCAGGGCGTATGTCGCCTCTTAATCAAACGCAACGCGACGCTGCAAAACTCTCGCAATTGTACGCTGCGCAACAAGGAGGGGCTAGAAATAGTGTTGTGCACACAAATGTTAACCAAGATAAAAAATGGGAAATGGGCGCTTTTGTATCCCCAGCCTCTACATCAGAAAGTATAACGTTGGGTGGTGGGGTGGCACTAGCCTATAATATTTCGAGCAAGGTAAGTCTTCGTTCAGGAGCTTCCATTCAACATTATGGAGCTGTTTCGGGTAATTCACCCATTACTCCCGCAATGGGATCAAATTCCCTGAATGCAGATGCACCAAATTATATTTCGCAATCGAGTGTGAGTAATTCCTTTGCAATGCGGGCAGCAGATGCAAAAGATGCAAAGAGTAATGAGCGGGTTTCGGGTAAAATCTTAACTGTTGATATCCCATTGGATGTTAGATACGCGATTAACAAGAATTTCTATACCTCAGTCGGTGTTTCCTATGTCGGTGTACTAGATCAGGAACGAGCAATGATCTATGAAACAAATAACACGGAGTATAGACAGAAATCGCCAGATAAGAATGTTGATGATAAAGGTGTGAACGGCTTTATTAATTTTTCAGTTGGTCGGAAACAGAAAGTTGGGAAATTATCCATTTCTGTAGAGCCTTATTATAAAGCTCCAATTGGAAATTTGAAATCTTCCGATTTGAACTATAGCAACGGGGGAGTGAAAATAATTACTAGTTTTTAAATGGCATGACGCTATAAAAAAGCCGCAGTAGACTTCAAGGTTACTGCGGCTTTTTTATAAGGTGCAAATTGGAATTTATTAGAGTTCATCCACGCGAACCCAACCCATTCCTGCAGCTTTCGCGCCTTCAACTCCCGGAATTCCGTCTTCGTAGACCAAGCATCTTTCTGGGGCAATATTCAATTGAGCAGCTGCCAAAAGAAAAGGTTGTGGTGATGGCTTACCCTCTGGTGTATCCCCTGCACAAACCAGCGTTTCCAAATCATCCCATACACCAATGGTGGTTAATGTCATCGATAAGGTTGTTCTGGTTCCTCCTGAAACGGCGGCGATATGTTTTTTTCCTTTCTGATATTTTAGATGTTCAACAACGTAATCTACAGGCTTAGTCTTGAAAACATATTCGTCTCGAAAAATGGTAGACTTGAGTGTTGAAAATTCTTGATAATCGAAATCTACCCCATAGCGTTTGCTGATTTCCTCAGCAACAGCAACAGTGGGCCATCCGGCAGTCTCATCAATCAAATTGACGTCTAACTCGACCCCGTATTGTTGAGCTGCGGCCTTATACGATTGTTTGTGTGCGTCCATATTATCTGCCAAGGTACCGTCGACATCAAATAATAGCGCGTCATAGGATTGGGCAAGAAGGTTTAGTAATTCAAATTTTCGTTGTGATTCAGGTGACATATACTTTTAATAATGAGCGGTAAAAATAAAAAAATATAATTGGACAAGCAAAAAAGAAGCCTTTCCTGTGTTACAAGGAAAGGCTTCTTACTGTTAGCTCCGTATGAATTCTTCACAGCGGCAGCGTATAATTAGTGTGAACTTAAATTTTTCGCTTTCTCTTCATCGAAATTAGCTTCTAATTCAGCCAATTTTTTCTTACCATATGCCATGCGTGTTATCACAACAAATAACACCGGAACGATAAAGATGGCTAGGAGTGTGGCTGCAGTCATACCACCAAATACCGTCCAACCGATTGTTTGGCGAGAAATCGCACCAGCTCCATGAGATAGCATCAATGGAATAATCCCCAGGATGAAAGCAAAGGAAGTCATAATAATTGGGCGTAAACGTAATTTTACAGCATCCAATGTTGCTTCATAAAGGTTCATTCCGATATCAACCCTTTCCTTAGCAAACTCGACAATTAGAATCGCATTTTTAGCAGCAAGTCCGATAATCGTTACTAGACCAATCTGTGCATAGATGTTATTATCCAATGTAGGGATTAATGTCAGGGTTAATATGGCCCCAAATACACCTAGTGGTACAGATAACAAAATAGAGAAAGGTACAGACCAACTTTCGTATAAGGCTGCCAATAGTAAGAACACAAATAGGATACACAAGGCAAAAATTTGAATGGTCTTGGATCCAGATTGCATCTCTTGCAGCGACAGACCGGAGAACTGATAGTCAAAACCTTCCGGTAATGTTTGTGCAGCCACTTCTTGTAGCGCTTTCAAAGCATCTCCTGATGAGTAACCAGGAGCCGAACTACCATTGATCTCGATACTTCTAAAGATATTGTAGTGGTTGATGATTGAAGGCATTGTTGTTAATTCATACTTGACCAGGGTACCAATCGGTACGGGATTACCAGAAACATTGTTAACATACAATTTGTTGATGTCTTCAATATTCATACGGTACGGGATATCCGCTTGCGTAACGACACGGTAACTACGTCCGTATTTTGTAAAATCATTTACATAGCTACTACCTAAGTAAGCGGATATTGTCGAATAAATACTTGAGATAGGCACGCCCATACGTTTTGCTTGTTCACGATTGACTTCCAATTTGTAGTTTGGAGAATTGGTGTTAAACATCGTGTAAGCCATTCCAATTTCTGGACGTTGGTTGGCAGCCATCAAGAACTTACCTACTGTTGCTTCGAAATCTTTGATATTTACAGTTTGTAAATCCTGTACCTGCATAGAGAAACCACCAGATGTACCTAGACCCGGAATTGCCGGTGGTGTTACCGCCAATACTCTTGCTTTGGTATAACCCATGTATTTACCCATAATCATACCGGCGATATCGTTTGCAGTGCGCGTACGGGTTTCCCAAGGTTTAAGAGAAACGAACACTGTTGCGCCATTCGATTTAAACGCACGGTTTAGGATATTAATACCAGAGATTGCGGTAACATACTTGATTTCAGGAAAAGTCTTGTGTAAATCTTCTTCAATCTCCTTAAGAACTTCATTTGTACGCGCAGAAGAAGAACCTTCTGGTAATGTAATACCTGCAAAAAATGCACCACCATCTTCAGAAGGAATAAATCCTGTTGGTTTGGTTGTAAACATCCAACCTGTTCCGATAAAAATACACAACAGAATAATCAACACCAGTGGTGCTTTTTTGATGGCTTGTTTTACACCATTTGAGTATCTGATGGTTACCTTTTCAAACCAGATATTAAATTTGTGGAAAAATTTATTCAAACCTTTAGCACCTTCATGTACTGCTGTCGGTTTTAATAAAATCGAACATAATGCCGGGGTTAACGAAAGGGCAATAAATGCAGACAACATAACGGACACGGCGATCGTAATGGCAAATTGTTGGTACAATTTACCTACCATTCCAGGGATAAAACCTACGGGAACGAATACGGCAGCCAAAATTAATGCAATAGCGATAACCGGAGCGGTGATATCGCCCATGGCGCGACGTGTCGCTTCTTTTGCATCCAGCTTATAATGGTCGATATAGTGCTGGACAGCTTCCACCACAACAATGGCATCATCCACCACAATACCGATGGCCAATACAAAGGCAAGCATGGTTAGGTTATTGACTGAAAAGCCAAACATCAGGAAGAAGATGAATGTACCGATGATGGATACCGGAATGGCCAGTACGGGAATTAATGTAGCTCTCCAGCTTTGAAGGAAGAAAAATACCACGACCGTTACCAGAATCAATGCTTCAACCAAGGTATGGATAACCGAAGAAATAGAGGCATTTACAACGGATACTGTCTCGTAACTGATTGTATAATCTACATCCGTTGGAAAAGATTTCTTTAATTTTTCTAATGCAGTCACAATACCTTCGGCAGATTCTACGGCGTTTCCTCCTGGAGTCTGGTTGATCATCATCGCAGATGAGGTCATACCATTTACGGTAGATGATGTACCGTAATTGAATTGCCCCAATTCAACACGCGCAACATCCTTTAAGAGTACGATAGATCCGTCTTTATTGGTTTTTACGACGATGTTTTCAAAGTCTTCCGGGTTTGAAAGGTCGCTATCGGTAATGATAGGATATTCAAATACTGTCGAAGACTCTTGTGGACGTCCACCAACGCTACCGCCAGGTATACGGGAGTTTTGTTCCGCAATTGCTGTCGATACATCAGCAGGCGCCATGCTTAGATTGGCTAATTTGTTTGCATCTAGCCATACACGCATGGAGAATGGTTGCCCAAAAGCGGTTACATCACCGACACCTTTCACACGTAAGAGTGCATCTTTAACGTATAAGTTGTTGTAATTGGCCAAGAAATTTTCACTTCTTGTTCCTTTTGGTGAAGTTAAAGCAACCAACATCAAGATATCGTTATTGGCTTTACGGGTTGTAATACCTAGACGTCTCACAGCTTCTGGAAGGGCTGGTTCAGCAATTCCCACGCGGTTTTGTACATCTAAGGTCGCTATATCAATATCCGTACCTACTTCAAATGTCACCGTAATTGTTGCTTGACCATTTGATGTACTATTGGACGACATATAAATCATGCCAGGTGTACCATTGATCTGACTCTCGATAAGAGTAGTCACGGTTTGTTCAACCGTCTGCGCATCCGCTCCCGTGTAATTGGCCGTAACCGTTACTGTTGGAGGTGCAATAGAAGGATACTGGCTAATTGGCAACGTGGATACTGCAATGATCCCGATAATTGAAATCAATATCGAAATAACGATTGCGGTAACTGGCCTCTTAATAAATACTTCTGAAATCATTCTATATCTTTTAGATTCTCTTTAAAAAATTAATGGTGTTATTTTCCTTGAGGAGCGCCTTTCGCAGCCTGTTGGGCAGCGACAGCAGCATCAACTACTTTAACTCCATTTTGGACATTCATGGCACCATCGACAACGATTTTCTCACCATCTTTAACACCTTCTTTGATAACAATTTTGTCACCGGCTTTAATACCTAATTTTACTTGGCGAATTTCAGCTTTACTGCTATCATTTACAGTATAGAGGTTAAATACGCCAAGTTGTTCGAAGACGGCTTTGTAAGGAACCACAACTTCTTCTGTAGCTGAGGTTGTTGATACATTCATCGTAATATTCATACCGGCGCGCAATTCGTTGGCATTGTTGGGGAAAGTAGCGCGCACTTTGATCGTTCCGGTTGCAGGGTCAACTGCGCGGTCGATGGTTGTGATTGTTCCTTTACCTTCATACGTACTTCCATTTGGCAATAAAAGGGAAAGGTCCGATGATGAATGGCTACTTTGCAGCTGGGTAAATTTGGCAATATCCTTTTCGTTTACCTGAAATTCAACAGCAATTGGGCTAGTTGAAGACAAGCTATTCAATAGGGTCGTACCTGGATTGACCAAGGCGCCCAAACGTACCTGTGATATTCCTACGGTGCCACTAAAAGGAGCCCGAATGGTCGAACGCGATAAGTTTGTATTCGCAGTGACCAATGCTGCACGAGCAGATTCTACCTGTGCCTGCGAAGCCGCTACATTCGATACAGCATTGTCAAATACCTGCTTCGCAATCGCATCTTTATCGGCCAATGTTTGGTAGCGCGCCAGATCTCTTTTTTGGCGGTCCAAATCAGTTTGTGCTACCTGTAAGCTTGCTTTAGCTTGTTGGACAGCCGCATTGTAGCGTGTTCCATCAATTTCATAAAGGGCTTGTCCTGCGGAAACTACTGCGCCGTCAGAAACATATATTTTGGTGATATAGCCGCTTACTTCTGCATATAGATCTGCTTCGTTCAGCGGTTTGACTGTTGCTGGATAGCTGATTGTACCGGTAACAATCTCATGTGATGCCACACCAAAGCCGACAGGAACAACTTTTTCAGCCTGAGCCTGTGCTGCACCTTGCTTTTTTGCATCTTTATTTCCACAAGAGGTCCATACTAATGCCGTCCCAAGGAAGAAAGCGAATAATAATTGTCTTTTATTCATGATTTGTATTAGTTTCCGTTTATTGATTAATTTGTGTGGATTACCCCAACTGCTTTCTGAACATCCAATTTACTTGATAATAGTGCATAAAGGGAGTTCAAATAATTGAGTTGTGTTGTTTTGAGATCAGTTTCAGCTGTCATTAGATCGAGGTAAGTTTTGATCCCTTCGTCATATTGAAGTTTGATGGTCTCGTATACTTCTTTTGAGAGCTCCACATTTTCTTTAGCTGTTTTCCAATCATTTAAATTTGCATTATAGGTCGCTTTTGCCAGCGAATATTCTGTGTTAATGCTATTTTCTAAATTTTTGATATCCCAGTCAATTCTTTCTTCCTGCAATCTGGACTTATTGATTTGTTTTTTGCGTTTAAATCCGTCGAAAATTGAAAAAGAAACATTTAGGCCGGCAACTGAACCCGGGAAATTATCGGCATAAAGTTTACTGAATTTATCATTTCTGTAATTGAATGCGTAATTATAAAAAGCACTTACACTTGGTAAATACGTCCATTTATAATATTGCGTGCTCAACTGTTGAATCTTTTTGGATGTTTCCAATTGTTGGAATTCAATTCGATTAGAGACATTTATTCCCGCAGTTGTATCTAATAAAATCTCTGATTCCATATTGCTATTGTCAAAGGATAGCGTCAAATTTTTGCTTTTATCCAACGCTAATAATTGTTTGAGGTATTCGTATTTATACTTGCGAAGCTCAACAGTTCTTTTCTCGTCGGCATTCGAATTTGCCAAAGCAATTTGTGCTCTTTTATAGTCGGTTTTATCAACTAAGCCTACATCATATTGCGACTTTGCATCTTTCAATTGTTTTTGGAGGCGAGCGATATTTTCTCGTACAATCTTGATCTGCTCTTCCGAGGTTAAGATGTCATAATAAGCTTTACTAACCTCTACAACAGCTGTGATTTTTTTGTTCTCTGTATTTTGTTTATTACCGAGACGTACCAGTTCAGCCGCTTTCTTCGCCTGCATTAGCTCTGGATTAAGGATCTGTTGATCCGCTTGAAGCGTTAATGCACTTGCATTGTTCTGCCCCATTTTGATATTATTTCCGCCAATATTTGCTAATGGAACAATGACATTATAGTTATAACTTCCTTTAAGACCCAATTGTGGGTACCAACCTGAAAGGGAGATGTCAATATCCTTTTCACCGATGGTCTCGTCCAATTGCGCTTGTTTTACAGCGATTTGATTACGCAAGGCATAATCAATCAGCTGCTGAAGTGTTGCATTTGCAGGCAAGTTTTCAGATTGCTGTTGTGCAAATCCTGTATTACTCAAAAGCGATAGGGCCGCCAAGGAATAAACGATTTTATTAAACTTCATATATGTAATTAATTATTTTTTTCTCTATTAATAGCTCCATCCCAAATAATCCCCATTAAGTCTTCCACATTCTGTTCAGAAAACTTGAGATCTTTAAATTTGATACTGTGAACAGTTGATAGTGCCACTCCAATGTAACTAGCCACCAAAAGATGGACATCTACCTGCTTCAAAATTTTTCGATCAATGCCTTCCTGTAAAAAATCGACAACTTTGTTTTGCCCGCCCACAGGTTCTTGTATCTCAGCTTTGTTCTTCTCGTAATAAGGGGAGGAAAAAAACTGCTCAAAAAAACTAAAGATGTGCCCGTTCTCTAAATAGAACTTGACAAAGTTGCGCCAGATATGAAAAAAGGAATCTTTATAATCGAAATCATCTTTTATACCATCAAAAATGTAATCATTCAGTAATGTTCTACAATGTTTGAACAGTGCAAAGATTAGGTCATCTTTTGATGGAAAATAATGGTAGATAGTTCCTATTGCTACATCAGAATCTTGTGCGATTTTGCTCATCGGCGTTCCATGGAAGCCGTTTGTTTGTATAAGTTTTAGTGTGCTGGCAAGTACTGCCGCAATTTTTTCATTGGAATTCATCAATCGAACGTTCATTCGGTTGCAAAATTAACGATTAATTTGGATCCAAAATGTCAGAATATTGTTATAAATCAATAAATATAAAACTATTTGAATCAATAATACAATAAGGAAAAAAAGGTGAAATTGTTTTCAACTTTTTATTTTTTTTGATGGATGGAGGGGAGGTACCTTCAAGAAGGTCAAGGTTGTAGCGTGGGTTTCGCTAGCAAATTGGCCTGAAGATCTTTATTAAAGGAGGTGGAGCGGTTGCATAGAAAAAGCGTTGGTTTTATAAAACCAACGCTTTTTCTATTTACAGTTTTTTAAATTTTTCTCCACTTCTTCCAGAGGATATAGATTCTTCCCTTTATTGATCTTGGTATTGATATATGTTAATACATAAGCGATATCAATTGCGGAAAGATTTGAAGCGGGCATGGTATTATTAAACTTTTTGCCTGCTACTTCAATTTCTCCTGACGTTCCGTTCTTGATAATGCAAGCGAGATCTTGACGATGGGTTTGCAGAAAGGTGGTATCAGTTAGGGGAGGATAGAGCTTCCCCAATCCTTCACCTTTCTCTCCGTGGCAATTTTGGCAATGTGTCCGGTATACCTTTTGACCATTAACCGCATATTGTGCAGTTTTGATATCAACTTCCTGCTGACAGCCAATCAAGATCGATAAAATAACTCCGATCGTTATACCTGTTGTTAAGAGAATGCGCATGTTATTTTTTAGCCCCACTCAAGAGTAAAGGTAAATCGTTTATCAATTTTTTTACTTGCTCATCGTTTGTACCGTCGTAGGCACCCCGAATCCTTTTATCCTTGTCTATTAAGACAAGGTATCCTTGATGATCGTAACCTCCAGGTGCATTTTTATCTTCAGCGGTATAAACCAGGTATTGATTGGCTAGACCATATATTTCTGCTTTAGTCCCCGAAACAAATTGCCAGTGATTATTGGTTACGCCCAATTTATTGGCATAATCTTTCAGTACGTAGGGTTGATCGTATTTAAAGTCTATACTATGGGACAGGAAACGAACTTCTTCATTATCCTTGTATTGCTGGTATATCTTTAATAGGTTGCGATTCATCGTCGGACAGATACTTGGACAATGGGTAAAGAAGAAGTTGGCGATATATACTTTACCCTGAAAATCTTTGTCTGAAATCATTGTACTATCCTGATTGAGCAGTTTAAAAGGTGGAATAGTATGATAGACTGTATCTACGATTTGTTTTCCATCAACTGTTTTTTCTACAGCTTCCCTTTCGCCATAGATGGGTAAGCTTGTCTGGCTATTGTTTTTACAGGAAAATAAACCGATTAAAAGGCCAGTTGCACAGTAAAATTTAGTTATGGATCTCATGTGTTTAATAGTTTTGTTTGTTAAAGAATGATTCCATCTTCACACAAACAATTTAATGTTAATCTAAAGATGGCCGGACTGAGTTATTTGAATTTTTGGATTTAAAAATTCTTTAATTTGTCTTGGCTTTCTTTAGAAACACTGTCAAATATCTTTTTCATATCACTTACTTTTTGAAGCTCTGTTTCAAAATATTTAACATCTGTTGAATCAGGGTTATATCCTTTCATCCAGTCCATCATATGGTCGGTAGCGCTTTCTAAATTAGCTTTCAATGTGCTTAGCTCTTTTCTTGTTAAATTGGTATCTAAATCAACCTTAGTTGTTTTTATGTTTTTTAAATTTGCCAAAATGGAATCTATCTTAACAGCATCGCGGTCGAAATGAGCGATTTGAGGCATGATTTCATCATGTATCTTAATTGTTGAATCTTGCAAGGCTTTTACACCTGTTGCACCATTTCCCTGAGTTCCACATGCTGCTATTGCCAAGGATGCGATAGCTACAAACGCGATTTTATTCATGTTTCTTATTTTTTGGTAATTGGACAAATATATTAATTTCTTATGGCTCAATATTTCGATTTCTGGAAGGGAATGTAAAATTCAAGTCACGAATATACGTTTCACAGCGCACCGTGGCACAGAGGTCGCCAGACTTATCTTTAATTTCCAAGGTAAAATCCTTTACTACTTTGCCTTTTGTTCGAATAATATGGGCACATTCTTCAAGGATTTCCTCGGAGAGTTGCACAGAATATTCCACGCTGGTTTTGCCAGGTTTCTTAAAAATGATCTGTGATGATTTTAACCAGGCCACCGTTTTCTTAAATCCAATCTTTTGAAGATACTGATCAATGAGGATAGGGAAGATAGGATCTGCTGCAGAAAAGATCGTTCCTCCAAATAATGTTTTGTTGGTATTGATATTGAATGGTGTCTTATAAATTTTTACTTTGGCGCCTTGGAAGCCCGGGCTAATTTTTTTAACCCAGATTCCCTGAAATAGAAATGGTGGGTAAATACGTAATAGCCATGTTAAGGCAAGTGGACTATATCTCATGATACAAAAATAAAACAATGTGTCGGATTATTTTTCGAAATCTTGGTTTTATAGCTTCACTATGGTATTTTTACAGATCAAAAAACCTAAAATGTCAACAATAAAAGAAAAACAATCCAGCAGAAAAGTATGGTTACTGGTTATGATTGCATCATTGGGCTATTTCGTCGATATCTATGATTTGATTATTTTCTCTATCGTCCGTATTCAATCCTTCACTGATATTGGCGTCCCTGCGGAAGAGATGCGGGTAAAAGGCGAATTTGTGCTCAATATGCAAATGGGCGGTCTGTTGTTGGGTGGAATTATCTGGGGAATTATTGGTGATAAATATGGACGTTTAAAAGTACTCTTTGGATCAATTCTTCTATATTCTTTGGCAAATATTGCAAATGGTTTTGTACATGATGTGCTTATGTATGGTATTATTCGTTTTATAGCGGGTATTGGTTTAGCTGGAGAGCTTGGGGCGGGAATTACCTTGGTTTCTGAAAGTATGCATAAGTCAAAACGCGGTTATGGCACCATGTTGGTTGCTGGTGTTGGCGTTTTAGGAGCTATATTAGCCTATTTTGTTTCGGAAGAATTTGATTGGCGGACGGCCTACTTTGTCGGTGGTGGAATGGGCATACTGTTGTTATTGTTGCGCGTTGGTTCTTTTGAGTCGGGGCTATTTAAGGAACAGGTTAAATCGAATGTTGTGAAAGGGGATATTCGCATGCTTTTTACAAATAAAAGCCGGTTAAAACGGTATGTTAACTGTCTCTGCATTGGCCTTCCAATCTGGTTTGTTGTCGGTGTTTTGGTCACTCAGGCTCCGGAAATCGGAAAGGCCTTGGGGGCTACAGGTACACTGAGTGCTGGTCAAGGGGTGATGTTTACCTATATCGGCATTTCTATCGGGGATGTATTGGCGGGGATATTCGCGCAGGCTTTGAAATCCCGCAAAAAAGTGGTGTTTATTTGTCAGTTAATTATCATTGGAAGTTCACTATGGTATTTATTGAGTGATGGTATTACAGCGACAAAGTTTTTAAGCCTTGCCTTTATAATGGGATTAGGGGTAGGGTATTGGGCAACCTTCGTGACTATCTCAGCGGAACAATTTGGTACAAATCTCAGAGCAACTGTTGCAACGACGGCTCCCAATTTCGTGCGGGGTGCGCTTATTCCGTCAACAATGCTATATGGTGTTTTAGTAAACGCCTTTGGAATTGTTCCAGCGGCAATTACAATGGTTTTAGTTCTCTCAGGTATAGCAATTTATTCGTTGACCCACTTAGAAGAAAGCTTTGATAAAGATTTAGATTACCTGGAAGAGTAGTCAATAAATAGCTATTTTTTTCGTCCCGGACACTTTTTACAGCGTTTGCCTTCTTTATATTTTTTGCAACACTTTTTAAAGCAGGCACAGGAAAAGTCAGAAAAAGGGTTCATAGCCGTATTCCGAAATTGAAACAATCCAGCTTTGTTTTCTGACTCATCTAGCTCCAATAAAGATTCAATAACTTCGTTCATAATGCAAAGTTACAATTTGTTTAAAACAATTCTAAATAATAGAATTGTTTTTACATTTTTTTGATCAGATTTTCAATTATTTTAGGGAAGTATTGATGTTCGAGTTGCTGCCCTTTAAATTTGATAATGTCTAAAGTATCGTTTGGGTCGACTTTGAATCGTGCTTGGTGTATAATTTCCCCCTCGTCAAAATGTTCATTTGCAAAGTGGATCGTTATCCCATGTTCTTCTTCCTTATTGGCCAGAACTGCCTTGTGGACATGATCACCATACATACCTTTGCCACCATATTTTGGTAAGAGAGCAGGGTGTATATTTATAATTTGATTTGGAAATGCTTTCAGAAGGTTATTGGGGACAAGCCAAAGAAAACCAGCCAAAACAATCAGATCAATATTTAAGTTTTTAAGAATATTGACAACGTTGTCGGTTTTGTAAAATTCATCACGATCAAATATATGTGCAGGTATTTCAAAATTGTCAGCTCGCTGAATAACGTAAGCATCAGGGTTATTGGATAAAATCAAGGCAACCTCAGCTTCATCTGAATATTTAAAATGTTCCATTATTTTTTGAGCATTAGACCCTGAACCTGAAGCAAAAATAGCAATTCGTTTTTTCACGATTAATAAGTATTAATAGATTTGATCGATTTAAAAATTAGCCCAAACTTACGGATTTTTTGTAAAAAAACTAAAATAATCGTCGATTGAAGCGCATTTTTAAGTATTATTGATTAAAATTAATTGAATAGTCACTGTTGGTTTAAATTTCTTTAACATGAAGTTCCTTTATTTTCTATTTTTTGTAAGTGTATTTTTATTATTTCAACCTGTTTTTGCGCAGGCACCCAAAACACTTCCGTCGTTTACTTTTAATGAGGTCTATCAGACTAGCAAGTTTAATTCGGACAAACTTCCAAAATCGGGATATATTGTATTGCATTTTTATGACCCGGGTTGTGGTCATTGTCAGAAAATGGGGGCTGGTATCGCGCGCAATTTGTCCAAATTCAAGAATGTATCCTTCTATTTTATCTCCATGAATGATAAGCCTTATGTCGATGGCTTTATTAATATGCATGCGAAGGCATTGAGAAGTGCCCCAAATGTCAAATTCTTGTTTGATGCTGGTACCCAATTTATTGAAAAGTTTAGCCCCAGCAATTATCCCTCATTATATATTTATGATGCAAAAACTAAGGTATTGGTACAGCATTTGGACGGAGAAGACGATGTGAACAAGTTGTTAAAAGCTTTAGGTATTATAGGTTAAATGTCTAAAAATTAACAATAAAAAAGCTGAACGTCCGATAGTAATATCGGACGTTCAGCTTTTTATTGTTCTTGTTTATTGATGAACACAAATTTACCGTCGAATACATCCAGGCGAATAATCGAATCGCGATTTACTTTTCCGGATAGAATTTCCTTTGAAAGTTCATTTAAGATTCGTTTTTGAATGACACGTTTTAACGGTCTCGCTCCATAAATAGGATCATAACCAAGTTGTGCCAACCAATCCATTGCTTCATCAGAAGCCGTAATAAATATATTTTGTTCGGCCAGCTGTTTCTGAACATGGGCAAATTGTAAACGAACAATATCTCCAATTTCGTCACGACTTAATGGCGTAAACATAATCACTTCATCGATACGGTTCAAAAATTCGGGACGAATCGATTGTTTCAGGAGATCAAATACTTCATTGCGTGTTTTGGCGATAATTTCGTCCCTGTTATCATCGGTCAGATGACTGAAATTCTCCTGTATAATGGTCGATCCCGTATTGGAGGTCATAATGATAATGGTGTTTTTGAAGTTTACCGTACGACCTTTGTTATCTGTAAGATGGCCATCATCCAATACCTGCAATAGGATATTAAATACATCGGGATGAGCTTTTTCAATTTCATCTAACAAAACAACAGAATAAGGTCTTCTTCGGACTGCTTCGGTCAATTGTCCACCTTCATCATAACCGACATATCCCGGAGGCGCACCGATCAAACGAGATACCGCGTGTCGTTCTTGATATTCCGACATATCAATACGGACCATGGATTGTTCGTCGTCAAATAAGAACTCGGCAAGTGCTTTTGCAAGTTCGGTTTTTCCGACTCCGGTCGTCCCCAAAAATATGAACGATCCTATTGGCCGTTTCGCATCATTTAATCCAGCACGTGATCGACGGATGGCATCGGAAATAGCTTCTATTGCTTCATCCTGACCGGCGACACGTTTATGAAGTTCTTCCTCTAGATTCAATAATTTTTCGCGTTCTGATTGAATCATTTTGCTTACAGGTATTCCCGTCCATTTTGCAACAACATCAGCAATGTCTTCTGAAGTAACTTCTTCTTTGAGCATACGCTTGCTTTCTTGTTTTTCAGCGAGTTCAGCCTTTAGTTTGTCAACTTTTTCTTGCGCTTCTTTAATCCGTCCATAGCGAAGCTCTGCTACCTTTCCATAATCTCCGGAACGTTCGGCCTGCTCAGCTTCGAGTTTGTAGTTTTCAATATTTTCAATCTCTTGATTGACATTGTCAACAAGACTCTTTTCTTCTTGCCACGATGCTCTCAAGGTATCTCTTTCCGCAGATAGATTAGCGATACTTTCCGATAGTTCTGCGACTTTTTTGTCGTCATTTTCCCGTTTCAAAGCTTCACGCTCGATTTCCAATTGCATGATACGACGTTCAAGCTCATCGACCGCTTCCGGTACAGAATCCATTTCAAGGCGTAATTTGGATGCTGCCTCATCAATTAAATCAATCGCTTTATCTGGTAGAAATCGATCCGCTATATAGCGCTGAGATAATTCCACTGCAGCGATAATAGATTCATCCAGAATGCGTACCTTATGGTGTGTTTCGTAGCGTTCTTTTAATCCACGGAGAATAGAAATAGCATCTTGTGTGTCGGGTTCTTCAACCATCACTTTCTGGAACCTGCGCTCCAATGCTTTATCTTTCTCAAAGTATTTTTGGTATTCGTTTAAGGTCGTTGCTCCAATTGCACGTAGTTCACCTCTCGCTAAAGCTGGTTTGAGGATATTAGCCGCATCCATGGCGCCTTCACCACCTCCAGCACCCACCAGTGTATGGATTTCGTCGATAAAGAGTATAATGTCTCCATTGGAATCGGTAACTTCTTTTACAACCGCTTTCAAACGTTCTTCAAATTCACCTTTATATTTAGCTCCGGCAACCAAAGCGCCCATATCTAAGGAAAATACAATCTTAGATTTTAAGTTTTCTGGTGCGTCACCTTTTATAATTCTGTATGCAATACCTTCCGCAATAGCCGTTTTACCAACCCCAGGTTCACCGACCAGAATCGGGTTGTTTTTGGTACGACGGGAGAGTATTTGCATCACACGTCGAATTTCCTCGTCACGGCCAATCACAGGATCCAATTTGCCGGATTCGGCATATTCATTTAAATTTCGGGCATATTTCCCCAAAGCATTGTAGGTGGCCTCCGCATTTTGATCGGTTACCCGACTGTTTCCGCGCAGTTCTTTTATGGCGGTCTTTAAGTCTTTTTCTGTAACGCCCTGTGATTTAAGTAATGTTGAGGTCTTATCAGAAGTTGCCAGGATACCCAATAATAAATGCTCTACCGAGACAAATTCATCATTGAATTCTTTGAGATAGCCCTGTGCTTTCTGAAGTGCATTGTTGGCATCACTACTCAAATAAATATTGCTACCACTAACCTTCGGAAAACCTTCAATTTGTTTGTCAAGTTCAGTTCCGAGATAGCTGATGTTGACATTTAACTTTTTTAATAAGTGGCTGACAACATTTTCATCCACTGTGAGTAAAGCTTTTAAAATATGCGCTGTCTCAATAGCCTGTTGTTGATGGCCTGCCGCAATTTCGGAAGCTTTTTGTATAGCCTCTTGGGCTTTAATTGTATAGTTATTAAAATTCATTTTTATTGTCTTATTTAAAGTTTCGTTGATACATATTGGTTATAACAATTGAAGTGCCATTCGGGTTTTAAGCCATACTTCGGAAAAAATGGCAATAATTTTTATTGAATCATGACAAATTTTCAGTTATTAAAAATAATGCGCTTGATTTTTAAATAATTGGCTTAGCAGGGCAGAAAATTCTTGAAATCGACTTGCATTTTTGGTTTAAGCTTTCGATATTTGCACCATCTTAAAACGGTCAGACGTTGTAAGATTGAAAAGAAGTAACGCCTCTTTAGCTCAGCTGGTAGAGCAACTGACTTGTAATCAGTAGGTCATTGGTTCGATTCCGATAAGAGGCTCTTTTAAGCAACATGCATTAAACTTCTTTAAAAAGCCTCTTTAGCTCAGCTGGTAGAGCAACTGACTTGTAATCAGTAGGTCATTGGTTCGATTCCGATAAGAGGCTCTTTGAGCGACACTCATTAAAATTCATTTGAAAGCCTCTTTAGCTCAGCTGGTAGAGCAACTGACTTGTAATCAGTAGGTCATTGGTTCGATTCCGATAAGAGGCTCATAAAAAAGATTCCCAAGATTTCTTGGGAATCTTTTTTTGTTTAGTCTAAACTAAGTTTTGCTGCTGTAGCGATTTTCTTTGGTATATCTGTGTTATCCATTTTCTTATTGAATTGTTCGGAGCCAACTCCGATGGCATATACCGGTGCATAGGCAGCCGAATGATTGTTAGAGGCCCAGCTTATTGATCCCATCCGATTTAAGATTGAAATACTCAATGCGGCGATCCTGTCGTCGCTTGCGTAAAGGCTTTTTGCGGTTTCATTTTGATGATCGACAAAGCTTTTTTGATAGGCAGCTTCTAAAGCACTACGATCAGTTTCATGGATTGTAATTTTGGAAAACAAACCTGTTTGAGCAGCAATGAGATTCTTGAGATCGTCCCATGTTGCATTTGGATTATTCTTACGAAGGTTGCCAATTGCGTTCGAAAGTTCTGCATGCGAGATTTTTTGGTGGGACAAGAATTTTGTTTTCAGCGAAGAACTTCCATTACCGACACCTAATCCGCCCGTTTCATGGTCCGCTGTAACGACTATAAGTGTTTCATTTGGGAACTTTTTATAAAAATCATAGGCAAGTTGTGCAGAGGTATTGAAATCCAACACTTCCTGAATCGTTGTAGCTGCATCATTTGCATGGCATGCCCAATCAATTTTTCCACCTTCAATCATTAAAAAGAAACCATTTGTATTGTCTTGATGCAATGAAGTGATAGCTGCAGATGTGATATCCGCCAATTTTAAATCACTTGGCTTTTGGTCTATAGCATATTTAAGGGCATCTATGGGGCCGCCATCTGAATTCATCAATATGATCTTATCTGATTTATTTGGTAGTTGTGCATAAGCATCTTTTCCTTTAAGCACTTTATAGCCGGCTTTTTCTAATATGGGGAAAAGCGATGGCGCCTTTTTATGATCAAATGTTGTTTCGGGTTTGAGAAAATTGGACCCGCCAAAAAAATCAAAATTGGAAGTGACAATTTCTTTGCCGATTTCGTAATACATGTCGCGGTCTGCTTGGTGCGCATAAAATGAAGCCGGGGTAGCGTGGTCTATGCTGACGCTTGTAATAATACCGACTTTTTTCCCTTTTTGCTTCGCGGCATAAGCTATACTCTTATAGGGGACTGTTCCTGTACTGTCCATACCGATAACACCATTTTTGGTTTTTTTTCCAACGGCTAATGCGGTACCTCCGGCGCCAGAGTCCGTTACACCATTGGACAGTGAATGTGTGGAGACAAATCCAACGTGAGGAAATTGAGTAAACACAAGTGGGATCGGGTTATCTTTATGCTGTACTTCAGCTTGATGAATTTCAGTGAGATTAACTTGGTTGAGCCCCATGCCATCACCAATTAAGTAAAAGATGTATTTTGCTTCTTGGCCAAAAGAGGGGAAAACATGTACAAAAACGAGGAGGAACAGAAATAAAACGTGTTTTTTCATTTGAATAGTTGTTATTTTAAAAAAACACAAATTAAAGCCTTAGGATTAGCTTACTGTTAATTCAATATTATGAATTGTTTTTTTAGTTGTTTCAACTAGTTTCTGCAGTTAATTCCTTGATATCTTTAACGGTTACTGTATGGATACCTGTTGTATAGTTATTGATTGCCTGTAACATTGCCATAGCAACTTGTGCTACTGAAAGTGGTTCATATGATTTGAATAATCCTATCGTATTAAAGATACGAAGGGCAGTAAGGGCAGTTTTTTCACCGAAGCGATCTGTATTTGGTCGGATTAATCCTCCAGGCTGGAAAATAATAAGCCGATTGAAATCAAGTGCTTTAACATCTTGTTCAAGGCTTCCTTTCATGCGGTTATAAAAAATTTTTGATGCAGGATCCGCAAGAACAGCCGATAATAAGAGAAACGTAGGAAAACCATTTTTTTTGGCCATTGCCGCAAATTGCAAATTAAGATCATGATCTATTTTCCATTGTGCCTCTTTACTGCCTGCGTCTTTTAATGTGGTGCCAAGGCAGGAAATTGCGACATCGCCCTGTATCACTTGCTCAAAATCTGTTAGATTTTCGAAATCTACGACAACCTGTTTCAATTTAATGTGCTCCTCAAACGAGACACGTCTTAAAAGCACAACGATTTCCGTAATTTCCTTAGATTTTAACATCAATTGAACGAGTGCCCTTCCTGTAGCGCCAGAACCGCCTATTAAAACTACCTTCATTATTCCCTTACTTATTTTCTTTACCAATTATCTTGAATTAATTGCTTTACTGAGAGTTATTTGCCCAGATGATTGAGCATATAATTAATCTTTATAATTAGGCTTGCCAGGAGTAAAGCGAACAATAGATTGATCCAATCTGAGTGTATCTGCTACAGTGATTAGATCTTCTTCGACAATAAAATTTTGATCAATAGCGGTTTTTATTGTTGTAAAATCCTCTTGATCGGCATCCTGAAAATAGAGGAGGGATTGAATCGTAGATACAGCCACCAGTTCGAGTAATTCATCTTCACCTTCAAATCCAACATAGAAAAAATCTGCCATAATAATGATATTTGATGTTGTACGAATATACTTTTTTTATTTTTAAAATTTGTCAATTAGCACGAAAACTTCTTGAAGAGCGATAGTCACTATGTCAAAAAGTTGTTGAAATTTTAGTTTCTTTGAAACAGTTTTGGGTAGCCATAGTAAAATATATTATATTTGATATAGTCATTTTAAAGATAATTAACAATAAGTTTTAATAACGATGGATAAAGAGCAGATACAAAATTGGTTAGATAATGGGTATGATATACTTCATCATGGAAGACCAGTGAAGGTTGAAGGTGATTTGTGGGACTACATCGACGGATTGGGAAGCTATGAAAATGTATATGTTTTGCGCGAATTGATCTACTGGACAGAAGAAGAATTGGCAAATATTGGTAAGTAGTGTGGGGATCCTGAAATAGATGTTCAGGATCCCATGTATGTTTTTCTTGTACTAGAATATAATATTACGTTTGAAAGCACAGCCTAATTCAATCAGGGAATCTGTTTTTGCGATTCCCCGAATACTATCGATTTTTTCATAGAGTAATTGTCGCATATGTTCGTGGTTCTTAGCAATAATTTTTACATATAGCGTGTAATTGCCCGTAATATAATAGCATTCTGTAACTTCTGGTATTTTCTTAAGTTCTTCAATAATTCGGCTCGAGTCATGATCTTTTTCTAAACTTAGCCCCGTAAAAGCACCCCAATCATAGCCTAGCTTTTTTTCATTTAATACAGGCTTTATACCGGCCAGTATCCCTTGTTCCGTTAATCGGTTGATTCGTTGATGGATCATCGTATTGGATACGCCCATAGCTGTTGCTATTGCAGAATAGGCCATCCGTCCATCTTCGTCTAAATATTTTAAAATCTGTAGATCAAAATCATCGATACTATTCATTATATAAAGTGGTTTAAAAGTTAATTTTAATATTTTTACGCTAATTTAGTGTTAAATTTTATTTTTAAACCAATAAAAAAGTAAATATTGTATATTTGTTATTATTTGAAAAAATCTGAATTATGAGTACAGTAGCTAAACATGGTAAGGGCGAGATGTTCATTGCCAAAGAAGAAAAATATGGAGCGCACAATTATCATCCTCTTCCGGTCGTCTTGGAAAGAGCTGAAGGAGTGATGGTGTGGGATGTTGATGGAAAGTCTTATTTTGATTTCTTGTCTGCATATTCTGCTGTCAATCAAGGACACTGCCATCCGCGGATTATACATGCTTTAAAAGAGCAAGCCGCAAAATTGACACTTACATCGAGAGCATTTTATAATAATAAATTGGGCGATTTTGAAGAAATGCTTTGTCAGTTATTTGGATTTGATAAGGCTTTGGTGATGAATTCGGGAGTTGAAGCGGTAGAAACGGCAATGAAGCTTTGTCGTAAATGGGCCTATCAGGTGAAAGGTGTAGCGGCCAATCAAGCGAAAATTGTCTTTGCCAAGGACAATTTCCATGGTAGAACAATCTCTGTTATATCGGCATCCAATGATAGTACTGCAACACATGAATTTGGCCCCTTTTTAGATGGCATAGTACTCGTTCCCTATAATGACGTTGATGCGCTAGAACAATTATTCATAGCAGATAAAAATATCGCCGGTTTTATCGTTGAGCCGATTCAAGGCGAAGCGGGTATTGTCGTTCCCGACGAGGATTATCTAATGCGAGTGAGACAATTATGTACAAAATACAACGTATTGTTTATTGCAGACGAAATCCAAACCGGTATTGCTCGGACGGGAAGTATGTTGGCGTCCTATGATATTGATGATACGGAAAGTCAAAGCAAACCAGATGTTCTGATTTTAGGAAAAGCTTTATCGGGCGGTGTATTGCCGGTATCGGCAGTGTTGGCAAATGATTCCATAATGTTGTGCATTAAACCGGGCGAACATGGTTCTACCTATGGCGGGAATCCATTAGCCTGTGCAGTAGCTATGGAAGCGCTAAATGTGGTGCGGGATGAAAATTTGACTCAACGGGCGTTTCAGATGGGTGCATTGTTTTTGGATGGATTGCGTCAGATTGCTGCTAAGTGCACGTTAATTACAGAAGTGCGAGGAAAGGGGCTCTTGACAGCCATTGTAATTGATGCGGATGAAGAAAGTGATTTGGCATGGAGTATTTGTCTCAAATTTAAAGAAAATGGACTTTTAGCGAAGCCTACACATGGTAACAAAATTCGATTGGCTCCGCCGTTGGTTATTACAAAAGAGCAAGTCGAGACTTGCTTAGGGATTATTGAGCGATCGTTGACTAATTTGAAATAGTGTATGGAGAAAATGATTGAATTGATCAAAAACAGATCGGACATCGGAGCAGGGACTAGGGGTTCAGATCTGGGCATCG
>JBMAAL010000088.1:0-22360 GCA_050281725.1 Sphingobacterium sp. | reverse complement strand
CTCGATAAAATCCTTATCGCTAATCTTGAAAAACAAAAGCTTTCTTCGCTTACACCTATTCAAGAAATAGCTATCCCCACCATTTTAGAAGGTAGAGACTGTTTGGCGATTGCCCCAACCGGCACGGGAAAAACGGAGGCTTTCGCCATCCCTATTATTCAGCGCTTACGAACCAAGATTACACCAGATCACTTATCGGTCCTTATACTCCTTCCTACACGGGAACTTTGTATACAGACCAAACAGCGCATATCGGGTCTTATCGATGGAATGGAGTTGACTATCGCCAGCTTCTATGGTGGCGGAACTTATGAAAGTCAACTCGACGTTTATCCGAAAGCCCAGATGGTCCTTGCTACTCCAGGACGTTTGCTGGATTTTATTGAACAAGGCATTATCGATCTAAGAACGATAGATACCCTGGTGATCGATGAATTCGATCAGTTGTTGGATCTCGGTTTCACGAAAGAAATCAATAAAATTATCAGCACATTGCCCGCTGAGAGACAAACCATTTTCAGTTCAGCAACGAAAACCCCTGAAATCGAAAAAATTGTTCGAAAAAGATTAAATACCCCTGTCGAGATCAACCTAGAAGCAACGGCCAAAAAGGGTCAAATAGAAGAAGCTGTACTCTATGTTGATAAAAATGATAAAAAGAACCTTCTGCGTTATCTCCTTGAAAACCGTATTTCACAGCAAGTAATCGTTTTCACGCGAACAGTTCATGCTGTCGAACGGATCGCAACAGATTTAGACCGACATGGCATTTCTTGCTCAGCATTATATGGCGATATATCGCAGCAAAAACGAGAAGAGATTATTGCTAAATTCAGACAAAAAGAGGTACGTGTATTAATTGCGACGGACCTTTTGGCTCGAGGGGTAGATTTTCCGGACCTAGAAGCGATCATCAACTACGAGATTCCGGATTCCCCTGAGCTCTATACGCATCGAATCGGTCGAACAGGTCGTTCTGAAGCAGAGGGAAAAGCGTTTACCTTTTGTGATGCGGAGGACAATGAAAAGTGGATAAAATTACAGTTATCCTTAAAACGGCAAATTAAAATTGACGATCAACATCCTTATTTATTGAGCTGGGAGAAAATGCGCTCTAGCAGCCAAAACAATCAACGAAAAGGCGGTTCGAAATCAAGAAAACGTCGTTAATTAATAAATATTCTTTTACTTTTACCAGCAAATCAAAAAATCACAATCCGAGATGAGTACAATACATTTATTTGACGATAGCAACAATGCGAATGATAATCGATTGGGAGACCTGGAAAAAACGATTATAATAAATAGCCTGATGGAAGTTCCCTTTGAAGAGCGGGATGAAGAGTGGCGTGATATATTTCTAGCTAATATTGCTGAATGCACCTTAAAATTAGCAGAAACAGAGGTGGTTGTTGGTCCTGATGGATTCCCCTATTTTCAACTCGAAAGTGTTCCGAAAGATCAGAACTTTCAGGCTTTTGTCATTAAAAATCGGCTGAAGGATTACGTGTTGCCAAAAGGTTTTGGTATTGCTATCAATACACAAAATGAAAACCCCGACTGGGTATTCACCTATGGCGACTTAGTTAACTACTTTTTAAACGGAGAGTTTTATACAAATGATAGTGTTTTCTCAAAGAAAAATGAACAAACGATTATCGGCCAAGATGAAGAAATATTAGTGGGGCAACCTGCCGAGACTATTCTTCCACAGGCTGTCCGTACCCAATTACGTGAATTTTTGGATTATTATGGCGTAAAGAACGCAAAGTTGATGCTCATTGCCCGTAATTATAAAGATGAAGAAAATGCTTCACAAGATTTGGCATTCAATATCGTTGCGAACCAATTCAGGACTGAAAAAGAATTCACCAACATCATGGAAGCAATTGGCTGGTTTCTTCCCAGACATTATTCTTATATCGGATTGGATGAATTTGCAGTAGACAATGGTTTTATGCCACTGTAAAAAACAGAAACTAAAATATATACAAACATAATTAATCCATGTTTCCATTTAACGTAAGAGTGTACGGAATATTGATCAATGAAAATCAAGAGGTATTGATCAGCGACGAAAGAACGGAAAATGTTTCATTTACCAAATTCCCTGGTGGGGGCTTAGAATACGGGGAAGGCTTATTGGATGCTTTGATCCGGGAGTATCAGGAAGAATGTGCTTTTGACATTACTGTGGTTAAACATATTTACACCACAGACTTTTATGAGAAATCAAGTTTTAACGATAGCCAAATAATATCGATTTACTATCAGGTCAAGAACACCTCAGCCATTCAGATCAGAACGACTACCAAAGCCTTTGATTTCGATCCTGACCAGAAACCTGAAGATAATAAGCTTCAGTCTTTTCGGTGGGTACCAATTGAATCGGTGTTAACGGAAGATTTGACCTTCAAAACAGATCAGATTGCTTGGGAAGAATTCTTAAAAACAGTCAAATAATAATAATTTTTCAATTTTCATCATTTTTATTTGTATTTAAAAAATAAAGACATATCTTTACGTAAACCAATGGAAATACTTGATTTTTTTAAAGTATTGACCTTAATAATTACATTTTATTATTTATTTGACATCTCGCATGTGACGAGGAATAAAAGTAGAGAAGCGTGGGATGGAGACATACATTGGTTTATTGAATTTGTAAATTCCTAGTCCTATAGGTTTTTTAATAGTTAGTGTGATTTTATGGCGATACTCCCCGTATCGCCTTATTTATTTTACACTTTTTTCCAGCCCCTATTTGAATCCCATATAAGAAGCAAAACAAAGATTTTTGTGTAAAACATCAACATTTTTAAAGCCAACTTGTGTCAATAAGTTGAGTTGATAAATCAGCGATCTTGGTGTATCCTCGTGTTCAATATAGTCAAAAACATGATCACGATACTGCTCATCCTTCAGCTTAGATAAGTATTCACCATATTTTTCTCTATAAATTAATTTTTGAAGCTGTTCATTATTTTGCTCAATCAAATCAAAAATCCACAAACTTCCCCCGGTTCTCAATAAGCGGAACAACTTGCTAAACGCATTTTCCCAATCTTTATCATCTCGAAGATGATGTAAAACGGATGTTGCGATGATGACATCAAATTTGTCTTCCTCCAAAGCAGCAGCACGAAAGTCGCCTTTAATCAAATGAATTTCTCCGTTGGTCAATTTTCCAACGCGTTCCTTTGCTCTATTTAACATGGGCTGGCTCAAGTCCAACAGACTAACATTTGGATTAGACCCCAATTTTTGCAATAGTTTTACGTCGTAATTGCCAGCCCCACATCCAATGTCCAATATATTTTGAGCGTTTGGATAAAGACTGACAATGGCATCCGTAATAAGCTCCATATTCCATACCGCATCCAATGTGGTTGCTTGACCTGTTTCTAAATTTGAGAACCGTTCGACATCATTGTCAAACCGTGTTTCAATCTCTTGTAGTGTAGCTTTGTTCATCTCTAAATTGTTTATGCTCTAAAGTTCAGATAGATTCCCCCTACAGCTGTATCTTACTGTCCGTCGGGCATTTCATCCATTAATTTTTAATAATTTAAAGGTAGGACTAACTGGAATTCATTAAAAATATTTATTTTGTCATCAATTCATACCAAAAAAGTATCGATGGAAATACGACATCTCATTTATTTCAAAACAGTAGCGGAAGAGCTTCATTTTGGCCGAGCAGCAGAACGCTTATTTATGTCCCAGCCCCCATTAAGCCGGCAGATTAAAGATCTAGAAGACGAATTAGGTGTTATTCTTTTCTTCCGGACCAATAAACGTGTCGAGCTCACGGAAGCAGGTAAATACTTTTTGGACGAGGTTGTGGAAATCCTACAGAATATCGAGCACAGCAAAACGATCACCAAACAGATTCACAACAACATCTCTGGAGAATTCAAACTGGGCTATATCAGTTCAACACCAAAAAAGATGCTTGCTACGGTATTAAAGCAAATTCAACAGAAGTTTCCATACTTACGGGTTAGTCTTTTTGAAACTTCGACACAGAAGCAAAAACTGGCTTTGGAAAATGGAAAATTGGATCTGGGCATTATGCGCGCTCCAATCTATTCAAGTGAATTGCTGACCACCCCCCTTTTCGAAGATCCTATGGTGATTGTAGGAAATTCACAGGTGGAATTTAATGCAATCAACTTTTTTAATGAAAGTTTCATTTCTTTCAATCAGAAATACGCTTCCGAATATCACCGGCTTGTTATTAACACCTGTAATCGCATGGGCTTCGAACCTAAGATTGTACACCAGAGCAATTCGATGTCTTCCATCCTTGAATTGGTATCACAAGGTTTGGGCCTGGCAGTCGTCCCCTATTCCACCATCAAACAATACCCACATTTAAACCTAAAAATCATGAAGCTTGAGGATATGGATAGCAAAACAGAAGTGATCCTGGTCTCTAATATAAAAAGTAAAAACAGTGCATTAGGCGAATTTATAGCCTGTATCCAGAAAGAGTATCTTGATTTCAATGCGTCCTAACGGGGCATCTATTGAAATTCCAGCATAAAAAAACGGAGTCAGCAACATGCTGACTCCGTTTTTTTATGGGTTGAAGAGCAATATTACCTCTTCTCGAATTTATACGCTAGCGTTGCCATAAAACTACGCGGAGGAATTGGATTCACACTATAGTTTTCGTGGATATAATAGTTAAACGCGTTGGTAATATTGGATAATTTACCCAAAATACTCCAGTTTTTATAAGCATAACCTGCGGAGAAATCTATGGTCGTAAATGGACTAACAGAGATCAGACGATTGAGACCATCGCGTACATTGATCTTAGTATTATTCCAACCCGCATTACGTCGACCTGTATAAAATGCGGAAAAACCTAATTTCAGTCCTTTAACTGTCCCATTTTGAATGGTATAAAACACGGTTCCATTAGCTGTATGTGCTGTGGTTCCTACCAAACGTACATTTTCTTCGTTTCCAGAAATTTCAGTCACTTTCTCCTTGCCATCAACGATGGTTGTATAACTTGAAATCGGATTGGTTTCAGTATAACGCATATAATTGTAGGAATAACCTGCAATTACATTCAGTCCTGGAAGTAAGGTTCCTGTAACATCAACTTCCAATCCGCTTGAAGCCGTCTTTCCAGAAAACTCTTTCATATTTGCATCGCTATTGCTTGTTCCATTCGGAAGCACCAATAATTGTTGGGCAAAGCGATTGTTGTTAATTCTATACCAAGCAACATTTGCGGACAACCTACCATTGAAAAAGTCATTTTTTACACCTGCTTCATACTGATCGATGATGGAGGGAGCCAACGGTTGATAATTCACATCGTATCCCGAATTCGATGTAAAGTTATTTGCATAAGTAACATAGACACTTGATGAGCGGATAGGCTGATAGATCAATCCAAATTTAGGTGACCATGCTTTATCCACTTTTGCTCCGATCGGATTTTTTTGACCATCTAGATTAATAATCTCTTCCGATTGATTCGTCGCATAAGTATACTTTTCCGAATTCGGCGTACGCTGATATGTGTAGCGAATACCAGCCAATACTTTAAATTGTTCAGTAACTTCTATTAAGTCCTGAAAAAATACACCATAACGGAAGATATCCGTGGTTGTTTTGGTCAATAAATCCGCTTGTGGCATATCTGTCCGAAGCCCATTTCCCGAAGCTAAATGCTGCGCAGTTTGCGAGGGATTAAAGACATAAATAGAATCGTATACACCGCCCACATTTTTAGATGCATCAATTTTATAGGCATATGCATTTGAATGCGATTGATCGGCATCTGCTCCCACCAAGATCTTATGCTTGATCGCCCCTGTTTTTACAGTTCCTGTTAGATTCAATTGCTGATTGGCCGTAAACTCATTTGATTTGGATCGGGTTAAATTCCGTGGAGCAATTCCATTTTTATTCGCTTGAATCCGATCTGATCCATAGTAATCACGATCGTAGGTTTGGTAACTTGCTATTGCGTTTAAATTCCATGAATCATTAAACTTATGGTTCAAGTTGATCTGTCCGTTTGAGGTATTTGTTCTGTTGAAAGCAAAAGGCACATTCATAAAAGTGTTTCTTCCAACTTCATTATTCAATTTACCATCCACAGTCCCCATTCCAAAGTCTGGCGTAAAATCACTTTTTAAGTAATCGAATGTAAAATTGAGATCAGTTTTATCTGATATTTTATATAAAACAGAAGGATTTACATAAGTACGTTTTGATGTGACCTGATCCCTAAAGCTACCCGCTTTTTCATAAGTTCCGATAACCCGAAATGCAACCTTATTGGAGATTGGACCATACACATCTACTGTTGGTTTATAGAAGTCATAACTTCCTACACGCATTGACGCTTCTCCTCTGTAATAAAATTTGGGCTTTTTCGTAACTAGGTTTACAACGGCCCCACCAGATACACCGCCATACAACAAAGCAGAACTTCCTTTTAAAATCTCGACAGATTCTAAGGTGCTCGCCTCAATCGAACCTCCATTATTGGTACGCGCGCCATTCTTAAATATATTATTCCCGCCTAAGCTATAGCCCCTTGCGTAAAAATTTTCGTTGACCCCACCGCGGTTCGCTCCCATCGCGACACCGTTTGCATTTTTTAGCGCGTCGCTCAGGCGATTAACCTGTTGATCCGCAATCACCTGTTCGTTTATAATTTGTACACTCTGTGGCAAATCCCGGTCAATAATCCCTGCTTTACCGACATTCACTGTTTTGCTGTTATGCGAGTTGTAACCCACTACTTCCACTTGTTCCAATTGAGATTCAGAAATATTCAAAGCAACATTAACGGCCGTCGCCTTTCCATTTTTAACCTCTATAGTACGCTCCTCAACTCCATTTCCGATACTTTTGATCCGAATAGTATAGGTTCCATCCGAAAGATTAGAGAAATGGAAGCTTCCATCACCGGAAGTCGAAGTAGACCTACCTAAAGAAACTATGGTTACTGTAGCCGATTCAATTGGTGCACCATCTTTGGTTTTAACACGGCCATGTATGCCCTTACTTTGCGCCGATGCATCCAAATGAATTGCTCCTACCAATCCTAGACTTAAAACAAGTCCTAGAAAAGTTCTTTTCATGTTAATAAATTGTGAGTTCGTAAAAATTATTTGTCGGCGCAAACATACGATATTATTTTATTGTTTAGAATAGTTTTAAATAAAAATAGTTTATCACTATAATAAAAGCATGATTCAGCTGCATAGCAGCTATGATATGTTGCACGGATTCATTGTCACTATTTCTATTATTCATCAGGATTTCCTTACATTTATACCAGAACTAACATCCCAACTAATCAATTCAATGAGAAAGTATAAGCTCCTACTCTCCGTCTTTATTTTTCTATTCGTTCCCACATTTTTGCTGGGCCAGCACACACAGGTTGATCATGATCTCATAGAAATTATGCGCCGCTATAATGCCGTAGGGCTCAGTGTGGTCGTTGTCAAAAACAATAAAATTGAATATCACAAAAATTATGGTTACAAAAACTTGGAAACCAAAACGCCTCTCGGAGAAAATGACCTCTTTCGGATTGCTTCGATTTCAAAGTCATTCACCGCAACATCATTGATGCAATTAATAACGGATAGCCGATGCAAACTTGACGACGACTTCGGGGATTTGATAGGTTTCCCAATTAGAAATCCCAATTTTCCTGACAAAAAAATCACAGTCCGGATGATCCTTTCCCATACCTCCAGCGTCAATGATAAAAACGGTTACTTCAACCTAGATGTCATCAATCCATCCAAGAACCCCAATTGGAAAGATTCCTACAATCTTTATGAACCCGGCACACAATACCAATATTGTAATCTCAATTTTAATATGGCAGGAGCTGTTCTGGAGAAACTGACCAATACACGCGTCGACAGCTATATTGTTAACCATATCCTCAAACCGCTCAACCTAAATGGTGGTTATTGTATCGACTCTTTGGACCAAAGAAGATTTGTTCCTTTATATTCCTTTGATGCTAAAGGTACACCGCATGAAGAACCCAGTGCCTATAATCCACGTCGGGAGGAACTCAATCAGTACATCTTGGGGTATAGCACTCCTGTGCTTTCTCCAACAGGTGGAATGAAAATATCTGCCTTAGATTTAGCTAAATACATGATGATGCATATGAATTACGGCCATAGTCAGGAAAAAAACATCATCCCTAAAAAGTATGCGAAGATTATGCAGACCGCTGTAAATAAAGAATCGGGTTATGGATTAGCTATGATGAATAATTCTAAAATTATACCGGGGATTACTTTGACAGGCCATACGGGTTCGGCTTACGGGCTTTATAGTGCACTATTTTTCAACCCTGCAAAGAAATATGGCTTTATTGTCATTACAAACGGCTGCAATATTCCCGACAGCGATGACTTCAACCCTTTGCTTAAAGACTGCATTGGCGCGCTGTACGATGCTTACATTGAATAGGCAACGGTTTACATCAAATAGGCAACAGTTTAATAAATAAACGAAAGCCAAACCCATCAAATAGAACCTTATCCTTGAGGTTTATGGGAAAACCAGGAGCCTTCGGATCAACTGGACAATAACAAAGTAAAAAAGCTGCAGATTTTGCAGCTTTTTTATTTTGTTATTTTTTCTATTTCTTGTTATCTACCCAGTTTACAATGGCCGGATCCAGCGGATTGGTCGCCGAACGGAAACGATGGACAAGTTTACCATTCTCATCAATCAAAAACTTTTCAAAGTTCCATTTGATCTCACCTTTAAAATCTGGGTTCTCCTGAGCGGTCAAATACTTAAACAAGGGTGAAATTTGATCTCCTTTTACATCGACCTTTTCGGCCATTAGAAAATCAACACCGTAATTTTGTTCACAAAACTCTTGAATCTGCGCATTTGACCCCGGTTCCTGTTGTCCAAAATTATTTGCCGGAAAGCCAATAATAACCAGCTTATCACCAAAGGTTTTATGCAATTCCTCCAGATCTTTGTACTGTTTTGTAAAACCGCATTTCGAGGCTGTATTCACGATCAATATTTTCTTTCCCTTGAAATCGGACATTTTCACTTCTTGCCCTTCAAGTGTCGTAAACTTAAAATCATAAAAGTTGGGATTGCCAAATAACATTGACATATACACCATAATAGTTGCAATAATCATATTTAATTATTTTAAAGACTTAACAATGAATTACTCTCTCTTTCCAGTACCGCATCAAAAAGCTCGTTGATAGGAGATTTTAAAATGGTACCTACCTTTATCTGATGTGTTTCACAGACTTCCCGTAAAATTAAATCAAAACTATAAGCAATAGAACCTACAAAGTGACATGCATATTTATTATAGTCCGGATAGGTCAAAATCGAAGCTTGAACAAATTCTTCGAATCCACTCTTTACCAGATCAATAATAAAGGGATGGGTAATATTATCGGACATGAACGGCGCAAATGATGCTAAGAAAGCATTTGGACGTTCTTTTTGATAAACATTTTTGATGACGATCTCTTTATTGATTCTGTATTTGTTCGCAAATTTTTCGTTCAGATCTTTCGGCATACGGCCATATAGGAAAAGTCTGACCAGATTTTTTCCAAAATATGCCCCCGACCCCTCATCACCTAATACGTAGCCATTTCCATTATGCGAGGGCATAAGCTCCTCCCCGTCAAAAAAACTCAAATCAGACCCCGTCCCCAATGTCGCTACATAACCTTTTTTATTACCACAGGTCGCTAAGGCACTACCAAAAAGATCGTTCTCAACAGAAATGTAAGCGTTTTCGAATAAGGGTGTCAATGCATTTGAAACCATTTCCCGACGATCGGGCGTAATGCATCCCGCACCAAAAAAATACAACTCAGTAACTTCATCGGCATAGGGAATAATTTCGGGTATTTCCTTAATAACACGAGTGATTTCCTTTTCATTCACAAAAAAAGGATTGAGTCCATTTGTACTGAATGAGATAGGCGCACTATCTGGCAATTCCAACTTCCAATCCGACTTTGAAGAGCCGCTATCAACAACTAAGATCATACAAATTCTTGATTATTTTCCCCCTATAAACTACTGTATCAAACTTAGCAAAAATTCTGATAAAAAACAGATTTTTTGCTTCATCTCCCCAGCCCAATTAAAACCGGCATTTCATCCAAAGAAGCAATTTTGCTATCGATTTACACCTCATTTCTTAAATAAATTTATGTATATTGGAGGGTACAATCAGCTGCTTCCTGTCATGTTCTTTTTCTATTAAAAGAACGACGACAGGAAGCAGCTGATTCATAATTATAGAACCAACAATCTATTTTTTTGTTTGGTTAAGCGTACGATACTTGTAATTTTGTAAGCTCATACTAAAATCATCTTTCATGGACAGTGACCATTTCAACATACCCGAAATACATTTTGAGGTATCATTTTCAGAAGCACACGCTCATTACATCGAAGTAAAAATGAGCATCACAAAGCTCAACCAGCCTTATGTCGATCTAAAAATGCCGGTCTGGTCTCCTGGATCTTATTTAATTCGTGAATATGCTAAAAATGTAGAACGATTCCGATCATTTGACAAAACAGGAAACACGATTTCCTATCAGAAAATTTCAAAAAATATCTGGCGAATACCCACAGAATCTTTGGATCAAATCGAAGTAATCTACGCTGTATACGGTTTTGAAGTTTCTGTGCGTACCAACTTTTTCGATAGTGATCATGCTTTTATTGTGCCTACAGCGACTTTCTTTCATATCGATGGCCGTATAAACAATCCTTCAACAGTCAGCATAGCACTAAAAGATTCTTGGGCAAGTATATCAACAGGACTCGAACAAATTGAAGAACATAAGTTTTATGCACCAAATTTTGACGTATTATACGATACGCCCATCGAAGCTGGTAACCAGGATGTCTGGAAATTCCAAGCTGCTGGTGTCGAACATGAATGCGCCATGGTCGGAGGTGGTAGTTATGATAAAGACCGTCTGACGAAAGATATCACACGTATCGTCGAAGAGGAAACCCGTATCTGGGGTTCGAACCCCAATGAGCGATATGTCATTATTACCCACAACTACCAATCTGGAGGTGGAGGCCTAGAACATCTCAATTCAACAGTATTGGGAGCGTCGAGGAATTCGTATTTAAATGAGACAAGCTACAAAAACTATTTGAGTCTCGTTGCACATGAGTATTTTCACCTATGGAATGTCAAGCGCTTACGTCCAAAAGCATTAGGACCGTTTAATTACGATGCCGAAAACTATACCACAGGCCTCTGGATCATGGAAGGATTCACTTCGTATTATGATAATTTAATTATTAAACGCTGTGGATTCTATGATGAAAAGGAGTACTTCGCATTGCTAGCTAACGATTTCAATATTGTATTGAACCGACCGGGGCATGCGATACAGTCTGCCGCAGCCTCAAGTTTCGATACCTGGATTAAATATTATAGGCCTGATGAAAATTCGATGAATTCAGGAATTTCCTATTACAACAAGGGGGCAATGCTGACAGCATTGTTGGATATTAAAATTATCGCTGCTACAGAAGGTAGGCTAAAATTAGATGATGTTATCCGTGAGGCTTATGAGGAGTTCTACCTAAAACTTGATCGCGGATTTGAAGAAAATGAATTGAGAAGCCTTGCTGAACGTATCGCAGGCACGTCGTTAGACGACATTTTCAATGCTGCCCATCAGGACGGAGAACTGGAATACAACGATTATTTTAATCTCGTTGGTTATGAAATTGTGGATACCAATATTGATAACAACACATTGACACTAGGCATTACGACCAACAAAGTGGACGGGTTAATTTCGGTAGCAACAGTGGAAAAAGGCTCTGGTGCTTATGACGCCGGATTAAGTGTAAAAGACGAATTGATTGCAATTAATAATAATAGGCTCGACGTGAAAGACAAGGAGATTGATTTCATTGTTCAACATGCCAAAGAGGGGGAAACATTAAACTTCCTGGTGGCACGAGATGGTTTAGTGCGTGAAATCCCTGTTCAGATCAGAAAGAGCAGTAAAAAGACATATGAAATCCGCCGGCTCAAAGAACAAACCTTTCTACAGGAATTGCTGGGTAAAATCTGGATGGCTTAAAACGGAAGTATTAGCATTAAAAAAGAATAGCGGGAGATCCCGCTATTCTTTTTTAAAATTTATATCTTACCGAAAAACCGATCGGATCAAATAACTTGATACTGGATTCGTTTAAAAAATCGAAATAAGGTTTTACATCCAATGAGATCTGAAATGGGGCTTGGGGAATATTATATTCAATACCAACAATACCGTCAATACTTAAATTGAGTTGTGAGTCAAACGAATGACGTTGACCATCGATAATTTTATCTTTCTCTTTATAAGAGCCGACACTACCACCGAAACCATAATACCAATTGAATCCTCCAGTCAATGGTTTATAGATTTCATATAAACCAACAACGCGGAAACGGCGGAAATCAGAATTGCTCTGAATGCTCATAATAGCTTCCAATGCATGGTCCGAGTTAAGCGTATGACGATACGTAATTCCCTGAGCAGACCCAAATCGTCCACCAATAGCACCCTTATTGTCCAACTGAGCCATAGCTCTATTGGATAATGCTCCAAACATCAGCATTCCACCGACAGCCAAAAATATTTTTTTCATAAAAATCGTACGCTTTTTTTGCTTTACATTTTTCCAAACATAGATAAATTGCTTTTTATATGCAATATAATTGCAGTGCACATAAAAAACTATTTACCAGAACTTCCCCTACGAAGGACCTTTTCAATAGGGTAAATATCCATTACAGCTATAACGAAACAATGTTTAATTTGTTATGACAATAATCCCAAATTATCCAACTTTATTTCTGTATATTTAGGTCAATACAGCATGTAGTAGTAACCAAATAAACTCAAGTGATATGGGCAGAATTTTTGACTTTATAACCTTATATAAAGAAAAATACGCAAAGGACATCATGGTGGCAGGGCGAGATGGAAATGGCCAGTGGAAAACGTATTCTACCAAAGAGTACACCGACGCGATTGACACCTTAAGCAGGGCGTTACTGAAACTAGGTCTCAAAAAAGGCGATCGGGTTGGAATCATGTCCGGCAACAGGCCCGAATGGAATTTAGTTGATTTTGCCTGCAATCAAATCGGTCTCGCAACTGTTCCCCTCTATCCCACTTTATCCGCACAGGACCTTTCGTTTATCGTCAATGACTCGGATGTCAATGTACTCTTTGTAAGCAACAGCGAATTGACAAACCGTATTGAACAAGCGATCAGGGAGCACGGTATACACCCACAACTGTATACATTTGATGCCATTGAAGATTATACCCAGCTAAAAACATTCATCGAAACAGCAAAAGATGACTCAACTGATCTAGCTCCGCTTCGTGATGCAGTCACAGAAGATGATCTGCTAACCTTAATTTACACTTCAGGTACCACAGGACGCCCTAAAGGCGTATACTTGTCCCACAAAAATGTATATAGCAACGTCTTGGCATGCAATCATCTCATCCGATCAGATTTCAAAACGGCACTAAGCTTTCTTCCGCTATGTCATATTTTTGAACGCATGGTAGTATATATGTACTATTCGAAAGGAATTCAGATTTATTTTTCGGAAACCTTAGACAATGTTGTTGCCGACATCAACGATGTCAAACCGGATGTGTTCACCACCGTACCCCGGGTCCTGGAAAAAGTATACGATAAGATTATTGAAAAAGGGAAAGCCTTAACGGGATTAAAAAAGAAAATTTTCTTCTGGGCTGTTGATCTCGGCCTGAAATTTCAAGAACCTGAACGTAATGGACCGCTTTATAATCTCAAACTTGCGGTCGCCAGGAAACTGATATTTTCAAAATGGCAAGAAGCTCTTGGCGGAAATATCAAGATCATTGTATCGGGTGGTGCAGCTCTTCAAGAGCGACTAGCACGCGTATTCTGGGCCGCTGGACTTAAAGTACTTGAAGGGTATGGGCTGACTGAAACATCTCCTGTTATTGCCGTAAACTCCTATCTACCGCATGGATTGAAATTTGGAACGGTAGGGAAACCCCTGAAAAACTTAGAAGTTAAAATCGCTTCAGATGGTGAAATCCTTGTGAAAGGTCCCAGTATCACGACAGGCTATTATAAAAATGAAGAAGCCACTAAAGAGGCTTTTGACGATCATGGTTTTTTCAAGACAGGCGATATTGGAGAAATTACATCCGATGGTTTCCTAAAAATTACCGATCGAAAAAAGGAAATGTTTAAGACGGCAGGTGGTAAATATATCGCCCCCCAATCCATTGAAAACAAACTCATGGAATCTACATTAATCGGACAAGTCATGGTTTTTGGAGAAAATAGAAAATTTCCTGGAGCCTTGATTGTTCCTGCATTTGATGTGCTGTCCAAATGGGCAAGCCAAAAAGGTATCACCAGCGGTTCAAACGAAGAAATCATCAAAAATCCAGAAGTAATCCAAAAATATCAGGAAGAAATTAACCGATTATCTACTAACTTTGGACATTGGGAAATTGTCAAGAAATTTATTCTTCTTCCAAAGGAATGGACAATCAATGACGGTCAATTGACGCCAAAATTGAGTTTAAAACGAAAAATTATTTTAAAAGAGAACGAAGCCGTAATCGACAAATTGTATCAGGAACAAAACCAAGAATAGCAATTTGCACGATTATTGGAGCTGATCATCTTATTATGAAGCACGTTACACTACGAGATTTATTTACACTCGCCTACTGGAAAAGCATTTGGCATGTCTTAGTTGATGCCTTTAATGGATTCAATGATGACAAATGTATGAAGAAGAGTGCTTCATTGGCTTACTATACCGTCTTCTCCATCGGCCCACTGCTTATGATTGTGATCTGGTGTATCGGTTTCTTCTATGGAGAACATCTTCAGAGTGGATCTTCGGCGCAGGATCAGGTGCTGGAGGAAGTCATGGTTCTTTTTGGACAAGATGTAACCACGCAGATCCAGTCCTATCTTCAAAAGATAACTTTCGAGAATAAATCTAATATGGGGATCACGATAGGTATTGTTACATTGATTCTCTCCTCCACAACCTTATTCGTTGATATACAGGACTCAATAAACAATATCTGGAAAGTAAAACCGAAACCGAAAAAGGGCTGGCTAAAATTAATCATCAATAGATTGATTTCTTTTTCCATCGTGATCGCCTTGGGCTTTTTACTAATTGCTTCACTCATGATCAATGGAGTTATCGTTGCCGTGACCAATTTAGTTATGACCTATTTTCCTTTTATTCCCATTGCGCTTATCTCGTGGGTCAATACGGGAATCACTTTCTCGGTCATTGTCATTTTATTTGGCTTTATCTTTTCTTTCCTTCCCGATGCCAAAGTAAAATTCAGAGACATGCTCGGGGGAGCCATTTTTACAGGTTTACTTTTCATGTTAGGCCGGTACGGCATTTCAATCTATCTGAATCTCTCTTCCACAGCGAGCTTTTATGGAGCCGCAGGATCGATAATTGTCATGTTATTATGGATCTACTATTCGGCTGCGATATTGTATTTTGGTGCAGAATTCACCAAGTTTTATGCCATTAAATTTGGCGCAGGCATTGTACCTTCCACATTTGCAGTAGCGGTTGAACAGACGGAAAAAGTTAAAAAAACAGGAAGCGACGCCGAAGCACATGTTGGAGACACCATTCAGGTCTTAAAACAATAAATTTATTTTTTTTCTTTTTTACCACTGATGGAACCGTCTATACCGATGACGTCGATGACTTTGTCTCCAATTTGCGTGATATCGGATTTTAACCCGACCATGACTGTAAAGATATTGACAGGCCTATCCTGTATCTTCCTAAAATTATGGAGATAACCAAGCTCGAGCCCTAAAAAGAAGCCATTAAATTTATAATCTGCGCCAGCCCCCAATTTACTGGAGAAATTCAGGTGATTTTTATTCTCCATCTTGACGAGCTTTTGATCTGCTAGCACACGCGCTCTCGGCTCACTCGCCAGACCAACGCCAGGCCCTGCAAAACCGTAGATATTTAGTCTACGCATCTGTTTCCTAATCCCGCCCGAGAATGAAAAAGTATAGAAATTCGTATTGGCATCTTCTATGCGGTATTCGAAATTGGGATCAATTAAGGGTTGTTTGTACTTAAATGAAAGTGTATAAAGCGTGGGGGATACAAAAAACATTGAATTTTTCAGGGAGATATCTAAACCAATACTACCCGAAAACTTTGGCGAAAGTATATCTTTGGTTTTCCCGATCGGAAAGCCCATCCCCGTTGTACCCCAATAGTAAACTTTTCGATAATGTATTGTATCAACGCCGCCCTGAGCCCGTATAGAGCTCCAACACAAAGAAAGAAGGAGAAAAGTAAAAAAGAATTGTTTCATTTAAATGCGTTCAATATTGAATAACAACAATATTAAACGCATTTTGTTCAAAAAATCGTCAGACTATAGATAACTTTTTGACTGCGGTCCTTGGTTGAACAGCAAATCTATAATACTTAAATCTGGGTAAAATCCATTTTTATCAGAAAAAACCTGATAATATTCTTTTGGATCAGGCCATATACTTTCTTTTTTTGGATGTATAAGGTTGCGGAAATCGATCGTTTCTAACGGCTCGGCCACATACTCTTCTGTAAACCCTACTGTTCGTTTAAGTTTAATTGATTTTAGAATAAGCTCCAGCTGGGCCACATTAAAATCTACGAGATAGTCATATTTACCTTCGTAAAACCGTATAAAATCATCTTCATAATACTCAAAATATGCAGAACTACGGTAAGCGGTCTGTATACTTAGCCAATGTAAACGTTGCCAGTCAAACTCATAACTTATCCGAATATCTTTCATAGGAACACGTTCTTTATTGCCATGTTGAATGGGCACGATCAAATCCTGCACACCATTTGCTGAAGCAATGCGTGCTCGCGTACGATAACTCTGCTTTTGAAAATGCTCATATTTCTCGATGATCAAAGGAAGATTATGCTCTTGTATCGTATGAAAATAAGATATTGGTGGAAGATAACATGCCGGAAGTAATAACTGCGATTCCATAAAAACTGATGATTTTTGTTATAAGTGACGCAAAAATAACTTAAATTAAGGATATTTGTAAAGAACACTGGGAATTTTAGCTATAGCATGAAACAAAAAGCGTTAAACGCATTAATCTATATCATCTCTCTTCTCCCCTATTGGTTTCTATATTTGATCTCCGATGGGCTTTATTACATACTCTACTATATGATTGGATATAGGAAGAATATTGTATTTCAAAACTTAAAGAATGCTTTTCCCGAAAAAACGGATAAAGAACGCTTGGTAATTGCCAAAAAGTTTTACCGTTTTTTTCCGGACCTACTCGTCGAGTCTATCAAATTGAAAACAATTACCGCCGAGGAAGTAAAGAAAAAAATAACGCTAGAAAATGAAGAGGAATTGACAAGGCATTTCGACGCCGGCAAAAATGTCATTGGGGTGACCTCCCATTATGCCAACTGGGAACTTGGTATTCACCGCTTGAGCTTAATTACCAATTTCCCGACTTTGATTGTATACAAACCCTTAAATAACAAAGATATCGATACGGTTTACAATAACATGCGGGGACGATTTGGTGCCGAAATGGTACCGATGAAACAAATACTCCGTCATATTGTAAAATTAAAAGGACAGCCCAGTATTAGTATACTCGTTGCTGACCAAACACCTTTATATTCCGATTCCGATTATTTTATTAATTGGTTAAATCAGGAAACATTGGTCTATACGGGAGCAGAAAGACTCTCTAGAATAAGTAATGCGCCCGTGGTATTTTGTTCTATCGGCAGGAAGAAGAAAAGAGGGCAATATTTCTGTAAATTCGTTACTTTAATTGAAGATCCAAGTGGCTTTGGAGAACATGAAATTACCGATATACACAATCAATTTGCTGAACAGCTTATTCGTGAAAACCCAGAATATTGGCTTTGGTCACATAATCGCTGGAAAAGAAAACGTAGAAAATGAGTAAATTACCTAAAGTAGCTGTCGTTATTCTCAATTGGAATGGTCGATTTTTCCTGGAAAAATTTTTGCCATCCGTATATAATAGTTCGTATCCGAATGTCGAATTTGTCATTGGAGACAATGCCTCCGATGATGATTCAATTTCATTTGTGAAACGGTACTATCCGACGATTACTATTCTTGAAAATGATAAAAACTATGGCTTCGCAGGGGGCTATAACAAAATACTGCAGCGTGTAGATGCTGATTACTATGTACTCCTCAATTCGGATGTCGAAGTGAGCCAAAACTGGATTGAGCCCGTGATTGAATACTTGGAAAGAAACCCTTCCCTGGCAGCAGCACAGCCCAAAATACGTTCATTTCATGACAAGCAGAAGTTCGAACATGCCGGAGCCGCCGGTGGCTACCTGGATCACTTTGGCTTTCCTTTCTGCAAAGGGAGAATCCTACATGAAGTAGAAGATGATGCGGGACAGTACGACAATGAATCCGAGATCTTTTGGGCATCTGGAGCTGCGCTTTTTATTCGCTCAAAAGCCTGGAAGGAAGCAGGTGGCCTTGATGAAGATTTCTTTGCCCATATGGAGGAAATCGACCTGTGTTGGCGATTAAAGAAAATGGGCTACGGCATAGGCTATTGCCCTAAATCTGTTGTTTATCATGTTGGTGGAGGGACTCTCAATGCAAGTAATCCCAAAAAAACTTACCTCAATTTTAGGAATAATATGGTCATGCTGCAAAAAAACCTACCGTTAGGCAAAGCAATATGGATTATTTTCATCAGGCTTTGGTTTGACTTTGCTGCCCTTGCTAAGTTTCTGATCGACAGGAAACCTAAGGATGCTTGGGCAATCAGTCGTGCGCATCAGTATTTCTTCTTGAATATTTTCAAAAATGCTAAAAAACGAAAAAAATACAAGGTGAAAGAAAACACAAAAGGGCATTACACAAAATCAATTATCATTGATTTTTACACAAATAACAAACATAAATTTTCACAGCTAAATCCAGAGGATTTTAAATAGCGTATTATTTCCCGGTAACATAAAATGCAGAAAACCGCATTTTAAAAATAAAGCAGTCATTACGACAAGATTCTTTATTTATTTTATTTAAACGTACTTTTTATTTGTAATTTTGCAAAATGTTGGTGATGGATATTGAAAAAAAGATAAAAGACTTAACGGCAGAGCTCAACCATTATAACTATCAATACTATGTATTGGCGAACAGTGTTATTTCGGACTACGACTTCGACCTTAAATTAAAGGAACTCGAAGCGCTGGAAGCTCAATATCCCAACTTTGCCGACCCCAACTCCCCTACACAGCGTGTTGGTGGAGACATTACCTCCCGATTTCAAACGGAAAAACACCGCTGGCCAATGCTTTCATTGGGCAACACATACAATCAGGAGGAACTACTCGACTTCGACCAGCGGATCCGCAAAATCATCGGCGATGAGTTTGAATATGTTTGTGAATTAAAATTTGACGGTTTATCGATCAGCCTGACGTATGAAAATGGCCTGCTAAGTAAAGCCGTGACGCGCGGTGATGGTACACAAGGCGATGTTGTCACAAACAATATTAAAACCATTCGTTCTATCCCGATCAAACTTAAAGAAGGGGATTATCCAGATCAATTCGAAATACGCGGTGAAATATTTATGCACAAATCAGCTTTTCTCCGCCTGAATAGGGAACGAGCCGATAATGAGGAGCAAACCTATGCCAACCCAAGAAATTTCGCTTCTGGAACCATTAAACTCCAAGATTCAGCTGAAGTCGCAAAACGCCCATTGGACTGTTTCCTTTACTTTTTGTACTGCGATAACAGAACAAACCTATTTCACGATCATTGGAATAGCTTAAACCATGTCAAAGACTGGGGATTCCACGTCAGCGAGCATAGCAGAAAATGCAGCACATTAACCGATGTTTTTGCATTTATTGACTATTGGGATGTCGAACGTCACAACCTAGGATATGAAATTGATGGAATCGTTATTAAAGTAAATGATTATGCACAACAGGAAGAGCTTGGCTTTACGGCCAAAAATCCACGTTGGGCAATATCCTATAAATTCAAAGCCGAGCGTGTAGAAACCATTCTTAACTCGATTAGTTATCAAGTTGGACGTACCGGTGCTGTTACACCTGTTGCCAATCTTCAACCTGTACAACTGGCAGGCACAACGGTAAAACGCGCTTCCTTACACAATGCAAATGAAATCGCACGTCTCGACCTACACGAAGATGATACTGTCTTTGTGGAAAAAGGAGGCGAAATTATCCCTAAAATAATCGGGGTAAACCTCGACAAAAGGTTATCGGGATCGACAAGTTTTGTCTACCCTACATCCTGTCCGGAATGCAGTACAGCACTCATACGGCAAGAAGGGGAAGCAGTACACTACTGCCCGAATGAAACCGGATGCCCTCCTCAAATTGTTGGCAAAATGCAACATTTTATCGGACGAAAAATGATGGATATCGAAGGAATGGGAGACGAGACCGTGGATACTTTCTTCAAGAAAGGTTTGTTACGCAATATCGTTGACATCTATGGCCTGAAAGACCATCAAGATGACCTGCAACAACTGGAACGTTTCGGTCAAAAATCAATCGATAACATGCTCAATGGCATCGAAAAATCCAAAGAAAAACCTTTTGAAAAAGTTTTATTTTCGCTTGGAATACGTCATGTCGGCGAAACAATTGCAAAAAAATTGGCCCAGCATTTCAAAAATATTGATGCCCTAGCCCAAGCCTCAATAGAGGAAATCGAAGGAGTACAAGATATTGGACGCCGTATCGCGGAGAGCGTCAAAGAATACCTAGACAATCCAATTCATCAACAACAGATCGTCGCACTGCGGAATTATGGCTTAAATTTCGAAATTGAGGAAAAGGAGATTATCCTGGCGAGCAATTCACTTGAAGGGAAAACATTCCTGATTTCCGGTGTATTTGCAGAACATTCACGTGAAGAGCTGGCAGCTGTAATTGAAAGCAATGGCGGAAAGATGTTATCTTCCATTTCCGCCAAATTAAGCTATCTCGTGGCAGGAGATAAAATGGGACCGTCCAAACTAGCGAAGGCTGAAAAATTGGGTATCCCGATGATTAATGATCAAGAACTATTTGAACTCATTAATCCCAAATAAGTTTTTTTAATTAAATTTATATAAATACAAAAACAAGATGAACGAGCTTCACGGCGCAGGAGTAGCATTAGTCACTCCTTTTAACTCAGATGAATCTGTTGATTTCGAAGCATTAGGTCAACTAATTGACTTGCAGATCAACGAAGGTATGGATTATTTGGTTTCTTTAGGTACAACTGGAGAAGTTGCCACTTTAACCAATGATGAACGAAAGCGCATCTGGGATTTTACTGTCAAGCGCGTGAACGGTAGACTTCCTTTGGTTGCTGGAATTGGTGGAAATAATACGGTCGAAATTGTGGAACAAATTAAAAACTTTGATCCAACAGGCTTCTGCGCAATTCTATCGGTATCTCCTTACTACAACAAACCAACACAAGAAGGAATTTACCAACATTATAAAGCTGTCGCCACAGCCTCTCCGCTACCAATTATTTTATACAATGTACCAGGACGTACAGGGAGCAATATAACGGCACAGACGACATTACGATTGGCCAATGATTTTTCCAATATCATAGCCATCAAAGAAGCTTCTGGAAATTTTGCACAATTCAGCGAAATTCTACGGGATAAACCGGCAGAATTTCTATTGATTTCCGGAGATGATCCGGTTACCTTGCCGATGATGTCACTTGGCGCTGCTGGTATCATTTCAGTGATCGGAAATGCGTTACCGAAAAAGGTAGCCACATTAGCGAAGTTATGTGCTGAAGGCAATTATGCGGAAGCTAGATCGATCCATAATGAACTTCTTGACATTACAGATCTATGTTTTATTGAAGGAAACCCAGCTGGTGTAAAATACATTCTGCAGGAATTGGGGATCGGAAAAGATCAATTAAGACTTCCTTTAGTGCCTGTTAGTGAAAAAATCCAGGCAGCTATCAAAGAAGAATTAAAGAAATTGAACTAAGATATAGCCGAATTCGGCTGAGAAAAGTTTAGATCCCCAAAAGGATCTAAACTTTTTTGTTTCAAAGCATTGCAACATAACAATATAATAACTACCTTTGCACTTCCACAAAAGTGGAATTTTAAATAACAAAATTAATTAACAAAATGCAACAGTACGAATCTGTAATCGTTCTTACCCCGTTGCTTTCTG
>JBMAAL010000087.1:0-22973 GCA_050281725.1 Sphingobacterium sp. | reverse complement strand
AAAATAAAAAAAGATAGAATTAAACTTCCCATCTATAAGTAAAATTTACTTTATAAATTATAAACGGGCTATGAAGTGTAGTAGGGTCTGCTTTGCCATTACCAACGTGAGATTGATTACATGGGGGTAACATCCATGCATCAACCAGCTATAAGAGCAGTGAGCTAAAAATTTTACTTTAGGTTTCCCTGTATGTAAGCTCCTTTCCAGTAAATTTTATGATGAACTCCCGGGAATTACTGCCACTGGAAGATCATCAACCGTTCAAAATATAATCTATTAGAATAATTTACACCTAATTTTAGTATATTCATTAGAAAATATACCAATTATGAACAGCCGATTTTATACAATTTTAGGATGGATTGCGACAGTTACGGCTGTTGCCATGTATGTCTCCTATATTCCCCAGATAGCCAATAATCTTAAGGGTGACAAAGGAGACTGGATACAGCCACTGGTTGCGGCGATCAATTGCACATTCTGGGTAACCTATGGAATGCTCAGGAAACCAAAAAAAGACTGGCCTGTTGCGATAGCCAATATACCGGGCATAATATTCGGTCTTACAGCATTTCTAACGGCTCTTTAATTCTATGCGCTATTCCGGAATAACTATAAGAAAATATGCAGTAGGTTATAAAAAAACTGAAATAAAATCTTTATGTTAATTCTAGTAATATGCTTAAATCGTTATTCTTTTTTGTGTAAATTGGTAAAAGGGTTTGACATTAAACAATAATTTAAAAATATGTTTATGAGCAATAATTTAGAAATTAACTCGCAAAATCGCCCCATTACTATTTTTGGCGCGGGTACCCTGGGACGCCGTATTGCGCTCATGTTTTCTACACGGGGTGGAGAAGTCCGTATTTATGATAAAAACAGTGATGCGCTGGCCGCAGCGAAATCATTTGTGGAAGAAAGCCTGCCAGAAGTGGTTAAAACCGTTCCCAATGGTAAAGCTGCTACCCTGAAAACCTTCACGGATTTTGATCAGGCCATTGACCGGGCCTGGCTTGTGGTCGAAAGCCTTCCTGAAATTCCAGACCTTAAAATAGAAGTTTTGGGTCAACTGGACCGAGCAGTGGCAGATGATACGATTATTGCCACAAACTCTTCTTCCTATCGCTCAAGTGAACTTGCAGCAAAGGTAGAACACAAGAATAGACTGCTCAATATGCACTTTATGATGCCTCCGATGGCCAGAGCAGTAGAACTGATGACATGTGGAGAAACCGACCGCGCCATTATTGATTTTCTTTCCCATAAATTAGCAGATTACGGACTTTCTCCTTATGTCGCAGAAAAAGAAAGTATGGGGTTCATCTATAACAGGATCTGGGCAGCCATAAAAAGAGAATCATTATACGTTGTCGCCCAAGGCGTAGCATCGCCGCAAACCGTGGACCGTATTTTCGTGGAAACCTTAGGAACTAAACAAGGTCCATTCCGCTCAATGGATATGGTTGGCTTAGATGTCGTTTTGGATATTGAAGAACATTATGCAAAGGAACGCCGGGGAATACCCGAGGAACCAAGAGAACTCCTTAGAAAGATGATTGCCGAAGGAAAATTGGGCGTAAAGTCAGGCGAAGGATTCTACAATGATTACAAAAAACAATAATGTGATGGAGTACCTGATATGCTTGGAAGCCCAGCCTGCAAGGATTGTGAAAATAACGCTGGGAGACGGAAAAAAGGAAACTTTATTTGATATTACCAATGGTACGCCGGACGGAATATGGATTGATCAAAAGGCCCAAAAAATCTACTGGACTATTATGGGAAAATTGACGGATCCACCGGAGGGTTATCTCGCCGCCGATGGATCCATTGAATACTGCAATCTCGATGGATCCGGACATTCTTTACTTCTGGGTAACGGTCTTATTACCACACCGAAACAGCTTATTGGTGACCCGGACACAAATCGTTTATATTGGTGCGACCGGGAAGGAATGGCGGTGCAATCCTGTCTGAATGATGGATCAGGCTTTGAAGTTCTTGTCCAACATGAGAAAGATGACACGGATCCGGATGAAGTGGAAAAACATTGCGTAGGAATTACCCTGGATCCCAGGAAAGAATATCTCTACTGGACACAAAAAGGGCCGGCTAAAGGTGGAAAGGGGAAGATTTTTCGCCTGAAATTGGCGCAGCAATTTCCCGTGAAAGAACCTTCCATTGAATTATTGATGGATCATCTGGCCGAACCTATTGACCTGGAATTTGGCGAAAAGACAGGGAGATTATATTGGACAGATCGTGGCGCAGCTCCTTTTGGAAACAGCCTCAATTGCGCGGATATTTCTGAGAAAGGGAAACTTATCAATCATCGTGTCATAACTACGGGACTTAAAGAAGGGATCGGGCTTGCCGTAGACGAGCATGAAAATGCCGCTTATACATCCGATCTCGGAGGCTATATCAGAAAAATAAACCTGACGGATAATTCCGCCTCAATTATTTTACAACAAGGCCCCACAACCGGTATTGCTCTTGTAAAAGAATAACTAAACGACCTATGAAATATTGTGGATAAAATCAAAAGCGATGTTCACCTTTGATCCCACTTTTTACAAAGTTTGTTTAGCCAATAAAATTTCAAATCAATTTAATGCAATACTGTAATACGGAAATACAGCATTGCCACTTCTTAACCAATTTAAAAACTCAATTATGGACTTTCTAGATGACATCAAACTGAAAAAAGATTTAATTATCGCTAATTTAAAAGAAGCATCAAAAGATGGTTATGACCATTCTATTACTTCTGCAGGTAAAAAGGGACTAAAATCAGGAAAAGTATCTGAATTAACGGCAATCGCCAATCTCAAACCAGGAGGAGCCGAGCGCCTGAAAAAAATATTGGAAATAGCAAATGGCAATTTGGGTGGCGCGACCAATGTGGGCACCTTACATGATCTGAGAATTGTACTACTGGATAACGATACCCGAATCCTCTTCTGTACAGCTTATGATGGTGATTGGGATCCTTATATTAATGATTTTGCAACCAAAATTCCTGAATTGATGGATATTATTTTTGGTAATGTGGAGGGTTGGCCCGGTATAAAAAGTCCTGATGTCAAACAATTTATCTTAGATCATCAGATCACCGCCACAGGCTGGTATGTGGGCGTTCCACACCTTACTGTCAATGATATTCGCAGGCAGGATAAAATAGTAAATGGCATCAATAAAGCGATTGATGACGCCAATAAATTATAATAGCTTATGGCGTTTGATTTTATAAGAAGAATTTTCAACCCCGAAAAGGTTGAAATCGCCCTAGATGATATTCAATCACTCATCCTCCGGAGTAGGCCCATCCCCTATTTTGGTACTGTTGCCCTCATTGAGATCAAAGAGCCTTCTGCAGGAAAGAAATTGCTAAAGACGCTATTGCCCCTAATTTCTTCCGCAGAAAACTGGCACGTGAATCTATCGGCATCAATATTTATATCTTTTACCTATAAAGGGCTAAAGGCATTAGGGCTCCCAGAAAATTCGCTCTCTTCCTTCCCCGAGTCTTTTAAACAGGGAATGGCAGCGCGATCAACCTATCTTTACGATATTGATGATAATGATCCCAAAAATTGGGAGCGGACTTTTTTACATAACAATATTCATATTACAGCTGCTATTATTGCAAATACAGAAGAAGATTGGCAACAAAAGCTAAAAGAATTCAAAGAAACTTTCGGAGCCGATCCACATATTCACTTAATAGAAAGTCTGGATTTCGGTGCTACCGAAGAGATGAAAAATGTGTTTGGATTCAGGGATGGAATCAGCAATCCCGAAATAGAAGGAAGCGGAATTGATATTCCCCCGGGATATGATAAACCAATAAAAGCAGGGGAATTTATATTGGGGTATCCCAGTGAAACAGGTATTATAAAACCATTCCCGCAACCGGAAATATTGGGTAAAAATGGATCGTTCCTAATTTTTAGGAAATATCAGAGCCAGGTCGCTGAATTCAACAAGTTTATTAAAGAAAGTAGCAGTACTCCCGAAGGAGAAGAACTACTGGCCGCTAAAATAGTAGGCCGTTGGCGAAGCGGTGCCCCATTGGTACTCACACCTGAAAAGGACGATCCTGATTTAGGTGCCAATGCACAAAAAAACAATGACTTCTCTTATAGTGAAGATCAATTGGGAAAGAAATGTCCTTTTGGAGCACATGCAAGGAGAATGAACCCCCGTGATTCCAAAAGCTTCATCATGGAAGATGGACGTCTGCACCGTATTATTCGAAGGGCCGTCTCGTTCGGAGATATCGTCCCTCCGGAAGTTACCGTAAATGATGGTAAAGAGCGCGGTCAGTTTTTTATCGGTATCAGTGCGGATGCGATGGGTACACTTGAATTTCTACAGAAACAATGGGCCAACAACGGTAACTCCGTAAACCTGGGTGATGAAAAGGATCCCATGATTGGTGTACAGCGGAATGGGGTATTCACTTGCCCTGCAGATCCGCTGGTAAAAAGATATCACAATCTACAAACTTTTAATATTGTAAAAGGAGGCGAATATTGTTTTATCCCCAGTCTTTCCGCACTTAAATGGATCAGTGAATTAGATTGATCCGATCAATTAACGGAAACTGAATTTAACCCAATATTGCATGGGCGTAATCACGGAAAATCATAATTTATTTACAACTTTCCATAATCTAAATTTTAGATCATATCACTACATTTGATCATGTAAAATTCATTTACATGATATATGTTTTGACAATAACACCCAGTTATTGTTTTTAGGTAGGGTTAGTTAGTGTTTAATAAAAAATGTGGACTATTATAAATGGTCCGCATTTTTTATTAAAGAAGTTAAACATTTAAATAGTCGATATCACTTATTTAGCATTCTCCTATCTTTCAAACTCCGAAATTATTACACTACACTTATTTAAAAGCAAATAACATCGTTAGAGCGCTCAAACTCGATTTTCTACAATAAAAAAACACAAACTTTTTTAAAGTTTTCCAGAACTTTAAATTTAAGAGAATCAACTGGCCTTTTGCTACTTTTGCATCAATATATGGATGTCCTAGGACAAAGTTTTTTGAATCTATGTATTTGTTGAATTGATGAAAGAACTGCTGTCGTGAGATAGCAGTTCTATTTACCTCCTTCGGTCATCGACAAAAATTTGCTTCTATTCAATACCCTTATCTGACGATGCAGTTCCTCCCGGATGTTGACATTTAAAGAGATGGGATGACCGGAGAAGGAGCAACCATTGCGGCCTCTCCAGTTATTGGGATAACCAAAACTGGAAGAGGCTTTTTCATTATATAGCGCCCATTAGCATAATGATTTTGGTTTTCCATAATTACATACCAATAAAAGCAATTATCTTTTTGATTATTTTAAAGTGTTTTTCAAAAATTGATCTCATTTTTAAAATTAGCAAATTTCGTTTTGGCGCTTATATTTATTCGGCAACGCAACGTAATGGGAAACCGAATGCACGCCCTTGGGATGTAACCTTAACTGCATTACTATGAACTGTCCCACCATTATTTGAAACTTCCGTAGATGTCCAATAATTGGTTCCTCCCCCTCTGTATTCCAATCCTCCATTCGAAGCATTTCTGTCTCCGGGTACTGGAAAACTCATCATTACATTTCGGTTCCATTTGCTTGTCAATACAAACGCAGCACTGAAGTTTGAAGCTGACTCTGTCCAGTTCCCAATTCTACTGTATTTGGTAGCATTGATCAGTTTTTCCCATTCTCCACTCGTAGGTACCCGGTAGCCAGAAGGACAAGGGTCTTTGGCGGTTTTCACTGGTTTATCCTGCGAACCACTATTCCAGGAACCATCTGCCGCTGAACTTGTACTCCATCCGGAAATAGCACCTGTTTGTGTATCCGCATTCGCAACCGGATTGTTTTTTCCCCACTGATAATAGTTTCCATGGAGCCCTTTAACTGAAGGATTTTGATCTGGATTAAGTGAAGTGTTTGCTCCCATATTATGCCGCATCCAAATTACTCCCCGGATTCGGACAGCACTCTGATTGTTATGTGTCAACAAAATATCAGCAGGGGTAATATTCAATTTGAGATTATATTTTATACCGGGAGTAAAGGAAAGACCGGTTAACGCATCGCTAGGAACATTGTAGGTAATTTCTCCAATTTTAATCTTGTTTAAGATAAATTTCCCAGAATTTGTCGCTGCATTTAGGACCGTTGGCGCAGCTGTGATAGATGCTTGTCCGGTACTGCCAATTGCTGGAAACGCAACTGTAACCGTATCTACTGTTCCGCTCCGTTCAATACTCCCATCGGCAAGCTTCATATTTGCTGTAGAATAGTGAGAATCTAATCCTGCGCTTATTTCCATAATATTATAACCTGTTAATGAAGCATCGACCGTAACTGTAATCTGACTTAGAGTATGTTTGAGGACAATGTTTAAATAATTCTCTCCACTTGTAATGGTTTTGGACTCGCTAAAATACATCAAATCACTTTTCCCATCAACGGCCAAACTGGTAGCTGAAAGATCGTCTTTCGATACAGCAGGGAGATCTGTTTCACTATTTATGGAATAAGCGACAAAAGTGTATTGCACGCCCTCATCTAAAATAAGTGCTTCTGATTCTGATTCCTTCTCCCGGACATAATCCCGTTCGGTAACATAATGTCCATCAGCATCATAAACAATTAGCTTATACCGAACCGCTTTTGCAAGTGGACTTGTTTCTGTAGCTGCACGTAACCTGTTATTCGCTGCGGCTTTAATACTTCCCGGTTCCGTCTGTTCAATAGTTGGGGATTCTGATACAACAGCTTCAACGAACAGATCATTACCAAGTTTAAATTCGCGAACTTGTTGCCCGGAACTTTTCATTCCTGTACTCCCCAATTTGGCTACTTGAGAATCAGCAAAAACACTACCTTTCAAACTAATAAAGACCTTCGCCTTGCCCTCATGTATCTCTTCAGAGTTATCAACTCTTTTACAGGACGATATCATTAAATTTATAAACATGAGAAAGATTATCCCAAATGTATAACCGAACTGTGAAAAAGAAATTATCTTCTTGATTTTCATAATAAATTTATTAAAATGTGATTTCCTAAGGCTTAGCAGAGGAATTCGGCCAAACCATTTTTTAACCTGCCTACCAATTGGAATCTCCAGAAGCATCATTTCCAGTTTGCCATTCCTGAGATGCACTTCCATCTTCCGCTGTCGGGCTAACCGATCCCGCGGCAATCCCCTGTTCCAATTCAATGTTCTCTACCCCTATAAGTTGTGGGGCAACATACCTTAGTTTTTTCTTGTACTTTTCCATAATTTTCAACCGTTAGTTAAGATTAAGCCTGCAAATAAATCAGTTAATTTTTATAACATTAAAATTATTAACATTAAAAATTAATACCCAGTGAATTCGGTTACCAAAATCCTTATAATAGTTACCAAAACCCGATATACATCTTTAAATTCCAACCATTTACAAAAACAACAACCACATCTTATTCATTTTGACCATGTAGCTAACCTACAATTAACTTACAGTTCAATTGAGCATATCCGCTCCGTTAATCACAAATTTTTACATATTTATTTATTGGGAAAAATTAGACACTGGCGAGTAGTCTAATCGTTATTAATGATTGTTTTTCTTATATTTAAGTGATTTTGAAAGGATAATAAATTAGTATTTTTAAATTGATTTCTTAAATCGTATCAATCCCATCAGAGAATAAATGGACAATAAAGAATCGACATTCAATATTCCCGAATTTTATGATTTCAGTAGTCTATGTCAATACTTAGGGATTGAGTCTTTTCCTTATAGAGATATTCATTTTGAAAAAATTGAAAGTAAGGATGATCTTTATAATGCGCCAACAAAACCATTTAAACATCGGTTTTATGCTATTTCCCTTTTATTGGAAGGGGAAGGCGTTTTTAATTCAGGTTTCTGGAAATCAAAAGACAAAAAGAACGTCATTTACATCAAAACTCCCTATCAGATCGTATCATGGGATTTTGATCCTCATGTTACAAGAAAATATGCCGTAATATTTACCGAAAACTTTATTAACAGGCATCAGGAACTTGCTAATCTAATTTTTGATTTTCCCTTCTTCCAACTCGATAAAGCCATTCCGATCCATGTAAATGAAAACTACATTATTACACTGACAAAGGTATATGATAACATCAACCAGCTCTATCAGACAAGCTAATTTCACATCCCGCCGATAGGAAATATCAGGCTTGTAGTCTGACAAATTGAAATTCCAGTAAACTCTATCCCAATCCAATTTCTTAGGTTGAACGCGATTAATTTAAAGAATCAGATAACTCATTTGAGTTCATTAAAAAGTTATAGAGTTTGATCTATAAGGATCAAACTCTATTGTCATTACATTTAATAGAGTAGAAATATATTCCTCTAAATACACAACAAATAACATTTTTCATACCTTTCACCACCATTATTGTGACCATATATAAATGGCAACTGCTCCCCAATTAGAAACTAAGTAAAGGTCGTACTTGGATCTGACAATGTCTATCTTTAAATCATTCCTGCCATTGCATAAATGATGCAGTAATAGTTAGTGCCTTTTCTGCTGCGTCCAATTTACCTATATTAGATGGGAATACATGGGGCATTCCTTCCCAAATGTGTAAGTCAACTCTAGTATGATTGCGAATTGCTTTTTCTGTGTATCGGAGAGAATCTCCTAACAGAATCTCCGCCTCCCCCACATGAATTTGAATCGGAGGCAGACTAGATAAAGATCCGTATAGTGGTGAAACATTTGGATCAGATGGAGTTGCTCCATTTAAATATCTGGCGGCTTCCCTTACTAGACTGGCTTTTGCTAAAAGTATATCATTTTCAGCCTTAGATTGCATCGTGGAAGATTCTAATTTCAAGTCAGTCCAAGGAGAAAATACAGCGCACGAAGCCGGATTTAATAAATCATCTTGAAAGGCTACTTTCGCCATCGTTACTAAAGCTAATCCACCCCCCGCGGAGTCGCCCATTATAGATATACTTTTAAAACCTTTATTTACTAAACCGATATAAGCGGATTGAGCATCTTCAACTGCAGCTGGATATGGATTTTCCGGGGCCAAGCGATAATCAGGTATAAATAGCGATGTATTGGCTCTTTCCGCAATATTTCCAGCAAAATTCCTATATGCCCATGAAGAACCTATATTATAGGCTCCGCCATGAAAATAAAGAATCGCCCTGGACTCAATAATATTACTTGGAATACACCACCAACCTTTTACTCCATTTATCGTTTCTTCACGATAACAAACTTTCCTTGCACTCTTTATGGATTCCATCACCTGATCAAATGATGCTCTAGCTTGCGGCCCCTCAACTTCACCCCTGAGTGTCGAAAACTGTTCTTTCATTGAAGAAATAATTACTAAATCGTGGGGTGTTATTGAATGATAGGTATTCGTTACACCTCTAAGCTCATCATTAAACATATTATTAAATTTTAGGTTCAATAACCTCCAAAACAACTTTTCCCAAAATCCTCTCTTGCACGACAAAATTCTGAGCCGCTGCGGCATCATCCAAAGAAAATTTCCTAAAAACCTTGACTTTAATATTCCCATTTTCTACATATTTTGAACCAAAATCGAGCTTTTTGGAATCAGGGGTAGCATTTACGAATTTCGTTGTAATTCCAAATTTATTAGCCAATTCTTCCGACCCTGGCATAACAGTACTTAAAAGTATACCTCCAGGTTTCAATTTATTATAGGATTGAAAGTGAGTTTCGCCCCCTACTAAATCTACGACCATATCTACTCCCTTAATTCTTTGCAACTTCTGATCGTCTTTATAATCTATTACCTCAGAAGCACCATTTGATTTGACAAATTCTAAACCTTCTCCGGTAGCTGTAGCAATTACTTTAGCACCTAAATTTTTGGCCATTTGTACTAAAATATGGCCTACACCACCGGCGGCACCATGTACTAGAATCGTCTGCCCTGCTTTTAGGTTACCATCCTGCAGTAATAACGTATAGGCTGTTGTTAAAGGAATTGCTGCGGCTGCAGCTTCTGCAAAGTTTAATATTTTTGGCATTTTGGAGACAATTGATTCTTCTAAACTAACAAATTCACTATATGTGTTGCCAAAAGTTGTTGCAAAAACTTTATCTCCCTTATTAAACTTGGTGACTTTTTCACCTACTTTTTCAACAGTGCCAGCCACGTCCAATCCTGGTGTAAATGGAAATAATATGGGCATAAAATTTTTCATCTCCCCATTACGTAATTTGATATCTAAAGGGTTAACTGATACCGCCGATATTTTAATCATTATATCTTTGGCTCCGAGTTTCGGCAGACTTATCTCATTAAGATGTAAAACCGAGGAGTCTCCATAATTGTCAAATTGTATTGCTTTCATACGATTTATTTGTTTTATTTATTATTTGAAATTTTGATACAAAGTTCTATATTTGGTATCAATTTGATACTAAAACACATCTGTTTTATTAGTTCTTTTTAGGATACCAAAATGAAGGACAATACAAAAAAATTGATAACCAGGGATGTACAGGATACCATTGATTTAATCGGTGGCAGGTGGAGGGGAGCCATTATGGCCTCTCTATGTGGATCCCCAAAGAGGTTTTCCCAGATAAAGGCTGATCTGGATCCCATTACATCTCGTGTTCTGACAAAGGAGTTACGTTATTTAGAGGAAAATAAAATGATAGAGCGTATTGAAGGCGGTACAGCAGCTAACGCTGTTCAGTATATAACAAGTGAACATGGTAAAAGTATAGAACCGCTTATTATTCATATTCAGAAATGGGCCTTAAAGCATAGAGAAATTATTCTTAAAAAAATTTAGGGATTTGCTTTTTATTGACAAAGATTGAATAGACAAATTTTGCCCCAAAATAGATAACCATCTTAACGAAGGAAAAGCTTCGCTTCGGGTAATAGCAACCGTCGAAATGGCAAGACAAAAAAGACTGTTCGAGGCCTTAACACTGGGACATTTGAGCTGGAAACAGGCTGTGATAGATCCGGCATGTTTGAGCCGAAAGTAGTGCCTAAAGGACAATTAATCATCACTGAACAGCTTGAGGAACACGTACCGAGCATGTATGCCAAAGGAATGAGCACACGGGCGATAAATGAGTTTATACTCGAAATGTATGCTATAGAGATCTCTGTCACAGAAATATCGCGTATTACCGAATTGTGCTTCCAGCAGTAAATGAATGGCATAGTAGGCCTCTTGAAGCTGTTTATCTCTTTGTATTCCTGGGCTGCATGCACATTAAAGTCCGCCAAAATGGTACTGTTGAATCAAAGACTATTTATAACATTCTGGGAGTCGGTATGGACGGCAGAAAAGATTCGATCGATATTTATCGCTCAGAAAATGAGGGAGCTAAGTTCAAGATAGGCTAACAGCACTCCTTGTGTTATACTTATTTTTTATTAGCAATTACATTTATTCTGTCTTTTTGGTACTGAAAACTATATTTATATTTAATTTCCATTTATGAATTTCATGCGGTATTCACTTGGAGAATAACCCGTTGTTTTCTTGAATATTCTGGTAAAATATGAAGGTGACTCAAATTGAAGTTCATAAGCTATTCCTCCTATATCTCTTGTCATATCTTTCAATAGAATTTTGCTGTGCAAAATACTTATTTCATTGATCCATTGTTTTGGAGGCTTGTTGGTAGTTTCCTTTACACATTTACTAAGATAGTTTTCACTGATATGGAGCAAATCGGCATAATATCCTAAATCTTTATGATCAACATGAAATTTCTGCACCAACTCCCGAAATTGAAAGGCTATTTCAAGACTCCTATGAAGCGATTGTTTTAGTCCTTTTTGGCTATTCTTGGCTAGTTTAAGCAGAACAATTTCTAACATTGTGATACAGATTTCCCATACTCTACCTTTACTCTCCAACTCCTCTTCCAATAAAATGAACATATTTGTTATCCAATTTGCGGTGTTTGGATTTATTGATATAATCGGACTTAGCTGAAAAAACTTAATGTTTTTCAGCCCCAATGCCATATGTGTTACGATCTCATTTTCAAAGGCAACAAAGAAGCCTTCAATGTCTTCCGAAAACGATAACGTTGCTGTGGTACTACCCTGTTTTATATTAATACATTCATTTTCATAAAATTCATAACTTTTATCTTCTAGATATTGAATAAAGGTCCCCCGAGTGACAAAAATTATAAAATTGAATGTCGTCCTGTATGGAATTACTGGCATCAATATATTACGCAAGTAGCTTTCAATACGGAATACTTGAATCGCATTATTGTTAATTAGATTGTGTTCTAAAATATCAGGCAAAAAATCTTTCTTGTAACGGTATATATTTAATATTTCGATTGGTGTTCTCATTTCTCTGATACCTTCGATTATTTGCTCTTCGAAATCCAAGCCGTAGCAATATAATTTAGACTCCCGGGTAAATTTTCATTTGACAGTGTTCCGTGTTCCATTCTTCTTTACTCTCTACGGTTACCGAAAACATTATTTATCAGCTTTTTTGATTCCATTTCCCCTATTCATTTATTGAATAAGTTGATCTTTGTTTAGTTGATCTTTGTTTTTTAATTATCACAGTTAAAAGTATAACAATACGTTCGTTACCGCTAACACTTTTTATTACCAAAGCCTAAAAAAAAATTACAAAAATCCGATATACAACCAGCGTAATAGTAAATATATGCCCCTTCTCAAAATGTGGAGTATTTTTAAGTAAAAATTTAGGTACTGAAATATTAATTTTCAATGGGAGCAAAAACGATGAAAAAATCAACGTTTGTCCGATCAGAAATCACTCTTCTGATGAAATCCGCCCAGACCGAAAAGATTTCGGGCATTGAGATCATACGGTTCCGAGGCTAATTGATCACTTTGAACAAAACCACATAAAATAAGTAAAAATGTGTTTGGACATCTCAGCTTTATATTCAAATGGTAAAAATTGTCCGAATTGACTAGTCATCGGTATTCGAGTATGGACGGTCAACCGTATCAAAATCTCCATTAAAGAAGAGATTAGCGGTTTCATGGGGTGGATTTTCAATGGTGGAGCCTACTTTACTGTTGCTTACTGCCGCTCTAAAACAATTTACTTCAGGTTATATGATATTACTTAACGGTGAAGACTATCCATTGAAGCCTTCAGCAGAGATCTATTCTTATCTATATAAAAATTACGGAACTCAATATCTTGTGTAAATTAAGGACATTAGCTCCTCGGGCTGTTTCTGTCATCAGAACCGTGGTATCGCCGTCGCCTCGAATGGTAATTCCTTTACAATCAAACAGACTTTCAACAGCGGGCGTTAATGTCTTATAAGGAGAATTACTGGTAAAGAAATTATAGTAGCCGGAAGGGTGATAAATATCTGCTGAATTAGCCAATGCATATTTAAAGACGTTGTTAATATAGTTAAAGCAATTCTGAGTCTTCAAACCGTTGGCTCCAAAATATTGCACATTGACCTCGCCAATAAATTTATGGATGAGTTTAATTCCACTCACAGCGATGATACTTCCTCCATCTTCTGGTCCAGGATCAGTAGTCGTTGGGGCTAGATAATAAATAATCGGTGCTGGGGTATCTCCCTTTTGGTGATAGCCCAGCAACTGTACTCCTGCATAGATTGGATTTTTTCAGTCCATCGATTTCACTTGTGGACAGCTCTTTCATCTTCGCCATCGTCTCCTTAATTAAAAATTGATTTGCCATATTCTTTTGTTTTTATGTGTATAGCAAAAGTATGGCTGTGTGCGGAGCTATTTGAGGAAAACATGATGTATGTAAGCGGTATGTGGGAGATACCGAAAAGTCTATTTCATTCTTTAAAGTTTGTACAGATACCTAAAAGAAAAAGCTTCCTTCTTTTAAAAGAAGGAAGCCAATTAACCAATTAGCAAACAATTAGATTGCAAGTATTCCTGCACTTCGCAGTTTAGTTTTTAGATCTCTTAATTCAGCCAATATAGCTTGAACTTCCGACGGCGTATAAGTATTACTAGGATCTGCTGCTGTGTCCGGCGAAGCGGCAGATTGCTTCCCATCGATCCAAATAGAGCCATTCCACCATACGGGTCTATTCAATGTAGTATCAAAATATTCTTGTCCCACGAGTGAAGTAGTAGGCCGCTGTAATGTTGTTCCTCTAGGACTATAAGAATCCGTTTGGTTGAATACATTGTATACTCTCGTGTTGGGCTGGTTTCCCAAAAGTTCTACGCTAAAAGGAGTAGCATTGCCCAAAATTTCTGAAATGGTATTTCCGCTGCTGCCGGGGCCCAAACTTACAACTGGATATAAACCTATACCTCTAGAAAACACATTATATATCTTACTATTAATAATTCGATTGGTTTTGATGACTGGGTTATCTAAAGCGGTCTGCGTTAAATTAAAAACATCTGAAATAAATATTCCAGTCTTCGCGATATTGCCTTCAAGCGTATTCACAAACATACTTGACTCAGAGTCTAACTTAATGTTTGCTATATGTAAAAAGCTACCCTCGAAAATAATAGCTGACCTTAATGGAGTAGCTAGATGAGCTGCATATTTATAGGTTACATTTTGGACCTTTAATCTATCCCGATTAAAATTGACGAGCTCTTTTCTGTCATTTATACTTAAATCTGAGCCAACAATAGCAGCATCAAAGTAGCTCGCCGAAATACCTTGAATATCAATAGTAATATTTGTTGCTATGGGTGTCCTAGTTGCCGATCCGCTACTAGTAAAAACTGGAGCTGCGTCTCTGTTTGATGAATTATCGCCCAAATCCAATATATGATTAAATTTCCTCCAATCCACATTTGCGGAATTGCCCAGCGGATTGGTAGAACCCAAAAAATTAGGATTATCAATTGTAATATGTAAACCATCGATATTAAACATTCCGCCATCAACTCTGACATCACAATTTTTGGTTCTAAAATTCTTTATAAATACTTCATTCTCTTGCCAGCCAAAGGCTGCATTAAGTGCCTGCACCGAATTTCGGGTCGGGTCCGCCTCAATATAGATGTTCTCCATCACTATATTTCTGGCGATCTTAGCATAACCATTATTTGACAATATTCCCCTTCTAAATAGATCTTTAACAATGATATCTTTTATCAAAATGTTACGGATTTCGCTACCCGCTGACTGGAAAGAGGGATTAATTTCATAAAAAACTTCACAACCATCCACAATGACATCTTCCAATACAATATCTCCGCCGTCATCGCTCTGAAAAGCAATCTGCACGTTGGTCCCGTTACCATAGTATCTGACGCCTTTCACACTGGTGCCCTTATTAATTTTAATAAGCGAAATCATTTGGTACTGAAGATTGTCAACTTCAACAGATATATTATTCACTTTCACATTCCCCATATAACTTACCTTAATAGCCCTTTTTCCGACATTCTTAAAATAGCAATTATCTATATTTACATCGCAGTTTTGAGCTTTACTTCCCCCATAAAACCTGATTCCATCGGCATCGTTGTAAGAGGTGTACTCGCTTTGGGATAATCCGTCATCCAACTTAGTAATGATATCAGAAAATTTGCAATTTGAAATATTCCCAGTGACAAAATCAGTTTGTTCTTTGGCATTAGGATGAGCCGCATCAACTCTAGGATCGCTAATGTAGATACCTCCACAAAATCCTTTTAAAATTCCCACAGCAGAATACGCGCCAGTATTATCATTTTTAATATTGGAAAATTGACATTGATCAATAAGAAAATTGGTAACCCCATAAGGGCTGACCATTACCCCATATTGCTGATCATTGCTCGTGCCGGATTTTACACCTAATGCATTTTTGAAAACACAGTTCATAATACAGGGATTTTTAATGTTGTCAGTTAAATGGATAAAGCAATCTTTTAACTGTTTCTCCTTGGCATCAAATGTTACGCCTTGAATACTGAAATCGTCAGCTTCTACACTGATAAATTTGGAATTATGATCTCCAGTAAATTCAAATATCACATCATCTCCTATAATTTCTGTCCCTAATTTTAATACGTTGAGTGTGGAAGAAACCTTATATCGGCCACTGAATTTAAAAGTTGTATTTTCCGGTTGTCCTATTAAAAGACTCTTAATTTCATTTGTATAATCGTCGGTCTTGTTTCCTATAATTCCAAAATAAGAAACATGAATAAATTTCTTAAAATCATGAATTAACTTAATGTTGCCCGTTGCAATCACACTCCCGCCATTATCTGAACCTGGATCTGGTGTCGCTGGAGCGAGATAATAAATAATCGGTGCTGGGGTATCCCCTTTTTCATAATAGCCTAACAGCTCTATGCCAGCATAAGTTCCGTTCTGTAAAGCTGTAATTTCAGCGGCAGATAAGCCTCGCATATCCGCCATCGTTTCCTTAATTAAAAATTGATTTGCCATATTCTTTTGTTTATATATAGCAAAAGTATGGCTGCTACTGAAGCGATCCGAGGAAAACCAGATGTATGTAAGCGGTATGTGGGAGATACCGAAAAGTACTTATTGGATTGTCTGCTTTTCAAAATCATAGAACGTCCCTATTAAGCAAAAAATGGAATATCCTTGCAAATATTCCATTTCTCCAACAGCTCAATATCTTTAACTTGACTGTTGACCACTCGCTCGATCGGACTCTAATTTGGCATTAAGTTGGGTTTTATTGGCATTGACCAACGGAATTAAATCTGAATTAATCCAAGAGACCAGACCTGCGACATCTGTAGCTGTTGTATTCGAAAGATTCGCATTTGAGACATTTGCGACCGCGGAGGACTTATTGAAAAAATAGTTATTGACATCTTCTCTCCAAATACCCCTTAGATACCTAAATTTTAAGAAAATGAGCTTAGCATTAGGCAGACTGGCTAATGCCCGCTTTGTATTATCAGACAGATGAGAAACCATTCTTCATTGTCTTTGATGGCAAGTTTCATTTTTCTCAACAATGCCAAGGAACAAAAGAGCATAATTCAGATTGTAGCGATAAAAGAACAGATGGTATATCCGGCTTCCAATATTTTAGAAATGCATTGTGATTGCCTTGCGACCATCAAGCCCGTCCGCGATACTTTAGATGTCATCAACGGTAAATGGAAATTGCCGATTATTATTTCCATAGGTGTCGGAAATGACCGCTTTACCGATATTCAGGAAAGTATTCCAGGCATTACACCGAAGGTTTTGGCCAAAGAACTAAAAGATCTAGAACAGCATAAACTAATCTTACGAACAGTTATCGATGAGTATCCTGTTAAGGTCTCCTATCAATTGGAACCTTATGCCGATACGTTAACACCGATAATTTACGCACTGAAAGATTGGGGCGTAAACCATCGGAAAGTTGTAACAGCAAAATAAAAAGACAACAATTGTATTGGTTGTAAACAGAATTGGCATCAATATAATAGATCAATTAAAAACATACTTTATAAATATGACCTCATCATTCATTGGTGGTAAAATTATATTTGTTCAAGTCTTGTGATTTCGAAAAAACACTGTTTAAGACTGTAATTGACGTGCTTACTTGTCGTTGCGCAGAAATTGATTGACGATTTCAATCAAGAGATTACACAACACTAAGGATTACATTTCATCACAGTTACTTAGATATTGGAACCATACAATGTTGGCTATTTTAGGAAGTGCTTGAATGAGTGGTCTAATAAATATTGTAGCTACTAGCGATAAAAAAAAGTATGTCCGTGTTGTAAATGTCCTAGATTATGCTAAAAAGCGCATTGAAAATGATCAGGATTTATAGCATTTGATAAAGAAAAGGTAATCGCAAGAAACATGCAAAATAGGGTATTTTTACGAAACTTTTCAATTTAATGACCTGTATTCAAGTGGTGTCATACCTGTTTTTTGTTTAAATAAGCGGGTAAAATGTTGCTGGTATTTAAAGCCCAAATTAAAAGCTATATCACTAATAGATATGTCACTGCTAAACAGGATTGACTTTGCCGCATCAATCACTTTGGATTGGATATAGTCTAACGCTGTATTACCAGTTTCCTTTTTGATAAGATCGCCAAAATAATTAGTGGAAAGGTGTAACTGTTCTGCGCACCAGGTTACGGTTGGCACACCTAATGTCTGGCACTTATCGGAATGGAAGTATTCATTTAGGAGATTTTCAAATCGAACCAACATATCCTTGTTGGCATGGCTCCGGGTGATGAACTGGCGACCATAAAACCGCATACAATAATTGAGGAACAATTCGATATTCGAAACGATCAACGTTTTGCTATGCTGATCGATGTTCTGACTTATTTCCAGAGCGATCTTTTCAAAGCAGTCATTCACAATTGACCTCTCCTTTTTAGACAGGTGTAGGGCTTCATTCACTTCATACGAAAAAAAGGTATAATCCTTCATTTTTCTTAGAAGATCTGTTCCTGCTAGCAGATCAGGATGAAATACCAGTGCCTTGCCCGAAGGTTTGATCGTTTTACCCCTGCTGTCAATACCGTAAATCTGACCGGGCGAAATAAAAACCAATGTCCCATCCTCATAATCGTAGGACTGGCACCCATATTTCATGTCTCCGCATTTAATGTACTTTAAAAAAACGGCGTAAATACCCATATACCGCCTAAAATATTCATAGGTGGGCATCTCATCAAAATCAACGACGCTGACAAGCGGATGCAGAGTATCAATCCCCAAAGTCTCATTATATTGTCTAACCGTATCTATTCGCTCCACTTTTTCCATGATATTATTTTATATGACAAATTTACTAATCAAAAACATGAGCAATATACTTTTATAGCAAAATCAGTGAAAGTGGTAAATAAATCTGTGTTTTGTATAAAAAGCGGCCAACATATAGTGGCTAACTTTGTAACTAGCTGGTAAATTGGGATGTCTATCAATCCCACTTGTTCCGGTCTAATTTATACCTCAATGGTAGATAAAACAATGGCTGCCGGTCAACTGGATGCGATGTTAGCAGCTGTACCCGTTGGTCGTCTCCCGAAGAAATAGATAATGTGGTAGTATTTCTATGATGGATGCTGCAAACCTTCTATGTAGGTCATACGTTGGTACTAAATAGGGGTTACAGCATGTAATACTAGTATAGTATAAACTAAAAAATGAAGATATGAGTAACAAAACAGTACGTCAAAATAGCGAGAACGGCAACCCCTCCAACCGCCGGGATTTCTTAAAAAATACCGCCCTTTTCGGAGCGGCGGTCTGTGTTCCCACTGTATTGATATCAAGCTGTACTGGTACAGAGCAAAAAACAGCATCCTCAAACGAAAGTCAAAACAAAAATACGATGCCTGTTATTACCGAGCGCCGTATTTTAGGAAAAGGTAATGCAGCAATGGAAGTTTCGGCATTGGGTTTTGGTCTTATGGGAATGAATTACCACCGTGGCGCATATCCCGATGAAAAAGCTATGATAAAACTGGCTCATGAGGTGGTGGAGCGTGGCGTTACTCTTTTTGATACTGCTGAAACCTATGGCCCGTTCATCAACGAAGAACTGGCAGGTAAGGCTCTTGCCGAGTTTAAAGGTAAGATTGCTGTTACCACAAAATTCGGTTTCAACTATGCAGGAAACAAAAAGAACGAGATGCCCGCTGGGCCGAACAGCAAGCCCGAACGCATCCGTGAAATGGTGGAAGCATCGTTGAAACGCTTGAATATCGATGTCATAGAATTACTGTACCAGCACCGTTTAGACCCTAACGTACCTATTGAAGATGTGGCGGGAATAGTAAAAGACCTTATTGCCGAGGGAAAGGTAAAACACTTTGGTCTTTGTGAGGTCGGAGCAGAAACCATCCGCAAGGCACACGCCGTGCAGCCTGTTACAGCCATACAGAGTGAATATCATTTGATGTGGCGTGAGGTGGAAAAAGAAGTGCTACCTATATGTGAGGAGTTGGGTATCGGTTTTGTGCCGTACAGCCCGTTGAACCGTGGTTTCCTGACAGGAGCAATTAATGAATATACAAGTTTTGGTTCCGGTAACGATAACCGTAATATCCTGCCCCGGTTTACCCCCGAAGCGATACGGTCAAACCTTAGAATTGTTGAAGAACTGAACAAATTCGGACGTACAAGAGGTATAACCACTGCCCAGGTAGCATTGGGATGGCTACTGCAAAAAGCAGCGTTTATTGTTCCCATTCCCGGAACGACCAAACTCTCACATTTGGAAGAAAACCTAAGAACATTGGATTCTGCTTTTAGCGCACAGGAATGGAAAGAGCTTGAAACAGCAGTGGCAAAGATTCCTATCATCGGCGACCGTTACCCTGAATCTGAACAAAAACAGGTAGAAAAATAACCGAATAAGGCTTATACTGCCTTATTCAATAAAAATATAGTCAATGGATATTTTCAAAAATCTAAAATTGGTGATATTGTTTATAAGTATCGCATCGACAATATCAGCTTGTAGTAACAATAAAAAAACAGAAGCCATGAAAGAAGATAATAGCGTATCGCTTTTCCCAAAAGGCGACCGAGTACCCAAAGAGTGGTTTAGCGGAGACGCTTTTCTGCAACCTTTGTTAGCAAAAGATAAAAACAATGATTTCGCATTGGGTAGTGTAACCTTTGAACCTGGAGCAAGAACAAATTGGCATACCCATCCCAGTGGACAGGTATTGATTGTTACCGAGGGCAAAGGCTGGTACCAGGAAAAGGGAAAATCCGCACAGGTCATTAAGAAAGGCGATGTTATAAATATCCCTGAAGGTGTGGAACATTGGCACGGTGCATCTGCCGACAGTAAGATGATACACATTGCCATAACCAACTATAAGGGCGAGGAAAATGTAACATGGCTACAACCTGTAACCAATGAGGAATATCAACAAGTAAATACCCCATAAAATTTAAATGACATGTGCGAAAACAGGTTTTTAAAATGGATGTTAGCAGTTTTAATAATTTTTAATGCAGCAAATATGAATGCACAAAATAGAAATCAGCCTTTAGATGCCCGTCAGCAACACCTCGCCGCTATTTCGGCACTGACCGCAACCGGGGATATCGAAAAACTGAAAACACAGCTTGGCGCTGGGCTGGAAGCAGGACTTACTATAAACGAGATAAAGGAGGTATTGGTTCAGTTGTATGCCTACTGCGGTTTTCCGAGAAGCCTCAACGGCATCAACAGTTTTATGCAGGTATTGGAAGAAAGGAAAAAGAAAGGGATTACTGATGTCGTTGGTAAAGAAGCTACACCGCTGACAGACAGTTCTGATACGTATGAGCGTGGAAGAAAAACGCTTGAGACCCTAACCAAAACACCGCAGTCAAAACCTGCACCGGGTTTCGGTGAGTTTGCGCCGCGTATTGATGCTTTTTTGAAAGAACATCTATTCGCCGACATCTTTGACAGCGATGTCCTGAACTATCAGCAAAGGGAAATCGTAACGATTGCTGCTTTAGCAGCCATGCAGGGTACAGAGGGTCAATTACCGGCACATATAGGAATGGGTATAAATACAGGCATTACCGCAGAACTGGTGAAAGAAGTGTTTGACATCATTGAAAACGCAGTAGGCCGGGAACGAGCTGAAACTGCACGGGTAGTCCTCTCAAAAATTAAGAAGTAAAAAACGTTAATAAATAGTATATGTCGAATGATATGTTTAAATATAAGTGCTTCAAGCGGTCACTGTGGGTGGCTCTGGCAGTTGTAGTCTTTTTTTGTATGAATAATACCCTCCACGCACAACAACAGGAAATGATGGTGCGCATTTCAGAAATCGAGATACATCCGCAGCATCTGGAGGAATACAAAATAATCCTAAAGGAGGAAGCCGAAGCATCGGTGAGGCTTGAAAAAGGCGTAATTGCCATCTTCCCGATGTTCCAGAAGGACAATCCAACGCAGGTACGGATATTGGAAATGTACAAAGACCAGGAGGCCTACCAATCCCATTTAAAAACCGAGCATTTCCTCAAGTACAAAACAACCACGCTCCACATGGTCAAGGCATTAAAACTTGTAGATATGGATGCGCTAGATCCGGATGCTGCGGTACAAATTTTCAAAAAGATGCCAGCTAATAAAAAATATCAGGCTACTCCTCCTGCTCCAAAGCCATTTGGAGCCGAAGCATTTCAAAAAACCGATAAAACAGTTATCCGATGGATGGGCAATGGCGGCTTTTTTATAAACAGCCGTGGAACTACGCTGATGGTAGACCCATTATTAAAAGGATTTGATATGCCCGTGCTGTTCAATTCGCCTATAGAACCCAAAGACATCCCCCATCTGGATGCCGTATTGATAACCCATAGCGATAATGATCATTACAGTATCCCAACGTTAAAAGAACTGTCCCCTGTCACCAAGATATTCCACTCTACAGTCTACGTTGATTCATTAATGAAAAACGAAGGTTTTAGATCGAAAGGACACCGAATTGGTGACCAGTTTAAAGTTAGACAGGTAAAGGTTAGGCTAACGCCTGCCGATCATGATTGGCAGAATCAAAACCCCACTCGGACAAGAAATTTTTTGAAAGAAGATTTCGCCGGATTCCTCCTCGAGACACCCGACGGCACGATATGGGCACAAGGAGATTCAAGACTAATGCAAGAGCATCTCAACCTCCCTGCGCCGGACGCTATATTCTTTGATTTTTCGGACAATGAATGGCACTTTACGCTCGAAGGTGCACTTAAAATAGCAAATGCATATCCAGATACGCCACTGTTATTGTCACATTGGGGAACAATTGATGCACCAGATTTCACGCCATTTAACGCAGATCCTGAAAAACTAAAAAGATTGGTCAAAAATCCTGAACGCGTGATTGTGTTAGCGCCTGGAGAGGAATATACGCTGAAACCACTCAAAAAGCCCTAAAAAAGGGCGAATAGTTATCGACAAAAATGTTAATCCAATGG
>JBMAAL010000086.1:0-23211 GCA_050281725.1 Sphingobacterium sp. | reverse complement strand
GGCAAACAAAATAAATACGGACTTCCCCTGGACAATCGTCAGCCTTATACCAAAACCGATTGGATTATTTGGACGGCGACCATGGCCGATGATAAGCCTACCTTTGAGGCATTTTTGAAGCCAGTCTACCGTTTTATGAACGAAACAACCGATCGCGTTCCAATGTCGGATTGGACCTATACAGACCGTCCTAAAAGAGCTGGATTTAAAGCACGATCTGTTGTTGGTGGATATTTTATCAAAATGTTGGAAGAGAAATTGGGAAAAGCAAAATAGCTTTTCCTGTGAGATAGTAAATACTATAAATAAAATAATAAGATGTTGAATGCAATGTTGTTCAGATATTGGATCGGCGGAGTTGTCGTACTGAACCTGTTGAGCTCCTGTGGAAGCGCTACAGGTCCAGTGAAGCAGTCGGGACAAATAACAAATGCCACGGCTCAGCATAAAACCTATAGCAATCCGGTTTTTGAGCCCATACTTGCTGATCCTACTGTCGTTAGAGATCCACAGCGCAAAATGTTCTATGCATATGGGACAGCCGACAATTGGGGCGACGGAAAGGGACAACGTCTGGTGTCTATTCTACAATCCACCGATCTTGTAAGCTGGACCTGGATCGGAACCGCCTTCCCAACTAAACCGAGCTGGAAAGCAGAAGGCGGAATCTGGGCCCCCGATGTGGTGCAGTTAAATGGTAAGTATCTCTTATATTATGCCTATTCAACATGGGGCGATCCCAATCCCGGCATAGGTGTGGCGCTTGCCGAAAAACCGGAAGGCCCCTTTATCGATCAAGGTAAACTTTTTGATAGCAAGGAGATCGATGTGCCGAATTCAATAGACCCTTATTTTTTTACAGAAAATGGGCACAATTATCTGTTCTGGGGTAGTTTTAGTGATGCGAGTACGCAAGGCACTTATGGTGTTGAACTCGATAAAAATGGTACCGGTATACCTGATTTAAATGGAAAATTTAAAGTCGCTGCAGGAGATTTTGAAGCCGTTGTGATTCATAAACGGAAAGGGTACTATTACTTTATCGGGTCCAAAGGCTCCTGTTGTGAAGGGGAAAAAAGTAGCTACCATGTTCTTGTGGGCCGCTCTCGCGATCTGAAAGGACCTTATGTGGATCAAGAAGGCCGCAATCTTACACAGCGGGGGAGTGGAACGCTGTTGTTAAAAGGAAATGATAAATTTGTGGGGACAGGTCATACTTCGCGCATTATTACAGACGACAAGGGAAAAGATTGGATACTCTATCATGGTATAGACCCAAAGCAGCCTCGTGTAGCTACGGGGGGAAATCGCCGGATGCTATTTTTGGATCAGATTGTCTGGGATAAGGACTGGCCCAAAATTGAAGGGGCAACCAGCAGTGTTGAGGGGCAACCAGCACCAGCGTTTATTATTAAATAGAATTTTCAATAGCTAGCAACTGACAGCCTAGCGTTGTGGGACTGAACGGCTTCGATTATTGTTATTGGAATGCTATTGTTGATTTTTTATCTTTATTGGTCTTTAACTATTTAGATGAGCCTATTCGGAAATATTACGGTCGGAAACTAAAGTAAATGGCGATGAAGCCAGCTACTGATGAACTGGAACACCTCCATTTTGCAGTCTTCATTAAGAATTTCATGCCGCATGCCTGCATATAATTTAAGGGTTATATCGGTCTGCCCCTGTGCACTTAACTGTGCTACACTCTTTTCGACGCCTATTCCAAAATCTCCAATTGGATCATCCTGTCCGCTGATAAATACAATTGGTAGATTTTTGGGGATATTCTTGGTAGCCTCGATATCTGTCGCTTGCAAGGAAAGGTCTAATACGGTATGAAACCCATTGTTGGTAAACAATCCCCCACAAAGAGGATCTTCCAAAAATGAAATACGGTTCGCCTTATTTATGCTTAACCAGTTGCTGTTATTTTGGTTTGGCTCGTTCTTAAACCTGGCGTTATTGCGTTTGTCAAAAATACGATTGATCAATTTACTTCTTCTTTTAGGGGCAATACTATTGAGAAGAGTGAGTAAAAGGCGAAAAGCTGTGGAACCTTTTTGACGTTGGCCTGTCCCCACGATAATGGACCCCTTAAATTGCCTACCAATTTTTTGTAAAACACAACGTGTGACAAAGGATCCCATGGAATGCCCTAAAATAAATTGAGGCAGTAGCGGATAGGTTTCACGTAAGAAGTTACTCATTATAATGGCGTCATCGATGAGTTGTTCTTTCGCCCCATTTTTTTTAAAATAACCCAATTGATCAACCTGTATCGCCGTTTTTCCATGGCCCAATTGATCGTAAGTTAAAACCGCAAAATTCTGTGTAGTCAGATAATTGGCCAATTCTTCATACCGACCACTATGTTCCTGCATGCCATGGACCAAGAGTAGTGTTGCCACTATTTGATTATTATCTGGTTCATACAGACGATAGAAAATTTTATGTTCACTTTCAGTCGTTGCGCTGATTGTATAAAAATTGGATGCTACCTTGCTCATTATACCGCTTTATTTTAAGTAAACTAAGATAATTTTAGTGCATTTGCAAGTTTAACAATCTTCTTTCAGATTTTGTTCGGATGAAGCAGAAAGCCTTTCAGGGCAATTGATCAATAAAAATTAGCACGATTAATTTTTGTGGTTTGGGAATATTTTTTAGATTTGCATTAATTTAGAATTAATTTAAATAAAGTAGCTAATCTATTTTAAACATGGGCTTGTCTGTATGCAGAAATTGTTGCACAACATCGAATTCGGAAAGCATCCATGTTCTAAAAATATACGCATTTACACATATTCTGATGAAACCAACACGATATATTCCGACCCAAGTTATCGCATGATTGTAGCTCAATTTGCTGAATAATTGAGTAGGGAATGAATAGGTTATGTTGCTCCATCACCTTCAAAAGAAAAATAAAAGGATGAAAAAGACACTTTTGGCAGCTTTATTATTCGCTGCATCTTATGCACAGGCGCAGACAAACTCGTTAATGAACGGCGAGTTCTGGAAGGGCAAACCTACATTGACAGTTGTTAAAGAAGAAATCAGCAAAGGAAATAGTCCTTCTCAGCCGAATGCGGCATCCTTTGATCCGGTCACTATGGCCATATTAAACGGTGCTCCGACTGATGTCGTCAAATTCATGATCGAACAAGAAGGGAATAGTGTAACCAAGAAGACACATCACAGCCGTAGTTATTTACATTGGGCGGCATCAAGTGGAAATGCTGAACTGGTCGATTTTTTAATAGCGAAGGGATCTGATGTCAATTACCAAGATAGCCATGGTTACCCAATTGTTGCTTATGCAGCTTCAACAGGAAATACAAATACTGCTGTGTATGATGCCTTGTTTAAAGCGGGTGTGAATCCCAAACAGAAATATGAAGGTGGTGCAACATTGATGATGCTTGGAGCGTCTGCAGACAAGGACCTGGCATTGACGGATTATTTCATAAAAAAAGGATTAGCTATTCAAGATAAAGATGAGTCGGGCCGTACCGTAACGGATTATGCTGCTAAACTTGGAAATACCGCGCTTATGGAGAAATTCATCGCCCGTGGTGTAAAGCCAACCAACAATGCGTTGTTTTTTGCGACTCAAGGTTCTAGACAAGCTTCTAACGGTTTGGCGGTTTATACCTATTTGGTTGAAAAGTTCAAATTGGATCCTAAGGCCGTAAATAAGGAAGGTGCTACGGTACTGCATGCTTTGGTTCGTAGGCCAGATATGGATGTGATCAATTATTTTCTGGATAGCGGGGTAGATGTCGCCAAAGCTGACAACGAGGGAAATACGGCACTTATGGTTGCAGCCAGCGGAAAAGATGCTAAATTGGTTGAATTGCTACTCACTAAAGCAAAAAATGTGAATGCTGTAAATGAAAAAGGGGAATCTGCATTGACTAAAGCAATAGCAAATGGGACTCCTGAAGTCGCTGCGGCATTGATTAAAAATGGAGCCAATACCAAGGTATTGGATAAGGAGGGCAATAACTTAGCGTTCTATTGGTTTAATTCTTACAAGGAATTGCCACAGGGGGGCAGACCAGGTGGTCAGGGAAATGTGTCACAAGGGGATGAGTTTAAAGAAAAATTAGCAATCCTTAAGACAAACGGATTAGACGTTATTGCTCCGCAAAAAAATGGTAGTACATTGTATCATTTGGCAGTAGCTAAAGAGAATGTGAAGCTTATCCAGAAAGCCAGCGAACTTGGAGTAGACATTAACGCACAAGATAAAGAAGGAACGACGGCACTACATAAGGCAGCTCTCATCGCTAAAGACGATTCTTTACTAAAAACATTGGTTTCGCTTGGTGCAAAAAAGGAATTGAAAACAGAATTCGATGAAACAGCTTATGACTTAGCGAGAGAGAACGATTTCTTATCTAAGTCCAATGTGCAGCTTGACTTTTTGAAATAAGACAATATCGTAATCCGGTGGTATTTCTAATCATATCGATAAAATATCCCGATAAATAATAGAAATATTGGTAACGCTGAACTGCATACGGATACCTTAAAATTAGATACAATTGAAGATGAATAATATATTTAAAACAACGATAGCCACCCTTTTATTTTCGATGGCAGCCCTAAGCTCTTTCGCACAGGCAGCTAAATATAAGTGCATGATCCAAATGAATGCCTACGAAGGTGAGAAAGCCTACGTCGTGATTTCACTGATTAATCCTAGTGGAGCTTACGAAAAAACACTCGCCGTATTGGGATCTGATAAACAATGGTATAATACAATCAAGGAATGGTACAAGTTCCAAAATAAAACCAAAGAAAAGTTAAATGCGGTGACGGGTGCTTCAGTGGGTGGCGGTGACCGTGCCATGCGCACTTTGGATATTGACGAATCGAAGTTTAATAAAGGGTATAAACTCCGTTTTGAATCTGCTGTAGAGGAACAAAAATATCATACTGCTGATGTTGAAATCCCTTTAACAAAAGAAGCTATTACCGAAAAAGCGAATGGCAAGGGATACATCAAACTTGTCAAGTTAAATAAAATACAATAAAAGAAGGGTTAAAAATGCTGGTATCTATTTGGAGGTATGCACATTTAGCCTTAGCTATTGTTTCTTCTGTCTTTTTATTTTTATTATCGATAACTGGAGTAATATTGGCCGTTGACGCTGTCAATGAAAAAATTCCGGCTTATCGGGTTGAACATATTGAAACTTTAAACCTTGCGCAGTCAGTAACAGCTTTGCGCAAGGTTTATCCCGAAATCATAGCGATTTCAGTAGATCACAATCAATTTGTGAGTATTGATGCCATAGATGTAGATGGCAATACCGTGAAAGGTTATATTGATCCGAATACCGGGCGTCTGCTTGGCCCCCAATTGAATAAGTCCCAATTTGTTCAATGGGTTACAGCTTTACACCGCTCACTCTTTCTGAAAGTAACCGGCCGGGTGATTATTGGTGTGGTTTCATTTCTGTTGTTTCTTATTACTATTTCAGGAATTATTCTGATTGTCAAGCGCCAGCAGGGCGTTCGACATTTCTTTGCCAAAATCAACCGGGACTTTTTTGCCCAGTATTTCCATGTTGTTTCAGGACGTTTATTTTTAATACCAATTTTGATATTGGCCCTAACAGGTACCTATTTATTCCTGGTACGTATTGAAATCTTAAAAAAGCCGAATCAAACAATTGAATATCCCGATAAGATGAAGGAAGATATCCAATTGGAGGTGGGAAAATTTTCAATATTCCAAAATACAAAACTTGTCGATTTGAAGATATTGGAGTTTCCGTTTATGGAAGGCGATCCTGACGAATATTTTGTATTGAAGCTTCGGGATCGGGAATTGACCATCAACCAGTTGAATGGAAGCTTGCATAAAGAAGTAAAGTACCCGTTTACTGCATTGGCCGAACAGTTGTCTTTGGACCTTCATACGGGTAAGACCAATATCATATGGGCGATTGTACTGGGGCTCGCATCGTTGAATATTGTGTTCTTTATTTATACAGGATTCGTCATTACATTCAAGCGTACGCGTACAAAAATCAAGAATAAATATAAACCTGAAGAAGCGGAGATTGTTATTCTTTTCGGAACGGAAAATGGAAGTACGCTGTTTTTCGCCAATCAGATCCATAAACAGCTCTTAGCGGATGGGCAAAAATCGTTGCTGCTCGGAATGAACCAGTATCAATGCTTTCCAAATGCCAAACACTTGCTTGTGTTTACCTCGACATACGGGCTAGGAACAGCACCATCCAATGCACTTCAATTTGAACAAAAGCTCAATAGCCATCCACAAGAGCAAGATGTAAAATTTTCGGTTCTCGGCTTTGGTTCGAAAGCCTATCCCGACTTTTGTGCCTATGCGCGCGAAATTGATCATTTATTAGAAAAACAAGGATGGGCTTCGCGTTTAATAGACTTACATACCGTTAATGATAAGCATGTTGATGAACTTATTGCATGGATACACCAGTGGTCTTCGCAGACCAATATTGCACTAGCTTCTGCACCGGCTATTTATAGTGCTAAGGTCGTCGGATTAACGAAATTTAAGGTGGTAGCGAAGTCTGCTGTTTCAGCGAGTAATACGACCTTTACTCTAGTACTGAAGCCTTTAAATAAAATTAAAATGCAATCGGGCGATTTATTGGCAATCTATCCTGCGCAGGATCAACGTGAACGTTTTTATTCGATCGGCTACAAAGATGGGATGGTGCAGCTCGTAGTGAAACTGTTTCCTGATGGATTTGGTTCTAGCTTCCTCTACCGATTGGAATCGAATCAAACGCTGCAGGCACGTGTCATGGTTAATCCAAGTTTCCATTTCCCGAAAGCAGCAAATGCAGTCGCTTTAATTGCGAATGGTACAGGGGTAGCACCTTTTCTAGGCATGATTTCAGAAAATGAAAGCAGGATTCCCTTGCGTCTGTATGCTGGTTTTCGCCATCGAAATGAAATGACTGCGCACTATGTGGATTTTGCTGATGAACAGCTGAAGTTGGGGCAGCTGCAGCAGCTTGAACTGGCTTTTTCACGCGAGGAAAATCCACAATATGTCATGGATTTGATCCGTCGGGATGCACTTTATTTTGTTGAATTGCTTGAAAAAGGCGGGTATATATTGCTTTGTGGTGCATTACGTATGCAGCATGATGTCGAACATACTTTAAATGAACTTCTCCTAGCACATGTCGGCAAAACTATTGCGGTCTACAAAGAAAGTGGACAAATCTTAACGGATTGTTATTAGTAAATTGGTGGTACAATGGCAAATCCGATCACGAAGACTACTTTTGGTATGGACCGACTTTATAATTTCTTTTCAGATCAATTTCATGAAGAACAATAAGCAATCTGTCCTGCTTTTAATACTTTGCTTTGCATCCATTACTTCAGGGTTTTCGCAGGTATTGGTTAAACGGCAAGCTACCCTTATGGGCTCTGTTTTCGAAATCAGCTTGGTAGATCGGGATAGCTCGATTGCAAATACACATATTGATGAAGTCATCTCCGAAATAGATCGAATCGAAAACTTGATTTCTGAATGGCGTCCACAAACGCAAATCGCAGCGGTGAACCGCAATGCGGGAATTACGCCAGTGAAGGTGGATCGGGAAGTGTTTGAATTAACAAAACGAGCGATCCAGTATGCTCAAAATTCAGGTGGTGCTTTTGATATCAGTATTGTTGCCTTAGATAAAGTTTGGGTATTTGATGGCAGAATGACTTCGATGCCCTCGGAAGAAGTGATTAAGAGGTCTGTCGAGAAAGTTGGTTATCAACACATTCGCCTCGATAGTACGGCTTCGACAATTTTTCTGGAGTTACCGGGTATGAAGATCGGTTTCGGTTCTATTGGGAAAGGTTATGCGGCAGATCGGGGCAGGGACATAATGAAGGCAAAAGGAATTGAAGCAGGTATCGTTAATGCTTCCGGGGATCTTTCGGCTTGGGGAAGCCCACCCAAGAACGATGCATGGAAAGTGGGCGTAAACAATCCGTTCAAACCCCATCGAATGGTCAAAGTTCTTCATTTGAACGAAATGGCCGTAGCAACTTCAGGCAGTTATGAGAAATATGCGGAGATTAATGGAAAACGTTATTCACATATTATAAATCCGGTGACAGGTTATCCAGCTACGGGATTAACTTCAGTGACGATTTATGGACCTTCAGCCGAGATTGCAAATGCCCTCAGTACCTCAATCATGGTACTTGGTGAGAAAGAAGGAAAAAAATTAATTCAGCGTTTCCCAGCATACCATTATATTTTTATTACCGATAAAGGTAAAGTCATTCAGCAGCGGTGGAAGTAATAAACTACACAGCATCATTTTTTTCTGAAAGTGTCTGATCTTATTGGCCAGAAATAACCTTCAGTTTGCTTTCATTGCTGTTGGTGTCTGCGAAGTCATGAAGGTTTTGTTTTATTTCCGATAAAGTAGGTTGAATGCATCGGCTATTAGCTGATTATCTAGTATATTTATCCCAACAAAGCGTATACGAAAGAAGACGGTAGAGAACGTGTGCTATTGTTCAGGAAGTGGAAGTCAGCAAGAAGAAAGATTCATGAAAATAATTTAAAGTAAAAGTTTGACTAGTTCGTCTATGCTGCTATGGACATTGCATACCAAAATCATATGGCAGAAAAAAATTCCAGATCATTTACGGATATCGTTAAGACTTATGGAAGTCAGCTGCTACGTTTTGTTAAGGGAAGGGTAAAGAAAACGGAGGATGCAGAGGATATCTTACAGGAAGTCTGGTATCAATTTAGCCGTTTGACCAATATGGACGAATTGGAGAATGCAGGAGCGTGGCTCTATGCTGTCACACGAAATAAGATTACAGACAGCTACCGGAAAAAGAAAAGTGAATCGCTTGATGAACTTATAGCGGGTGACGATGATAGCGAAAGTACTTTTCCTATCCGTCAGCTCCTTTTAGCCGACGACTCCAATAATCCTGAGCTAAAATTATTTAAGGATATTTTTTGGGATGAGCTGATGAAAGCATTGGACGAATTGCCCGAAAAGCAACGCCGGGTTTTCGTGCTCAATGAACTGGAAGAGAAAACTCTTCAGGAAATTGCAGTCATGGAAAATGAGAACCTAAAGACGATTATCAGCCGAAAAGGGTATGCGGTGAAGCACCTGAGAATACGGTTGCGGAGTTTGTATGAAGAATTAAAATTTTAAAAGGATTAAGCTATGAATGGAAGAATGAAAAGACAGCGGAAAGGTAAATTCGCTTTTATGGTTGTCGCTATCATCGTTGGTGTTTTTTTGTTGGTAGCGCTACTACAATATTTGTGGAATACAGTGATGGTTGATATTTTCAATCTGAAAACAATCACCTATTGGCAGGCGCTGGGACTCTTTGTCTTGTCAAGAATCTTGTTCGGCAGGGGCTTCGGTAAACCGGGCGGCGGGCGATTCCGAAAGGATTTTCCGCGTCAGATGGAAAAAGAAGAAGATCTTTCCGATGAGGAAAGGGAACGTTTGCGCGAAGAATGGAAGCGTCGTTTTGGAGGACGATGCGGGTTCTGAAAAAAAGAATAAAAATTTTAAAGTAAAAACTGTTGTTGGGCGTCTTCTTCTATAAAGGCGCCTTTTTTTATGCCGATATCCTGATGTTAAACAAGTAACAGCACGCGAGGATCTGTCACCAGGGATGTTGGATAAAACAAATAGTTAATTACAAAATACAAATGATCTAGGAAAATTCTATGTTCAATGAGCTGAAAATAGATGTAACCCGCAATCATTTAAAAAAAACGTATTCAAATGAAAAATAAACTTCGATTTATATTGCCACGCCTGATTGTGCTTACGGCAATAGCAGGATTAGTAACATTGATTATTGGGACGATCTTTAAACTCTTATTGTTTGGGACAGTTCTCTTTGGTATAGGAAGCTTTGCCGCAGCAAGAATGCGTAGAAGAGATAGACAAGCATTCAAAATGGATAGGGCTCCGGTATATCCGAACGTTCACCGTCATTATAACACTGTGGTCGCTATTGTTCCATTACAAGGGCAAAAACGTGCTAAGAAAGCAACAATAGTTCCAGTTTACTAAGGTTAAAAATTGCAAGACGAGGCAATTCGTCCCACATCAATTTACACGTATTATTCAATATTAAAAATTAAAGACATGTTTAAAAGAAATCATTATACCAGCGGATATTCAAATCATAATAAATTTTGCGGACAACATTTCAAAGACCGCTTTGAAAAATTCCAACAACAGTTTTTTGATGGTGAAGGCGGGCACAATGCTGGCGTACAGCAAGCTGTTCCTGTAAATATTGCCGAAAACCAAGAGTTCTATGAAGTGCAGCTTTTTGCCGCTGGACGTAAGAAAGAACAATTCCAAGTCAGCATAAATGACGGGATACTGAAGATTTCATGTACAGAAAACGCACAGGACAATGCCATAGATTATATCTATAAAGAGCAGGATGGATTGGCATTTGAACGTGAATTCCAATTAAATGAACAAGTACTTACGGATAATGTGCATGCAAGTTTTGAGGATGGGGTATTGACGGTTATCCTTCCAAAAGATCTTGAAAAAGTGAAAAGGCCACAAGAGGTTGTAATTGATTAGTAAAAACCAGTCTCTAATCTGGGCGCACATCAAAGTAAAGGCTGCTGATGTGCGTAGACTTAAATCAGCGTAAGAGCTGATGTTGAAAAAGGACAGCATTGAATTTTGCTGTCCTTTTTTTGTCACTTATTTTACCGCCGACCGGCGTCCAAAGCAGTGAACAGTAAACGAATTTCGAATTGCTGTTTGGCGCTATGGTACTTATATCCGTACTGCTTTTCTAAGTATTCCCAGAATTTGTCTCGATTGTTGACGATTGCCATAATTGTTCAATAGGGTCCTAGACCAAGATAATATTAAAACGGAAACAAATTAATACCAGATTGTAGGTAACAACAATTTTTAATCAATTTTTAAACAGTACTCAGTCATTGTTTATTCAGTCTACACTGAACAATCACTGAACGAGCACTGAACAAACACTGTCGAAAGGCATAACATGATATCTATCAGGTCTTCGCTTGATTGAAAGGTATAAAGGTTAGGAATTTAGAGTTTACGCAGCTATCGATCAGCTTAGGGCTATAAGATGATTACAATATCCCTAGTTGGTTTGTGCATGCTAAATTGGCTTCTCTGTGCAGATGAGGCTTGCTTTTATTGTAGCTTGTATAGCACTGTGTGAAGTTTATTTAGATGTTATGTTGTGAAAGCTACTCCGTTCTTTTAAGTTTTTTATTGAGTTGTTCTTTGCCAAATCGCCAAAAGAAATAGAATAGGCCTATAACAACTATAATTGCCATAAAGGGCACAAATATGGCGAGTATGGTCAAAATGGTTGAACCGATGGTTTCCATTGTCGAGATCATAAAATTACCAAAACCTGCCGTCCCAACAGACGAGACTGCACGGGTACCAGCTAGCGCTGTGCTGATGGTCGCCGCGGTACCGCCACCAGCGATGATTGCCATGGCCCATCGTAAAAACGGTGAAATATCTGTAAACTGTATGGCAAAAAGTAAGGTGCCTGCTATCGTCGCGAGAGGAATTGAAAGGCTGTCCAATATATTGTCAATAAAAGGAATGTAATATCCTGCTATTTCTAGGATCATGGCTAGGCTTGTAGCTGCCAAAACAATAGGTGAGCCAGCCCAGGCCAATTCATTGCCAACCTGGAAAAGTTCAAGCCGACAGCCAAGGCTCAATAAGAATAGGGGCATGAAAACCCGGAAGCCGGTAGCTGCCGCCAGGCTCACGCCTATAAAAGCACTTACCAAAAATGTGGATAGTTCACTCATGGTCAATATTTTTGATACAACCTAATTATAGAATAGTAAAAGAATCGCTTTTGTTTTTCAGACTTCCAAAAATCGTCGTAGTCCAGCTGCTCATTAAAAGATGATTTTTAGTATTTTATATAATTATATATTGTGAATATAGATTTTGATTATAGTGTATCGAATCATTCGATGTACAAGTGGGATCTCATTTATGTAATTTTATGAAAGTGGGAGTCAAACAATTTGATCACTTAAGATATTATATAAATAAACTTTCTTTTCATATGGACAACAACGAAAAAGACATTAGCAAATGCCCATTTCATAATGGTACGATGCGCAACGCCGTTGCGGGAGGGGGAACTCAGAATCAGGATTGGTGGCCAGATAGACTTCGTGTAGATCTGTTGAGACAACACGCGAGCAAGTCAAATCCGATGGACGAGGGCTTTGATTATGCAGAAGTATTTAAACAATTGGATTTAGAAGCCGTAAAAAGAGATTTGCATGCTTTGATGACCGATTCGCAGGACTGGTGGCCTGCTGATTTTGGACATTATGGACCATTATTCATTCGGATGGCTTGGCATAGTGCAGGAACCTATCGGGTAAGCGATGGTCGAGGCGGGGCTGGGTCTGGGCAACAACGTTTTGCACCGCTGAATAGTTGGCCTGATAATGTGAGTTTGGACAAAGCGCGTCGCCTGTTGTGGCCTATCAAACAAAAATATGGTAAAAATATCTCCTGGGCAGATTTATTGATCTTAACAGGCAATGTTGCTTTAGAGTCTATGGGCTTTAAAACTTTTGGTTATTCTGGTGGACGTGTGGATGCTTTTGAACCTGAATTGGATGTCTATTGGGGCTCTGAAAAAACATGGTTGGGCGGTGATGTACGTTATGCTCATGGTTCAGAAGGCGTTGTAGAATCACATGGTGTATTATCTGCCGATGATGATGCAGACGGTAAACAACATTCGCGCAATCTTGAAAAACCGTTGGCAGCGGTACAGATGGGATTGATTTATGTTAATCCTGAAGGACCAGACGGAAATCCAGATCCTATAGCGGCTGCAAAAGATATACGGGATACTTTTGGTCGGATGGCTATGGACGATGAGGAAACTGTCGCTTTGATTGCTGGAGGGCATACTTTTGGAAAAACACACGGAGCAGGTCCTGCCGACAATGTCGGAAAAGAACCTGAAGCAGCCGGCATAGAACAACAAGGGCTTGGTTGGAAAAGTACATACGGCAGTGGAGTAGGAGCAGATGCGATCACGAGTGGTTTGGAGGTTATTTGGACACAGAAACCGACAGAATGGACCAATCTCTTTTTTAAAAATCTCTTCGAAAATGAATGGGAATTAACAAAGAGTCCTGCAGGAGCGCATCAATGGGTAGCCAAAGGAGCTGATTCGACTATTCCAGATCCTTTTGATCCAACTAAAAAACGTAGGCCAACGATGCTGACGACAGATTTGTCCTTGCGTTTTGATCCAATTTATGAAAAGATCTCGCGTAAATTTTACGAAGATCAAGATGCATTTGCCGATGCATTCGCTCGCGCCTGGTTTAAATTGACGCACCGTGATCTGGGACCACGAGAGCGTTATTTAGGTGCCGAAGTTCCTGCTGAGGAATTATTGTGGCAAGATCCTATTCCTGCTGTCGATCATGCTTTGGTCGATGCTGATGATATTAACACATTGAAATCTGCCCTATTAAACGCGGGGCTCAGCACTGCAGAGCTCGTAACGACAGCTTGGGCTTCAGCGTCTACTTTCCGTGGGTCAGACAAGAGAGGTGGTGCAAATGGTGCACGGATACGGTTGGCTCCGCAGCGTTATTGGCAAGTCAATAATCCAACACAATTACAAAAAGTTCTTACCGCGCTTGAGCAAATTCAACAGGACTTTAACGGCGAGCAACAGGGCGGAAAGAAGATTTCCTTGGCAGACTTAATTGTTTTGGGTGGTGTTGCTGCGATAGAGCAGGCCGCTCGTACAGCTGGGCATGATATCAATGTACCGTTCCATCCGGGGCGTATGGATGCATCACAGGAACAGACTGATGTAGAATCCATGGGCTACCTTGAGCCAATTGCGGATGGATTTAGAAATTATCGTAAAGGTGCTTATACCGTGTCTACGGAATCATTATTGATCGACAAAGCACAATCACTTACGCTATCTGTTCCGGAACTAACGGTATTAATCGGCGGACTTCGTGTTCTTCAGGCAAATTTTGATGGTTCTCCATTAGGAGTGATGACAGATCGGCCAGGCCAATTGACGAATGACTTTTTTGTCAATCTATTGGATATGGGAACAGCTTGGAAAGCAATCTCTCCGGACCGCGAAGTTTTTGAAGGATCAGATCGTAAATCTGGCATTAAAAAATGGGAAGCTGGACGCGCCGATCTTGTTTTTGGTTCGAACGCTGAACTAAGAGCTGTTGCCGAAATATATGGCAGTGCCGATGCAAAAGATAAATTCACACAAGATTTTGTGAAGGCATGGACTAAAGTAATGGAGTTGGATCGCTTTGATCTGCATCGCTAATTGATAAAAATTAAATCTTTCAAGAAGCCAGTCTCCTGTCGAGGCTGGCTTCTTGTTATTTTAAAATTTATCCAGATAACCCTGAAATTAACCTTTTGCTCCGGCGCTAAGATTGGCTCAGATTTTTTATGATGTACGTGACCAATATTTATCGCTATGGTCCACGCTATGGACTAATTTATTTAATGAGAATAGCAGCCAAAAAAGAACCAATTTTTACCTCTAATATCATTTTAATCTCACTTTAACCAAATTTTAATTTAATATATGAAGAATTATGGAATTTTCTTTGGGTGTTTCCTATTTTGTGAAATAAAATTCAAGATTTGTGCTACTTTTTCTTCTTTGATCGGTAGTAACTTTGTATTGGTTTCAAAGGAATCTTTGATGCTTTGTTAGGTTAAAGCTATGTGGAAGCACTTTATTTTTCTATTTGCAGCACTGTTGTTATCATTTAAGAATTTAAATGCAAACAAACTTGTACTGAAAAGTGATAGTGTCGAATCCCAGTTTTTATCCTCCAAAAATTCGTCAAAAGATGCGGACCATACACGCATCGTCTATTTTCATAAAGATCATAGTCAATTTTTTTCGCTTTACCCATCGCTTCAATCCATTGTTGCCGAAATGGACGTGGAAGTGGCACAAGATTGGTTGATGGATCGTTGGTTGGTTACAGTTGATTTGCTTTGGCATGAACTGCTGCCATTCCCACAACAGAAAGATTATCGGTATGAACATACCCTAGATCTAGCGCCCATACCCATAGCTCGATTTTTGCTGTTTGAGCAAATCAAAATTCCATGCTAAAGCGTACGCTTTTCTTCACATCATACAGGCAAAGAAAACTGTCGTTTCTTTTCTAAATTTATTTATTTCTTAAAATATACCAATGCACGAGCTAAGTATAGTAAAGGATATTTTTGATACGTTGACCTCGCATTATGAGGCTAGGGTAGATGATATTCAAAAAATTCAGGTTACAGCGGGATTATTATCCAACGTCCAGCCTGTATTGATCCAAAATGCATTTGATGCTTTTATTGCTGAAAATACGCAATACCAAGATATGGAAATGGAAGTCGTTGTAAACGACATTATTGCATATTGTGAACATTGCCAGAAAAATTTCCCGGTTCATTTTCATCGATTTGTCTGTGATTGCGGACAACCCTCTAGTACAATTGTTCAAGGGAATGAACTTTATATATCAAAAGTAATTTTTAAACAAGACTAAAATCGTTTATCATGTCAGACAATACTTCAAATCCTAAAAGTTTAGGTAACCGTGTAGGTTCGGTTCAATGTGAAAATACAACGCTACATTTATTAAAAGCAAATGATTTTGTCGCAAAAGCCATCCGCGATAGACTGAAAGACGTGTGTGTGATCAATGTATGTTCTTCTCCGGGTTCGGGTAAAACCACCTTGATGCAAGAGACGGGAAAACGTTTGGCAAAAGATCTGAATATTGCTGTTTTGGTGGGTGACCCGGAAACTGAACGTGATGCGGTTCGTATGCGAGACGTGGGCATTAATGCCTTGCAGATTGTCACTGGTGGAATGTGTCATATTGAGGCACAAATGATCTTACAGGCCCTGGATCATATCGATATCGAAGGAATAGATCTATTGTTTATTGAGAACGTCGGTAATTTATTGTGTCCATCAGCATTTGATTTGGGTGAAGATTATCGCGTGACCTTATTGGCGACCACAGAAGGTGACGATAAACCGAAAAAATATCCACGTATGTTTTTAACAAGCGAATTGATGTTGGTTTCCAAAGCTGATTTATTGCCATATGTACCTTTCTCGGTGGATGCGGTAACGAAAGATGCGCGCGAGGTGAACCCCAATTTGGAAGTTATTACAATCAGTACATTAAATGGTGACGGTCTTGATACCTGGTGTGACTGGTTGAAAGAAAGAGTTCAAGCGAAAAAAGATCAATATAAGGCGCTTGAAGTAAAATAATAGTCAACAGATAAAATGAATGGTATAACAATGATCCGCGCTTCATTGTTATACTGTCTATGTTGACATATTATTTGTGTTCAGAGGAAATAGATTTGACGAAGAACAAAGCTGTATCAGTGCCATTAACGAAATGAAGAAAATAGGTTTACAATATGAATGAGCTGCCTGTACCAATAGATAAAATTGTAGCAAAGCATGAGCTTGCTCTTAGTGAAGTCGATCAAGTGTATCTTGAATGGTATGAAGTCCACAAAAGACGCCTAACACGCAATACAGCGAGCGGAAAAACAATCTTTATGCAATTAGAGCAAGGTGCGGAATGGCACCATGGCGATGCTTTATTTCATCAGGAAACGCTACAGGCGATCCTGGTTGTCAAGCCTACGTTGGCGATAAGATTCAATCCAACAGATTTGGTGCAGCTTGCAGATTTTGGTTATTTTATCGGAAACAGACATCTGCCCATATTCAACGTAACAGATGCCCAATCGCTTCGTCTCCCTTACGATGGACGGCTCTATGAGCAGGTCCTGGCAAAGTATGAAACCTCGATTCAGTTGGAGGAAGCCTTACTGTTATCCGAGAATTTGATTCGACTGCAGGCGAAAAATAAAAAGAAAGCAGATTTAAGCGGAACAGATGAACATGTTGATCTGCGTGAGCAAGTCCTAAAAAATAATTAAATGAAAGTGAATCGTATTATACCTGTATTGCTTTTGGCATGTTGCTGTTTAGTGAGCGCCTGCCAAAATCGGCAAGCAGGTACGGTCAGCAATCAAGTGAAAGCTGTCGACAGCCGTGGAAAAGAAGTGGTATTAGCGCATACGGCAAAGCGTGTGGTTGTATTATTTCCGTCCCTTGTTGATGAAGTCTACATGTTGGGTGCTGAAAATAGCCTTGTTGGTATTCCTGAACAGGTTTATCAGCTCGAAGATACCTATAACTTTTTATCCAAATTGGATGATAGGATCGCAAAAAAAACACTGGCAACACCTACTTTCGCAGGCCAGGCAAATAGTGTGGAAAGCATTGTGAGCTTAAACCCTGACCTTGTTTTGACGTTCAATACCGATCAGGATAATATTTCCCAACTTGAAGATCTTGGAATTCCCGTGTTCACTTTTTCTTCGCAGGATGAAAAAAGTATTTTTAATGAACTGACAGGGATGGGAGCATTACTCGGAAAGAAGGGGCGAGGGGAAGAAATTGTTCAGTTTGTTTCGTCGGAGATCCAAAAAATGACTGCTCCCAGGGATCAAATACAGAAGAAGGTTTATTATGCCTGGTCTAAAGGTAGAGTACTTTCGACATCCGGTCGTGGTAGTTTGATTGATATGGCGATCCGCCTTTCGGGGGCAGCTAATGCCTGTCCGTTGGAAATGGAAGCCCCCAATGTTGGAGCAGAGACAATTTATAAATGGAATCCAGACCTCATTATTCTTTGGAATTCTACATTGGCAGACGTCTATAACTTAAAGGAACTAGCGGCCTTACCGGCAGTGCGAAATAGACAGGTATTTGTGATGTCACCGTCGTTTCCGTTCGACCCACATACCGTCAAATTTATGCTTTTTGCCAAACAGATTAGGCATTGGTGTTTTTCGGATTATACGAAACAGCAACTTGACCAGGATATGGCCATCGCTTTTGAAAAACTTTACGGTAAAGCAGGACTACTTCAATGATGCATCAATTAAAAAAGCTGTTATTGCTCGTTGTTCTGCCATTACTGGTTTTATTGTTTTCCCTATTGGTGGGCTCAAGCCAGAACATTGGTTTTGTTGAGCTATGCCAACGCATTGGATCGGAAGTGGGGGGGTATTTAGGTTACCATACTGCTGTATTGAAGGATAATATGGATACTATATTGTGGCAGGTACGTTTACCACGGATTCTGCTGACCTTTATGGTTGGAGCTGCTCTAGCGTCGTCCGGCGGAATCTTGCAGGCAATTTTTAGGAATCCTATCGTTGATCCCTTTACATTGGGTATTTCTTCGGGATCCGCTTTTGGGGCTGCATTGGCTATGTTGTTTCCGCTATTGCCGGTCAATATATCTGCATTTTTGTTTGGTGTATGTGCTGTGGGGTTGACTTATTTTGTTTCAAATGCCGGTTTAAAAACCTCGATTATTGGGATGGTGTTGGCAGGAATGGTTATTTCCGGTGTATTTACAGCAATGTTAACCCTGTTGCAATACATCAGTGATCCCTATAAATTACAAGCTATTGTACAATGGACAATGGGGAATCTGCATACGGCCTCATGGTCTAAAGTGCAGCATGCGTTTCTTCCGATAACAATAGGATTGGCTATCCTGATCTTGTTGCGTTGGAAACTGAATCTTTTAGCTTTGGGCGATCAAGAAGCAATTGCTGTTGGCGTCAATCCGAAAATATTGAAATTGGGATTTATTGCTGTAGCTACAATGATTACGGCATCAGCCGTTGCAGCTGTAGGGGTAATAAGTTTATTTGGATTAATTGTTCCACATATCAGCCGGATGATCTTTGGTCCCAATAACAATATTGTTGTGTGGGCAAATATCAGTATTGGTGGTACCTTTCTTCTACTGATCGATGATTTTTCTAGGGCTGTCATGCCGTTTGAAATTCCGATCGGTGTATTTACAATGATTATTGGCGCTCCCTTGTTTATTTACCTGATGCGTCGTAATGAAATCAACTGGAATTCATGAGTAATTCGATTCATATCAACAACCTTTCTTTTGCCTACGGTAAGGATATCATTTTAAATGATGTAACCATGTCATTCCCAAAAGGAAAGCTTTCTATTATTCTCGGTCGGAATGGAAGTGGCAAATCCACTCTGTTTAATATTATTGCAGGGCTGGAAAAAAAATATGATGGATCGGTTCTTATTGGTGAAACAGAGCGTCGCGATTGGAAGGTTGGTCGGGCTAATTCATTGAAATTGGGTTTTCTGAACCAGTTTCATCAGACCACATTTCCTTTTAGCGTTGTTGATGTTATTCTGACGGGACGAGCTTCATTTTATCGATTTTCACCAAGTAAAGAAGACTTCGGGGTAGTAGAACAGATCTTGGATAAATTTAACCTCACACACTTAAAGGACAAACCCTATACGTCGTTGTCTGGAGGGGAGCGACAATTGGTGTTACTATGCCGGGTATTGGTACAGCAACCTGATTTATTATTGCTTGATGAGCCTACGAATCATTTGGATCTGAAATATCAGATTGCTGTTCTGCAGGCCGCCAAGGAGCTGGTCAAGGAGGGGACAACCGTGTTATGTGTAATGCACGACCCTAACATGGCATTTCTTTTTGGTGATCAGTTTTATCTGATGAAAGACAATAGGCTCGTGGACCTCCACGGTCTGGATCGGGAACAAGTACGGAATTTATTGGAACAGACCTATCAACTTCCTTTGATTAGTTTGGAAAATCAAAAGAAATGGATGTTTGTTCCGATGCTGAGTGGAGCTGCGACATTTGAACCCATTGTGGGGCAAAACATAGTCCAGCAACCGTCATTGAGATGAATACCCCCTGATGAAGTGCTTGAGCGAGCGCTTTTGTAAAAACATCATGGTTTGTAGGTGATATGCCCAGTTTATGGGGCGATTATTTTAAAATAGAGATAACACTATGAATATATTTAAAGACAGTGGCCATATATTGATTGACAATAAAAGGATGAGTAAGCGATCTCTTCCCGCTCAACCTCAATTGAAAAATATAACCATATCTCGTGTTGAAGAGGAGGATATTGATGTCGTATTACCTTATGTCATTGAATTTCGGAAACAGTTGTTCCCGATGTTGGATTCAAATAAACTTCCTAAGGATCTACTCGCATTTTCAGCAGTGTATCTTGAGGCTGAAGCTGCTGCATTCTTGCAGGCAAAAGATCCTCGGGGTAATTTGATCGGGGTGGTTGGTATGTCGGCTTATGACTACCGTTTTCCGCATTTGGATATAGACAGAAGGAAAACGGTGGAAGTTGCCCGACTTTTTGTGGATCCGAGTTACCGTAGGTCAGGTTTAGGAACAGCCTTATTCAAAGGCTTGGTCGCTGTAGCTAAGGAGAAAAGTATTGAAAGGCTTTATTTACATACTCACCCATTCTTGACAGGAGCCTATGAGTTTTGGGGAAAACAGGGCTTTCAATTAAAGGACTTTTGTAATGAATCGAATTTTCCAACGATACACATGGAATTATTCGTTGATTGTATTGCTTAACCCCAATTTGGGTAAGCCAAAAAAAACTGAAAAATTATTCTAATGAACAACATGATGAAAGCGCTAGCTTTCGCTTTATTGACAAGTGCTTCCGTACCGGGAGCCGTATATGCACAACAAGGTGTAGCATTATTTGGAAAAATTCAGGATGAAAACAGTGAACCTATCGCTGGGGTTACACTGACCTTAGTCGGTGGACAACAACAGACAAGTTCTAATGCTCAGGGCGAATTTAGTTTTACCGGAATAATTTCTTTTCCTATACAGTTACGTGCGGATGCAATTGGATATAAGTCCGTATTGCTGGATTTGAACGCCGCTAGCTGGAATGCAAAAAAAGGAGTTCGATTACAGATGGTGGCCGGTGATAATACCTTGGATGAGGTATTGGTAACAGGCAGACGCAATAATTCCTATTTGACAAACGACATGGAGTTGGGCGGAAAATTTGCTGGAAAATTAAAAGATCTTCCACAATCTGTTGCTGTTTTAAGTAAGGAATTTATAGAGGATAAACAGGCATTCACCACTGGGGCATTGGTTCAGGATTTGGCTGGTGTGACCGAAGCATCTTCCTATGATGATGTTGTCATTCGCGGCTTTAAAAGCGGGTATGAAACGGGTGTACGGCTTGTCAATGGCTTACGCTCGGGGTATGGTTATGGTAACAGTTATTATAACTCCCCCTTAACAATCAATCTTGAAAATATCGAGGTTTTGAAAGGGCCAGGAGCATCTTTGTTTGGAGATATCGTACCTGGTGGTACAATTAATATGACGACCAAGAAACCTTTGGAAGATTTTAGAGGGCATGTGAATTTTTCAGGTGGTAGTTTTGAAACGATGCGAACAACTGTGGATCTCGGTGGACCTCTGGATAGTGCTAAACGTATTTTATATCGTTTTAATGCGGGGTATGAAGATACAAAGACTTTCCGTGATGTAAATCGCCAGAAACGAATCATGGTGGCTCCTTCGTTCACCTTTAAACCAGCTGACGGCACGGTGGTTGATATTGATATGGTGTATAATCAGTTCAACGGTTATCTTGATCGGGGAATGGGTATTAAGGAAAATAACTTTTATGCTTTGCCAAGATCATTTACGTTGAGCCAGCCTTCCGATTTTTATAATTCCAAGACTTTTTCGTTAAGCGGTCGCTTGTCCCAGCGTCTGGCAGAACATGTTAGTTTGAACCTAAGCTACATGAAATCCATCTATCAGGAGGATGTCAACGAACATCGGACAATGAACACTTTCGCTGATGCGCCACATAATACCATTATGAATATGCGTTTTTTTGATCGTCATGGACGTGATTATACAGATAATGTTGTGGGGTATGTTAAGTGGGATCTTTTGGGCGATAGAGTCGATCATCATTTGGTTGCAGGGGTTGATTTTGCACAGTATCGGGGCGACAAAGAAAATCAATTACGGGAGGCGCGACAGCAAACTGTAGATGGCAAAGTCGTCCCTCTGACTTTTGATTTGAACAATCCTACTTATACTACTCATGATCTAACTAATTATGTGTGGCGTACGGGAGTCGCTTATCCTTTTTTGAGTCCCTACAAAACAACAGGTAAATATATACAGGATCAAATCAGCATTGACGAGCGATTGAAACTTATCATAGGTTTACGACATGAACATTATTCTTCTGAAACACTTGATGGACAAAATCGCTTTCATGCGACGCAAAATGCCTTATTACCGCGTTTTGGTGTAACCTATGGAATCAATAAGCAGATTAACTATTTTGCAAGTTATTCACAGGGCTTTGTGCCTGTGGGCGCCAATTTTATTCAGAACTATAAAGATTACGGAGCTGATAAGCCCTTTGATGCCGAGCGGAGTTTCCAAGTGGAAACGGGCATGAAGGCCGGTTTTTTTAAAGAACAATTGCAAGTTGATCTTTCCTTATTCCGAATTGAACGACGGAATATGCTCGTTGCCACAGGGGCTATCAATGATTCAGGGCTGCCGGAGTATAGACAATCTGGCAAAGCGTTATCCCAGGGTGTCGAACTCGATGTCCGTGGGCAGTTGACACGTGAGTTCCAGATTATGGCCAATTATACCTATAATGATACGGAGGTAAAATCATCCTCTGTTCCTTCTGAAATAGGACAGTCCCTGCCGGGAGCACCTAAAAATATGGCGAGTGCCTGGTTGAAATATGTGTTTTCAACTAGTACATTAAAAGGTTTAGGTTTTGGTGCCGGTGTTTACTATGTAGATCGTAAAAGGATGGATAACAGTATCGGAAAGGATAGCGAAGGAAATGCACTTTGGGGGCAATGGCCTTCATATACCACTGTAAATGCTGCTGCATATTACCACATTGGTGCGATGAAAATGGCATTAAACCTGAACAATGTATTCGATAAATATTACTTTCTAGGTGGTTTTGACTACACACGGGCCTTTGCTGGTGCACCGCGAAATATCATGGTATCAGTGGGTTACTCTTTTTAATGCTGAAATAGTAATCTAAAACCGCCAAAGCGGGCTTTTTCAACAAATTTGGACTATTTAATTCAAGATTTGTGCTAGTCAAGTAGCCCGCTTTGGTTGTAAATTTGAACAACAAATAATAG
>JBMAAL010000085.1:0-23831 GCA_050281725.1 Sphingobacterium sp. | reverse complement strand
TCCAGTAGAAAAAAATAGATTGTAAAATCTATATAGTAAGCTGTTCGGTAGATGTAAACCTATTTCAGTATAAGACAAAAGAACGTTATCGCAGTCAGCTTCGAACCGCGGTCACATGCTTTTTGGGGCAGCTTCGGCTATTGTGCGCCCTTTCTTCGGCTTGGCTTCGGCGAGTATAGGGGATTTGTTGCAGACTGCTCCCAGACAAGTAGGGGACTACTTCGGTTGTTGTTCGGTTGTTGTTCGGCTCTTGTTCGCCTTGTTGTCGATGGACAATCGAACGCAAACCGAAGCGATGACGAAGCTGGCCCGACCCTGTCTCGAATCAGGTCCGGACCGTTGCCGACCATGGTATGGACTTGAGCGGACTTGAATGGAGTTTGACGGACTTGAACGGAGTTTTGTATGAGCTCAATTATGTTCTCTTATACTGAAAACAGGTTTTTCTTTTTCTGATATTTATGCTATCTTCGGATTGCTGCTTATGTACCATCTCAATGACCATTTTCCAATATTAGATCTGCAAAAATTCCAGGAAGGGATTGTAAGCGATCGAGATTTGCTTTTTCATGAGCTCATTGGCCCAAGAGAAATTAGTGAACCGCATAAACACGATTTTTTTATCTTGTTATTGTTTCAGAAGTCTGTAGGCACACATACAATAGATTTTGATCGTTTTGTACTTGGCGGAAATCAGTTACATCTGGTTTTTCCGGGACAGGTACATCAGTGGCAGATGGCCGATCCTACCTATGCATTGCAGCTGATGATCAGCAGACGTTGGTTTGAAAGCTTATTACCTGCATTGCGATTTCCTATTTCTTATTATCTAAAGCATTTGGTCATTGACCTTTCAGCGATCCACTTTCAGTCACTATTGGCAGAATTTAAAGCAATTGCAGCTGATCTAGCGGACGACCATGTCCTATGGGAATTGATTTACGCGCGGGTTAAAGTAATCGCCCTTCTGATTAGCAAGATCGTTCAGGACAATTATCATGATTGTGAACAACATCAGGATAATCCGATTGTGGCAAAATTTGTTCAGCTTATCGATGAATGGTATAAAAGCGAAAAATCCGTTGCTTTTTATGCCGAGAAACTAAATATTTCGGCAAATTATCTGAATGTGTTAAGTAATCGGGTTTTACAGAAGTCAGCATCATTTTTGATCCAGGAACGCGTGTTATTGGAGGCAAAGCGCTTGCTTAAAATTTCGGATAAAACGATCAAAGCTATTGTCTTTGATCTAGGTTTTTACGATAATGCAAGCTTCAGCAAGTTTTTTAAAAGCCATACAAATATGACACCAAGTCAGTTTAAAGCGCAGCCATAATATCTACACAAGCTGTAATAATTCGTACAAGGATCATTGTCCCAAATCACTTAGCTTTGGTGAAAATGATTTAAGCATGAATGAAATCAATCAAAATCAAGATACTTATTTATTGAAGAACGTATTGCTAGAAACAGGCTTTCTTTATGAGAAGGAAGAAATTGTTGCTACGAAAACGGCATTATTTGATATTCAAATTGAGGCAAATAAAATAAAAAATATTGAGCCGGCGCAATCGGGGATGGACGGAAAAGGCTTTGATATGAAAGGTAAATTGGCCTTACCGCCATTCCGTGACATGCACATTCATTTGGATAAAACTTTATACGGTCTGCCTTGGAAGGCGGTATTTCCAAAAAACAGGACTGTAAAAGATATGATTGCCAAGGAACAGATCATCATCCCAGAATTGTTGAAAACCTCTGTCGAACGGGCCGAAAAATTAATTGCGCTTTTGCAGGGATACGGAACAAATTTTGCGCGCACGCATTTTAATGTAGACCCAACATCGGGTACGAAGTCATTGGAACATCTGTTACAGGCGCTTGAACATTTAAAATATTCCTTTGCTGCAGAACTGGTCGCATTCCCCCAACATGGCTTATTCTACACAGAATCCGCGAAGTTAATGGAAGAAGTTGCGAAATGGGAGCAGGTTGATTTTATTGGTGGTTTGGATCCCTTTAGCATTGATGGTAGTATCGAGAAACCGATGGACTTGACGGTTCGACTGGCGTTGGACAATAACAAAGGAATCGATATCCACTTGCATGAAGGTGGAGAATCAGGTGTTAAGACTATTCATTATTTGATTGATAAAGCATTGGACAATCCAGCATTGCAGGGACGCACCTTTATCAGTCATGCTTTCGCCTTAGGTTACATGCCAAAAAAGGACTTAGAACATACAGCCGAACGACTGGCAGAAGCGAAAGTTGGGATATGCAGTTCGGTTCCTTTCCGCAATATGTTGATGCCATTTCGGGAATTGAAAAAGGCGGGAGTAGAAGTTTTTGTCGGGAACGACAATGTTCAGGACCATTGGGGTACCTTCGGTAGTGGTAATATGCTTCAGAAAGCCAATCTGGCCGCGCAATTATATGGTTATGAAACTGAATTCGAGCTATCTCGTTGCCTTCGTTATGCGACCAATGGCAAAATTCCACTTGATGACCAGGGGAATTTGGTATGGCCGAAAGTAGGAGATGATGCTAGCCTTCTTTTTGTCGACGCGAGTTGTTCAGCAGAAGCAGTTTCTCGGATCTCGACCATCCATGGGCTTATTCATCAGGGAAATCTCGTTAAATGGAACAATAGTTCTCAAGCTTAATTGAAAGTAGCGAATAATCATAACATTGAAAATGCCAATTTTATCGCCTGAAAAACTGGCATTTTTCATTTTTTGAAAATAACGGTTAGTGTAGGAAAGTCGTCTTGCAGTAATCTATTTTATAAGAACCTTGCTCATGGACCAATTGAACCTCATTTTTGGTTCGGATGTCGTCGCCGTAATCAATAAATACGATAAACTTGCTTTCAGTTATTCTGTCGATTTTAACATCCTTAATATCTAATGCGTCATCGTTACCTCTTCCAAATAACCAAGTCTCCGCTGTATATAAGGGATAGATTCCCCTCCATTTGGCCTTGTAAGCTGCCTCAGCTTTGGGTAATTCTTCATCCGTGAGATTGGATGGTCCGTAAATTTCATTGGCATCTTTTAAAAAGGCTTGGAATCGCTTGGTACATAATGCTTCTTCTTTGTCCAGATAGTAACAATATTTTCCGGATGCGGAATCTGTACATTGAAAAATCGCTTTCAACCAAGTTTCAGCTTGCTGATTCTGAGGGACTGTCGTGTTCTGCTTCGCTGTGCCTGTGCTGTCTTTGGATGGTACCTCCTTTGCAGGATGTTCTACAGTAATGCTTTTATGGTGTTTCGTTGAATTTGTACAGCCTGCTAGCATGCAAAACAGCAGTATTGTTGCATATAAACTTTTCATGATTTGATATCGTCTTAATCTAGGGGTAAAATTAGGATATAAACCGCATAACATGATCACGGATTACCGCTATATTTTACAGCTTATTTGCCAAAAACCCTAATTTTCCATTCTTTCTGAAATAAAGCACAGCTCCGTGTGCCTATCGCGTGATGTGTAGACGCAATGCATCTGCGTAGTTCAGGGTTTCCTATCTTTTTTTTATGTTAATTATATATTTTTAATTTCTGTATAACAGCATTTTATGTTTTTTATAGATTTTTTAGATTTCTTTTTATTGTTACGCAAATTACCTGCGCATTAGTCCAACGATATTTGTAATGTCAACAATGACAAACGTTCTTTGATGGAGATTATAGCGAATAGCTTAAAGATATATACTTTATGATAAAGTATAAAGAAGCCTTTCTTCTTCAGTGGCATCCTGGTCACCTGTTTCAATATAGCAGGTTAGTATTGTTCTCTATGAGATTCAATATACTGATAAAACGAGAAGTTGAAAGGAAAGTGCTCGTGTTAGAGGTTCGAGTCCTCTCCCGTAAAAAGGTAGCTCAAAGGTAGAGCATAGCAGATAGCTGTGGGTCGTAGGTTCGATTCCTACTCCTGAGCAATCAGGATAGTTCAGTCTGGTTAGAACAACAGCTCAATCGTGTGGGTTCGAATCCCACTTCCATTTTCGGATGGAATAGCATAAGGGTATTGCACCGAACTGTCCATTCGGACATTTAGAGTTAAGACCTTCTTTAAAAAGGTCATTTGGTAGAAGCTTGCTATCTTTTATCCTGCTTATGCGCTGTTTTCATGCGGCTGAGCAATTGACTGATGGCCTGAGATTCCTAAGATGTGGTATTTGCATTTATACTAAAAAGTAGTGACCAATAAGATGGGGTATTTGCTCACCGACTTTTGATCTTAAAAACGGGTACTTGGACTTTTGAATCCCGCTTGAGGTCAAGGGATAAAAGTAGCAGGTTTTATAATAGAAATGATGAAAACTTAAAAGAATATACGAATGAAAAGAGTACAGATAACTACAGAAGAAATCGGATTGGTTGTTAAGAACAATGCGGTGATCCGTGTTTTGAAACCCGGTAACTACTGGTTGGGATTTGGTGAAAAACTGGAGAAGTACACAACCATTCATCCATTTCCTTCCGGTCGTAATATCGATGTGCTTTTGCAGTTGACAGATTTTCGTGAATTGGTCGACATCGTTGAAGTGGGCGATACGGAGATCTGTCTTGTTTTTTTGAATAGTAATTTCGAAAAGACGTTAGCCTCCGGCAGACATGTTTTTTGGAAGGAATTGCGTGAACGCAGATTTCAACTGGAAGACATTACGGAGATTGAGATTCCGGCATCTTTAAACCGTCAGTTGTTGGAGAAACAGAGTTTGAGCTATTATGTACGTCAATATAAAATTGAACCCAACGAGAAAGCCTTGCTTTTTGTAGACGGTGTGTTTGTGGATATCTTGAAGTCGGGAACGTATTATTGGTGGAAGAATGCAAAAACCATAGCGATTTCAAAAGCTGATATGCGGGTTTTGACCTTGGAGGTGGTAGGACAGGAGATCTTGTCTAAAGATAAGGCACAGATCAGAATCAATTTTACGCTGCAATATCAGATTGTGGATATTGTCAAAGCGCTATTGGATAATAAAGACTATGAGAAGCAATTGTATTCGTTGATGCAGTTGACCCTACGGTCCTATATCGGGCAGATGACCTTAGACGAGCTGATGGAGCGGAAGACTGAAATACAAGGCTATATCTTAGAAAATACATTACAACAGGTTGCGAGCTTGGGAATAACATTGTTGACCTGCGGTGTTAAAGATGTTATTTTACCAGGGGATGTGCGGGACATCATGAACCAGGTGTTGATTGCAGAGAAGAGGGCGCAGGCAAATAGCATCATGCGTCGTGAAGAGACCGCTTCAACACGGAGTTTGTTGAATACGGCGAAGCTGATGGAAGAAAACAGTATGTTGTTTAAGTTGAAGGAAATGGAATATGTCGAAAAGATCGCTGAAAAGATCAATACGATTTCGGTTTCCGGAAATGGACAGATTGTTGACCAACTCAAACAATTGTTTGTGAAATAAAAGATTAATATATTGAAAGAGGTGCAGGTAGCAACGTAAAGAGCTGTTGTTACCTGCTTTGGAGGAGTTGTAAAGTTACTCCATAACATTAGAAAGTAAGAGAAATGGAAAATAAGAGAATAAATGGCAATGACTTAATTGCTTTAGGATATAAAGAAAATCATAGCTTGGGTGTAGCACTGAAGATCAACAGTAAAAGACACGGTTATACGAGGGCAGAAATGCTTGAAAAGTTCAAGTCTGTCCTAGGAGATCCGAACGGATATTTAGAAGATGCTGTTTTCGGAATTTTAGCCAATGCTCTACTTGGACAAGAGGCAATTGACAAGTCATTAATCGTTTTGAACGAAAACCCGGCGGATTATACCATTTATGGTGCGTCTGAAATCGAAACAGGGGCGAAAGCACAAATGAATATTGCCATGAAATTACCCGTTTCGGTTGCCGGAGCATTGATGCCAGACGCCCATCAGGGATATGGATTGCCAATTGGCGGAGTACTGGCGACAAATAATGCGGTGATCCCTTATGGGGTCGGTGTCGATATTGGCTGTCGTATGGCTTTGTCCATCTTTGATCTACCGGGTTCATTTGTGGAGCACAATATAATGACGCTGAAAGATATTATTCTACGTAACAGTAAGTTTGGAGCTGGTAATGGATACCTGAGACGTGAACGCGTAGATCATGCTGTACTGGACAACAAATTATTCAATGAGAATAGTTTACTTTCCTCCTTGAAGGATAAAGCCTGGACCCAATTGGGCTCTTCCGGTGGGGGGAATCATTTTGTGGAGTTTGGTATAGTCGAATTTGAGGAAAGAGATGAGGTTTTAAACATTGATAGCGGCACTTATTTGGGTTTGTTGACACATTCGGGTTCAAGAGGAATGGGCGCTACCCTAGCAGCACATTATACCAAGTTGGCCAAATCCTTGTGTAAGTTGCCTTATCAAGCGGGAAATCTGGCTTATTTGGACCTGAATAGCCATGAGGGACAGGAATATTGGCTAGCAATGAATCTCGCTGGCGATTATGCGTCAGCCTGCCATGAAGTGATCCATGACAAGATCACGTTAGCTTTAGGAGCTGAATTGTTGGCGAAAGTTGAAAATCACCACAATTTTGCATGGAAGGAAACTTGGAATAATCAAGATGTTATTGTACACCGAAAAGGTGCGACACCCGCTGCAAAAGGGGTAATGGGGATTATTCCGGGCTCCATGGCGACACCAGGTTTTTTGGTTCGCGGAAAAGGGGAGTCGAATGCTATACAATCGGCATCTCATGGGGCAGGTCGACTGATGAGCCGTACACAGGCGATTAAAACCTTATCTTCCCATGATCTTCATTCGATGCTTAAAGATCAAGGTATTATGCTGCTTGGGGCGGGGATGGATGAAGCGCCGATGGCCTATAAAGACATCCATACTGTTATGGCTTCACAAAAAGATCTTGTTGATGTCGTGGCAAAATTTTCACCCAAGATTGTCCGCATGGCAGATGATGGGAGCAGAGAAGACTGATGGCAAGAAAAAGCGGCTCAGATTGATGTCTGAGCCGCTTTCGTATTTAATTTCTTTTGATTACCTGGCCGTCGCCACTTCCTTATAGGTGTATACGTTATAAGGATATAGTTTTTTAGCTAACGCTTTCGAAATAAAACTGCTGATGAGTAGGGGGGCTAGTAATAAATATCCGGAAGGAACAAGGCTTGCAATAATAAAGATCGCCGTGAAAGGGGCGTGTATAGCCGCAGAAAGCATTGCTGCAGCACCAAAAAGAGCAAAATTAATAACCACCAATTGTGTGCCTAGGTAATGGTTGCAAAGCTGTGCAAACAAAATGCCTAACAATGCACCTGTAACAATACTGGGTGCAAAAACGCCGCCATCACCACCAGCACCTAGCGTCAAAGAGGCCACAAGAGGTTTTAAGAGAACAAGCAGGATCAGCGGGAAAAAGTACAGTAAATTGACAGAATCATGCAAACTGCTTTTTAGAATTTCTCCAAGACCATGATAGCTGTCGCCATAAAGTACCGGTAAGAAAAAGATAAACGTTCCAACGGTGATTGCACCCAAGTTGACACGGATAAAATTACTTTTTATGCCTGCAAAATAGGACTTCGCATAAATTACAATTTTAGTAAAATATAGCGCTAAAATCCCACCAATCAGTCCTAAAATAGCGACAAAAGGGATCGCCTGCCATCGCCATGCTTTTACCTCAAATGTAAATAAAGGGCTTGCGTCAAGATAATAGACAAATACGGAAGCCACGGCCATTGAAGTTAGTCCGCTAATGAGCAAGGTCTTATTATATCTCCGTGCAATTACCTCAAAAGCAAAAAGAAAACCACCCAATGCGCTTCCAAATAACAGTGTGACTCCAGCGATTACGCCAGCGCAGATCAACTCGGTTTTGTAAGCCCAAGCTGGATGCAATCGCTTATACGCTTGGTTGCCTACTGTGGCTGTGGCAACAACTGTAGAGACTTCAACACCGGTTGAACCACCAAAAACTACCGTTAGAAAACCATTGATATAATGTGAAGGAATCTTAAAAAAAGGCAAATGGTCTTTTCTTGTTTCCAATGTCGTATAGATTTCTTTAATCCCCTTGTTTTTTCTGTTTTGAAAAGCGTATTTCCGTAAGAAGTAAATCGCTGTAATTCCTATGCTGGGTAAAATAATAAAAAGTTTAGCATCCCAGGAAGATACACTTTCAAACAATTTTTCCTGTACATAACCTGTGCTGTGTTTGAGGCTGTATGCCAATACGCAACAAATGATACTGACGAGCGCTGAACTTCCAATTAATTTTAGATAGCTATATCGAACAACTTTTTTTCTGTATGTCGTATTGACTTGCATCATGTTTTTCTTTAAATCGGCACAAATGTAAGGGTTATTTAGTTTAAAATAGACGATAAATACCTTAACACATACGTTTTGTTACGATAGAGACCCTAATGAATACCTATGTATATATCCACCTTTGCATCGTGTGGATTTTGGGCTTTTTCGCCATATATTTCAAAGTCTGCGGCATAGGTTCTTGGTAAATCCGAGCGCCATATCTTTTGCCAAGTTTCATAGACGATGCCATCTGCTAAACTTCCTTCTGCTGTAAAATGGCGGTAATGGTTTTCAGCGATATGAATACCGTCCAAGTCTTCGGGTAGATCTTCAAGATCGCTGACTTTACAGCCTAAGAAAGTCGTATAAGGTAATGTATGATCTTTTTCATATTCGGTATAGATACAATAGAGTTCGCTGGATATCTTGTTGGGAATACGGCTCAACACATCTTCTTTAAAAAAGCGGGCCCAAAGTTCTGGAATGTCTTTCGCCGCCTGCCCATTTTGGTTGCTTGTACGGATGGCAAGGCCTATTATACTGAATGAAGGGATTATTTTATTATTCATATCGCTTAGTTTTCCCCCAAAGTTAGATCGGCCAATGACAACCCTATGTCATGGCCAAAGGGCTAATGTTGTTTTTTCCAAATTTTATCTACTTGGGACAGATATTCTGCCAAGGCAGCCGAACCATACCAGGGGTAAAATGAAGCTTCTAAGAGGCCGTTTTTTATTGCTGGATCGTTCTCTAAAATATGCTTTGCCGCATCAATTGAAGCCATGTTATTTAATATAAAAAGGCCACGGAAGCTGTCGTCATTTTTTCCAAATGGACCAGCAACAATCAGTTGTCTATTTTTTACGAGAAGATTGATATTTTCCATATGACCCTTGAAACACTCATTAATGAATTGTTTATCTGTTGTTTTATTCTCGCCAGTTTTGAGGAGGACAAAGATGTAGGATTTCATTCCATAATCATCAGCCCCTAATTTTTTTGCGAGCTCCTGATCGTAATTTGGGTTAGCCTCAGTCGCTGTCGGTGCGATTTTACTCGCGTAAAAAGATCTGGCTTTTCCCGATTTTCCTTCTACGACAATATGAAGTCGGTTTGTAGCAAGAGGTGTATACCGAATGTAATTGGGGAAATCATGGGCCTCGTTGACAAAAGAATAGGTACTATCCTGATAACTTAGCTCAAAATTGATTTCTTTCCCATTGTTCTGTCCGATGACCAGTGCTGTATATACGACTTTATCCTTTATTTTGGTCAATTTTAGGTATTCACTGACGATCTTTTGACCATTTTTCAACGTATAGGAAAGGCCCTTTAATTCATGTTCATTTATACGATCCCATTGTTCGTATTGCTCTTTATTGTCCACCTTCCATGTCCCTTCCAAGAAGGATGGAAAAGATACTTGTGAAAAAAGCGGTTGGGCAGCTCCCCAGCAAAAGAGCAGGATGGCGATTAAGATTGTTTTCATATAGGTTTTAAATTTGAAGGTTAGGAACTTTTAAAGAAAAAGTATGGATCGAAACCCACGTGCGGCATAATAGGAGATTGCGCCGTTATGATAGGTAAAGACTTGGTTGTAACGCCGGTCACAGAACAGGGCGCCTCCAAGCTTGCGGATGGCATCTGGTGTTTGTATCCAGCTGGATGTTTTTAAATCAAATTCACCAAATTGTTGAAGTTGGCGATATTGTTCTTCAGAGAGAAGCTCAGTGCCCATTTTTTTAGCTTCTTCGACAGCATTTCCGATAGGCTTGTTTTCCTTCCTTTCATCCAAGGCTCTTTGGTCAAAACATAGGCTTCTTCTTCCTTTGGGACTTTCTTCAGCACAATCCACAAAAGCATACTGTTTTTTGTTTGGATCAATCAGAATAAGGTCGGGTTCGCCGGTGCTCTTTTCCATTTGGAACAAGCTCCACAATTTCTGGGGATTTTCAAGTAATTTATACGCGACCTCATCCCAACTGATCTGTGGATGTCTTTTAGGAAATTTCTGAAACCTTTGTTTTAGCGTTTCAAGTAGCATTGACTGTTCCTGCAGTGTAAGTGAATTTTTCATAACGGTTATCCTTGTAGTATTAAAATTACGTATTTAAATCAAATGTAATGTAGCTTAATATTACAAATGGATTAAATTCTTTAGTTCAAAATTGAATTAAATTTATATTTTTACGTTCAATTTTTATATAAATATGGCTTCAGGAATATTTGCAATACTAGATGATATTGCAGCGTTGATGGATGATGTAGCAGTAGCGAGCAAAATCGCAACAAAAAAAACTGCTGGAATCTTAGGTGACGATTTAGCGGTTAATGCAGAGAAAGCGACTGGCTTTTTGGCTTCACGCGAGCTTCCAGTTTTATGGGCAATTACAAAGGGTTCGCTGCTCAATAAGTTGATCATTGTACCTATTGCATTATTACTGAACGTCTTTTTTCCAATTGCCATAAAATATATCTTAATTTTGGGCGGTTTCTATCTTGCTTTTGAAGGTGTTGAGAAGATTATTGAATACCTGTTTCACCGCAAACATCCTACAGAAGAAACAAAAGTAGAGACTGTCGTCGCTGAAAACTCAGTTGCCGTTGAAAAAGCGAAGGTAAAATCAGCTATCACGACAGACTTTATTCTTTCTGTGGAAATCGTCATTATCGCTTTAGGAACAGTTCTTGGAAAAAGCTTATCCTTGCAAATTATTACGGTTTCGGTTGTTGCTTTTTTAGCCACAGTTGGAGTCTATGGTATTGTAGCACTTATCGTTCGGATGGACGATGCCGGTTATAAATTGATTAAAACCTCCCGTGAGAAAGGCCCTGTTGCGAGTCTAGGCCGTTTTTTAGTCCGTGCGCTGCCCTTTGTTATCAAGTTATTGGCTGTGGTTGGTACATTTGCTTTAATTTTGGTTTCAGGCGGAATATTTGCGCATTATATTGATTTCTTACATCACGCACTACCAGCTCTGCCAAGCATGATAAAAGAGCTTTTATTTGGCTTAGGGGGAGGTATTATCGTGGTAATTTTATTTACGATCGGAAAAATGCTGTTTAAAAAGAAAAAATAAACCCATACTGATCTCCGATGATCAGCAACAGTATAATCAAAAAAAGGCTGCAGAGATATCCGCAGCCTTTTTTGGTTTCTGATCCTTAAATTACCTCTGTCACCTCTGCCGCAGCATCGATTTCTACACGTTCACCTTTTGTATTAATCAAAATTACGTCATCCGAATCCGCTAATGAAACAGAAGCCACACCATCACTGAACGAGGTAGCCCCACTGTATATAAATGGTATTGCAACTTTTCCCTGACCATCTAAATACCCATACTTTCCACCTTTGCTTGCAAGGAAAAGATTGGGTTCTTCGGTAATTGAAATCAAATCGTAGTCGGGCGCAACGATTTTATTGGTCTTAATATCAGTAAGATTATACTTGTCGTTCTCGATGCTGACGAAATGCGTTGCATTATTTTCAGAAATAAAGCTATACGTTGCCGGGACAATTATTTTACCCGCTTGATTCAATATGCCATATTTATCTTTCACTTGAAATACAGCATAGCCCCCGTTAATGAATGATATCATATCATAATTTGCTGGGATCAAAATTTTACCAGACTTATCCATGACCCCATATTTTTCGTTTAGTCCAAAAACCAGTTGGCCGAGATGGTCATCGTAACCTAAATAATCGTATTGGAAGGGGAGGATTGGTTTACCGGTGAGATTAATTGCACCATATTTTTCATCTTTATATTGAACTATACTCAGGTCGCCAACAAATGGAGCGATGTAAAGGTATTGTGCTGGCACAATTGTTTTTTCATCGTCGTCTTTTACCCCCAAAAGGTTAGTTGCAGCATCTTCAAATAAATAGAGGTTTTCAGCAATCTGGTTGCTCTCTTCCGAATCTTCTTCGTCGTCATAAATTGATGCTACTTGTTCATAATCCTCAGGTACAATAAAATCCTTTTCGTCCAGTTGGCTATCGGTGATGTTTTGAGCAGTCATATTCATCCCAAGCGGCGTTGTTAGCTGCAGCACGGCCCCAGGGAGTTTTTTGAATAGATCAAACCCCTCCCAATAGGTGACTGGCAATTTATCGCTATACCAAATCGATAGGGTGCTGTTTTCCCCGTTATCTTCCGAAACAGGAATTTCTACCTGCGCTAGTTTGCAGGGATAACCAGCGATCATTTTCGTCTGGTTTGGGACAAGTTTGATCGCATGTGAGCTAAGCTCATTTTCTTTTACGACATATTTTGCTAGTCCTGGGTACAATATAACCGATTGCTCTTCATTTTTTTTAACGAGAAAGATGGACTCTTCGCCATCTCCGGAAGCTGATACAACTTTTATTTTATCATTGTTAACATAAGCTTCATAGACAGAAACTGGAGCTGCTTGCGCTTCTTCGCTAGGATCGACGGAATAGGTAATGGCATAGTTGATCTTGAATGCTTTATTGATTTGTGCAAACGACATGGTGCTGGCCGCCAAGATAGCTGCGAACGATAGGGATATTTTTTTCATCTTCTTAAACTTTGAAAGACAAATATCCTGATTCAAAGTAAGGTGTTTTATCCCTGAAATCCGTTATTTAACGATAAATCGAAAGCGAGCCAATCTCATAAAGCGATCTTCAGGCCCTTATCGAACCCCTTTCTGAGATTTAATCGATGGCCAACTGATATTTAAGCAATAGTCCCGGCAGCTGTTCCCGACCAAATTTACTTTTTTTCATTCGATTGACCTCTGGATCGAGCTGGATATTGATGGAGGACCGAAAATCACAGTCTTCGAGATTGCTTTGTATAAAACGGGCATTTAACAAATTCGCTTTTCTAAACACCGCCTGTTGCAGATTGGCTCGTTCAAAATCTACATGTTGCAGCGAACAGTGATCAAACTGAAACTTCTTTATATTTCGTTCAAAAAAAGAGGAGTAATCCAAAACCGAGTTGCTGAAATTGACATGAAAGGAAAATGAACTACATTCATTAAAGTGTATACCTAGCATTTTGCAATCATTAAAAACAACATGATCTAGTTGCGTACCCTTGAGAGTGACATTGGAAAGATTACACGATTTAAATTCACAATTTGTAAAAATGAGGTCTACCAGTTCTGCGTTCTGAAAATCACATTGCTCAAAAGTACATTTGTAGAATTCTTGAACTTGTTCCAGTTCAGGTGTCCATGTTTGTTTAGTGATTATTTGTTCGATAAGTTCTTCCATTTTGTATGCTGTTGGCATTGATTTTAGCGAAAATAAGCAATTCTCCCGAATGATTTTACATTAAAATAAAGTCTATGCGCTATATCCGATTGCACGCAAAATACCTGATTTCAGGGATAAAAAGGATAAGTTTTTACAACTATATTTGGCATAGCCATAAAAACATAATTCTGGGGCAAGACTGAAGTATTGTAGAACTCTGGTAGGTTTTAATATAGTTGTTAAAGGGCACTCTAATCTAGAGTGCCCTTTACTTTTTAGCTATTTCGATTCTTCAATTTGCACAATGTTAGTTGTTTTTTAAATACTGCCGTAGCACATATTGTAGAATACCGTCATTCTTAAAATACTCGATTTCAATCGCTGAATCGAGCCTTGCTTTCACTTGAAATGTGGTTGTTTTTCCACTGTCATGCACCGCCTTTACCGAGAGGAGTTTATGGGGTGTTAAATCGTTCTCAAGTCCCGTGATGCTATACACTTCTGTTCCATCTAGTCCTAATTTCTCTGCATTTTCGTCATTGATAAATACAAGTGGTGCCACCCCCATACCAACAAGATTACTTCGGTGAATACGCTCGAAACTTTCAGCAATAACCGCCCTTACGCCGAGCAGGAATGTTCCTTTTGCAGCCCAATCTCTTGAGGAACCCGAACCATACTCTTTTCCTGCCAGCACAATGAGTGCAGTGTTATTTTTGCGATATTCCATTGCGGTTTCATACACCGTCTTCACCTCATTGCTTGGGAAATAACGGCTAAATCCACCTTCACGATCAGTAATTTTGTTTTTAATACGCACATTGGCAAATGTTCCACGCATCATAACTTCGTGGTTCCCACGTCTAGATCCATACGAATTAAAATCTTCTTTACTTACCTGATGTGCTCTGAGGTATTGCCCAGCTGCAGTGTCTTCTTTGAATGACCCTGCAGGCGAGATATGATCCGTTGTAACCGAATCACCAAGATAAAGTAGCACCCTTGCATTTTGGATATCTTGTATCGGATTTGGAACAGCCTGTAAATTTTCGAAAAAGGGTGATTCTTTAATGTAGGTAGACGTGTTGTCCCATTGGTAATTTTGATCCAGATTCACTTCAAGTTCTTGCCAGTCTGTTGATCCATCGAAGATGACATCATAAACTTCTTGAAAATCCGATTGTTTGACGCAGGCATTGACGGTTTCCATAATATCCTCGCGGCTTGGCCAAATATCTTTCAGATATACGGGCTGACCATTCGGGTCGTAGTCGAGCGGTTCCTCCAAGAGATTAATATCAACTCTTCCGACTAGCGCATAGGCAACAACAAGCATTGGCGACATCAAGAAATTCATTTTTACCTGAGGGTGAACACGTGCCTCAAAGTTTCGATTCCCGGAGAGCACAGAAGCAACAATCAATTCACCTTTTTCTACCGCTTCTGCAATTTGAGGTGGCAGAGGTCCCGAGTTGCCAATACAGGAGGTACAACCGTAGCCTACAGTGTGAAAACGCAGGGCATCGAGATCAGCACTAAGCCCTGATCTTTCAAGGTATTGTGTAACGACTTTTGAACCAGGGGCTAAGGAGGTCTTTACCCAAGATTTGGTCCGAAGTCCACGCTCGATAGCGTTACGGGCCAATAATCCGGCACCGATCATGACAGTAGGGTTCGAGGTATTGGTACAGCTTGTTATGGCAGCAATAGCAATGCTTCCATCGCTAACAATATATTCTTTATGATTGTGCTTGATGCGAACGGCATGAATAGACTCTTGGATAACTTCATGCGGTGAATCATGTTCGACAGGTACCTTACCAAAGGTAAACTCCGTACCAGACCCGCCGTCGGCAAGCCAAGCAGATTCCGAGCGCTGTAGAACAGGGACGTATTGTCGATGGTGTTCGCTGTCTAGGAGCTGCGAAAACTTATCATTCAGATCCTTAACGAGTATTTTATCTTGTGGTCTTTTGGGACCAGATACAGTGGGCTCCAAACTGGATAAATCGAATTCAACAACCGAAGAATATTGAATCTCCTCCTTACCTGTACGCCAGAGCAGGTTGCTTTTACAATAATCTTCAACAATTTTTATTTGTTCAGCACTTCTATTGGTGCTATACATATATTCTAGGGTTCTTTCGTCAATTGGAAAATATGTAACTGTACAGCCAAATTCCGGAGACATGTTTGATATTGTCGCACGGTCTGTGACCGACAGGGTGTCTAACCCTTCTCCGAATACCTCCACAAATTTACCAACAACACCTTTATCGCGAAGTATTTTTGTGATGGAAAGAACCATGTCTGTAGCGGTGCATATATCGGGTATTTTACCGGTGAGCTTCAGCCCAATTACTTCTGGACAAGTGAAAAAAATCGGTTGTCCAAGCATGGCTGCTTCAGCCTCAATGCCGCCAACTCCCCAGCCCAATACACCAATGCCATTGACCATTGGTGTATGTGAATCAGTGCCTACTAATGTATCAGGAAAAAGCCAGTTGTCGCGTTCAATTACTCCTTTGGCAAGGTATTCCAAATTGACCTGGTGGCAGATACCCATACCCGGAGGAACAACGGTAAAATTTTTTAATCCCTTCTGTGCCCATTTAAGGAGTTCATAACGCTCGCGGTTACGCTCATATTCCAACTCGACATTCTTGTCATACGAGTAGTCTGTACCAAAGTAGTCGACCTGAACGGAATGATCAATGACCAGATCCACCGGGATGGCAGGATTTATTTTTTGTCCATCTTTGCCATGACGGATAAATTCGGCACGTAGCGACGCCATATCGACTACAGCAGGTACTCCGGTGAAATCCTGCATTAAAATTCTAGCTGGTTTGAAGGGTATATCTTTGTCGATAGGTTGTGGAGTCCAATGAATCAAGGTATTAACATGTTCGTCCGTGATACTGAACCCATCATGGTTACGCAATACATTTTCCAGTAGTATCCGGATACTGAATGGTAAGTGTGCAATGTTACCTTCAGGAAGATCCTTAATAGAACTATACTGGTAAACTTTTCCATTAATTTCAATTTCTCGTATTGATTTCTCTTTGCTCATATTCATTTACTTATTTTCATAGTATATAATATGCATATCCTTAAATTTGTTTGTAATATCTTTTAGATATAGCTTTTGTATTCCAAATCGGAATTTAAACCTACTTAATGCAAAAGTAGCATTAAAAATAGGGTGAAGAAATTTGATTAATTTTCTGATGTAAAAACAATCAAACTGGAATACAAACGTTATGTTAATGTTTAGGCTTTGAAATAGTGTTGTATGACAAAAAGAGTAAATTGTAATCTCCTTTTATTGGTAAGTTTGTTGTTTTGTAGTCCATTTTTTGGTAAAGCAAGCAAGCGTTGTGTTGTCGAGGAGGAGGATAAGGGCAGGATCGAAGGATACGATCTTAGTTTTAGGGACAGTAAAAATAAGGTGGTGAGCTTAGATCAGCTCAGAGGGAAAGTCGTGCTGATTAATCTATGGGCAACATGGTGTCCACCTTGTCTAGCTGAGATGCCTTCCTTGGATCAACTCTATAAGGACTTTAAGGGCAACGACAGTATTGTTATTTTGGCTGTCGATATGGATGGAAATCTTAGCACCTCGAAGAAATTTATGGCGAAAAGGAAATATAGTCTCCCTGTCTATCAATTAAATTCGGCCTTACCGAATGGATTGACGACCAAAAGCATACCCACAACAATTATTTTGGACAAGGCTGGCAAGCTCGTCATTAAGCATGTAGGTGGAATGAATTTTGGGTCGGAGAAATTCAGGAAATCCCTAATGGATTTAAGTAAGGAATAGCTTTTAGTGTTGGAGACTATAGCAATATAATGGAAGATAATTTATGTTTCATTTAGCATTTATGGCATTTTCTTGCTAATTTTGCATGCTAATTGTATAAGGAGAAATTATCTATGCCGGTCAAACTTCCTAATAACCTTCCTGCCATTGAGCTGTTGAAAAAGGAGAATATATTTGTCATGAGTGATTTAAGAGCAAATGAGCAGGACATTAGACCGCTTCGCGTTTTAGTGCTGAACTTAATGCCGCTTAAAATTACGACAGAGACAGATTTTATTCGTTTGCTGTCAAATAATCCTTTGCAGGTAGAAATGGAATTTTTGCGACTTGAAACGCATGTTTCAAAGAATACCCCCGAAGAGCATTTGGAAATGTTTTACAAGAGCTTAACAGAGGTTAAGGAGAATTTCTACGACGGAATGATTATTACTGGAGCTCCAGTTGAAATGGTTGCATTCGAGGAAGTTACCTACTGGTCTGAAATTCAGACCATCTTCGATTGGGCAAGAACCCATGTAACATCAAGTTTGTATATCTGCTGGGCGTCTCAAGCCGCATTGTATCATTTCTATGGTGTAGAGAAGAAGCCATTAGCGGAAAAGCTTTTTGGAGTATTTAAGCATACTACGTTAAACAAAAGACATCCGTTATTTCGTGGATTTGATGATGAGTTCTTTATACCGCACAGCCGCCATACGACCATTGAGAAGGATGATCTCCTGGCAAAAGAGGGGATAGAAATTCTTTCGGAATCGCCAGAAGCAGGTATTGCTATTGTTTCTTCACGCGGAGGACGAGAATTTTATTTGACGGGACATTCAGAATATGCTCCTTTTACACTGGATGAAGAGTATAAAAGAGACTTAGAAAAAGGGCAGCAGATTGCTATGCCAGCAAATTATTATGTCGATGACAATCCCGAGAATCGTCCTCTAGTGCGTTGGACAAGCCATGCGAATCTGCTTTTCAATAATTGGTTGAATTACTTTGTATATCAAGAAACTCCTTTTGATTTAAAAGATGTGGTTTACTTAGGCGAAATCAAACAAGGATAATTTAATTCATTTCAAACAAAAACAACTAAAATAGCATTCTATTCATATCAAGTGATTAAATATGAAAAAGACTGCTTTACTAGTTTGTTCTGTTTTTTCAGTTTTTTTGTTGAAATCTCAAGTTACCCTTGAAGAAAATCAAAAACTCAAAGAAGCGAATGGTACGTTATGGTACGCCAATCCCTGGGTCTGGATTGCCGCTGTTGCCTTATTCTTACTGATTTTTATCCTTGTACTACGTAAATCAACACGTAATAAAACGAAGACCTAATTATCCCCGTTAATTTTAGTTGTCAATAGAACCATATTTGTTGCATCAACAATAGAAGAACTTTTCTTAAGTTTGTGTATAGCGATAAACAAACTAAATTTTTATATGAAGAAAAATCTACTTTTAGCAGCCTTGTTAGTCTGTGGCTCATTGGCAGGCCATGCGCAAAACAATGCAATCAATGTGAGTTACATGGATAAGAGTGTTCGTCCTCAAGACGACTTTTATAATTTTGTGAACGGACAATGGATGAAAACAGTTAAAATACCTTCTGATAAAGCGCGTTGGGGTTCATTCGACGAGTTGCGTGAAAATACCGATATTGCTACTTTGAAGGTCTTGCAAGAATCGCTAACTGGGCAATTCCAAAAGGGTACAGACAATCAGAAGATAGGTGATTTGTATAAATCATTTGTAGATATGAAAACACGTAATAAACTTGGTTTAGAACCTGTTAAACCTTATCTCGCTAAAATTGCAGCAATCAAGAATTTTGATGATTTATACAAATATCTTGTTGAGGTAGCGCCCATTGGTGGAAATCCTTTTTTTAGTGGCTATGTATATGCGCATCTTAAAAATTCCGATATTAATACGATATACCTTGGCGGAGGAAGTCTAGGGCTTGGACGTTCTTATTATCAAGTAAACGATAAGAAGAACGAAGAAACATTAACGGACTATTCCAATTATATTTCTGCAATTTATGCTAAATCAGGCCAAGTTACTAAGGATTTAAAAGGTCCAAAAATTGTTGCCTTTGAAAAGCAGCTGGCTGCAAACCTTAAAACCGTTGAGCAATCACGTGATGCAAATGGGCGATATAATCCGATCGCTGTAGCAGATCTAAAAAAAATAGTGAAAAACGTCGATATTGCAAAGTACCTAAAGGATGTCGGTTTCAAGGCTGATACTGTTATTGTACCGGAAATAAAGTATTATGAAAATTTGGATCGAGTTTTCAATCCTGAAAATCTACCGGTGATCAAAGAGATATTGACATTCCATATCTTAAATAATGCAGCGTCATATACTACACAGGACCTAAATGATCTGTATTTTGATTTCTGGGGTCGTAAGTTAAAAGGCCAAAAGGAGCAGCGTGCTTTAGATAAGCGTGGTGTGGAATTTGTCAATTCGATTGCAGGTGAGCTATTGGGGAAATTGTATGTGAAAGAAAATTTCCCTCCAAAGGCTAAAGCTGAAGCTGAAGAGCTTGTAAGCTATCTTGTTAAAGCTTTCGGACAGCATATCAAGGGACTGACGTGGATGTCGGATGAAACGAAAGTAAAGGCATTGGACAAACTGGCTAAGTTTAAAGTTAAAATTGGTTATCCGGATAAATGGAAGGATTATAGCAAACTTGATGTTGGTACATCGTTGTATGAAAATGTATTATCATCAAGTAAATGGGCATTTTACCAAAATTTGGCCAAACAAGATAAGCCAGTGGACAAATCTGAATGGGGGATGACGCCACAGACTGTAAACGCTTATTATAGTCCATTATTTAACGAAATTGTCTTTCCAGCAGCCATTCTTCAGTCCCCATTCTATGATTATAAGGCTGATGCCGCAGTTAATTTTGGTGGTATTGGTGCAGTAATTGGTCACGAACTTTCGCATGGATTTGACGACCAGGGTGCGAAATACGATGGGAATGGAAACCTAAACAACTGGTGGAGCGACAGTGATAAGGCGAAATTTGAAGCGGCAGCTGATGCTTTGGTACGTCAATTTGAATCCTACGAACCTGTACCGGGCGTTTTTGTGAACGGTCGCTTTACATTAGGGGAGAATATTGGGGATTTAGGAGGCTCATCAGTTGCTTTTGATGCATTACAACTTTATCTGAACGATAAGGGAAATCCTGGGTTAATAGATGGTTTTACGCAGGATCAGCGCTTTTTCCTTTCTTGGGCAACTATCTGGAGAACGAAGACTACAGATGAGTTTGTGGTCAATCAAGTAAAAACTGATCCACATTCTCCGGCACAGTACCGTGCTTTTGCCCCAATCATTAACCTGGATGCTTTCCATAAGGCTTGGGATACGAAGAACGGGGACAAAATGTTTGTTCCGGTAGATAAGCGTATCAAAATTTGGTAGGTTATCAATCAATAAACAAAAAATGGGTGTATTTAGAATTAAATACACCCATTTTTTGTTTATTGAGTTTACGCTATTTCATCCATCTCAGAACCAAATAGAACCCGATCGCCGTTGCAGATAAGGTCAATGCAGTTGCCCACCATAGTGTTGTAAAACCAAAGGAATCGACAATTCTGGTTCCCAAGAGCGGCGAAAATATATTTGCAGCCGAAAAAGCGAGTGAATTGAAGCCCATGTAGGCACCTTGGGTTTTTGGAGTGGACCGATTGACAGAAACCGTTGCCATAAAGGGCAATGTCAGCATCTCGCCAAGACCAAAAATAAAGAATGTGAAATATAACCAACCAAGTCCGCCTGTAAAATTTAGCATGGCATAAGAGCTGGCACACAATAAGGTTCCGAAGACGAGGGTATTAATTAATGAAAACCTCTTTTCTGCAATATGGACAATAAACATCTCCAGTAATACAATGACAAAACCACTCCAACCCAGCAAAAATCCGATTTGATGGTCGTTCAAATGATGAACCTCACGGTAGAAAAGAGGTAAAGTCGTAATCAGCTGAAAGAAACAAAAGGAGAAAATACAACAAAAGATATTGAATAAGACAAACGGCAGGTCTGTATACGGATTTCGTCCTTTTTGAGTCAATTCGTTTTCAGGCGAAATCTCTTTTTTTGATTTGATATCACTTCTTTTTTCTCGTTTATGAAAAAAGACAAAGAAAATAACTGCAGCGCAAAGGACGGCAAAAGAATTTCCATAAAAGATCCAATTGAATGAGATGGTAGCCAAAAATCCAGCCACGGCTGGGCCGATCGAGAATCCCAAATTTATAGCAAGACGATTCAATGAAAAAGCACGCGTGATATTTTCCGGTTTAGCATAACTCGCCACTGACACCGAATTTGCAGGTCTGAAGGCATCAAAGATTAAGCTTAACGTAAAAATCATGATGGATAAGGACTGTACCTCTTTAAAATGTGGGATCAGTAAGAATAAAGGGGCGGCCAATACCAGACTTCCGAACTGAACCTTGAAGCTGCCAATCCGGTCAGTCAGCCAGCCACCTATATAGGAACCACAAACGGAGCCGAATCCATAACTCATCAATACCACACCGACTTGTTTAATGTCAAAATGTAGAACCTGGGTCATGTAGAGGCCAAGAAAGGGAATCACCATACTTCCCATTCTATTAATGAGCATCACTATGGCAAGTAGCCATGCGGCTTGAGACAGTCCCTTAAAGGAGTCGAGGTAAATCGATAAAATTCTTTTCATTGAATGACGAATCAGCGTGTATAGACCGTATAAGTTTTTACTTCATACGTCTTCTTATAGTATTGGTAAAAAAAATGCCAAATTGATTAGTCAACTTGGCATTTGTTAAAATTAGATTATATTATGCCAACATGGACTCCGGAATTGTAGGATCGACCTGATAGGTACTTGCTACCATTTGTTTCTTCTCAGACCCTGGTTCCATAATAAAGTCAATACGTCCTAGGTTAATCCCAGCAAAACCGACTTGATTCACAACGGTCTTCGTTCCTTTTAAATTTGTAACCAGTGTTGGTTCATTTAAGAAGGTGTGGGTATGTCCGCCGATAATGAGATCGATATTTGAGGTTTTAGCGGCAAGGATCAGATCCGACACTTTGTCGTTTTCATATTGATAGCCCAAATGCGATAAACAGATGACCAAATCACATTTGTGTTTTTCTTTCAATATGCGGACCACCTTGTTGGAAACTTCAATAGGATCCAAATATTTCATCCCCTTGAAGTTATTGGGGTCAACCAATCCTTCAATATCTACCCCTAGTCCAAATACACCTATTTTTATTCCACCTTTATGGAATATGGTATAATCTTGGGTTCTGCCCTCCAGTACGGTTCCTTTAAAGTCGTAATTGGCCGTTAAGAACGGAAATTTAGCGTGATCCAGGTACTTTACAAGACCGTCTAGGCCATTGTCAAATTCATGATTTCCAAATGTCCCGGCATCATAACCCAACTTTGTCATGAGATCAAGTTCAAGTTTTCCTCCAAAAAGATTAAAATAGGGGGTACCTTGAAACATATCGCCTGCATCGAGTAATAGAAGATGTTCTTCTTCTTTGCGGATTTTATTGATCAGAGTGCTTCGGCGCGCAACACCAGCCAATCCCTGATATTTGCCGCCGTCCATTGGAAACGGTTCAATACGGCTATGAACATCGTTGGTATGTAAAATTGTAAGTTTTACCTTTTTACTCTTCGCGTCGACTTGAAAAGGAAGTGATCCCAAAGCAACCGCAGCAGAAAATCCACCAACTTGCTTGATAAAAGATCTCCGGTTAATTGATTTTAATTCTTCCATCTAATTCTGCATTTACTTTTTTGCCTTCTTTCGTTAATTCGCTCACATATTCAATCAAACCTTCACGCATACGTTGCGGATAATTAGCCCGCGACACCGGTTGTGTCAATAGGGTGAGGTTGTCACCACCATTGGCAAGATAATCATAGGTCACTAGTTTATATAACTTATTGTCTTCAATAGCTTGACCTTTAATCTTAACGTCCTGAACTTTGTTGTCTGTAATTGTCAATGTCATTCCAGCGATGGGTTGACCATGTGTTGTAGCAATATAATCAGCAAGCTGACGAATCTGACTACCTTTGAGTTCGAGTATAGTCAATGTGTTCTCAAAGGGCATAACCTCGAAAATATGTCCCACTGTAATATCGCCTGCTTTAAGATCATTTCGAATCCCACCTTTTGTTGCGAACGCTAAATCCGCAGGGTTATGGGCATCATGTTTACTCATCCACAACAAGGCTTCACAAAAAAAGTTACCCATTAATGTTTCCGCAGTTTTCTCTTTTGTCAATGCCTTGTCCGCATGTCCAATCACACGATTCATCTCCGCTTCCATTTTGTGTTTGAAGGGTTCGTAGATTGATACGACTGCAGGATCAGCTTGCATATCGCTATTGATATGATATTGTTGGAAATCTTTTTGCGTTGG
>JBMAAL010000084.1:0-24447 GCA_050281725.1 Sphingobacterium sp. | reverse complement strand
GCGGCTCCCAGTCCCAAAAGGACAAATCCAATGAGCGTTAGCGATAACCAAGGACTACACACTACGATCAAAATGCCTAATGACGCCAATAGGCTCCCACCGATAACCACCACTTTACTATTCAGCTTACTTACTAATCGGTCTCCCTGCAATCTCATCACCGCCATCGCAACGGAGAATGCCGCATATCCAATTCCCGTAAACTCCGGAGATACGCCTTTGTGGTCCCGCAAGAATATCGCACTCCAATCCAACATCGCTCCCTCCGACAGAAAGGCTATGAAACACATCAGCCCAAGTATCAGCACACTCCACCTAAGCCATTGAAATCCTTTTTTTGAAACCTGAGTTTCATCAATATGGGAAAACTGGACAATGATTTCTTTTTCCTTTTGGTAGCTCAGCAACTTTCGATATTGTAAGATCAGTAGCAGTATTAAAAGAATGGCTATAGTAACGGCTGCATAAATAGGAACTAACCCCATCTTTATCAGAAAACCCAAGCCGATCGATCCAAATAGCCCTCCTACACTGAACAGTCCATGTAAAGATGACATTATGGGTTTACCCATTGCATTTTGAACCTGCACACCATGTGCATTCATGGCCACATCTATACCACCTATACTGCAGCCAAATATAAAAAGAACACAGGCCATCAAATAGCTATTGGTTACCATTAACAGTACAGGGAGCACTACGGCAGCTATCAAACCTGAAATCAAAATCACTCGTCTGCTCCCAACTTTCCCGATGAAAAACCCAGTAAGCGGCATCGTTAATAGTGCACCACCACCCAAACATAACAGTAAAAGCCCCAGTTCTCCGTCATTCAGACCAAGACGGTCCTTGGCGAAAGGTACCATCGGTGCCCAGCTTGATAACGCGAGGCCACATACCAAAAACATAACCTGTGTCGCTACCTTAGCCTTTAATATTGATTCGTTCAACATATCTGATAAATTTTATATTGCAATATTATGCAAATTTGCATAATATTGCAATATAATTAAACAAAAAGATTTGCCATGCGAATAGAACACCTCGCCCTATGGGTCGATGATCTTGAGAAAACACGTGCTTTTTACGCCAAATACTTTGGTACTGTAAGCGGAGAAAAGTACCATAACCCGAAGAAAGGGTTTTCATCCTACTTTCTTAAATTCCGCGAATCCGGCGCGCGTTTGGAGATTATGAATCGTATTGATATTACTACTGCCGCGGCTGATAGGAGCCTCAACAAAGGCTATACCCATCTGGCCATTAGCGTCGGTGGAAAGGATGCTGTCGATAATCTGACCGAGCAATTACGGTCGGATGGTTATATTGTCGAAAGCGAGCCCCGTACTACGGGGGATGGTTATTATGAAAGCGTCGTGCTTGATCCGGAGGGAAATCCGATAGAAATTGTAGCTTAAAACCAAACAAACAAAAGTCCATAATCAGCCAAACTTGAAGATTGGCTGATCATGGACTTTCCGGAATATTATCCTGCTTATTTTTGACCGTCAAATCACGGTTTTATCTTGAAGGATACCTTACCCCTTTTTTGCTAACTCGATCTTGTTTGAAATTTCGTTAACGATCTTTTCGACATCCGAACCACTACCTGACGACTTAAAGCGAATAAAACCGTCTTTATCAATCACCACTTTCGTAGGGATGCCACTAACACCGTAGGCCGAAACTACAGACTTATCCTTCTCCTTCATCTCATCATATAGGACATGGAAACTGTATTTATTGTCGTTGATAAAGTTGTTGACGAGTTCCTTATAGTTTTCCTCCTTTTGCCAGGTATTGATAAACAAGAACACTACCTCTTGATCACCTTCATATTTGTTGACTGCAGCTTGCATGCCTGGGAATGACATTTTACATGGTCCACACCAGGTTGCCCAAAAGTCAAGTACAACCACCTTTCCTTTCAGGCCTGCCAAAGATACTTCCTTGCCCGAACGATCCACCAACGAAAATTGAGGTGCTTCCTTTTTGATCATTTCACCCTTCAGTTTTGTCACCAGCATTTCGTCAATACGTCCATTTAGCGCTTTGAGATAAGTCGTCGTATCCGACAGTCCGCTATTCAGTTTACTGTACAAAGGCAGCAGTACTTCCATCATTTTGGGCTCTTTCCCTTCTTTGACAACTTCCTTTTCAATAAGTTGAAAAGCATCCAGATCGCGCCCTTTTGCCTGCAGCGCCTTGGCATAGGCAATCGTTGCCGATTCGGACGGTAATTCTGAACGCACTTTGTCCAATACTTCAAGCGCCTTATCCACATCCTTGTTGCCCATTAAAGCGTCCGCATACTGCAGGCCGATAGCCCCCAGGTATTGACCACCCGCAGTTTTCTTACCTTCAGATTTCAGCTGATTTAGATTGAAATAGACGGGTTCAAGCATCTTTTGTGAAAAAGTGTACTCTTTTTGCCGGTTTAATTCGCGTCCGATCGCAAAAACAGCGTTAGCATAATTGTCTTTGGGTTTCAATAGATCCAAATAATAACTGACCTTATCCAAGTTTTTTTCTTTTGCATACTGTTGTGCAATAGTCCCCATGCCGTAACCATAGATTCCTCTATTTTTTTCGGTATAGCTATTTTCCGGAAACTTTTTAACCAAGCTAATATACTGCTCTTCTAATTGTGCCGCAGTCTGATTATCCGCTTTAAACAGTTTACCGAAAGCTTCATTTCGTGCGGTAATTCCCTTTGGAAACTTTTTGGCGATACCCGCCTTTATCGCATCGGCCTTATCTGCTTTTTGCAAACCGGTATAGATCTGCCCTGCTAGCAATTGGTCTTCCTCTTTTTTTGATTTCGCTAGAAATTCAGCTTCCTTCAAAATTTCTGCCTTCGAATCATCTGTACCTTTCTGGAACAAGCCATTGAGATGCTTATATAGCTCCTCCTGAGTGATTCCTTTTTTTGCAGCTAACTGTCCAAAAGCAGCCTGGCTTCCCAATAGTAGTAGCGGAATGGCTAATTTTATTGATTTCAAATTCATATTTTAAGATTTATACATGTTTAAATGAATGATATTATGTTTTAAGAGCTAACAGTTTTTATTGCGTCAATATCCCTAAATGGAGGTCGACGATCTCGTCAACCACATGTGGAAAAGACTGTTCCAAGACCATGGTGTTTGCATTATAAATATAGATGGACCCAGGCTTACTGGCGGTCAGATCATTGGTTGCTATCATCAGCTTGCCATCCAGGATCTTAAATTTGACAATATCTCCAGTGGCATCTGCAGGCAGCTGCGCATATTTCTGAAATTCGACACCGAGGTAAGAGGCCATATAAATAGTCTTGCCAATAGCCATAAACCAACGGCTTGTAGGACCATCAAAATAGACATAACCAATTGAACCAGTTGTCGGCATTGGGCCGGAGCCCAGTAGACTGAACGATTTCGGTTTATAATCTGCAGCGTAATCCAAACGATAAGAATACAATTGATTATCCTGTTTAAAGAGGTAGATATGGTTGATCGAAGGGATATTGGCATAACTACAGGCCAAAAATACCTTTCCATTCATGAGCTCCTGCCCTAGGATATCTTTATAATCATTGATATAAACATACTCATTGGCCGTAATACCATTATCCCACACCCGCACCTTTTTATTCTTTTCATCGTAGACACTCATAAAGTATCTTCCGTTGCCCAGCGGGGCGGCCACACCATTCGGCGCAACCTGGTAATCCGTCGGATCATTGATAAAAGCAGGCAGCGCTATAGCGCCCTTCCGCAGTACATGAAACTTACCTTTATTAACCACATAGATCACGTCATTGTATCGATCGTTCATCACCTGGCTTGGACGAAGCTCAAAATTACCACCACCGACATAGCTGGAAGAATTGTACAGCAGCGTAGGCACAAACTCCCTAGAATCAATGACCACGACAGGATTTACAGCATCCTGAATCCCGATGGTCAACACGTTATAAAAGTCTGTTGACGAAGCGCCATACTTTTTGGTCCCACTGATCGACAGCGGATTCTGGCCCAGCTTACCTAACTTGGGCAATAAAACCTGATCAAAGGACGCTTTTTTGGTAATGCTCGATAGGCAGTACAGTGATGCCGCTTTCGATTTATCCTGTGTCAGTAAATAGTACCCCCATTTGTAAGGGTTCACAATATTCAAAAAACAATTGTAGCTGCTTGTTATTCCCGTAGACCTGTCCGTTACAGTAAACTCGGCCGAGATCTTACCATAACGCTTATTGGCCACATAAAATAGATTTTTCGATTTACTGACCGCAACAGAGTCCACCTTCCATTCAAAGGTCAATTGTGCCGTATCACTAGCCGAAAGCGTCCCCTTCACTGTTGGATTCAACCGAATCGTATCGTTAAAAGGAATTTCATAGATTCGCCCCGTCGGATGATTAGCTTCCAGCAGGCCCGTGATTGTTATCGTATTCACGTCCTTGTAATTATAGTTACCTAGATCCTTAGAACAGCCTCCTACAATCAGAAGAGCCAGGAACAGGATAAAAGATCGGTTTATAAATTTCATCTGCTTCATCGTTAAGGTAATAGAATACGTTCTTTTGTACTGTCGCCATCAGGATAGACCTGGTGATCGATAAAATACTGTTTGAGCACCTGAATATAATTGAAGGTGACAGGATACCAGCTTGCAATAGCCGAAGTAGGCATATTATTCCAATAATATATCGGGCCCGGTGCCCCTGTTGTCAGATCTGGTGAAGGGTCGGCGCCAAGGTGATAGACCTGCATCCATTGCTGGAACACCTCTTTTTGATAAGGGCCAAAATAATTTTTCCAGGTATTCCACCAAGCCGGTTCATTCAGTATATCGTCAACTACAATCCGTATTTTTTGATTGTATAGGTTTCCGGGCGCAAAAGCCTCATTTTGTTCCAGGTGCAGATACAAAACCGTGGGCTCAGCTTTCATCTTGGCTGTACGTTGAAATGTGATAAAAAGGGTATCCACATATCGGCTAGCGCCAATCATTGCTGCAGAAAATTTCACGGTAGCTTGATCATATTTGGACGAATCTTCCAACACATAAGTATAACCACGGTCCTTCGCAATCGCCCTCCCGCCGATACCGATCGGAATCGCAATTGTCTTTTCCTTGCGTTGCAAATCGGCATCCAGCGCAAATCCATAATAGACACTATCTGCGTATTTTTCTACGGATCTGGTATTGGCATTTGGATAAGCAAAATAGATGTAGCTCTGCGCCTCGTCAAATTGGAGCATATTGTCGTTTTTATTGCAGGCACCCAGTATAACGGCAGCACAAAAAAGCAAAATATATCTTTTCATTTCGGTTAGTTTTGAGGGTTATACAACAATTCATCATCTGGAATCGGCAGCCTGAATATTTCGTTTTTAGGCTGTACCAGTGTAGGTCGGTCAATGGCCCTATACAAGCGTTTATATTCCGTAAACAGGTAACCTTCACCAATATTCTCTTTGCGCATCTCGTCAAAAATCAGATCCTTGAGCTGTTGGGTTGTCATAGCTGTGTTGAGTACAAGGTCGGTGCTGATGTTTCTGCTTTTGCGCACCAGGTTGAGATATTCCATTGCTTTGGTTGGATTAGCAGCAGCATTACTTTCGGCCGCAATCATATAGATGGTATGCAGTCCAATGATCTTGTTTTCATAAGCCGGGCGATAATTGACCTCTGAAGGCAATCGCTTGAGATCAAATAGGTACTTCGAAAGCTTCCAGGGATACGCCGTATTAGGTTGTATAAACCAATTGGCCAAACGAGCATCATTCAGCGAGCCATGCACCGAGCTGTTGTAAAGGTTCGTTCGCAACCACGAATAATTAGGAAATAAAAAGGGTGAGGTCGAGCTTGAAATAGTCGCATCTGGCTGCGCAAAAACCAAACTTACCATCACGCCCAGTTTACTGGAAAACAGTGCAAAGATATTTTCCATGGGCATACGCGCAAAAGCACCCGGAGCTATTTCTCCAGCGAGGGCCAACCGAACACTCTGCGTAGTCTTAAGCTCCGTAATCAGCTCTTCGGCATACTTGCCCGCACCAACTAGATCACCCTTCCATTGTGCGACCATCGCTTGCAGCGCCACGATTGCGTAATAGTTCATTCGGATACCACGGTAATCAATTAAGCTGTTGTAATGTTCGTAAGCAAATTGGTTTAAATTAGCATCCCGTGCATTCGAACGTATCGGATCTTTTTCTAGCAAAGCACGAGCTTCCGTAAGGTCCTTTTCCAATAAGGTGATCACCTCGGCTGCTGTAGAAAACTTCGTCGCCGAATAAGCAACCGCATCACGGTACGGGATTGCCTGTGCCGAAGCCCCTTCGTTCGAAATAGCGGGACCAAATAATTTCAGCAGCTGGAAATGGCAAAATGCCCGCAGGCCGATGGCCTCCCCCTTGATCAGATCGTAGTTTTCATCCGTCTTGATACGGTCTACGTTTGCCAGAATAATATTGGTCTGATTGATGCATTGATAAAATTTACCCCAAATGTTGGCAATCGTTTTTTTAGGTATATCAAAATTGTATTCATACCGAAATGACCGGTAGTAGTTGTGCCCCGAATTGGTCACATTATACGATCCGACCAGGCTTTCCATAAAACCATATTTCATTTCACGGCCATAGAGTGTATCCGTATTCATGGTTTCGTATACACCAGCCAATGCAGCACTAAAGCCCGATCGATCTGTGAGCAGATCCTCCTCATAAGCTTTATCAGTGGGATTGACATTTAAGAATTTTTCGCAGCCCGACAGTATGCAGAGCACAGCGATGGCGATTATTAACTTTTTCATGCTTTAAAATTGAACCATTACACCAAAATTAAATTCACGGGCATACGGATAATCTATCCCCCGTTCCATGCGTACCGTACTCCAGCGGAACATATCGTTCATTGAGAAGTTAAGCCGAAGGCGTTCCAGCTTATACCGCTTGAGGATAGCATTGCTAAACGAGTAGTTGACGTTGATCGTGGAAAGACGTAAAAAAGACTCCGTCTGCACAAAACGGCTCGAAGGCTGTGTTACCGACTGATCACCGATCGCCTTATATCGGCTGAGGTCTCCAGGTTGCTTCCAACGTTCTTCCAATACACGTCGGTCGGCATTCAGATAAGGGGAGTTATTTTCGATCTTATCCATTAACGTCTGATTATAGATATCTCCTCCAAGGGAGTAATTGCCGATGATCTGCACTGACAAGCCCTTGTAATTAACCGTTGTACCCACGTTTCCATACAATGTTGGCTCCGCATTACCCACCACCTCTTGATTATTGGCATCCCATTGATAGGTTACATTACCGTTTCTGTCGCGGTATAGTTCACGGCCATTGGCTGGGTCAATCCCTAGCGAAGGTACCGCCCGAATAACACTCAGCGACTGGCCTTCCTGATAGAACTGCGATGGACGGATCACATTTCCCTTGTTATCTTTCTTCACAAGCGACTCGTTGAGGGTACGCAGCTCATTGGATATCTCTTTCAATTTGCTCCTGTTTTGTACCGCCCCAACAGAGAGGTACCAACTAAAATCCTTTGCCGTGTTGTTGAATACGCGGAGATTGGCCATAACCTCAAACCCTTTATTCTGTACTTCTCCCAGATTTTGAAAGAACTTATCGTTGTAAAAACCAAACGATGGAGCGACGTTCACCGTAGAAATCATACGGTTGGTGATCCGATCATAATAGGAAACATCCAATTTCAGCAGATCGCCTTTAATCCCAAACTCTCCACCGATGCTTCGCTGCTGCTGTTCAGGCCAGCGTACCGCTGGGTTTCCTTGCCCGGTATAAATGGCCGCATACTGATTATAATAGTTTTGTCCCGTAAAAAAGTTGTAGGCGGTACTCACCATCCCCACATTAAATTCACTTACGGTACTTGATGTCCCCGCATTCAGGTACCATCGCAGTTTGGTCAAGAAGCTATTTTTGAACCATTCCTCATTGTGCATGTTGTACGAAAATCCGGCACTCCAGAATGTACCAAAACGATTTTGACTTCCATAGATCGAAGCGCCATCCGAACGCAGGGTACCACTTACATTGTATTTATTGTCGTAGGTGTAGAACAAGGAGCCAAGGAAGCCCACCGAACGGACCGGCAATGAAGTCGACTTCGGAAGTGATCCCACGGCATATTGCAAGGCCATTTGAGGAGTCATAAAACGATCGTCCACGTACCCCGTTACTGTATTGAGATTACCCACGGTATTCTGCTTTCTGATCTCGGCAATCGCATTGGCCACGAGCTGATGCTTACCAAATTTATTGGAATACTGCATATCCACTTTACCTTCATACTTGGTAAAGTTTTGGTTGCCAAAAGTGTAGGCACCACGCAAATTAGCATCGGTGACGGTCACAAAATCCGTATGGAACGGCGATTTGTACCGGTCTAGATCTGTAATGGTACGTACGATTGTTCCCGAAGCCCGCACAATCAGCTTGGGCAGTGCATACCACTCTATGGACATATTGTTCTGTAGCGTTTGGCTCACCTGTTCATCACGAAAACCAAGTCCTGCATTATACAACGGATTATACAGTGTTGGCCCCCAACTATACCATTGCCCGAGTTCACCGAAGCGGATATTATAATTACCCTGATCATCGTAGATCCGTTCATAAGGATTCAGTGCGGTATAAGTTTTAAAGTCGCCGTAGGGACTATTGTAGGCCTTGCTGTAGAGATAAGTGCCCACATTGCGAAATGTGATCACATTAGGAATACGATAGATCAATGTAAAGCCGGCATTACCACGCGTCCTTCCAGACTCCTTCATGACGCCTTTATTGTCAAAATAACCACCTTCGAGGCTATATCGGACTCCATTGCCACCACCTTCCATCCGCAGACTATGGTTGATGGAAAGCGTATTTCGCACGGGCTGCTTCAACCAATACGTATTCACTCCCGCTGCTACATCCTCTTCCCGCTTGGCGAGCAGGTTGTTGTAGCTTTCCTGCTGGATCAGATCCCAGGAAGGGTCTCCGCTTCGGGAAGTATAAAGATCGGCCAATTTTTCATACTGCAGCTTCTCGGCGGCATTCATTAGGTTATAATCGGAGAGATCGACCATCGCCACCGAAGGTTTCATGTCATAGGTTACGGTAAACTTACCGTCTTTCGGCAGGCGGGTTTCAATGACCACCACCCCATTCCCCCCACGCGAACCATACAAACTCGTGGAGCTGGCATCCTTTAAAATCGAAATAGACTCTATCCGATTCACATCAATATCATACAAGGTGGTTAGGGGCACCTCAAAACCGTCCATAATAATCAGGGGTGCATTTACAGCATACTCCCCGACACTCGATACCCCACGAATATTGATCTGTGGCATCACATTGGGATTGGAGCCTGCAGTGACACGTTCATCCACTTTAAAGGACGGATCCAGCGCTTGCAACACCGTAAAAATATTGGTTGAATTGAATTTCTCCAGATCCTGCCGAGTCACCATCGTAGCAGCTCCTGTAAAGTTGTCCCGTCGCACTTTAGTATAACCCGTCACCACCGTTTCCTCAATTTTATTGGTTACCTGCTCGAGCGTTACTGTTAATGGTTCCGGCGAAGAAACCTCGACGCGTCTGCTTTCATAGCCCACCATGGAAAAAAGCAATTCGGTCTTCTTCGACATGACGACGAAAAAAACACCGTTCTCTCCCGACAAAACACCACTATTGGCGCTACCCACCACTTTGATTGACACACCAACAAGGGGTTTCCCCGTATTGTCCTGAACACGACCTCTTACCCTGATATGTTGCTCTACCGAACTTTCAGCTCCCTGCCGAGGACGCTGATTGCTGACCGGTCCTGACGAGGTAGGTTGCTTTCTGCGTACCAAAATGGTGTTGTTCTGAAATAACAGGTCGACAGGTTGATTTTCAGAGATCTCTTTCAGCACCTGAATGATATTTTTGTTTTCCGCCTGAATACTGATGGGTTTGCTATTCTTGAGGAGAGCCAAATCGCCTATCAAATCAGCATTCGCCTGTTTACGGATTTTTTCCAGCACCTGATACATCGAACTTTTATGTTCCTTCAGTGTAATGTTCTGCGCATGTGACATCCCCATAGTCACCGATAAAAGTAGTCCACTAAGCACTAATTTAGACAGGTACTTACCGACATCTTTGGGCAAATCGGTAGCCGCCACTTTTTTTTCAAAATGGTAAACGTTCAATTTCATAAGGTTAGTTTTTGTTAGTCTGTCGTTTTTCTATTTGATGTATATGTAATTATTTTCCATGGTATATTTCATCGGATGCACCTTTGCCATGAGATCGAGTACTTCTTTGAGATTTTTGTCGCGTCGCACACGACCGAATAGCTGCACTTGAGCCACGCTGGCATCTACGCGAATCTCTACGCCATACCAGGCGCTCAACTTCCGCGACAGCTGCTCTACATTGACCTCATTCAAATCAAAATACCCCTCCTTCCAGTCGATGTAACGTTCAATATCTTTTACTTCGGTGATTTGTTTGCCATTGTACACCTGATTTGGCCGGATGCGCACAGTGAATTTTTCTTCATGCGCATGCGCTAGACTTGATCCCCGATCAGAAAAAGCCACTGCCCCCTCAAGCAAAGCTGTTTCATTGTTGTCCGTAAAATCAGCATTGAATTTCGTTCCCAGCACCTGAATGGTCTGTTGTTCACCACGCACAAAAAATGGTACCCGTTTATGATTCCGTTCCTGCTTAGCGACCTCAAAGTAACCTTCGCCCCGGAGGGCCACCTCGCGGATATTGCCTTCAAAATAGATCGGATAACGCAGTTCACTATTGGTATTCAGCCAAACTTTCGTCCCATCGGCCAGCTGTACATGGGCTGTACCACCGGTCTTTGTACGAATGGTATTGTAGATCACCTTTGCGGTATTGCCCGCATCAGTTAGGTAGATAATCTGATCGTCAGCAGTCCGCACAATACGGTAACCTATGGCCTGTAAAGTGTCATTACGCTTGAGCTTATCCAGGTCAAACTCCTCGTTGTTTTCCAATACGACAACGGCATTTGATTTCAATGGAGCTTTGACCTCCTCAATACTGGCAAATAAAATCCGTTCGGACTGTTTCTGCCAATATAGATACAGCGTTGTTGTCAATAACACCAGCATACTCGCCGCAGCGATCAACGGCCATGTCGATTGTTTTTTAGGCTTTTTAATGAAAGGCATCTTTTCATCCAGATTTTCCAATAAGCTTAACATCCGTGCATCTTCGGGTTCAGGAAACTTATCGAGCTGATCCAGCCAACGTTCAATCACAGCCATCTCCTCTGGGGAGCATTGCCCAGCCTGATACCTTGCAAATAGTGAATCGTCAATCTTCATAGTCATAATTGTTAGTCCAGCCCTAATGGTGCTATACTAAGGTAAACGGCGCTGCTGGACGATTGTCCCTTAGAAAAATAAAAAAAGTAAAAACGATGAAAAGTTAGACCTGATGATTTTTAAAGTAGATGAATATTGATTGCGCACGGTCTTTTCCGAAAGGCCCAACAAGTTCGCTATTTCGGGGTTGGAGTAGCCCTGTAGGCGCAATTTTAAAATGGCCTGATATTGTGGCCCATAGCGATGGAGCACAGCAAATATAGAATCGCTAAAAGATTGCGTACGGATAGATACATCGGCCTCTTCAAAAGCAAATTCATTCCCATAAGATTTTAGATCCTCGAGATAGCCCTGTGCATTCGTCTCCTTGGCGAAATAATCGATGATACGCCTTCGGAGGGCTGTAAAAAGATAAGCTTTGAAATCGTCCTGGTAATTGATGGTATACCTGTTGTTCCAAGTACGGATAAAGACATCCTGCACAAGATCCTCGCCCACATCTTCGCCAACCCTTTTGATTGCATAGATGAGTAGCGCAGCCTTATACCGCTCATACAACATATGAAATGCCCCATCCCGGTTCTTAGCAACCAAAAGAAGCAGTTCCTCGTCACTCAAACTTTCCAACTTAGGCATGATGTATTGATTTAGACAAATATAGTTATTACTATAAATATCTTACGTAATTATGTATTATCCTAAAAAACTCCACATTTTCATCACATCATAATCCTAAAATGTGATTAATCCAGCACAAAAATAATAAAATTTCAATAAAGACTACTAATTAAGTATACTTTTAACAACAATACGTGCTACCCAAACCGTTCAAAAAAATAAAGCATCTCTAATACAATCGAGATGCTTTACCTTATTCCGTATGAAAAGAAAGTCCAAAAGGCTATTTCAGGGATTCAATTACGATTTTTTTATGACAGGATCGATCCAGTAGTAGTCGTGGTCGGTATGGGAAAAGAACTCCATGGGGGTGACATGACAATCAATGGTATCACTGAGCCCATCGTCGGTATAACTGACTACTTCTTCGGAGGGGAGCACCATGCCGCTCATAATCGAGCCATAGTCCAGGCAATGGAGATCCGACATCAGTACATTGACATGATTTAAGACGACCCATTGCTCCATTTCTTCCTTACTGACACGTTTTACACGATCGGCCAAAAAACGGGCTTCCTCCAGCTCTTTTTCAACGCTGTCCGGAAAAAATAGCAGCAAAAATGCCTCATACTTTTCAAAGTCTTTATTTCGAATTGCTTCATTCCGTAGAAACAGCTTCTCGCCCATCTGTCCATACTGATCGGCATATTTTTTCAGTTCCATCTGCGCCAGCTCCTGGTCCGACCATTGTTGCAGTTCGGATAAAGCATACACCTCCGTACCTTGTCCGTCACAGCGGTTGAGGTATTCCCAGATGTCGCCCTGTACCACTTTAGGTTTCTTCTGCTCCAGCACATTATAGCCTTGCGCTATCCATGCTTCTATTTGTTCCCTTCTCATATTCTGCTGTTTTTAAAAAATAAACAACAGCGCAACAGTAATGGTTTTCTTTTTCTATTTGAGATTCCGGGCTTTCAACTCCGCATCGACAGCCTTTTCATTTTTTCCAAAATATTTATAGGCTAGGACCGCCAGTATCAGGGGAAAAATTGTCGGCCAGGTTATGCCCGCGACGAATACACTGTAGGCGGCTATCCCTAAACAAAAGCCAATGATCGATGCATTGATTATTTTCGTGGGTTTGGCTTTCTTCTTGAGAACCAACAGCTCTTCATTGCTCAGTTCATTTAATTTCTTTTCTTCCATCAGGTCTGTACTTTTATAGGTTAGTTATTTTGTATGTTGATGCGAATATAATTATTTAAACGGACCCAAAAAAGGTCGGATGAAAATGGAACATCCGACCTTTTTAACTAAGTTACTCCTTACATGGATACCTATAGGACAATAGCGCAATACAAATGGTTTGTTTTTTTACAATTTTGTATCAACTTCTGTTCAACCAGTTTTCATCCAAGCAGCTTTTGCTGGTACTTTTTAATGCCCAGGCCACCAACAGGGGTTGAAAAAATAAACGGGCGAGCCGCTTTCCATCCGTATCCAATCCAAAGCCATCACGATGGTCTTTATATTGGGCAATATTTCCGGGAAACACGGCCGTAAAAAATGCTGCTGCGATTTTTCCAACGTTCGATCGCTGTTTGGCCGGTGCAAAAATCAGTGTAGCACCCAAAGCAATTTCCGCAAAACCCGAATATACAACCGTATCATCCTTGGAGATCGGAACCCAGTCTGGCACCTGAGCCTGAAATTCCTTACGGGCAAAAGTCAGATGTCCAATACCGGCAACAATCAAAAAAGCACCTAATCCAACCCGTGCAATCTTCTGCATATGTGATTTATCCATAGCTTTTTTATTAAAAGTACATCATTCGACGTAAAATTGTTTGACCTATTACAACGCGCTCATATCATAGCCTATGATGAGAAAGAACAGCAATGTATTACAAGTTTGCTCAACGAGGCTGGCGTTATGCCCAAGAGTGTTGATTTCATGCGCTATCCTACCGATGATTTTTGGGTACGGGATAATACTCAAACGTTTTCGAAGAAATATAAGAACAGCTGCCTTTCTCAAATCCAAAACCTGAGCATATTTCCCTATATTTATACCCGTGCTCCCAGAGCTCCTGTTATGTCAATTTCTTTATACATCATCAAACAAGGTGGAAAATTTGCAGATAGCTTTACCTTACGATATTGAATCTCTTTTTCAGCAATACTACCGACAGCTTTGTCTCTTTGCAAACAATATCCTCCACGACGAAGCTTTGGCTGAAGATGTTGTTCAGAGTTTTTTCGCCGGACTTTGCGAAGGGCTCAATATCCTGCCTGAGGAAGAGCATGCACGCAAAAGCTACCTCTTCGTGGCCATCCGCAACAATTGCCTCAAGCAGATCCGCAATCAAAAAACAAAGAATAAATACGTCGACCAGCTCGACAAGGACATGATTGAAGAGCAGACCGTCATGGATGCCATGATACAGGCCGAAGTCATAGACCAGCTTATGGAAGCCATCAACCAACTACCACAGGGCTGCAGACAGGTATTGCATATGGCCATCTTCGACAAACTCTCAAACGAAGAAATTGCGGGTAACCTGACCATCTCCATCAACACCGTCAAAAGTCAAAAAAAAAGAGCTATACAGCTTCTAAGATCACGTTTAGATGCACGAGCACTCCTCCTTTTGTTATTTTTACTCACTGAATAACAATGATTTATAATTTTTATTTTTTTTCCTTCCATCCTTTTGCGCCCCCTGTGGCTCTTCTCCTTATACAGCCAATTGAACAACATGATGGATCACCAATTTATACTCGTAGATTTCTTAGTCAAGCACTTTAGCGGGACATTGAGCCAAGCAGATATGCAGGCTCTCCAAAAAATCTTTGAAGATGATCCGACCCTACGCGAACGATGGGAACGATATACCAGTCAAGGGCTCAGAACTAGCGATGCAGAGTTCTGGGATAGACTGGACCTGAATCAGGCTAGAGCGAAGATACTAAACTATGAAAAGGCCATACCGATTAGACAACGATCCCATCGAGGTCGAATACGTCAGTTAAAGATCTATGCAGGTCTTGCAGCCAGCCTACTCATCTTTTTTGGTGTCGCATGGTTTCTAAACTCTGCTCCTCAGGACAAACAAATTGTCGCCGATCAAGTCTATCGGTATAACAACGATGTATTGCCAGGAGGACAGAAAGCCACTCTTACCCTCTCCAATGGTAAAACTGTCGCTCTTTCTGACAAGCAGACAATTGTACAGGAAACGCATGGCGAACAGCTTCAGGTCGTAGATGGCCAGTTGCACTACAAAACAAACAGCGGGCAGGCCGAACTTGCAAGCCTAAAAAACACGTTGAAAGTACCCGAATCGGGCTTCTACCGGATGGTACTGCCCGATGGCACCAAAGTCTGGATAAATTCAGCTTCCGAGCTGAGCTATCCTTTGGCCTTTGGTAAATCGGCCCGCAATGTGGAACTACGGGGTGAGGCTTACTTTGAAGTAGCTCACGAAAGAAATCGTCCCTTCATCGTCAGCACAATCCACGGTGATATTAAAGTACTGGGGACCGCCTTTAATCTGACGGCCTACAGCAATGTGGCCTCCAATGTCACATTAATCAATGGAAGTATCCAGCTGACCAATAAAAATAATACGACCAAACAAATCGTACCTGGACAGAAAGTCGAATTCGACGGCAGCGTCATGCGCGTCTCTCAGGCAAATATTGAAAAGGAAACCGCCTGGCAACATGGCTATTTCTATTTCGAACACGACCAGATTCAGGACATTATGGAACAGCTGGCACGCTGGTATGATATCCAGGTTATCTACAAAGGACCGATCAGCAAGAAAAAGTTTGGCGGAAGCATGAGCCGAAGTGTAAGCCTCGCCGAAGCCTTAGAACTCATCAAACGCGGGGCCGGCCTTGAATTTGAAATTGACGGAAAAACCGTCACCGTAAAGAACAAAAACTAAAATGATAAACCCATTTTTAAAAACCAAAGGAGGACTAAAGATGATTTAAATATTTACCTACTCCAACAAACATTGCTATTACTCTATTCAGCAATGCTTGAATAACATCTAAATGTGAATTAAACAAAAACCAACCCTATTACTGAAAATATGAATTACTTTATCAAATGTAAAGATTACCTATTCGGGAACCGAATGGCTGAACCTAGCTTTGCACCTCTCGTTTCCAAAAAGGTGAAAGCCACCCTTTTCCTGGGTTTACTATTTACCTATGGTGTCTACGGTAAAACCGAAGCCCAACAGGTTACCCTGCATATCAATAAAGGAAATCTAAAATCGGTCTTTACAGAAATCAAAAAACAGACCGGATATCATTTCTTTTATGATGAAAGCCTCTTCAATGGCCTCAAACAGGTGAATGTCAATGTCTCCAATCAAAAGCTGGAAAGCGTGCTCAAAGAACTGTCAGATGAGCTCCCCTTACAGTTTGAGATGCACAAAAATCATATCATCGTCTTGCCGAGCGCTACGAAAACTTCCCTTCAGCCCAAGCAACAACAGTATACGATAAATGGGCAATTGGTTTCCAAAAAAGACGGTAAACCCATCGAAAACGCAACGATCAGCATCAACGGCGGCAACAGCAGGACCTCTTCCGATAGCAAAGGAAACTTTTCCCTGCAAACCGCCCAGGCGGAAGGTACGCTGACCATTTCGCACCTTTCCTTCAAACCACAGACCGTGCGGTATAACAGTGCAACAGCAAGTGCTTTGACAATAACCTTGGAAGAGAACGACAGCGCATTGGAGGAAGTTGTTGTTGTCGGATTCGGTACCCAAAAGAAAGTCAATTTGACAGGAGCCATTTCCCACGTCGGTAAGGAAGCTTTTGAAAATCGGCCGGTTGCCAATATCGGACAGGCTTTACAGGGTCTTGTCCCCAATCTGAATATCAGCTTCGGAAATGGTTCGCCAAACAGTACTCCGGGTTTTAACTTACGGGGTGGTACCTCCATGAGTTATAATAACGATACAAAAGTATTCGAATCCGTCAATGGTGATCCTTTGGTGATCATAGACGGAGTAGAAAGCTCTACCGGTGCACTGAATCAGCTCAATCCGAACGACATCATGGACATGTCTTTTGTCAAAGATGCCTCTGCGGCAGCCATCTATGGTACCAAAGCAGCCTATGGTGTCATCTTGGTCCGTACTAAACGTGGTGAGTTCAATCAAAAAGGCAAGATCGCCTATAACTTCGATTCCAACTTTGATACACCATCTGGCCTACCTGACATCTTAAATGCCTATGAGATTCAAAAATCGGGCATGGATAGGACCCTATGGACGAATGGGAAGCCAGGTACTGCAGATGAGAAGAAACTGGAGATGATCCAGAAATACATGGATAATCCCACGCCTGAGAACGCCTGGTATCAGGAAGGAAACAGCATTATTTGGGTGGCTAACGTTAACCCATTTGAGGAAGCCGTCAAAAAATGGACGCCGATGCAAAAACATACGTTGAACTTAAGCGGTGGAGCCGAGTCCATCAACTATTATATCTCCGGGGGATTACAAAACCAATCGGGCATGTACAAGATCAACACCGATAAGTTGAAACGCTACAATGCGCTGATGAACATCAATGCCAAAGTAAATAACTGGTTCAGCGTTTTTGGTAAAATAGGTTTTGACCAGACAAATTTCAATAGTCCATATATAGTCGGCGGTAAGGGAAGCATCTGGTCGGCCATGATGGGTGAAACAAACAAAAACATCAATATGCCTATCCAAACGGGGCCAAATGATCCATTGCCCAATACCTATACTGACAACATCCTTGCCTGGTTAAGTTATGGTGCAAACAACCAGTCGATGGATAGAAGAGTATCCTTGTTGATCTCCCCCGAATTCACCTTGATTCCGAATGCGCTGAAATTAAAAGCCGACCTCAGCTATCAGCCACAATCTTACAGCTTGAGCCGATACAGCCCCAAATTCAACCAGGTCGTTGATTCTTGGCAATATACATCGCAGCAAGCCGAGGCGGCGGAAAACCGGGCTTATTTTGACAACAATAACACTAATAAATACCTGGTCAACATTTATGCTGATTATAAGAAGACCTGGGCCGAGAAACACAATTTCTCCACCGTAGTGGGTTACAATCAGGAACAGACAAAATTTAATCAGATTACCAATACATTCCGCAAACTGATTTCGCCCGATATACAGAACCCGGATGCTGCTGAGGATCCTTCTTTACATACGGTATCCAGAAATGCATACACCCTGGCTGGACGTGCCGTATTTGGACGTGTAAACTACAACTTTGCTGAGAAGTATTTCTTTGAGAGCAATCTACGTTATGATGGAAGTGCCAAATTTACGGAGAAAGATCGATTTGTCACTTTTCCTTCTTTCTCTGCCGGATGGCGGATATCGCAGGAAGATTTTATGGCCGGAACGAAGAACTGGCTCAACGAGCTTAAACTGCGCGGAAGCTGGGGGAAATTAGGAAATCAGCCCTCATCCATCTATCCTTATCAGGCAACGATGAATACAGGCAAGGCCCCTTACTTAATCAACGGGCAGCAAATAGTCTATATTGATCCTCCGGGACTCGTATCCCCTTACCTCACATTTGAGAAAGCCAGAACCTGGAACGTCGGATTTGATGGAACATTTCTCAAAAACAGGCTCGATGTAACATTTGAATATTACAATAGAAAGACCACCGATATTCTGACCGATGGCAGTGCGTCATTTCCGACGACGTTGGGGACGGCCGCACCGCTGGAAAACTCGGGTATTTTGGAAACTAAAGGATTTGAACTTTCCTTCCTCTGGAAACAGACCATCAATCCCGACCTCCGCTACCGTGTGGGACTCAACCTGTCCGACTACCTGACCAAAGTACAGCATTATGCCGCGAATACCAGCATGATGATTACCAATTCTTCGGGCAGGGAGGTCATGTACGATGGTAAAACGATTGGCGAAATATGGGGCTACCGCACGGGGGGCATCCTCCAAGAAAGTGATTTTGCCGGACGAAACGAAAGCAATGGTAACTGGATCTACAATGGAGCTTATCAAGGCACACTCTATCCGGGATATATCTGGTACCAGGATCTTGGCGGGCCGGAGGGAATTCCTGATGGGAAAATAGATGCCGGACTGAACACCTTGACAAATCCTGGCGACCGTGTCGTTATCGGAAATTCTACACCACGGTATCGATTTGGTATTACCGGAAACGTGCAATATAAACATTTCGATCTCGACTTCTTGTTCCAAGGTGTGCTGAAACGTGATATCTGGGCCGGGCTATCTTCTTACTGGGGCGGTGGAGCAGGCTCAAAATGGATGTATGAAAGATCTTGGACACCGGACCGCACAGATGCTGAGTTTCCAATGTACGGTTCTTCGGTCAATGTCCAGGACAGATACCTGATCAATGGGGCCTACCTGAGACTTAAACAGGCGGTATTGGGCTATACCCTACCGCAAGAGATGACCAAACGATTTGGTGTGGAGCGCCTGCGTTTCACGCTTGCCGGTTACAACATCTTTGAAATTACAAAAATACCAACAATTTTTGATGTCGATCAGATATCTGCCGACTATCCACAAAAAAGATCAATTGCTTTTGGAGCCCAAATTGTATTCTAACCATTACTACTATGAAAAAAAATATATTCAGATTGATCGTGATTGCAACAGCTTCCTCCCTTTTGCTGACGCAGTCCTGTAACGATAAATTTTTACAGCTAAGTCCTGAAACTGAACTATCGAACGACAACTCCTTACATACCGAAACAGAGCTGACATTATACCTCAATAATCTCTATAACCGCTATATTCTAGGACACGGTTCGGGCTGGGCTGATGCTAAAGTCAACCCCAATGTTGTTGGCGGCAGCCATTTGTTGGCATCCGACTTTATGACTGACAATATGGTCCGCTACGGTAACATTAGTAGTATGATGGACAACACCTTTATTCCACCAAATGCAGGTACGTCGGTTGACTGGACATGGGAAAACCTGCGCTCCGTCAATTATTTCATCAAAAACTACCGCAATGCATTGCCGGCGGTGAATAATGATGCCACGCGATTGAATAAATATATCGGTGAAGCCTATTTCTTTAAGTCGATGGATTATTACCGCAAATTAATGCTGTTTGGCGATGTGCCCTGGCTTTCGAGCGACCTCAACATCAACAGCGAGGAATTATACAAACCACGCGATAAACGAACGGTGGTTGCCGACTCGTTAATGAAGACCATCGATCTGGCTGTTGCTGGTCTAGAAGGCATTACTGGCCGTCCAGACGGCCGTATCAATCAGGATATGGCGTTGTTTTTAAAAGCGAGAATTGGTCTTTTCGAAGGCTCCTTTAGGACCTATCATAACGAGCTGTCTCTACAAAGCACAGCAAAACCTTTTTTGGAAGCAGCTGTGGATGCTTGCGAAAAAATCATCGCCTCAGGTCGCTATCAATTGTATGCTACGGGCGAAACTCCTTACTGGAAATTGTTCACATTCAAGAAAGATCCAAATTCCGACGGCAATAAAGAGGCTATCTTAGCACGCGTTTATGATGGCACTGTGGTTGGGCATGCGACTCAGCGTTATTGGGATCAGAACAACAGTATTTCGGGCGGAAGACCTGCTGGAGGTGCAACACGAGGCCTGATCGATGAATATCTGTGTATTGACGGTAAACCGATTTATACGTCAGGATCCGCAGGCAGCTACACCGCCAACCCACTTTTCAAAGGTTACGATGGAATGTGGTCCGAACTCGAAAACCGCGATCCACGGCTAAAGCAGACCATCAATTATCCGGGGGAAAACCGGTCACTATTCAACAGGACCGATGGAACGACCAGTCTGGAGAAAAATGGTATCACCTATCCGCGGCTGTCCTATAATGTAAGCGGCGGCACAACTGTTACGGGTTATCTACCCATTAAGCATTGGATGGGTGACCGTACCGAAAACGAAGCGACAACTAACGGACAACAAACGGCCATTGAATTCCGATATGGAGAGGTATTGCTGATGTTAGCAGAAGCAAAAGCCATTTTAGGCACGCTGACACAGAATGACCTGGATCGGACGATCAATCTGTTACGCCAACGTGCAGGATTTGACTTTGCGAAATACCCGAGCAGCAAGCTCGAGCTCGGCAACCTTCCTGCTGATCCTAGGCTTGATGAGATCTACGCCACAAAACTTGATTATTCCGTTAGCCCCATCATCCGTGAAATCAGAAGAGAGCGTCGGATCGAGATGGTCTTGGAAGACCGTAGATATGAAGACTTGATGCGTTGGAAAGCCGGCAACCTGATGACAGTTCCTTTACGCGGCATGAAATTTACAGCTGAAAAAGGGAAATTGTACGATGGGACACATACCGCCAAACCTATTATCGCCCTAAAAGAAGAAGTCAATAAAGACATTTTTTTAGATAATAACGGATTTATCATCGCTTATCCGCGGAGTGCCAACATTACAAATGGTGTCGCTTTATGGGCAGACTACCGTTATTATTGGCCGCTACCTTTATATGATCTTACGTTGAACGGTAATCAGCTGGTTCAGAATCCGGGATGGTTGGGCGCTAAATAATACAAATACACAAGATATAACATCATGAAAATTAGATCAAATATATACCTATTGATGAGCTGTTTGGGGGTAACTATAGGGTTGAATGCCTGCAAAAAAGAGCTCGGTCCCATTAAAGACAATTTGACTGTTCGGGAAGCTGTACTTTCTGGAGGGTTCATGCAGATTCCTATTAAAATCGGAACGCCGCTTCAGATTAATCTGGCAGTCAATCCTGGAAACCGAAGCGTCACACAGGCGACCTATACCAACAAACATCCAGAAATTGCAACGTATAGCAATACGGGATTAGTTACCGGCTTAACCGTGGGCAAGGATACCGTCACCATACGATCTGGCGAACTGAATGTATGGTATATAGTCAATGTAACCAAGTAATAGTCGGCATTCACCATGCTCGAAAAAATAATGGTAAGAGATGACCATTTGTTCATTTAGTGTTTAGTTTAGACTATCAGACAAACCCGTCTGGTAGTCTTCTTTTGACAAAATAACATCTATTCACTTTACCGTTTTTCAAATTATAAAAACTATTGACTTAATTGTAAACCGCAGTAAAACAAACCCTATTTCTTACCATAGGCTTGTATTTTGAATAATTATAAGCCACCAATATACATGAACAATTATAAATTATTTACTTCAAAAATTATGACACAACAAACAAAAAAATGGATGCAAATCATGAAAGGACTTGCATTGTCCGCCGCAGTCCTATTCCTTTTTTTCGCGTGCTCCAAGCCCTTGGTAGAGCAAAATGCACCAGAAACGCTACGATTAAAGGCGTCATCAAATGGCGTTATTGACACATCCCTAGCCAATCTCACATTTGTGACTAATCCAGTAAATCTCAATATCGTCATGTTTGTCCCCACGGACAATCCAGCCTTACCCGGTTACCGAACACGCTTATCTCAGCTATTTGTCCATTTCCAGGATTGGATGCATAATGAGATGGCACGTTATGGTTACAGCAGTTATCTGGGTCTGGCAAAAGATTCTGCAGGCCTAGTTAACATCATTGAAATCCCTGCCGCAGGAGCTCAAGCGGACTACCCCTATAGCTCAGCCGTATCAGCTGGTAAAATTATAAATGAGATCAATACCTACAGAGCTGCCCATCCAAGCCAATTTTCATCCAACAATCACTATCTAGTGCTGTTGCCTGCAAGAACAGATGGCGATAACAGCCAACCCTTCTATGGCTATGGAAAATACTGCTTTGCAGTAGATAATTCCTCCATGTCTGTCAATGGAATTCCAAACCCTAGCTCAAACTATCTCGGCGGAATGCTACATGAATTGGGCCATGGATTAAATTTACCGCATAACCGCGCTAAATATGTCAGTGAAGAACCTACCTTGGGCACATCATTGATGGGAAGCGGCAATGTGAGTTTTAGCAAGGGACAGCCTACTTTTCTAACGGGCTCCGATGCTGCGATTCTCAACAGAAATGAAGTTTTTCAACCTGCAGTAGCGACAGCTACCCCTTACCAGGCACCTACATATTCGGTACAACCTCAATTTGCCATTGACAACAGTCAGCAAAAAATCTTTATAACTGGAAATTATACGTCCAATTTGCCTGTGAGTGAGATATTGGTTTATATGGATCCCAATGTGAACAATGAAGGTACAGGAGCCAACAAAGATTACAATGCAGTCACCTGGAAATTTGCCCCCGTTTCCTCTGGAGTAATTCAAGGGACTATAGATCTCAATGAACTTTACTACAAAAGCAATACACCTTATGAACTCAAGGTCAAATTATTATTGCAAAATGGCTACACAACATCCAATGTTTACGAATTCAACTATGTCAACGGACTCATGACGACCAATCAGGATTCGGTGTATACCTATTCCAATGCATCCTATGCCGGTGTGAAAGGAAGCTTTGGCAAAGGGCAATATACCACCGCAGACTTATTGGCCAAAGGTGTGACAGACAATAGCGTCTCTTCCATTAAAGTTGGTGCCAATGTTAAAGTGACGTTATACAATAACGATAATTTTACGGGCGACAGTCTTGTCGTCACATCATCGTCTTCTTATCTTTCGACTTTCAACGATAAGGTTTCATCCATGAAAGTACAAAACCGTTAAAAGATTTGGGAAATACAATGCATAAATTAATTTTAAGGAACGCAGGGCCATTGCTGGTTGTACTATTAGCGTTGGTCGGGTTGAACCTGCAGGCACAGCCCGCTCCCTGGTTCACCGACGGTAAATTTGGTCTGTTTCTGCACTGGGGGCTATATTCCCAGACGGCAGGCGACTGGAACGGTCATCCCACCAAAGGGGGTGAACATTTTATGCTCTATGAGCGGATCCCGGTCAAGACCTATGCAAAGATCGCCGATCAGTTTAATCCCACAGGATTTGATGCCGACCGCTGGGTGCAGATGGCCCATGATGCCGGGATGAGATACATTGTGATTACCGCCAAGCATCACGACGGTTTTGCGATGTACAATTCGGCCGTCAGTGATTATAATATCGTCAAGAGAACCCCATGGGCCAAAGATCCAATGCTGGCGCTCGCGGCAGCCTGCAAGAAATACGGGTTAAAGCTCTGCTTCTATTATTCCCTTGGCCGCGATTGGGCAGATCCCGATGTACCGACCAACTGGCCCACCAAAGCCGGCCGTAGCAATACCTGGGACTATCCCAATGAAGATGCTAAAGACCTGAACAAGTATGTTGAGAACAAAGTTAAACCGCAGCTGCGCGAATTGCTGACACAATACGGTCCTATCGGTATTATCTGGTTTGATACACCCGAGCTGATCACCAAAAAACAAAGTCAGGAAATCAAAGATCTGATCCATTCCATTCAGCCCGACTGTATCATCAA
>JBMAAL010000083.1:0-24848 GCA_050281725.1 Sphingobacterium sp. | reverse complement strand
GTGAATCAGTAAGCTTCTTGGTTCGTGTAAAACAATTATTGGAAGATCCAGCTCGTTTATTGTTGGGTGTTTAAACCGCAATAAAAAGTGGAAATATAAAGAGACCTATGCTTTACGGCATGGGTCTTTTTCTTTCTGAAAGTGTATCACGTTTTAATTTCTCCCTTTTAATTTTTACTTTCATCTTGTTAAAGATCAAGGATATCCTACCACCTCTATCATGTAAAGGTCGGCATCCGAATATGGAACTGGATATTAAACAGACAATATCAAGCAAATGAAGTATAAAATTCTAATAACAATTGTATATCTATTACTTGCTGTAATGACCTTGTTTGCCAACATGGCAAATCCAATGAGCCCCCATAGCATAACAGGACAGCTTGTTCCTGCCGCAAAGTTGAAAGTCACCAATGAGCGTATTGACATTCATCTTTTGGCAGACACTTCGGATTATAATTCGGATTATCGCAGTCACTTCAGCATTGTTTATAACATCCATGCTGAAGAAGCTATCGAATTGCCACTGGTATTTCTCGCTTTAAATATGGACGGATTGGATCGCGTCATTGTCAATCAGAACGAAATTGAAGGAAAAAAAATGGATCAACCCGGTTCAAAATTCCCCTTTTTACGTTTAAAGGATGGCTATTATGAGATCAGTTACGACAGCGATGAATGGAAGCATATTTCGCTGAATGATGCATTTTATTTTACCGCTACGCTTCACAAAGGTGATAACAGTATTCAGGTTCAATACAGCGCTTATATGGGCTATGACCGACGGGATATTCGGACCAGATACAAAATTGATTATCTCTTATTCCCTTCCAGATACTGGTCGTCCTTTGGCCCGATTGAACTGTATCTGCACCTCGACGGGAAGATGGATGTCCTTACACAGGATCTGGGAACCGCCAAATTACAGACAGATTCCGTTGTTCACTGGAGCATTGATCAGGTAGAAAAGAAAGAGCGTTTTCATATTGAAGTTGGCTTAAAAACCTCCTTGTTGGCAAAAGCAATTCTTTGGATAAGTCCAGATCTACTTGCGCTGATCGGATCGTTATTATTGCTATACCTACATATCCGGTATATTTATCTAAAATACAAAACTGGCCAATATCGTTATGCACTCCTATTTGGGAATCTAATCATTCCAAGCTCTTTCTACTTCTTCATTTGGTTTTGGTCCAGTCTGGCCAACTATCTTGTCAATGGAGTCTTTGACGAGAAATCCCGCGGTTTTATCCTGTTGGTCATCTTCACCTTACCTTTGATCTACCTCGTCTATGATTTGGTTTTGTTTATTATCGATAGAAGCATTCGCGCTAGATTAAACAGGTAGAAAACCGGCTATTATTTTTTATAGGTCAGCTTGTTTTCAATCATACGATTGTTATATTGTTGGATAAAAGCTTTCATCTTGGTCTCCATCGTATCCAATACCGCTGGATGTTGTTTTAACAGGTCCTGTTTCATCAAGCGGTCCTTCTTAAGATCATAAAATGAGGTCACTTTCAGTCCATCATAAGACATCATATAATCTTTATAATAGAGGTTGTAGCTCCCTGAATTATTATTGAGCACAAAATTATCCTTTCCCGGTTTAAAGGCATCTGAACCAAAGGCAAAATAAGGCTCATCATAGTGCAGATAATTCAACACTGTCGGCATGATATCTATCTGCTGTACCAATTTATCCGCTTTCCCAACCAGATTATCACCGGGTGCATAAAATATAATAGGGATTTCAAATGCTCCTGCTGTGGTTTGATATTCGGGCAGGTAGCTTACGGTAGCATGGTCGGCACAGATAACAAATACGGTATTCTTGTACCAAGGCATTTTAGAGGCTGTTGCAAAAAATTCACGCAGCGCATTATCCGTATATCCAATGGGTTCCTGCACGGGCAAAGGCCCCTTAGGGAATTTTCCCTGATACTTTTCAGGCACCTTAAATGGATGATGCGAAGATAAAGAGAAGAAACTAGCAAAAAATGGCTGATGAAATGTATTGATCTTGTTTGCTACAAATTGCAAAAATGGTTCATCCCAGATTCCCCATATCCCGTCGAAATCTGCATCATTGTTATACTCGTTTTTGCCAAAATAATGCTGGATGCCCGCCAGTTTCATATAAGCGGAGAAGCCCATGCTGCCATTAGGTGCACCGTGAAAAAAAGCAGTCTCATATCCCTTTTTCCCTAAGAGCTTCGCTAAGCTAGTGGTTTCATTTCCAGAATATATCGAAAGCACAAAAGGCTCACCTATGGAAGGAATACCCGTAATAACTGATGGTAGTGCATCAATTGATTTACGGCCATTGGCATAAGTATCTGTAAAGGTGTAAGCATTGCGGATTAATGAATCCAAAAAAGGCGTATAACCTTTGTATTTTCCACCTTGGATATCTTTATTCAATTCACCAAAATGTTCTTTTGCAAAACTCTCCAAAATCAGAACAACGACATTTTTCTTCGCAAAGGGCTTGTCTGATTGCGGCACATGAATAGGATTGTATAACTGTTCAAGCTCCGTTTCGGAATAATAATGAGCGGGTTTAAGATTGACAGCCTTTAAAGTTTTCAATATACTGAATGGCGTATTCAGCACAATATTCATTTCTTCCGGTGTCTCCACATAATCACCCGCATTGCTCAATGTAATGGGACGGGTACTATGGGCCCAACCGCCACGTACACCACCGATGAAAAGAAAAGCCGTCAATAAAAATAAAGGCACTTGGATCAAAAATGACTTCCAGTTATATTTCGTATTCCTTTCAATCTGAATAAGCTGATAGGATTTAATCAAACCATAAACAATCAGTACCAACAGTATGATGAGATACCAATAATCCAAACAGAAATCAAAGGCTAATTTCATCAGGTTGGATTCATTGGAAAACTGGTCGATTACCGTTCCTGTGGTCCTTTTGAGGGTAAATGGGTAGTAGGCAAAATCAATCAGATTTAACGCTATGCCAATTGAATTGGTCACAATAAAGATCCATTTCGCAACTTTTTGATAAATTTTATTCAATTTAAACGGACCTGGAATAGTCTGCATAACAATATACAGAATATTTAGATACAGGAGTGCCACGATGTCAAATCGTACGCCACCGGCAAACATTACCAAAAGCTTACCTGCATCGACATGAGGGAATAAGGAAGCATTTATGCCATAAAAACCCAATCGCAATAGTGCATAGATGACTAGAAGAAAGACAAAACGAATTGCGACAGCAAAATAAGGTGCAAATACTCCTTTTAACTTCATAATCTAATATTTTAGAAATTCACGGTATACGTCTTGATAGTACGCTTTGGCAATATTCAATAAGCTATCTGTTTTGCCAACCGGATATTCCTTATTGGCTCTATAGTTAATGATCCTTCCAACGTTATCAAATGAAACTGCTTGTTTTGGTGTAATTACACCGAAGGCGTCTTTAGAATTATAGAACGCTATTTGTGGTGTCGTCGGATTAAACAGATCACGGCTCCAATGATAATGATCTGTAGGAAGCTTCAACTGCGTCAATAAAGTTGCCGCCAAATCCGTTTGATTGCCGATTCTATTGAATATTTTCCCGCGATATTCAGGTTTGATCACATCGCCGAAAAAGATCAGCGGAATATGAAAGCGATTGGGGTGAAAAAGCTCCCATTTTTCTGAAGGAAGGCGATGTCCATGGTCAGCCACAATAACGAAAAGGGTATTTTTATACCAAGCTTCCTTTTTAGCTTTATTGATAAAATCAAAAACAGCTGAATCTGTATAATTTGCCGTACTTCGGAACTTATCTGCATTGGTAGCATTACCAAATTTATAGCCGTGTTTTAATTCAAATGGTTCGTGATTAATTAAGGTAAAGATTGTCGAAAAGAAAGGTTGTTTTTCTTTTTTAAAATCCTTGATCATCTGGTTAAAGACAACATGGTCATAGACACCCCATGAGGCACGCTCCGCATCCAAGCCAAAATTGGCATTATCCACCACCCTAGATATCCCGTGTGTCAGCATATACGATTTAAAATTGTAAAACTCGCTCTGGCCACCGTGATAAAATGATGTTTCGTACCCAGCATGATCGAACTCCTGTCCAATGGCAGGCATATTTTCGTGTTTGTCGATATACTTGATAATACTCTCGGGTCCTTGCGCCGGAAAGCCGCTCAACACCGCTACCATACCTTTGTCAGATCGATCAGCAGCAGAATAAATATGGTCAAATAAAATACCGCCTTTAATCAATTCTTCCATATGTGGCGTAATTCCCTTTTCCCCACCAAGAGACTGAATGAGATCGCCAACAAAACTTTCCAACATGATAATAACGACATTCGGACGAGTCGTTGAAAGTACCTCAACAGCAGAATCAGGCTGGCTTTGAAAGGCCGGTCGCAGCTTGTCCTGAATATCCTTCTGATCACCATAATAAGTATAGGGATTTTTAAGTTTGGTACTTTTAGCAAAAAAATCCCTCAAAAGCGACCATTGTGTATTGACTGCTGCGTGGTTGTAAAATGTTATCTCGGAATAATAGGCTTTACTAGGGTTCAATGTCGCTCTTCCATATCCACCACGGATAAACGTGAAGAGTACAAAAACTCCGATCGCCAGTTTGAGAAAATTACTGACAGGAGACTTGATATTGAAAAAAGAGACCTTTTTAAACATCCAGCGGTACAGAAAATAACCGCAGAATATCCCAATCAACATCCCAACAATGGGGAGAAACACCGGCGTGGACTCTGCCGAAGCTACAGCTCCCGAAGGGGAAGCAAAAAATGCATCAATGGCACGTTTAGAAATCTTATCGCCCCATTCACGATAGATGTTGACATTGATAAAGCTTGTCACAAAGAATAATACCAGGACGATAACGGTATAGATATCCAAGATCAGTCTCTTAGGTTTCAGTTTTGGAAAGAAACTTAATAGGCAATACACCAGAAATGGTAATGCACAGATATAGGAAACTGCAGAAAAATCCAGATTCAGACCGTGGTAATAAATCCTGAAAATTTCTGTGAAATTGGAAAAACCTATCTTTTCAAAAAAAGCAATAACAAAAATCAATCTATCTATAAAACAGATAATTAACCAGAACAGAAAATACTGTGTTAAAGCTCTAAGCTCATTAGCAAATCGTTGCATCCCTTCGTGTAAAAATAAAACAGGCAAATTTACATTAATTTACATAAAATACAGGCTAATTACTTAGTAATATGAAGAAAAGATTAAAAAAGTATAAATCCTGCGTTATGCTTTACCTCACTGCAATAACCGACTCTTTTGCTTAGGAGGATCATCAATGAACTTATTGTTTAGCCTTTATTCATAACTTCTTTTTGTTTGAGAACAAGATCAATGGATTACTAAGGAAAATAACATAGAATTCCTTACTTTTGTGTTCCTTAAAAGTTTGAATACAAAAATTTAAAATGAGCATAGCGAAAACTTACAATCCAAAAGAAGCTGAAGAAAAATGGTACAGCTATTGGAAAGCGAATGGATTTTTCCGTTCCACCCCGGACGAACGTGAACCTTACACGATTGTGATGCCTCCTCCGAATGTCACGGGAGTATTGCACATGGGGCATATGCTGAATAATACCATTCAAGACGTTTTGATTCGCCGAGCACGTATGCAGGGAAAAAACGCTTGTTGGGTACCGGGGACCGATCACGCCTCCATTGCAACTGAAGCTAAGGTCGTCGCTATGTTGAAAGAACAAGGAATTGACAAACGATCTTTATCACGTGAAGATTTCTTAAAACATGCTTGGGAATGGAAGGAAAAATACGGTGGTATTATTCTAAAACAACTCGAAAAACTTGGCGCTTCCTGTGACTGGGATCGCACACGTTTTACCATGGATCCGGAGCTATATCAATCTGTTATCCGCGTATTCGTCGATCTATATCATAAAGGATTGATTTATCGTGGTTACCGCATGGTCAACTGGGATCCTGAAGCAAAAACAAATATCTCAGACGAAGAGGTTATTTATAAAGAGAAAAACGGCAAATTATACCACCTGAAATATCAGGTTGAGGGAACAGATCAATATATTGTTGTGGCGACTACCCGCCCTGAAACCATCTTTGGTGACACAGCCGTGTGTATCAATCCCAATGATGAGCGCTATACCTGGTTAAAAGGAAAGCAAGTCATTGTGCCGATCGTTGGCAGAAAAGTGAACATCATTGAAGATGAATATGTGGATTTGGAGTTTGGTACAGGATGCCTTAAAGTTACTCCAGCGCACGATGTGAATGACTACGCACTAGGTAAAAAGCACAACCTGGAATTTGTCGACATCTTTACCGACGAAGCAAAACTGAACGACAATGGCCTGCATTACGCTGGTATGGATCGTTTCAAAGTTCGTAAGGAGATTGAGAAAGAGCTTGAGGAAAAAGGATTATTGGAAAAAGTTGAAAACTACACCAATAATGTTGGTACTTCGGAACGAACCGGCGCTGTCATTGAACCTAAAATATCCAATCAGTGGTTCCTTAAAATGGAAGATCTGGCAAAACCAGCATTGGACAATGTCATGGACGATACGATTAAGTTCCATCCGACAAAATTCAAAAATATTTACCGCAACTGGATGGAGAATGTGACAGACTGGAACATCTCAAGACAATTGTGGTGGGGACATCAAATACCAGCTTATTTCTATGGCGATGGTAACGAAGACTTTGTGGTTGCACAAACGGTTGAAGAGGCCATTGTTCTAGCGCAAGAAAAATCAGGTAATACAGCGCTTCAATTGACAGATCTACGTCAAGACGAAGATGTCCTTGATACTTGGTTCTCGGCATGGTTATGGCCAATTTCCGTATTTAATGGCATCAATGAGCCTGAGAATGCTGAAATCAACTATTACTACCCTACGCAAGATTTGGTCACTGCCCCAGATATCATTTTCTTTTGGGTAGCACGCATGATCGTTTCAGGATATGAATTCCGTGGACAATTGCCTTTTGAAAATGTCTATTTCACAGGTATTGTACGGGACAAACTGGGCCGCAAAATGTCTAAATCCCTGGGCAACTCTCCTGATCCGATAGATTTGATGAACGAATATGGTGCAGATGCAACGCGGATGGGAATGTTATTGACTGCTCCAGCAGGTAATGACCTTCCTTTTGATGTAGAACTTTGTGTACAGGGCCGCAATTTTGCCAATAAGATCTGGAATGCCTTCCGCTTGGTTAAAGGCTGGGAAATTACAGCTACTCCAGCTTCAGATTCAGATAAGATTTCAGCATCTTGGTTTGAAGCAAGGTTAAATCAAGCCTTGGTCGATATCGAAGAAAACTTCAAACACTATCGTTTATCAGATGCACTGATGACAACCTACAAATTGGTATGGGATGACTTCTGTGCTTGGTACCTTGAATTAGTGAAACCGGCTTATGGCTCCCCTATTTCTAGCGAAACCTTAGAAACAGTAAAATCTTTTTTCCAACGTATACTCACTTTAGTACACCCTTTCATGCCTTTCTTAACAGAAGAATTGTGGCATGACGAACTGTTCGGTGTGAAAGACGAGAAAGATTGCATTATCGTAGCCGCTTTTCCTACAGCAAATGATTTTGATGAGCAGCTTATAAAAGATTTCGCTGTCGCTCAGCAAATTATTTCGGAAGTTCGTAATATCCGCAATTCTAAAGGTATCTCACCTAAAGTAGTATTGCCATTGGCGATCAATCAACAATCAGATATCAATTTAGCACAATATATTGACATCATTACCAAAATAGCAAACTTGGAAGGCGTAACTTTTGTTTCTGAGAAAGTAGCCGGTGCAGCAAGTTTCCTTGCTGGCAAAGATGAATGTTATGTTACTTTGGAGAACAATATTGATGCGGATGCTGAACGTGAACGTATCGAGAAAGAATTGGAATACCTAAAAGGTTTCCTTGTATCTGTAGACAAGAAGCTTTCCAATGAGCGGTTTGTGCAAAATGCTAAACCTGAAATTGTTGAAAACGAAAAAAGTAAAAAGGCAGATGCCGAAGCAAAGATTAAAATTCTTGAAGAAAGCTTAGTAGCATTAGGTTAAGACCTATACAATAAATCTTTTAAAAGTCCCGTGCCTTGTGCGGGACTTTTTTTATGTTTCAAAGGTATCAAATTCGGAGATTCTTCGGTGTTTCTTCGGTACTTGTTCGGTACTTCTTCGGAGCTTGTTCGGTTGATACCGAACAAGCTCCGTTGTAGATCCGTATAATATCCATTAAATAACCGTGCGAATCACGGCGTCAGTCCCCAGTATTTACGCATTGGAGATTGTGTTTCTACAAATGCGAAACAGACGTTTAAAGACAATTTCGGTCCGTCATGCATAGGCAATATATAGCACAAGGATATACGATAAAAACTTTTGAAACAAAAGGCAAAGCGCTTTGCCCTATTCCAAAATACCATACAGTTTATAATTACTATGCAATAAACAATACGGTTACTTTATAAATTCCTGTAAAAAATGAATAACTTTATAAGAGCGAACTTAAATTATAGCAATATGGGATTCAAAGAAACATTTCAGATTAACGGTGAAAACCTTTTACAGAAGATCAAGGAAATCATTGCCGAGGGCAATGTGAGCAAAATCAGCATTGCGGACAAACATGGTAAAGAAATCATGAGCTTTCCGGTGACTATCGGTGCTATAGGCTTGATCTTAGCACCCGTTTTTGCAGCAATTGGTGCTGTCGCAGCATTGCTTACAGAATGTACCATCACTGTAGAACGAAATACAAACAAGGAAGAAAAAGATAACGAGGATAACAGTACTGATCCACCGACAACGATAACAGTAAAATAATTAACTAAAATTGACCGGTATGAAGATCTTTAAAAATATACTTTGTATTCTATTTGCCTTGCTTTTCATCAATGCGGGGCTGGATAAGCTTTTTCATTATATGCCTGCGCCACCTATGGATATGGACATGAAAAAGGTATTTGAGGCTTTTGCCACAATAAAATGGTTAATGCCTCTGGTTGGAATCATCGAACTGCTGGGCGGCTTGTTGTTCATCTTTCCAAAAACAAGAACGCTGGGCGCATTGGTCATCTTCCCGATACTCATTGGCATTTTTACCCACAATATGATTTTTTATAGCCAACTTGGATTAATTATTTGGGCTGTACTCTTCATCATATGGCTATGGGTAGTATTTGAAAACTGGGGCAAGTATAAAAAACTGATGGAATAATTGCCTCATTCTTCCCAAAATGAACATTAAGCAGAATACTGCAGCTATTAAATACCTGTTTTTTTGACAAATTGATAGGTATTTAATGCTTTTATTAACATAAAATTAAAAAACAAAAAACTTTGTACGACTAGAATGGTTTGGTCAATTATTTGATGTGTTTTTAGAACAGTCCCCAGATAAAATGACTTTATATAAGGGAAAATGAAGAACTGTCTAATATTTGCTCGCAGGTATAACACATAAATTAGACTTGCATTTACTGGCAAATTTATCTTAGTTTGCTGAAATAGTGGCGATATATGTTAATATCTGAAAACTTAGCAAACTTTTTTCCGTTTTAATTTTTATTAATAGATACTTAAATCAAATAATACGTTGAACAGATTTACCCGAATTGCTTTTAAAACAATATTGTGGATTATTGGAGTCATCATTGCGCTGGTTATTCTTATTGTATTTTTAATCAGAATACCCGCCGTTCAGAATTATATTGCCGGAAAAGTAACGCAATATGTAGAAGGCAAAATTGGTACCCCTGTTAAAATTGGCTACATTAATATTGATTTTCCTAAAAAACTGGTATTGGAGGATATCTATTTAGCCGACCAAAGTAAAGATACTTTAGTGGCAGGAAAAAGCATTGCTGTCGATATCAATATGCTCAAGCTGTTGAAAAATACAGTTGAAATACAGAGTCTTGAAGCACAAGGAATCACTGCAAAAATTCGACGTACATTGCCGGACAGTTCGTTCAACTTTGATTATATTGTTAAAGCTTTCGCTTCTCAAAAAGAAAGCAAACCAACTGCGGACAGCAGTTCAGCACTTCTATTTAACCTCGATAAAGTTAAGTTTGATAAATTTCACATTGTTTATGCCGACGATGTTATTGGGACGAGTGCTGATGTTTATCTGAACAGCTTAAATACCAATATCAAGAAGTTCGACCTCACAAAAAATATGGCCTTCAATCTTCCAAAAGTGAAAATAGATGGTTTGAGCGTCACAGTGAAACAATGGCGGCCGATTATGGACGGCACAGCACCTTCGGTCAAAGATTTTGGCATTACGGATAAAACCGCACAAACAACCACCTTGCTTCCCGAGGTCGGTATACAGCTTGCTGATCTGACCAATATCTTAGTGCGGTACGAGGATGAGTCTAGCCTGTTGAACAGCAAGTTTTATATCAAAAACCTTCATGCGGACATTAACAAGATCGACCTTAACAAAGAACTTGTCGATATTCAGACGATCAATCTTGACGGTTCGGACAATACGGTGCTCTTTGGAAAGATTCAGAAAAAAGTAAACGCAGCAGCGAAAAACACCGCGGATACCACCAAAATAAACTGGGTTGTCTCGGCCAAAGAAATCCAAATCAATAAGACAAGCTTAGCTTATAGAGACGATAATCAGGCTCGTATGAAAGGCTTTGATTACTTCAACATTAAGATCCCTGGTATGAAAGCCAGCTTAAATGATCTTTACTACAGTGCCGACTCCATCAGTGGATCATTAAAGGAGCTTGTAGCCTCCGATCAATCGGGATTTGTGATCAAGCAATTGAAGGGGGATTTTAAGTATACAAATACCGGGGCAGAGATCAAAAATCTGTACGCGGAGACGCCACGCACCCTGCTACGTGATTACTTAAAAATAACTTATCCTTCTTTGGATATTATTACTAAAAAACCGGAACTGATTTACGTTAATGCCTCTATCAAAAAGAGCCGCGTCGATATGCGCGACATCTACTATTTTGCTCCTTTTTTGGATACCATGCAGGTGATGAAACCGTTGATGGACAAAAAGTTTAATATTGATGGCCGTGTTATCGGTAAGCTAAATGACCTCAATATTCCGGCAATTGATTTTCAAACCCTATCCAATACGCGCGTCATTGCAAGTCTACATTTAAAGGGACTTCCCAATGTCGAAAAAATGTCCATGGATCTTAATTTAAAGAAATTGACTACCGGGCGTTCGGATATTGAAAAGCTGGTTTCCAAAAAAATGCTGCCGAGCGGAATAGAATTGCCTAATACGATCGGGCTCACTGGAACTTTTAAAGGTGGAATGAATGCCTTTAACACCAATCTTTCGTTGGTAACAGAGAAAGGAACAGCCAAGTTTAACGGTAAAGTAGGCATGATAGGCCGCGATACAACCTACGATGCTTTTGTCAGTATTCGTGATTTTGACATTGGTAAAATCATGAAAATGGACAGTACCTTAGGTATACTTTCATTTGAGGGAAAAATTAAAGGTCATGGGACAGATCCCAAGAAGCTTGTCGCCAACTTTGATGGCAAAGTAAATCGGATGGATGCCATGGGCTATCGCTACCACAATATCGATATGAATCTTACAGCAGACAAAGGGGACATAAAAGCCGCTGTCGTTAGCCCTGATCCAAATATCCAATTGAAGTTAAATGCGACAGCCAATATGAAATCCAGATATCCACAGGTGGATTTTGAGCTTATGGTAGATACCATCAATCTTAAAAATTTAAAATTGATGGATGACGAGTTCAAATACCATGGTAAACTCGTCGGTAATTTCAGTTCAGCCGATCCAAATTTTTTGAACGGAGAGGCACATATTACCAATTCATCCATTGTTTACAACGATGCATATTACTCTTTAGACAGCATTTCCCTTGTTGCAAAAGCCGACACAAGCCGCAATTTACTGCTATTAAAATCGGACTTTTTAAACGCCCATTTGGTCGGAAAATACAAAATTTTAGAGTTGCAGAATGCTATTCAAGATATCCTACAGGTATACTACCAACCGGGAAAAACTGTTAAAGTGCCCAAGTACGAGCCGCAGAACATCGAGTTTTCGGCCCAATTGACCCGAACTAAGTTCATCAAAGATTTCTTACCAGAACTGACAGAGATGTCGGATATCACCTTGGATGGTATGTTCAACAGTCAATCAAAAACAATTCTCGCCAAGTTGGATGCACCGAAAATAATCTATAATGGTACTGAAATCAATAACGTTACTTTGGATATCAATACCCTCGACAGTACACTGTATTACTCGGCATTGATCAATAAAATCAAGGTAAGCAATATTGAACTGGTGAATACTGTATTCAGTGGTAAAGTCATCCAAAACAATTTGGATTTTGGTCTCTGGATTAAAGACAAGAAAGAGAAAGAGCAGTATCATTTGGGCGCCAATATGCGCGTTGATAATGGCGCATTCGTTTTTAGCCTACTTCAGGACGGCTTAATGCTGAACTACGACAAGTGGACGATAAATCCAAACAATGTACTCAAATTTGGAAGCACGGGTATTCAGGCCAATGATTTTATCTTAAGTAATAAAGGACAAGAGCTGAGCATATCATCGCAGGATAGCGTGCTCAATTCGCCGCTCAATATTGCATTTAAGAATTTCCGCATTGAGACATTAAGTAAAATGCTTGAAAGTGAAACAGTCGATCTTGGCGGCGGGATTAATGGCCAGGCAACAATATCACGCCTAGAAAGCAACCCAGTATTTGTTTCTGATCTTGTGATCAATAAATTCTATATTGGAAAAGACACCGTTGGTAATGTCAATATAAAGGTGAATAACCAAAAAGAAAACACCTATAATGCGAATATCAGTATCAGTGAAAATGGCAATAATGTCGTATTAAGTGGTGATTTTATCAGTCCTCCTCAGGGAGAAGCAAGCCTGGATTTCACTTTAGATATTGCACCGCTCTCTATGCAGACGGTTCAGGCATTCAGTCTGGGCTATCTAAAAGACTCGAAGGGAAATCTTGAAGGCCAGTTAAAAATAACGGGGTCGCCATCCAAACCCCGCATTAACGGCGATGTTAAGTTTAAAGATGCCCAGTTCAATATTGCTATGTTGAATGCACTATTCAAAGCTAAAGATGAAACCATTCATTTGGATGAAAGAGGCATTACTTTCCCAAAATTTGCATTGGAAGACAAAAAAGGGAACATTGCCAAGGTAACAGGATCCATAGACACCAAAACGTATACTGATTTTGATTTTAATCTCAATGTCAATACCGACAATTTTGAGGTACTCAATTCAACACAGAGCGACAACGACATGTTCTATGGTAAAATGTACCTTACGTCGAACCTGCGCATTCGGGGAAATCTTGATAAGCCTATCGTTGATGGTACAATCAAGGTATTAGGCGATACGGATTTCACCTTTGTTATGCCAAACGAGGATCCTGGGATGGCCGATCGTAAAGGTGTTGTCGAATTTGTTGATAAGAGTGATACGACAAGAGCCAACGTATTTGCTAAATTAGATTCTATGACCGTAACCCGATTGACGGGAATCGACGTAGATCTAAATCTTCAAACCGATAAGGAGGCTAAATTTAAGATCCTTTTGGATGCCGGTTCACAGGATGCACTGAATATCCAGGGTGAGGCGGAACTGAACGCGGGCATTGATGCGAGCAGCAAAATTACCCTATCAGGTACATTTACCGTGGATAAAGGAAGTTATTCCTTCAGTTTCGGTCCCGTGAAAAAGGATTTTACATTCCGAAAAGGAAGTACCATTACCTGGAACGGAGATCCTCTGGATGCGCAGCTTAATATCACGGCAGCATACACAACCAAAGCACCAACCCTCGAACTTGTAGCGACGCAGCTGGGATCGGAAAACGCTAATTTATACAAGCAACGTATTCCTTTCAATGTCTTATTGAAGATCACAGACAAATTGTTCCAACCGCAACTGAATTTTGATATCGACTTGGATGAAAACAACTCGGTTGTTTCCCAAGATGTGATTAGCAAGGTTAATAACGCTTTGACCACCTTACGTGAAAATCCATCTGAGCTGAACAAACAGGTCTTTTCACTCATTGTTTTGGGGCGCTTTATGTCGACCAATCCATTTGAGAGTTTATCCGGTGGCGGCGGTACGGAAGCCATTGTCAGAAATAGCATCAGTTCATTCCTGAGCGGTCAACTGAACCGCCTTGCCTCCGAGCTTATCACCGGAGTAGAACTGGACTTCAACTTAACTTCGGAAGAAGATTACGCTACTGGAGCTGGCCAAACCCGAACAGATCTGAATATCGGTGTATCTAAAATGCTTTTAAATGATCGTCTAAAAATTACCGTTGGCTCTAATTTTGAAGTTGAAGGAAATACACGTCCGGGAGAAACCGCCAACAATATTGCTGGCGATATCCAGTTGGATTATCAACTTTCGCAAGATGGACGCTATTTTGCGCGGGTTTATCGTAAAAATCAATATCAGGTCACACTCCAAGGTCAATATGTAGAAACGGGTATCGGCTTTATCATCAATATGGATTACAACCGATTTAAGGAGATCTGGATGAGTTCGAAAAAACTCAAAGAGTACTACGACACCAATAGCAAAGGTTTCAGAAAACGCTTCGATGTAGAACGTATGGAAACCGATTCAGTCTACCGTGATAGTGTACGAACCGTCATCAGAGATAGCTTGATGACTCATAGCCCTGAATACAGAAAGCGTATGGAGGAAAGAGAAAAAGAGAGACGTAAGCAACAGTTGGACTCAACGAAACGTACGCCGAAAAACGATAGTCCAAAATCAAATGTAGATACCATCAGAACGACAGCTATAAAAAATGAAGATGAGGAAAGGAATTATCATGCAAGCTAAACTAAAGTATATTGTGGGAATAGTTTCATGCGCTGCATTTATAGCATCCTGTTCTTCGACCAAGAATCTGAAAGAAGGGGAAAGCTTATATGTCAAGGGCAATGTAATAGTCGACTCGGACACTATTTCCAAAGAAAATAAAGAAAAGATTGCGACTCATTTAGAGGCTGCATTGATGCCGAAACCCAATAAACGTTTAGCCGGCGTGCCATTCAAGCTCTATTTCAACAATATGGCCGGGGATTCTGTGGGGAATAACATCATTAAAAAATTTCTCAAGAAGATTGGTGAAGAACCGGTGCTATTGAGTGATGTCAATCGCGAGTATAATGAAAATCTATTGCGTAATCGTCTAGAGAATTTCGGTTTCTTCAATGCTGAAGTAAAATCGGACACCTTAGTTGAAAACAAAAAAGCAACGGTCAATTATACGGCCAAGCCAAATTTTATCTACCGAATCAGATCTGTTCAATTTGATATTGACAGTACGACACAGCTGGGTAAGGATATTCGTTCGAGCTCGGATAAAAGTCTCTTACAGGTGGGTAAAAATTATAGCCTTGATGTTATCCTAAATGAGCGTGACCGCATCGACAATGACCTCAAAAATAAAGGGTATTATTATTTCAGTCCCGATTACATCCTGGTTCAGGTAGACAGTTCGCACCGGAACAACAAGGTCGACATGTATGTTACCGTGAAAAAGGAGACACCGGCACAGGCAAGGGTGCCATCCAAAATCAATAAAATCTACATTTTCCCGAACTACACGGAAACAAGCTCCGGTTATCAGCGATCCACCCGTAACGCGGAACTATATGATAGCAGTTATTATTTTATAGACCGCCAGCATCTGTATAGAAAGCCTGTGATTGCGAATCATATCTTCTTCCATCCCGGGGACGTCTATAACCGTAATGCCCACAACCAAACCATCAGCCATCTGGTGAATCTCAATAGCTGGAAATTTGTCAAAAACAACTTTGTTGACAGCAAAGAAGTTCCCAACGCATTGGACGTCTACTACTACTTAACTCCATTGCCCAAGAAATCACTCCGTGTGGAGCTTTTGGGAAAAATGGCTTCGGTATACAATGGTACAGAAGTCAATGTCAACTGGACTTTACGCAACGCATTTAAAGGCGCGGAGCAATTGAGTTTTAATGTATTCGGTGGTTATGAAACCCAAACCGGTGGATCGGCTGACCTCAATTCGAGTTATTACCGTTACGGTATGGAGGCTACTTTGACCTTCCCACGCATATTGTCCCCATTTGGGCGGGTTTCACCTACACGGCGTTTTATCCCGAAGACTTATGTCAAAGGACGGTATGAATTTTTAAATCGCCGCAAAGCATATACCTTAAATTCCATCGCATTGGATTACGGTTATATCTGGCAGGAATCTGAGGAGAAGCAGCACGATCTTGCTTTAATGGAGATTACCTATGTTCAGCCTAAAGGTATTTCAGAAAACTACCAAAAACAAATGGATACCATTCCGGCGTTAAGACATGCAATAGATCCACAATTTACGATTGGCCCAAATTACAACTTTACGTTTCAAAACACGATGAAGCAGCATTTGAAAAATACCTTTTATTTCAAAGGCAACTTGGATCTCTCGGGGAATATACTCGGATTAATAAAAGGAGCAGATTTCAATAAAGGGAAAACGTTCAAATTGTTTGATGCTTATTTCTCCCAATACATCAAGATCAGTGGTGACGGCAGACACTATCTTAAATTGTCGGAGAATTCGCAGCTTGCCTCGCGGGTCAGTTTAGGCTTAAGTTATTCGTATGGTAACTCGCGGTCACTTCCCTATTTAAAACAATATTATGTGGGTGGACCTAACAGTATCCGTGCATTTGGTGCTCGTGCAATTGGACCAGGAACAGTTGCCCCTGAAAAATTAAGCAATGGGCTTTTCTATGCCGACCAGACGGGTGACATCAAATTGGAACTGAATACCGAATACAGAGCCAAATTAGCGGGCTTTGTTCATTGGGCGGCGTTCATTGATGCCGGGAATGTGTGGTTGCAACGGGATGACGTCAACAAACCAGGTGGTAAGTTCAGCAAAAACTTTTTGAATGAATTAGCTGTTGGCGGTGGGGCTGGATTGCGCTTCGACTTTACGTTCTTGATCATTCGTACAGATATGTCAATACCTTTCCGCATCCCGTATCTTCCTAAAGGAGAACGTTGGGTATTTAAGGATATCGACTTTGGAAGTTCAAAATGGAGAAAGGATAATTTGATGTTTAATTTAGCCATCGGTTATCCATTCTAGGATTTAAAATTTGATTTACACGATAAAAAAAACAGGCTTGAACGAGTTTCAGGCCTGTTTTCTTGGGGGGCATTCCATCAGGATCATACCCTTTGGAGGCTGTTATTATACGCTTTTCACCCAACGGCATTTGCCCTCTTATTTATTATGTCAAAAAACAAGTTATTCCCACGAAATACATTGATTTACTGACAATAATTGATTAAATTCAAGAATTATTTATTAATCCACATAAATGCATATGAAATATCCATGTAAAAAAGTACACGCATTCGTGAAGATGGACTGGATATTTTATACGGCATAAAAACCGCCGAAGGCAGCATGAATTCTTAATCGGAAATTAGCTCATGATAAACAAATAATTTACATATGAAAGTAACTATTGTTGGTGCTGGAGCTGTAGGAGCAACTACAGCGGACAATTTAATCCGTCGAAATGTCGCCGAAGAGATTGTATTATTGGATATTAAAGAAGGATTTGCGGAAGGCAAAGCGCAAGATATGGCACAAACTGCCGCCTTATTGGGTTTTGAATCAAAAATCAAGGGAGTAACCAATGATTATCTGTCAACTGCAGGTTCAACTGTTGCCGTTATTACATCGGGAATTCCGCGTAAACCCGGAATGACACGCGAAGAATTAATTGGCACAAATGCGAATATCGTCAAGTCAGTGGTGGAAAACCTGGTAAAATATTCTCCAGATATTATCATTGTCATCGTTTCCAACCCAATGGACACCATGACTTACCTGGCACTTAAATCAAGTGGATTACCAAAAAATAGAATCATTGGAATGGGAGGCACACTGGATTCGGCCCGATTCAAATATCAACTGAGTGAAAAACTGAATGCTTCTGCGGCCGATCTCAATGCCATTGTCATTGGCGGCCATGGAGATACAACGATGATTCCACTCATCAAGCACTCCACGTGGAACAGTATTCCGGTCTCTGATTTCCTTACCCCGGAAGAGCAGGACGAAATTGTACACAAAACTATGGTTGGAGGAGCAACATTAACCAGTCTAATCGGTACCTCAGCCTGGTATGCTCCGGGAGCCGCAACAGCCGCAGTCGTCGAAAGTATCGTACGTGATCAAAACAAGTTATTTACTGCATCCGTCTACCTGGAAGGTGAATTTGGCCAAGAAGATATTAATCTTGGCGTACCGGTTATAATTAATAAAAAAGGATGGGATCGGATCGTCCCCCTTCAGCTGGATGAAGAGGACAAAGAAAAATTCAGTAAAAGTGCAGAAGCAGTGCGTACAATGAATAATGTACTAAAAGAAATAAAAGCGCTGTAGCTCATAAACTATAAAAAGATGAAAGGCTGTTATCTACAAATAACAGCTTTTTTTATGATCGACTTAACGCATAAACGTTTTCAGGGCATTTTAAACATACGCTAGAAGCCTTAAATTTCTTTTTTAAAGGATTTTTTGGGTATGTTTGGTTATATGACAACAGTACCATTTCAATTACTGGATCTGCAAGGCCAGGGCACACATATTTTAGTCGATGTAGAATTATATAGCCGTTCATTCAAGATGGTGATTGATACAGGTGCCTCTAAAACTGTATTTGATAAAACACAGTTAGTCCATCTTTTGGAAGACCAATTACAGCTTGAGCCTTCAGAAACATTATCAACAGGACTTGGCACCAATTCGATGGAGAGTTTCAACATGAAAATTCCGAGTCTGACCATAGGTGAATGGCGGATAAAAAATTTAAATACGGCGGTATTGGATTTAAGCTCGATCAACTATGCCTATCAGCAGATGGATCTAGAACCCGTAATCGGCGTATTGGGTGGAGATATTTTTGCAGACTATGGCGCTGTCATTGATTATGCAAAGCGCACCTTAAAATTAAGAACCCGGAAATTAAAACTTAAATAGTCGTTTGTGGATATGGAGCCGGAGATAGCCATAGTACACGATTGCGATCAATATTCCCAATCCGCCCATAACGTATAATGTCATTCGAAGCCCACAGTAACTGGCTAAGGAACCTATCATCAATGTACCGATGGGAAATATTCCCTGAAAAGCCATAACATAATACGAGATCGCCCGGGCGCGATAGATCGGTATAGCATGCGTCTGAATATAGGTATTGATACTTGAGTTTTGCATCATCATGGCAAAGGACACCAACATCACATAGACGAGGGCCATCTGCAGCATACTCGAATGCGCCAAAAACAATAACGCAACTCCCATAAGCGCGGCAGCACCCATCACCTGATAGCGCAAATTGGTGCCCGATTTTAAACGGGCCATATTAAATGCACCAATCATTGCACCCAAGCCGGCGGCACTTTCAAACCAGGAGAACGTACGCTCATCGCCATGAAACATTTCTTTTGCTATGGCAGGCAGCAACGAGGTATACGGAATAACAATCAAGCTGGAGAATGTCATGATAATAATCAGTGAAGAGATATGCGGTGAACGTTTGAGGTAACGAAAACCTTCGACCAAGCCTTCCCAATTGCTTCCCTTGCTCAGTTGAACATGCGTTTCATCGACCTGCATCATCAATAATGTAATAATGACCGGAACAAAACTGATAAAATTTAGGGCAAAACAGACGAGTTCACCGTATGTACTCAGTAAAATACCTCCTATTGCAGGCCCCAACATTCGAGCACCATTGAAAATTGTTGAATTCAAGGCAATGGCATTCGGCAGATCTTTACGGTCACCAACCAGATACATCATCAGCGATTGACGTCCCAAAACATCGAAGGAATTAATAACACCTTGTATAAGACCCAAGATGGAAAGCCATAAGACACTCTCCCATTTCAGGTAAACGACCAAGGTTAAGATTCCAGCTTGTATCATCAAACCAATTTGGGTCATCAGAACCAATTTATACTTTTTGTGCTTATCGACAAAACTGCCGATAAATGGAGACAGGACCAAAGAAGGCAATAAGGAGATAAACTGAACAAAACCAAGCCAAAACACTGATCCTGTCAATTCATAGACTAACCAACTGATCGCTATGCGCTGCATCCAAGTCCCCATCAGGGAAATTGCTTGTCCTATAACATGTAAACGGAAATTTCTATAATGGAGAGAACGGAAAACCTGCATACGTAAAGATAATACTATATTAAAAGTATAACAAAAAATTAGGAGAAGAGATTCCTTTTTGCTAAAATAAAGATACAATAGGTGAAAATCAATGCTTCAATACTGGAATATAATCAATAACTTTGCGTCATTATTTTGAACATTAGAATAATCAAATAATTATCATTCAATAACATATACAATGAAATTTTTTATTGACACAGCGAACCTAGAGCAAATCAAAGAAGCCCAAGACTTAGGCGTATTAGACGGGGTAACAACCAATCCAAGTTTAATGGCTAAAGAAGGTATTAGCGGTGATGAAAACGTAATCAACCATTATAAAGCGATCTGTGCAATCGTTGATGGCGATGTCAGTGCTGAAGTTATTTCTACAAATTATGAAGAAATGATCAAAGAAGGAGAAGCGTTAGCAGCTCTTGACAGCAAGATAGTTGTCAAAGTCCCTATGATCAAAGATGGCGTAAAAGCAATTAAATATTTCAGCAAAAAAGGTATTAAAACAAATTGTACATTGGTATTTACAGCTGGTCAAGCACTATTGGCTGCTAAAGCTGGGGCAACCTATGTATCTCCTTTTATCGGTCGTTTGGATGATATCTCTACAGATGGATTAGCGTTGATCGAAGATATTCGTTTAATCTATGATAACTATAACTATCCTACACAAATTTTAGCAGCTTCTGTACGTCACAGCGCACACATTTTGGGATGTGCTAAAATCGGTGCTGATGTCATGACAGGTCCATTATCAGCGATTGTAGCTTTATTAAAACACCCATTGACAGACAGCGGTCTAGCGACATTCTTAGCTGATCACGCGAAAGCTGCAGGCAAATAAGATTCTATATTTCATATAGTAACGAAAACCGATAGGTAAGATGACACTAATCTTAAACTTATCGGTTTTCTTATTTTTAAGAGATTCCGTATTTTTGTACTGTAAAAATGATCTTTGAGAAATGAAACATTCAGTTTTTGTTCCTTACTGGTCTATTTAAAGGGAAAAATACGATGAATAAATCCGTCGGATAGTTTTTAAACTTGCAAATAAACGTAAATTTCTCTTAGTTTGTATTTGATCTAAGGCTTAACGAAGAAATCCATGGAAGATTCCAACACTGTATATCCAGAAATTCTCAAACGAAATAGTTTAAAAGTTACCCAACCCCGGTTGAAGGTGCTTGAAATTATTTCGAGGAAAGACTCGGCAATTTCGCAGCCAGAGCTAGAGAAATTACTGGGCAAGGATATTGACCGTGTCACATTATATCGGGTATTGGCCAGTTTTGAAGAGAAAGGGATTATCCATAAAATCTTTGACCTACATGGTACAGCAACCTATGCCATGTGTTCTACAAACTGTTCAGAACATGATCATCATGATCAACATGTGCATTTTATTTGCAGGGTATGCAATTCTGTATACTGTCTGGAAGATATGACCTTACCAAAAGTATCTATCCCAGCAGGCTTTAGTCTTGAAGCGATCGCAGTAAACGCACTGGGTGTGTGCAATCATTGCAAAAAATAAATCAGGCTGTACCAATCCAAAACTATTTTTCGGCTGAACTGTCTATACATTGGCTATCGGAAGGTGCTCCGTTTAGCTCCTTATTGTCCTGTCAAATGCAGGTTTTTTCGTATATTGTATTGGCATCGATCTTGATGTACAGCGCTCGTGATCTGTGGTAAAGACTGGTTTTTCGAAATCCATTATCCTAGCCAGTCAAAGGATCCATTGGGCTGTCAAAGACCGATGTAAATGAATAATAATAAATAATAAGTGAATGAAAACAAGAAAAGAAAATCCATATAAGGAGGTCTTAACACAACTGATTATCGATATCTTCGAAAAATCGGGTAATAAGCCGCTCAACTATAAACAAGTTTCGTCAAAATTGAACCTTACCGATAACGACTCGAAAGTCGCCATCGCTGATATTTTACATGATAATGTAAGAAATGGACTTTTTATTGAAATCGAACGAGGCAAATTTAATCTGAAGCAACTTAAAGTGTATGTCACAGGAAAGGTAGATATGACTGCCGATGGCTCCGCCTATGTGATTCCTGATGATGAATTTGAAAACGATATTTATATCGCTCCGCGGAAACTTAGACAGGCACTCCATGGCGATATTGTCAAGGTCCATACCTTCGAAAAAAGAAAAGGTGGCCGTAAGAAAGAGGGTGAAGTCGTTGAAATCCTGCAAAGGGCCAAGACTGATTTCACGGGAACGATCAGCATCTCCAACAATTTTGCTTTTTTTATTGCGGATGACCGCAAGATGCTACACGACATTTTTATTCCTTTGGACAATCTGAATGGAGCCAAGGACAAAGAAAAAGTGGTCGTGTCGATTATCGACTGGCCAAGCGGGAGCAAAAATCCTGTCGGAACGGTAAAACATGTTTTGGGCACCAAAGGGGAAAATAACACCGAGATGAACGCTATTTTGGCCGATTATGGTTTCCCATTGGAGTTCCCGAAAAAAGTAGAGGATGAAGCGAATAAGATTTCGGAAAAAATCAGCGAGGAGGAAATTGCAAAGCGGCGTGATTTTAGAAATGTAACGACCTTTACCATTGACCCGGCAGATGCAAAAGATTTCGATGACGCCATCTCCTTTCAAAAATTAGAGAATGGTAATTATGAAATTGGTGTTCATATTGCGGATGTTTCGCATTTTGTGATACCCGATACAGAATTGGACAAAGAAGCATTTAACCGTGGTACATCTGTCTATTTGGTGGACCGTGTTATCCCGATGCTTCCAGAGCGTCTTTCTAATGGAGTTTGTTCCTTACGTCCACATGAAGATAAGCTATGCTTTTCGGCCGTTTTTGAATTAGACGAAAAAGCCAATGTACACCAGCAATGGTTCGGCCGCACCATCATTCATTCCGACCGCCGTTTCAGTTATGAAGAAGCACAGGAGGTGATTGAAACGAAATCGGGTGATTTCAGTGAAGAGATCCTGAAATTAAATGAACTGGCTTATATTCTCCGCGAGCGTAAATTTAAAAATGGTGCAATAGCCTTTGAAAGTGAAGAAGTAAAATTCACTTTGGATGAAAATGGCAAACCTACAGGGGTATATACCAAAGTCCGTAAGGATGCGCACAAGCTGATTGAAGATTTTATGCTATTGGCGAATCGTAAGGTAGCTGAATATATCGGCAAACAAGGCCGCGGTAAAAACAAGTTAACATTTGTGTATCGTTTCCACGATGTACCTAATCCGGAGACGTTGACAACGTTCTCTCAATTTGCGGCACGGTTTGGCCATAAATTGACCATCAAAACGGATAAAGAAACAGCTAAATCTTTAAACGCGCTGATGACGAAGATAGAAGGCAGCAAAGAGCAAAATATGCTGACTTCGCTTGCGGTACGTTCGATGGCTAAAGCGATCTATACGACAAAGAAGACAAGTCACTATGGATTGGCATTTGATTATTACACCCATTTCACTTCCCCTATCCGTCGTTATCCCGATGTGATGGTACACCGTCTTTTGCAATTCTATCTGGAGGGAGGCGCCAAAATCAATGCTGAGCATTATGAAAAGATGGCAGAGCATTCTTCCCAAATGGAGAAAAAAGCGGCTGAGGCGGAACGCGCATCGATTAAGTACAAGCAGGCAGAATACTTACAGGATCAGATTGGCACAGAATATACGGGTATTGTGTCCGGTGTAACGGAATGGGGTATGTATGTGGAGATTGAAGAGAATAAATGTGAGGGTATGGTCAGGCTGCGGGATATCACAGATGACTTTTACGTACTTGATGAAAAGAACTATGCCATTATTGGTCAACGGAAGAAAAAGAAATTCCAGTTGGGTGATGAGGTTCAAATCCGCGTAAAGAAAGTGGATCTGGATAAACGGCAGATTGATTTTACGTTGTTGTCTTAAAAATAAATATGCATAATTGGTTAAATACGTGTAATTAAAATCAACCAATTGGCTATATGACAGAAAAAGCGGTATTGACTAAAGTCAATACCGCTTTTTCATTTGAATAAGAAAAAATAAACTTATTGTTTCGTTCCTTCGAAAGTGAAAAAGACCTCATTTTCCGTAGTTTTCTTTCCTTGGCAAAGAAGTGTCTTTTTTTCAACGTCAAATAAAAATGATCCCTCTGGAGAAACACCAGCTGTTTGAATCGCGATGTTCATATTATTGGTAACCTTAAACTCTTTTGCAGGTATTTTTAGCGCTTTGTCCCCAATTTCAACTTTCAACGTATTGTCTGAAACTTTTGTAACCGTCAAGATTTTGTCAAACATTGGTCCGCTTGTATTTGATAGATCCAAACTACCCTTATAAGTACCAACAGCCGCATCTATACTGCCACCTGTTTGAATAGGCTCATCTTTATCCTTTGAACATCCGACAAAAGCGAAAGTGACCAAGGCTAATACCACCGCATACATTAATTTCATTTTGATTTTCATAACTTGAATACATTAATTTGTTTCTACTAAATATTTATACGTTTTTATCAAACACTT
>JBMAAL010000082.1:0-26060 GCA_050281725.1 Sphingobacterium sp. | reverse complement strand
TTTACAAGATGTTGACTTATTAGTTGTCATATAAAAATCAATATATGCCAATTGCATGACTTAGCTGATCCAAATCTACCTTGGTATGATGTGCATTTACCACAATCCGATTTAATAGGGGATCTGTAGCAAGGGGATAAGGGAAACTTGACACGAGTACTCCGGCATTCATCAGCCTCGCATAAAGGCCCGTATCCGTTGAAGAAAAGACCGGAAAATTAGCAACAGCGTTTAATCCAGACCCCATATGTGCTTTGAAGGAATTAATATTATACTGCAACTTTTCGAATTGCTGTAAATAGATCTGCTCTCCATGGATAAATGCATATAAGCTCGCTGGCGAACTTGGAGAAGCCCCTGTATAAAAGTTTGATCGCTTGAAATACTTAATTCGTTCCTCATCGGCCAAAATCAATCCAGCATCTGTTGCCAGGCCTTTTGCCAAGGATGCGACGACAATCAGTTCAATATTAGCCTGTTGAAAACTACTCTTATCTAATGAAATGCCATTCTTGCGCAAAACTCCTATTCCGTGAGAATCATCCAAGAGCAGTATAATTTTTTTGCCCGGATCTATACGATTGAAAACAGTGAAATCGTATAATTCTGGTCGCATATTGTCCAAGCTGTTACTAACAATGATAAATGATTTTTGGGCTGAATGATTGATATATTCGATCGTTGCATTGGCCCAGTCAACAAAATGCCCAGTTGCTGCAGGCTTTTTATCTAACCATAAAGAAGGGTGGCATGCGGGTGCGTACAATACTTCGCCTTCAGTCGCCAGGGTTCTTACAAGAAATTGCGTTGCCAGATAGCCACTTGAGAGCAACAGACTTGCTTCAAAACCAAAACGCTTTGCGGCATATTCTTCCGCTTGATCAAATATGGCCTGTTGCACATTATTATTTCGTGAAGTGCCATTGTTAATACCGTATCGCTGTATACCTTCTATGAAAATAGCAGCATATGCTTGATCTGTTGCCAGACCTAGATAGGAGGTTCCACCGAAAAAAAGATATTCTTTACCGCCGACCACAATAACGCGACCTGTTGGTTGTTCTAAATGCGTAAAATTATTCATCTATGTATAGCCGATTCATTTAATTAGCGGGTCAATACTTCGGGGTTAGCGATATGCTGTGGATCGCCCCCGGAAAAGGCTACAATATTCTCAAAAGCAAGTCTAAATAATTGTTCGTAACCATTTCTCTCCACATAGCCAATATGTGGCGTACAAAGCACATTTGGCAGCTGCAATAACGGATAGTTAGGATCAAAGATTGGTTCAGACTCATAGACATCTACCGCAGCCATTCCCGGAATACCTGTTTCGAGCGCGGTCAATAGTGCGCCCTCTTCAACCAACTCAGCACGGGAAGTATTGACAAAAAGTGCCGTCGGCTTCATAGACCGGAGATCTTCGAGCTTTACAATACCTCGCGTCGCAGGCACTAACCGAAGGTGTAAAGTAACAACATCTGAAAAATGAAAAAAATCGGATTTACTTGTTGCAGCTAAAAAGCCGTCTTTTACAGCTTCTTCTCGGGAATTTTCGCTTCCCCAAACAATTACTTGGGCACCAAAAGCCTTTGCATATTGCGCTATTCGCTTTCCTATTTTTCCATAACTCCATATCCCTATTGTTTTTCCGGAGACACATTCTCCTATGTTCGTTTGCCATAGGCCTTTGTCCATATCTGAAAGAGCCTGAGGTAAACCTCGGAGGGCATTCATGATCAAAAGCCAGGTCAATTCAGCTGGAGCAACAGGAGAACCCATACTTTCTGCAACAGCCACACGGAAGCGGCTACAGACAGCCAAATCCAAATGGTTTGAAATTTTGCCCGTTTGGCTGATTAACTTTAGCCTGGGAAGCTGGGACAACAGGTCTTCTGTAATCTGAGTCCGTTCTCTGATGAGCACTAGCGCTTCCGTATCGCTTAATTTTTCCGCCAGTAAAGCCGGATCTGAATAGGACTGTTTCAATATTTGGACATCGTGACCATCAAGAATTTTGAAACAGTCCAACTGTCGGACAGCGTCTTGATAGTCATCTAAAATGGTTATTCGCATTTTTTTTGACTTAATTTTAAACTCTTATTTTTAATATCAAACGAAAGTAAAAGGCTTTTATATGCCTATAACTTCATGGCATACAAAAGCAATATATTACGTTCCCATCTTTCCATTGCGGAACTTATTTAGGAAGGAAATTTTGCTTTTCGATATCAATTTACTGCATAAAGTTGGAATCCTGCAATTCGTCATGATATTTTGACATTTCATCCACTCTTTTTCGCAGAAGCACTTACAGCCGCTGATATTTGAATAAAAATAAAGAAAAATGAAGCTGTTATTAACCTTACTATTTTTAAGTATTACCATCGTATCGGCACAGTCTATCTTAAAAGGGAAAGTGCTGGGCAAAAATGGCAAACCGATATATTTAGCCAATGTTTTTATTGAAGGTACCTATGACGGCGGCACTACCGATTCGCTTGGAAACTTCATGTTTGAAACTAGTGAACAGGGTACTAAAATGATCAAAGCGTCTGTTGTGGGCCTCCCAACATATAGTAAGCCTATCCAGCTGCCTCAGAAAGAATTGCTTATTATTCAAATGCAAGAAGGTGAGAATCGCCTACAGGAAGTCACGATTCAGGCAGGGGTACTACAAGCCAATAGCTCCGGGAAAAACACGGTAATGAGTCCATTGGATATTGTCACTACGGCAGGCAGCATGGGAAACATCATTAGCGCATTAGCAACATTGCCCGGTGCACAGGTTGGGGGAGAAAATGGACGTCTTATGGTTCATGGTGGAGATGCCTCCGAAACACAGACCTACATCAATGGAATCAGAGTAGCCCAACCTTACACCGCAACACCAAATGAAGTTCCTGTAAGGGGTCGATTTTCACCCATGCTCTTTAAAGGCGTAAATTTCTCTACAGGCGGTTATTCGGCAGAATTTGGTAATGCGCTGTCCAGCATTCTAGCCCTAAACACCGAAAATACCATAGAACAGCGCAAAACAGAGCTTTCGCTATCTTCCGTTGGATTAGGTTTGGGACATACCTTACAATGGGGCAAAAACTCCCTCACCTTCAACAGCAGTTATACAAACTTAAAACCTTATTCCAAAATTATTACGCCAGATATCGAATGGACGAAACCCTATGAAAACGCCTCCGGAGAAATGATCTATCGCCATCAGTTTAAAGAAGGTTTTATGAATATTTATGGGGCGTACAATTTCGAAAATATGGGACTTTACCAAGCCGACATCAATTATGAACAACCCGTCTTATTGAAAAAGAAATCCAACAATACCTACGCCAACATCAGCTACAGTCAGAATCTGGGAAACCGATGGACATTCCAGTCCGGTATTGGACTAGGCTACCTGACCGATAAGCTGCATTACGATGACGTTTACCTACCTAATGAAGAAAAGAGTCTTCACCTAAAAGGAACGCTAGGTAAGATCTGGAACAATAAGATTAAAAGTATTGGCGGAATAGAATATTTCGACACCAATTATCAAGAAGAATATCACCGACAAACCCTTGGTTATCGCTACGGGTATCATAGCAAGATGACCGCTGTATTTACGGAAACTACCTTCGGCATCCTCCCGAACTTAATCGGAAAGATCGGCTTACGAGAAACGTCCTCCAATTTGCAGGCAAAGAACACATTAGAACCGAGAGCTTCGCTGGGTTACGCATTAAATAAATATACGCAGCTCTCACTTGCTTATGGGAACTTCCATCAGCAGGCGCCAACACCGCTATTAAAATATACCCCTCAGCTTGACTGGATGGAGGCCAATCACTATATCGCCAATTATTTCTATGCGCGTGGAGGGCACTTACTTCGCTTAGAAGCCTATCGCAAAGAATATAACAATTTGGTAAAATACAACAGTGCGACGCCAAAATACGACAGCCAATATGACAATAACGGGAGCGGTAAGGTCAAAGGCTTTGACCTATTTTATAAAAACAGCAGCAGCATCAAGAACCTGCAATACTGGATTTCATATTCCTATACGGACAGTAAGCGAAATGAAGCGAATTATCCGACGACAGTCACTCCCCCCTATGTCTACAAACACAGTTTCTATATCGTTGGGAAATACTGGCTACCCAGCCTACGTTCACAGCTCAGTGTGACAAATTCGTTTGTATCCGGCAGAAATTACAATGATCCCAATCAAACAGTATTTATGAATAGCCATACAAAAGGTTACAATAATCTGTCTATGAGTTGGTCGTTCCTTTATAGCCAGCAAAAAATTATCCATTTCTCCGTCAGTAATGTTCTTGGCGCTAGCCCAATCTATGGCTATCAATATGCAGACCGACCAGATTCACAAGGAATTTATGACCGTAGACCGATTGTCCCTACCGCCAAGCGCTTTGTGTTTTTGGGCTATTTCTGGACAATCAGTAAAAATGAAAAAGACAATCAATTGGACAATCTATAATAATCATCAACTCATCATCAAAATACGTCGGTCCATCCAAAATTATTTCTGTTTGAAGCGAAGGATTGCCAAATTCAATAACAATCAATAATATATACATCAAACACAACAACAATAACTTAGAAAAATATTTACAACTAAAAACGAAAGATCATGAAATCATTTATTATCGTCCTCATCTGCCTTATAAGCGGCAGCGCGTTTGCACAAGGCAATTTTGAAAAAAGTATGGGACAGGCCATGGGGCTATGGCAATCGGGAGAGACACAAAAAGCGGCCGCTCTTTTAGAACGTATTGCACAGGCAGAAAAGGACAATTGGATTCCTGCCTATTATCAGGCCATGGTACTGACAACAGCATCATTTAGGGAGAAAAATAAAGAGACACAGGCAAAATATATACAGTCTGCAGAAGAAATACTAAACAATAGCGCCCAGGAGAACAATTCAGAATGGCTTGTACTGAAAGCGATGAATCAAACAGCATTGATGATCACAGATCCCATGACAAAAGCCAAAGAACTATCTCCTAGCATCATCGGCCTTTATAAAAAGGCACTAGCAATAGCCCCCAATAATCCCCGGGCTGTACTGGGACTGGCGGAGTTTCAAATGAATGCAAAAAAATATTTCAATCAAGATACCAGCAAAGAATGTGAGGATGTAAAGAAAGCACTATCTTTATTCGGTGAAGAGAAAATTACTACGCCATTTGCACCTTCATGGGGCAAAGATCGGGCAGAACAGCTGATAAAAGAATGTAAATGATAGTTTTCGTGAAAGGACCATATTTAAAATCCATTATCAGGGCCATTCTTTCAAGCCTGGCCCTTAGCATGTATTTTGTTCTCGTCGCAAAACTTGAATATAAAGACGCTTCTTGGAGTGCTATTATCCTTCATCCAAGCATGCAAAAAGGAATACTATATGGCTTTTTCCTTTTTTTGGGCAATGATTATCTGGCAAAATGGGTATCAGCAAAATACCCACAGGCCAAGGATTTGGGAAGGAAAATGGTCCTTTTCTTTACTTGTAATATCACGCTTACTATCACGGTGATATTTACTGTCAATGCATTTTTCTCCAGCTTATTCTATGGGAATAAAAGTTTTATGGAAAGATTTCATGAGTTTGTATCTCAGCAACATGTTGCTTATTATTTCCAAACCATCATTATCGCTTTAGTTATCTCCGTTGTATTCTTTGGCTTCCACTTTTATAAGCGGTTTAGAGATTACCAGATAAAAGAAACGCAACAGGAGAAACAACAAATTACGGCGCAATTTGAGTCGCTGAAGAATCAGTTAGATCCACATTTTTTGTTTAACAGCCTGAATGTATTGAATGGATTAATTGATGAAAATCCCAAAAAGGCGAGTATGTTTACGACTGATCTATCTAAAATTTACCGTTATGTACTGGAGCAGAAAGACAAAAGCCTCGTGTCACTACAAGACGAGCTCGCATTTTCCAAAGCTTATTTAAATCTTTTGAGCCTGCGATTTGAAGAGGGTATTCAGATCGATTTAAAGGTCAGTGCGGAGCAACAGATAGGCTTTATATTACCGCTTTCTCTTCAGTTACTTATTGAGAATGTGATAAAACACAATGTTATTTCGCTTAAAAGGCCTCTTTTATTGAAGATCTATCGAGAAAACGATTATCTCTATGTCGAAAACAACCTTCAAAAGAAGAAGGTACTCCACGGTCGCTCGGGAATTGGTTTAAAAAATATTCAGGAACGTTATGCTATACTGTCCAATCTACCTGTGCATATTCAGGAAAGTGATCTATTATTTTCTGTCGGACTGCCCATTATCCATGAAATAGTCTCTTAAAAGCAACCTGCCCTTAAATAAACATGCGGGAGCTAAGCGCAGCAAAAACAATAGCATGGCACAAGGATTTTCAACAAATTAAGCAATACAACGGTCTGATGATCGATAAGCACGCAAAAAATCAATGAAAATAGTAATTATAGAAGACGAACTCCCATCAGCGAGATTACTCCAAAGAAAACTGGAGGCCCTCGGTTACACTGTAGCTGCTGTACTGCAGACTGTAGAAGATTCCATTGAATGGTTCACGTCAAATACCGAACCTGATCTACTGTTGTTGGATATTCAGCTCGCCGATGGGATTTCATTTGAAATCCTTGAACAGATCAAACCCAATTCAGCCATTATTTTCACCACGGCATATGATGAGTATATGTTGCGCGCTTTTAAACAAAACAGCATTGATTACCTTCTTAAGCCAATTGAAGATGAAGATCTGAAAAATGCTGTTGAAAAATTTCGTCAATTTCGCCGCCGCAATCCTCCGTTCGAACTGGCATCGCTAGAAGCGTTGTTTAGAAACCCTGCCCCAACATTTAAGGAACGCTTTACAATCAAAATTGGCCAAAGTCTAAAAGTTGTGACAACCCAGCAAATTGAATGCATTTACAGCGAAAACAAAGGCACTTACCTTTATACCAACGAAAATGGAAACTATCTTTTGGATCAGACATTGGACGCACTAACACCGCAACTGTCACCCAAAGCATTTTTTAGGATCAATCGAAGCACGATTATTCAATTTGATGCCATCAAAAATATTGCTGTACATTCCAATGCCCGGCTAAAAATATACCTCAAGCATTATGAATCCGAAGAGCTCATTGTCTCCCGGGAGAAAGTCTCAGCCTTCAAAGACTGGCTGGACAACTAATTCAGGAAAAACCAAAAGACTTCTTACGAGCAGGAGCCAACGCGGGCATACTGATACCGTAGCAACGACATAATCATGCGGTAAGCAAATATCCGGAGAAAATAAACAAGCTGATTGAAGAATCTAAGCTACATATTGATCCGATAATTTAGCGGAAGACTAAATCGGAGCGACACCGCAAAACCCTTTATCGGATTATAATCTTTTTTTTCATTGATGGAAAATCCATAACCAAAATCAAGATCCACTAATGTAGCCAAGCTCACTCCAACTTTGGGGGTAATGGTATATGGAGTAAGCTCTGTACGAACAAAAGGAGTCAAGACATACGTTTGGGGATAATACGTTATTGCAGCCTCAGGGATTACGGCAAACTTTTTTTGTGTCCAAGTAAAGTTAGCTGTGGCATCTGCTCGCAGTATATGATCTCCAATAAAAGGGAAAGCGAAATAAGCACCGGTTTTTAATATACTGCCTTTCTGGAATTGATAACTCAGTGAAGGACCGATTAAATAATCTTGCGCTTTTAGGTTGCTAACTAGCGCTAACAACACAACAAGTGACCCCAAAATTCTATAAATAGTCTTACTCCGCATTTGCAATTAATAAATATGAAAATTGAGCGGAATATTTACCCCTACTGAAACGGTAATTCCGTCAATCGGCTTAAAATTTTTCTTCGTATTGTAATCAAATCCATAACCTATTCCCAGATCCACAATGGAGAATAGACTGGCTCCCACTTTTGGCGTTATAGTGTAAGGTGTTAACTCTGCTTTCACAAAAGGGAAAAGAACAAAATCATTTAGATAGTAGGTAAATCCCAGTTCTGGAATAACAGTCGTTTTACCTTCCATCCAGCTGAAATTAGCTCCGGCATCAATTTTCATATATTGAAAATCATTCGGTGCAAATAAGCCCCAGCCCGAAACTTTCAGAAAATTACCACTTTGATACTGATACCCTACTGAAGGACCCCATATCCATTTATTATGTTGTTTCCAGGGCTTATCTTGTGCGATAGACAACGTAGTAAAGAGAAAAAGGATAGTAAATAACGATAGTATTCTTAGTTTCATCCAGCTAAATTACAAACTATAATCTATTTTATGGAATACAACAGGTGCATGCCAGAATAGTTTTACTTAAAACAGAAAAATAGTAAATATATACGCCTACAGCAAATTAATAAAAGTATAGTTTATGCGGTCTTTAATTATATCGATCTTTAATAAGGTAATATCTTTATTCGGATAAACTGTGATCGTTCGTTCAACGATCCTTCATCGCCCCAATAGCCATCAATATGGTTGGCAGCAGTATATATGCATCCATCTTTGCCCCAAAACATCAATTCCTCTTTCCAAGTTGGCATCCATTCTTTAAAACTAACAAAAAGCATCGGCGTCACCTTTCCTTGTTTCACGTGGAAGAGCTGCAAGTCACCCGTCGATTCATATGGATCAGCGTGCAGAGTCATCAGATAATTTTTATCGGCAGAAAAGAAGGGATAATCCCCACATTCCACAATAAGATGACCATCTTGTTTATCAAAAAGCCGCACATCAGCACTTTCCCAATAATTCCCATCAACAGCAAAAGCATTTAAAAAATCATAATGTCCTTTATAAGAATAGCTCGCTTCCAATTCATTATCGATATCCTTATCTGTAAAAGTTAACTTTTTTCCATTGGTCAAAGGCAATTCCAGGATCTTTCCGTTTTTAGGATAAGACAGGCTATCCTTGATCAAGTAATTTTCAGCCGTATTCTGAGCGGCTAGGAACGTTTGCTTATCAATCAACTCTAACTGGAGATACTTATCTAAAGAATGCCCTTTTTCGTAATACGTTTCTTTACCATTTATCGTAAGTGAGACGATTGAATTTAAATCTCTGGGGGAAATTGTAATCTGATTCTGTTTCCCCAGCTTGGACTTCGCTACATACACCTTTTCCCATCGTGTAATATCACCTGTTTCGCCATTTTTCCCTCTATAATCGCGCTGTATACGGTCCATGACAGCAACCCATTCTCCTTCTTCACCGATCACATCGAGCTTGGTGCCATAGGGATATTTTCCTAATAGCGGAGCCGCTCTATCTGCACCTTGTCTAAGTTCCACTCCAGCACGATCAACAACATAGGTGTTTTTTAAAACCTTTGTCTTGTCATAGTCAATCGGCAAAGGAGGAAATTTAGCAGCATCAATCGTATCCATCACGGCAATGGTTTTAAGTTCAGAAGAATCCTTTAAATCTGTATTATTAACCCTCGTATTGTGACCACAGCTCAAGATTCCCATGAATAATGTCGCTCCAAGGAATAAAGATAGGGGTGAAAATAGTTGTCTATTCATAAAGGTCAAGGTAGCGATTCCCATGCCAAAAAAAAATACTGGTTTTCAGGGGTTCTCCGAGAGCCAATACGATTATCCAAAGGTTCACAGTTTTAGCGAAGTAAAATCTAAAGCTCATTCCAAATTTGGACTAGATCCTTTGAATAGGATATCTATAGCCACAAAAGCTCGTTAAAAACCCTCGGAATTTTTAATCTTTTAGCCATAAATTTTTCCCCTTAATTTGTAAACCGGCCTCTGACTTCCGTACATGCACAACGGTACTAATGATGGCGATAAAGATGGTCAAGAAGCGGAAAAAATTGCTCCATCCATTTCCTGCAGCATTGTCTGCAACATCAAAGATCATCCATGCCGAATTCATCAAAACATGAAGCGCTATCGGTATCCAAAGATTAAAACTCCATTCGGCATACAACCACGAAAATAGGATAGAGCCGAAGAAAGTCGTACAAAAAATCAGGGCCAATTCTCCCAAATCCTGACTCTGATAAAGATGAAGTAAAGCAAAAAGGAATGATGTAGCTAAAATGGATGGAATAAAACCTAGTCGGGTATAGCGAAAAACTAAACCAAAAAAATAGGCACGAAAGATCATTTCTTCAAAAAATCCCGATGACACACTATTTATTAATAGCGCGTTCGGATCTATTTTGCGATTTAAGGTAAAGACAAGGGCATACCCCAAGAACATGGGTAAGGTGGCTATAATTCCAAAAGAAAGTCCCTGTAAAAAAGAACCGTTTAAACCAAATTTTTCCAATAATTCATTCCGCGCTTTCGGTTTAAGCAGCATTGCCCCCAAAAGCAGTGGTCCAAGGCTAGTTGAATATGTCAGTACATGCCCCAAAAATCTACTGTGGACATAGTTGCTCATCGTGGATTGAAGCGTAGCAAAAAACAAATTATCAAGGATAAAGTATATTCCGAAGAAGAGGAATAATACCAGCAGGTTTAAACTTTTTGTGTTCATCTTTTTTTTGAGCAAAATTATGCCCCTCATGATGAGTATACAAAGTTATGTGGCGTATGGCAAGACTTAGGGCTGACTGACAACAGCGAGGCGGTCTACTACCCTATAAATAAGGTCTAACTGATTTCATAGCAGACCTTGAAATAACAGCATAATCTTCAGTATCTGCAAAACGTAACAAAAAACCCTGGGCATTTCCTTCCTTTGCAATTATTTTTTCAAAGTTGACAAGAAAGGACCGATGACATCGGTGAATAGACATTGTATTCAAGAGTTCAGACAATCGGCTCAACGTAATTCGCACCATCTGCTTCTTTACCGCACCATCCTTCCTAAAATAGATCATGCAATAATTATCCATTGATTTTGCAAAAATAAAATCGCTTGGCAGCAACTTTAACGGTTGATTACCATTGGGAATATCGACCAGCCCCGAATGGCAGTCATTCATTTGGTTCAATATGATCGTTGGCTTTATCGATAAACATTCAATCGACGAATTATTCTTTTCATAATACGAATGACGCTTATCAACTCGAAGCAAAAAATAAATCGTAGCAATCGGGCTGTACAGTGAAAGTGTGTAACATCCAATATAGGGGAGGTTATTCCATTGCAACGGGGCCTGGTTGATAAACCAACCATGATAGACGAAATTTAAAAAACTTGATACTAGGAACACAAGACAGATACGAAATAGTTCTATGGCAACTGTTCCCCTTTTTTTACGTAGGAGGATAGAAATTAAGGCATATGCAAAGGATAATATGACCCCGTATCCGGATAACAAGCTAAATTTATAGGCATGGTCAAAATTATACGTTCCAAATGGCTGAAAAATCAGCAGGAATACATAAGCCGATAAGCCGAGTAAAGAGGCATAGGTGAGCAGCTCTCTTATGGAGACAATTGTGGGAATTACGCTATTTAAATAATTTAGAGCAGGTTTTTTGTATATCATGATTGGATAAATTTAGTGTTTTTGGCAGGTAGAGTGAAAATTTATAGCGAAAAAATGAAAATATATTGAATTTATAATTTAACTTAGAAGATATTTTTTCAAGCCGACATTAGTTTGCTTAAATTAAAATTGATTTGTCATATTATATATTAACGTAATTCTCCAAGCTATGCGTTTAGGTCAACTACTTACTTTATTTCTTTGTTCGGCTTTTATCCATGTTATCCAAGCACAGGAAAGGCAAGTTTTAATAGAAAATGTTCAACTGCTCGACTATACAACTCAAACGTTAACTCCGCCAAAACATGTTTTAATAAACGGGAACACGATTCAAACCATTAGTACATCCCCTATTGACGTGCAAGGTAAGAATGTCGTTAAAATAGACGCTAAAGGCAAGACACTAATGCCTGGATTGATTGATGTACATGTCCATTTGGTATTTGGAGCTTTGACAATGCCTCAAATGATGACAAATGACTTATCCGAGGAATTCTTGATCAATACGGTGGGACTCTCGGCGCAACAGATGTTAATGCGGGGTTTTACAAGTGTACGTGATGTCGGTGGCCCCATATTTCCATTAAAAGCGGCGATCGACAAGGGTAAGCTTCTGGGGCCTAGAATATGGCCTTCTGGTGCTGTTGTTAGTCAGACAGCGGGGCATGGAGATTTTCGGACACCGGAGGAAAAATCGCGTCGTTTTTTTGGCATTGTCTCTCGCGCGGAGCGATATGGAGCAACATTCATCGCCGATGGTCGTGATGAGGTTCTGACTGCAGTAAGAGAGAATCTGAGATTCGGGGCAAGTCAGATTAAACTCATGGCGGGAGGAGGAACTTCTTCAGCATATGATCCTGTGGATGTTACCCAATATACGCTGGACGAAATGAAAGCAGCAGTAGAAGCAGCCGAAGACTGGGGAACCTATGTCACCGTACATGCGTATACGCCAAGAGCAATTCGAAGAGCAATCGAAGCTGGCGTGAAATGTATAGAACATGGACAATTGCTCGATGAAGAAACTTTACAGCTAATCGCAAAAAAAAATATCTGGCTTAGTTTACAAAACCTGGTGGAAGATACACCCGATATGGATCCACAACGAAGAATCAAGCGTAAACCTGTCATTGAAGGTCAGGAAAAAGTATGGCCAATGGCTAAAAAATATGGAGTAAAACTAGCTTGGGGTACAGATTTCCTTTTTGAACCGGAACTGAATAAAATGCAGAATGCTTTTATTCTGCGACTTCAAAAGTGGTTTACAAATGCCGAGATCATTAAAATGATTACCCAAGACAACGGTGAGCTTCTGCAGCTTTCGGGATTAAGAAGTCCTTATCCTGGCAAGCTGGGAATAGTAGAAGAAGGAGCTTTGGCAGATCTAATCCTTGTAGACGGAGATCCTCTTAAGAATTTAAAACTCTTGGCAGATCCAGAAAAAAACTTTCTGTTGATCATGAAAGACGGTCAGATTCATAAAAATAGCCTCCAGAAACGTTAATATTTCCAAGGTCAAATTTATTGTATATCGAAAATACAGCATATTAAGATGATAAAATGTATTTTCGATGACATCAGTTAAAAGGGGCTATTTGGGCCCTTAAAGGTGATAAAGGAATCAAACAATTTTTACCATCACTAGGTGCAGGCGGTTGCATTACGGTATAATTTATTTGAAGAGTAAACACCTTTGCATTTAATTGATTAGTTTTGCGTTTAAACGATAAATCAAAGCATTCGGTGGCATTATTATTCAACGACGGGCGTCCTGTAGTAAGACTAAGAGCATTTCGGGCTATCGACGATCCCCAAACCTGTGAACGTTTCATAGAAGGACACGCGCACGTGTTAACTGCTATAGGCGTAAAGAAAGTAACTTCTTCCAAAAATGACTGGATGTACAATCCCGCATCATTCGTACTGATCGTAGAATCCCTTGATGGCGATAAAGTCTATGGTGGAGTACGTATACACGTATCGGGAGGGAGCGAACCACTTCCCATTGAACAGGCCACGGGAGCGATGGATGCTAAAATCTTAGACCTTGTTTATGATTATGCGCAACAGGGGACAGGTGAAGGTTGTGGCCTTTGGAACTCCAGGGAGATTGCTGGATATGGCATTGGCAGCATATTTTTGACGAGAGCTGGTGCCGCCATCAGTACACAGGTTGGCATTAAATCACTCTTTGCTTTATGTGCTCCTTACACGGTGAAATTAGCAGAAAGTGTTGGCTACCGCATTGATACAAGTGTTGGAAATAATGGCACATTCTATTATCCGAAGCTAGATCTGCTGGCTACGGTAATGATTATGCGTAATCTAGACACCTTGACCGAAGCCGATCAAGAAAACAAAGATGCAATTTTGTCACTTCGTAATAATTCCAATATTGTCCGTATAGAAACTTTGCGGAATAAGGAAATTGAAATTCATTATCAAATCGATATCCCCAATCTCAATCAATGGGATTTAAACGAGATTATTAAAAATCTGAAACATACATCATTAGATCATAAACCAGATGATCGTAATTTAAATATTTTGTAATGGACACAAAACATTATGGTGCCGGCTATTTAATGGATACCGGCGATTTTCTTAAGCAGTTAAAAATACATTCATATACCCCTTTCAATACCATTAAAGAAGGGGTTGTTGTTGATCTTGGCTGTGGTACTGGAATGGATGCTATCAACCTGGCAAATATGCTGGGGCATAATGTTCTCGTCGTCGGATTGGATCATGACAAGGCCTTAATCGAGCATGCCAAAACGAGCAGTACCGAAGTAAAGAACGTGGACTTTGTTCAGGGTGAAGTTTATCAACTTAGCTTTACAGACAATTCCATTTCTGGTATCAGAATGGAACGCGTTGTACAACATCTGCCGGAAGCACCAAAAATGTTTGCTGAGGTTCACCGTGTTTTGCGTGAAGGTCAACCCCTAGTCATCGTCGAGACGATCTGGAATAGCCTGACATTTTACAGCAAGCATGTTGGTATTGAGGCTAAGATATGCCATTATTTGACCGAAGAAAAAGTCAATAATGGCTGGGCTGGGAATAAATTAACTTCAGACCTATTGACTCAAGGCTTTAAACAAGTTCAATTGCAAACATTCTGTATGGTAGCCCGTTCGAAAGAAGAAGCCAACCGCTATCTTTTCCTAGATAAAATTCTTTTGGAGATGGTCGAAAAAGGGAAGTTGAGCACAGCTGAAATGGAGGAATTTCAAAACACATTGGACCAAGCTGATGAAGCGGGTTGTTTCCTTGTTTCTATGAATTTAGTTATTGCCGAAGCAAAAAAATAGCATATAGGGATGAAATGCTGGCTTAACTTGATCTTCTTATTTATTTTTACGTGCAGTTCAACTTGTTTTGGAGAGGTTATTATCGATCAACCAATGCAGCGTGTATTGATCGGATATGGTCTCGAGCGTTATATGGGGAAAGGAGAGCCTAACTTTGCGGATACTTCAGCTTCCTCCTTTCAATCGTTAGAAAGCAAGGTCCCAAATTTGGGCATATCACCCACTGACATCTGGTTCCGATTACCTGTGACAAATAAGAGCAAAGAGAAACTTGAACTCTTGCTCGAAATTGCATACCCTCTCTTGGATGAGGTCGAACTTTTTGTACCATCATCAAATGGGCGTTATACATCGCTTAAGCTGGGCGAGCATCAATCTTTTTCGGCTAGAAAATATAAGGTTCCTAATTACGCTTTCGACATCCATTTACCTGGAAATGAGAAGACCATATTTTTTCTTCGCGTAAAAAGTACGGAACAGATTATTCTTCCCATCTATTTAAGCAACGAGCGCAGTTTCTTAAAAGAGATGAATGACGACAGTTTATTAAGCGGCATCTATATTGGTATTGTCGGCATCATGGCGATATACAATTTATTTCTGTTTTTTTCTGTTCGTGAAAGAGGCTACCTATATTATGTTCTTTATGTTCTTTGCGCAGGAATAACACAAATGGGTATTAAAGGTTATAGTTTTCAATATTTGTGGCCAAATTGGACATATTTTGCAACAAAGGGTCCTATTATCTTTGGATGTTTATCAGGCTTATGCGCCCTGCTTTTTGCAGATTCATTTCTTCAATTGCCGAAAAATGCTCCTCGGTCAAGACGTGTGATTACTGTTTTTATCGTTCTTTTTGTCGTTGGTAGCCTTCTTACACTGCTCAACCTGACACAACCAGCTTTCATGGTTATGCAGCTAACAACAGGAGCGGGATCTTTATTTGTCCTTTACTTATCCTATCGGGTAATGATAAATGGCTATAAACCTGCTAAATATTTTGTTTACGGTTGGACAATTTTATTATTAGGTTCTGTCGTCTTTTTATTGAAAGATTATGGCATCTTAAAATATAATGATTTTACGAGCAACGCTGTACAAATTGCATCTGTTGTGGAGATGGCCTTATTGTCCTTCGGTCTAGCCTATAGTATCAATATCTTAAAAGAAGAGAAAGAAGCATCGCAAGTCAGGGAATTAGCGATCTCATTAGAAAACGAAAAGTTGATACGCGAGCAAAATATCGTATTGGAACAAAAAGTAGATGAGCGGACACGTGAATTAACAGAATCTAATGAGTCTCTACAAACCACTCTTACTCACTTGAAGGAAACACAATCTCAACTTGTCGAAGCCGAAAAGATGGCCTCTCTTGGTCAATTGACTGCGGGGGTTGCGCACGAGATCAACAACCCAATCAACTTTGTTACATCCAATGTAGCTCCATTAAAGCGTGATATCAAGATGATCTGGGAAACGCTGGAGGAGGTAGAACGTATAGCTTTTAAAGAGGGGATATCCGATACGGAAAAGCAATCGCAGATCAAAAAATTCAAAGATGACCTGGATATCGATTATCTGAAAACAGAGGTAGATTTTCTATTAAAAGGGATGCATGATGGGGCCCATAGGACTGCCGAAATAGTAAAGAGTTTGCGGATCTTCTCGCGCGTAGACGAGGATACATTAAAATTTGCAGATCTAAATGAGGGGCTGGAGTCAACAATGGTTATCCTCAATAGTTTATTAAATAACACGATTGAAGTTGATAAGATCTATGGTGATATGCCAAAGGTCGAATGTCATGCCGGCAAACTCAATCAAGTCTTTTTGAATATTGTGACAAATGCTATTTACGCCGTGAATAAGAAGTTTAATCACGATGTTGGTGGTAAAATATGGATTGAGACCGGAGTTCATTCGGATAATACCTCCGTATTTATCAAAATCGCAGACAATGGTATAGGTATTCCAAAAGAAATCCATGAACGGATATTCGAACCATTTTTTACAACAAAAGACGTTGGCGAAGGGACTGGTTTGGGAATGTCCATAGCCTATAATACCATTGCGAAACATCATGGTAAAATTATTGTAGATTCAGAAGTGGGACAGGGTACAAGTTTTACACTCCTCATTCCAATTCAACAAAACAATTAATACCACTATAAACTTAAAATAGTTCAATTAACTATTATTTTTTCATATCTTTTGTAAGGGATAAAACCATATAATAAAATTATGCAGAGGGAGCTTGAAATATTATATATCGATGACGAAGTAAACAATTTGGTTAGCTTTAAAGCGAACTTTAGATACGATTACGCTATCCATACAGCATCCAATACGAGTGAGGCCGAAACGATCCTTCATGCTCATCCTGATATCCGTATTATCTTCTGTGACCAACGTATGCCGGATGAGATGGGCATCGATTTTTTGCACCGCATTAAAAAAGATTTTCCAAAACCAATCCGTATTCTTTTAACGGCTTATGCCAATATGGAAACTGTAATTGATGCTGTTAATAAGGGCCATATTTTTAGGTTTGTCCGAAAACCCTGGATGAATGAAGAAATCGTTTCCGCAATAGAAGAAGCTAATAAGTTTTATGTTGCAAACTCTATGCTAGAGGTTAAGAATCAAGAGCTACAAAAAGCTTATGATGAATTAGATAAGTTCGCTTATAGTGTTAGCCATGATCTTCGTGATCCATTGACGGGGGTTCTTTCTGCGGTGAAACTTGGATTAGAGTTTGACAGCATAGATCGTATCCATGAGTTGTTATCACTAATGGATAGTTCCTTGGTCAGCTTAGATGCTTATATTGACAGTCTGCGAGACTATTATCTTTTACGAAGAGGAGAACTCATGTTGTCAGCTATAAATTTCGAAGAGCTCTTTGGCAACATACGTCAGTTTTACAGCATGTATACGCAAAATAAAGACGTTGCTTTTGAAATTTCAGTGGATCAAAAAGAAATCTTTAGCGGAGACAAAGCACTTCTAGAATTAATTTTGCATAATCTTCTTTCTAATGCTTTTAAATATCAACGTAAAGGGCAGGAAAACCAATACGTCAAACTTTCTGTATTCGTATCAGAACGTAAAGCTAAAATTATTGTGAGTGACAACGGAATAGGCATATCTCCAGAGTATGTTGAAGATATCTTTAAATTATTCTTTAGAGCCAGTGATCAAGCGAAGGGCATGGGATTTGGGCTCTATAATGTTCAGAATGCACTCTTAAAACTACAAGGGAAAATTGAAGTGCAATCACAACCTAATCAGGGTACAACCTTTACCGTCATCATACCGAGCAAATAAGCCCTTCACTTTCGGCAATCCGACGCGATTGCAGCGAAGAGTATCACACAGCAAACAGACATTTTAAATAAAAGTTGACTTTCCTAAAATTATAATCTTTTAGGAAAGTAGCTTTTGCCGAAGCAAAAACTCCAACTGATCATTTGAAGTCTCAAGTTGAGAATTAGTCTCCACAATTTTTTGACGCTCAGCATAAACATCATAAGCGCGTTGAATCGTTTGATCGAGCTCCTCTTCACTCCAAGGCTTATTGAGGTAATGAAAGATTTTTCCTTTATTGACCGCATCAACGACAGCTGCCATGTCCGTATATCCTGTCAAAAGGATACGCATTGGGGCTGCATTGATCTTAATAATCTCTTCCAAAAACTCTACACCGGTCATTTCCGGCATCCGTTGATCAGTAATGATAATATGTATTTGGTTGTTTTTGACAATATCGATTGCATCGGCACCACTAATTGCCGTAAACACTTTATACTTTAGTCGAAATGTCGCTTTAAAAGAAAACAGATTGTTTTCTTCGTCGTCAACGTACAATATCGAAATCTTCTTGTCTTCCATAAGCTTATCGTCTGAAATACAAATTTACGTAATAAATTCGCTGAATTAATAACAGATTAAAGAGTTTTATGTTTTCCTAGCAGAAATAATACGGGATAGCTGATAAAAATAATGGGTTAGTTATCCGATAATTATAACATCCAACATTAGAAAAACGATTTAAAGTTAATAGCTGCACAGGGAAAATAATCCAACTTGTATTGAAAAAAGCCGTCCTACTTACATAAAACGGCTTTTCTGAAAGTGACCCCGCTGAGGCTCGAACTCAGGACCCACAGATTAAGAGTCTGTTGCTCTACCAACTGAGCTACGAAGTCATTCGATAATCCAAATGTAAGGTTCACCGCAGAAAAAGTCAAGTGGAAAAGAATATTTTTTTGACTTTTATGACATTCAAGCTAGATTTTTGGCAGCTGCTCTATAAAAAAACAGACTCAAATAAGTCATTTAAACTAATTTTTCTTTCGCTCTATAATGCCCTGTGTTCTTACAACAGCAATCTTTCCCATAATCATTGGCTTAACTTCCATTTTTATTGGTTTATCCAGTTGTATTTTACTCCCCTTTTTGATTGAAATCACAACAGTTTTATAGCCTAACATCTGTGCACGGAGCTCCTGATCTACTCGAAACAGAGATTGCGGTACCCAAAGTTGAAAATTTCCATTTTCATCCACTGCCGTACGATAATTTCCTACCGAGACCTCTGTTCCCACCATGCTTACATCGCTTCCAGCACAAACAACTTTACCTTTTATGCTTACTTTAGTACTATCACCGATTCCTTTTAATGCTGAATTATCATTTGCTGATGAATTACCTCGACCTCGCTGCTTTATCTGATCATTTTCTGTTTTTGTTTGGACAACGACCACTTCTCCAGTCAATTTGTTTTGTGCTTGAGCGGCATGGAAACTCAAGGATCCAACCAACAAGAGTCCCGCAGCGATCCCCGACCATCTTCCTTGCCAAATAGGGTTTTTAGAAAAAGAAAAATGGCCATCCAATTCACGCATCAACTGATCTTCATAAAATCGACCACATAGCCCTCTACTGGCTTTTTTTATTTGATCTACAATTTCCTGATCATCCATCTGTGAAAAATCTACAACCATCTTCTCACATTGACCACAAAAACGGCCTTGTTCTTGTCGCGTCATCTTATCCCAATCTGCAGAGCAAGAGTCCTTTACTTGTAATATAATCTTTTCCATGTTGCCTCCTGTTTATATTTTGAGAAGGGATGCAGGAAAATCGGCAATTGCATAATGAAACAGCGAAAAAAATCCCTAAATACTGATAAACAGTAAATTAAAATAATACAACTTGAAATTATATGTTGATTTTTTTAGGGAGAGGGTGGCCCGAATGAAGTACATCATACGCTGAAGGGTGATATAGCAGAAATCGGAAGATCAGGTTCCTAAAAATGTGAGGCTAAAAAATAAGCTGTCCAACTTTGGACAGCTTATTTAAAGTAAGTAATGCTAGCGCTAACTTCTTTATTTTATAGTGTCAAGAATTTCTTTTATTGCTCTTTCCAACTGCGGATCTTTATTTTCCATCCGATCTTGGACTGTATTTTTTACAAGAATATCTGGGGCAACTCCGGTTTGTTCGAGATCCTGACCATCAAGCGTATAACATCCCCAAGACGGAAGTCTATAGTTTGATCCATCGACCAAGCCTTTAGCAGAAGTAAAAATAATCCAGCGATAGGTCTCATTACCGATGATTTTCCCCAACTTAAGTGCTTTAAAGCCCGCAGCGGTCATTTCAGCATCGCTCAGCGATTGCTCATTAATCAATAAAACAATAGGTTTGGCAGAGGGTGCGAAATTACTTTGTGGCGCACGCTTACCACCTCGGTATTGCCACTGTAAGTAAGGACGTTGCGACAGGAATCTTAAAACCTCATCGTGTACATTTCCGCCTGTATTATAACGCAAATCTAAAATAATCCCTTGTTTGTTATTCTCCTGTTCGGCCATGTCGATCAAGAACCGCTGTAACTCAGTATCCGACATATTTTTCATATGTGAATAGGCTATCTTATTGCTGCTCAACTGATCGACTCGACTTCGGTTTTCTCTAATCCATTGGTCATAGAGTAAGTCCCTAAACACTGCGCTTGATACTGGACGAATGTTTCTCTGAATTTCCTTGCCATTACGATTCAAGGTCAATTGAATTTCTTCCTCCAGCGAGGGCCAAGTGAAATAACTATCGCGATCAGCCTGCGTATTCAATTTTGTTCCATTAATCGCTATGAGGATATCACCAGCATGAATATCAGCTTCTTTCTTTGCTGCGGGGCCATTCGGAACAATATAGCTGATCTTATAAGGATTGCTGGAATCATAGATCACACCGATTTCATTCGTTACAAAACCAAACGGCTTACGTTCCTCCTGTCCCATTGAACTGAAACCCAAATGCGACGAATTGAGCTCGCCCAACATATCATTTAAGAGGATGCGCAAATCTGTCCTATCGTTGATACCTGGAAGATATTTTTCATATTTCTTTTTTATCGCAACCCAATCCACCCCATGGAAGTTGCTATCGTAGTAATTTTCCTCCAGATTGGCCCATGTTTCATAAAACATTTGATTGAACTCTTTCGCGAGATCCCGATTGAATTTAAAACTCATTGTAACCGCATCAAGCTTATTCAAGTCAAGATTATATTTCTGAATCGTTCCTCGGGACAATACGAAGTATTTTCCCGCCGACTCTACAAAATGCTCCATGCCTCCGTCAGCGACTTTTTCGGTTTTGGCTGGTGCAAACAACTCATATACGGTACGATAAGTACTATATTTTCCTTCATGATTGGATGAATAGAATAAATAGGATTTATCACCCTTTTGTATCACCAAAGGATCAGATTGTGTTCCAAATGCAGGGCTCACTTGCTCAATTCGATCACGCAGTCCTTCTAAATCCAATTGGACCAAAACAGCTTTCTTGGGTTCGGCTACTGATACTATGGTTGGCTTGCCCTTGTCGGCATCATTTTTCTTTTTATCCTTAGCACCAGTTTCCTTCTTAGCTGCGCCAATTTTATTTACTGTTGTATCTTTTTTTTCAGGTGTTACAAATAATTCATCAAACTTGGCGCTACGGTAAGGTTGGTCAAAGTTGGTCAATGCCATTCGAAAAATGCTGGAGTTTTGCATACCGGTAGGATAAGAAGGCTTAGTCCTATTACTCGCAAAATAAATATATTTACCATCAGGAGACCAATATGGTGCTGCTTCTGTAACGCCTGTATTTGTCAAATTAGTCGTTTGCTCATTTTTCAGGTTATACACAAAGATATCCTGTTCAAAATTGCGCATAGCTGTAAATAAAAGATAGTTTCCATCAGGGGAGAATGAGGGCGAAGAATTTTGAAATGCCCAGATTTCATCTTTAACTACTGTTTGGCTCTTCAAACTTGTCAAATCCAATATACGTACTTCATCACGACCACTGAGGTACACAGCTTTTGTCCTATCTGTGTTGCATGTAATATCACGGTTGTTACGCAGATCTTGTGTCAATTGCTTTACCTCACCTTTACCATCTGCTGTGCGTGAAAACCAGTTTTGATAGCCTTGATACGTTTGGCTATAGAGTAATGTTTTACTGTCTTTAAGCCATTTAACCTCCATGATACGTTCTCCCTGACCGGGCATCTGACGAACAAACTTTCCCTCGATATCCGAAACGAACAATTCGCCACGGGATACAAATGCCATTTTCTTTCCGTCCGGTGAAACGTCGAAATTACTGATGTTACCTGAAATGTTAAACTCTTTCAGCTTTCCTAGCACCTGATTGCGGTTAAGTGCGATGTTGGGCTGTATAGTTTTCTTTCCATTGACATCATAAATATAAAGCTGATAGCCCTTTTCAAATGCAACTTTAGTACCGTCTGCCGAGACAAACGGACGTTTGATTGATTCTTGGAAAGAAGTCAATTGGGTTTTCGACTTTCCCGTTAGTTGATAAAGGTTGTACTCACCATTGCTTTCGTCGGACACATAGAATATGTTTCCTTTTTGGTCCACAGTGGGCCAAAAATCCTTACCGATATAATCTGTATACTGTTGAAAAGCCTTTGTTTTGGGATTATAAGACTTGATATCTGGGTTGAAAGCACCTTTATATCGCTTGCGGTTGGCCGAGCTATAGCCTTCCCAGCTGTCATTGAATAACAATTCTCCCGAAGGAGTTGGCACCACGTTACTGATATAATTAAAGACATGTGGAAATAACCTTGTCGCCGTACCTCCATCCAAAGCCACTTGATAAGCGCTCATTCTATTGTAACGCGATGATGTGAAATAAAGCGTTTTGCTATCCCAGCTCCAGCTATCCACTTCGTCCGAAGCATCATGCGATGTCAGCTGCCGTATATCTCCACCCGCCAAGGGCATTACATAGACATCCATATTGCCATTTTGATTGGCTGAAAAAGCCAACCATTTTCCATCTGGGGAAATTCTTGGATTGATCTCATTTCCTTCCATTCCTGTCAGCCGTACTGCAACACCACCTTGACGTCCAACTTTCCAAAGGTCACCTTCGTAGCTAAAAACCATTTCCTTTCCATCGGGACTCAAAGTCGGATGGGATAAAAACGTGGGTTGTTGGGCAATAACACAGGTTGTTCCAGCATAGGCTAGAACTGCACTTAAAATTAGTTTCTTTATCATGTTATCTAGGAGGCTAATAATTGTTTGCCAATACAAAGGTAGAATAGGTATTGAACAAACCATCATGAAATAGTGAAGAATTTTATATTTTTATTCCTGCACTATATCAGCATTTAATTGTTGACTTTTTCCCTTATTTCACTGCTATTATTTTCTAATGAAATGGGAGTCCCAACCCCTTCTATTTTTGACTTCCACATCGAATATCTTCTTAAATTAAAGTATGCATAAAAATAAACTGAAACAAATGTGTCTATTTTCGGTTCCTATACAAGGAATGATTATGTACAATATATGCTATTGAATAAATAGGTTTAGCCGAATTCAAAAGGTACATCGTATTATTTTCTTACCGGAAGATTGAGGTAGAAGATAATTATCGAAATTACTGCGTATAATTATCGCCACATCGATATACTATTTAATATGGGCATATTTCGTATCCTTATTGCAACCTAAAAGTTCAAATATTTTTTGAATCATTATATTTTTTAATGGGATACTTATCCTTAACTTTGCACCCTCAAATCAGAAACTATGGACGCAACGTTAACTCACTCAGAAGAAGATCTTTATCAAAAACGAAATCGCATAAGAATTGCGGTATCGCTTTTCTTTTTTTGCCAAGGTATCGCGTTTGCATCTTGGGCAAGCCGCATCCCCGTTATTAAAGCTCATCTCAACTTAAGTGAGGGTCAATTGGGGACAATTTTATTAATGCTTCCAATCGGACAACTTGCAACGATGGCTCTTTCAGGAAAATTGGTTACAAAATATGGAAGTGCTAGCGTTTTGCGTATCGTACCCATCGCTTACACCTTGGTCTTGTGCTCCATCCCCTTTGCGCAGAATGCCTGGCAGTTAGGAGGCATACTATTTCTATTTGGTGTAACCGGTAATATGTGTAATATATCTGTTAATACACAGGGCGTCGCAACGGAACAGGTTTTCAAAAAATCAATAATGACTTCTTTTCATGGGGCCTGGAGTATCGCTGGTTTCACAGGAGCACTAGTAGGCTTGTTAACGATGAATTTTGGGATGAACACCTTTTACCATTTTTTAATCATATTAGTCATTGTCACAGCGAATACACTAATCAACCAAAAGTATTTGGTTCCTGGCAAATCTCCTCAAAAGGAAAAACGCAGTTTTTTCTCCAAACCAGAAGGTGGCTTACTTCAGCTTGGTATTATCGGCTTTTTCAGCATGGCAACCGAGGGAGCAATGTTTGACTGGAGTGGGGTGTATTTCAAGGAGATTGTTCAGGCGCCAGAGAAATTTGTTGTCGTTGGCTACGCTTCTTTTATGATCATGATGGCTACTGGGCGCTTTGTTGGTGATGCTGTCATTCGGAAATTGGGCCGAAAAAGAACCCTGCAGTACAGTGGCCTGCTGATGTTCATCGGAATGATGACATCGGTTATTTTCCCCGAATTTATCATCTGTACCCTAGCTTTTATGTTGGTCGGTATCGGTGTAGCTTGCAATGTCCCCTCCATTTACAGCATTGCTGGACAGAACAAAAATGTACCATCTGGAGTGGCTTTGGCCATGGTTTCAAGCATTAGCTACTTGGGCTTTTTAATGGGACCACCTTTAATTGGGTATATTGCTGAAGCTTTTAGCTTACGCTATTCCTATGGTGTTTTTGCCTGTTTCGGACTATTGATGTTTATAATGGTTGGACGATTATCTTTATTCAAAGACACAAGCCAAACCTAATAGAGCTATGGAAGTATCTTCTTACTGAATTTAAATTTTGACCTGAAGAAATCTCGTGCTAAATGACATGCGTTTATTTTTCAAGACATAAGGCATTGCAAGTAAATAAAAACAAGCCGTACCGGTTCCTAAAATTGATCCAAACCAAACATCTTCTACGAAATGCTGCCCCAAATACACCCTAGAGTAGCCTGTTAATAGAGCGAGAACAAATAAAATTATACCAAAAGCTTTATTTTTTGAGATAATAGCTAACGTAGCCGCCAGCGCAAAGGCCGAAGTTGTATGTCCGGAAGGGAAGGAGTTAAAGTGCGCTACACGCAACCAAGAAACAACGTGGAATGTAGGATCTCCATGAAATACGGTTGCCGGTCTATCGGCATCGAAAAGGTTTTTCAGAACACAGCAGATCAGTCCCGAGAAAATATAGGTTCCGAGGATAGCTCGAGCAAAATTCCATTGCTGTGTACAGCAGTAGGCAATAAAAACACCAATAACAAAAAGACCGTCCCCAAAATAAGTCTGTATTGTAAAAAGAATATCGGCCCAAAATGCATGATGTGTATTTATAAAATGGAATGCATCTCCTTTCGGAATAAATACGACAACAGCTGTCATTAAGGCCATCCAAATGCCAAAGCAAGCAAAAAAAGCAGGGTTAGCTGCATATACCTTTCTAAATTGGTATAATAAAAATTTTCCCATTCAATCTATATTACCGGATTACAGGCCAAAAGTAAAATTGCCGTAAATAATTATCCGAAAATAATCATTTCGTTAAAAATTTACAATTCTATTACGTATTTATTTTGATAAGAAAAGGAAAAGCATTATCGAATAAACAAAAAAAAAGAGGCCGTCTCATAATTACTTATGAGGCGGTTTTTCATTTAGTACAATTTTGAAGCTATCATTTTGGTT
>JBMAAL010000081.1:0-26333 GCA_050281725.1 Sphingobacterium sp. | reverse complement strand
ACCAAAGCTAGCTTCGCCAGAAGATCAGGTGGTCAATTTGCCACGGAATCGCATGGTCAGTTTATCCGAAATCTACACATTGTTATATTTTGCCATGATTTCAAGAGCTTTTGGCAATAATGGGATATCAGTCCCAGATTTTGACTTTTGTCTACTGGACATAATCCACATAATGCCATCATCACCTTCTTTGATGTCATTCCATTTTAATTGAAAAGCATCAATATATGATAAACCTGTATAGCATTGAAAAACGAATATATCCCGAACTACTGTTAATCTGTTTGAAGAGAATACCTTCTCTTCTATCCGTTGTAATTCTTGATTTGTCAAAGGTTTCTTTTTCACTTTAGTTTTTTTTCCTGAGAAAAGCTTAAATGGATCTTTAGGAATAATTTCTTTTGCAACTGCCCGGAGTACTATCTTTTTGAAATTACTAATATATTTCAATGAAGTATTGTTCGAACACTTTCTGATAGTTTTTAGGTATAATTCATAATTTTTTACGAAATCATAGTTCAATGCAGAGAAAGAAAGATCTTCCCGCCTGTATTTATATTGGATAAATTCTGCTACATGGGAACGGGCAGTAACATATCTTTCACGTGTTCCATCAGAATACTCTCCAGTTTTCACTAAAGCAGCAATCTCCTGATTATGTTCCTGAAATTCCTCTAATACGGAGTTATGACGTTTATACTTACCATTCACAAAATCGATAAGATCGGCGGCAGTAATCAGCTTATCATTATTTAGCAATTCTGTTCTATGGCTATTAATCTTCGTCCTAAATGATTCTAAAAAGAAATTCAGTTCTTTAGCGTCTTCTTTGGTACCAATAGCTCTTTCTTCCTTTTGGTTCCATCGGTTTAAGTCCCATTTCCTTTTTGTGGATGTTTCTTTAGGGATACCATCTACTGTAATCCGAACATAGATGAAGCGGATTGATTTGTCCTTCACATTTGAGCTCTTTAAAAAGAAAGAAAGCCCATAACTTTGTTCTAACATAATTAAACTTTTTAAGGGTTATAAATGTCGAACCAAAGATTCTTTAAGTCAAGTCGTTAAGCAGATTTACATGTTGATTACCAGTCGTTTACATCAAATTCTGTGGCAAGTTTTTTAAATTTCTAATATTGCCACGATTTTGCCACAAACTTTTGGAGTGTTTTTGAAAATTTAGAAATTCCCATAAACAAAAAAATCCTGCAAATCATTGATTTTGCAGGATTTATCTATTTTTTAGTGCTTTTTAAAAACTTTAAAAACACCTTTCAGCGGAGAGTGAGGGATTCGAACCCCCGAACCTGTGACAGTTAACGGTTTTCAAGACCGCCGCATTCGACCACTCTGCCAACTCTCCGCGACAAAAGTACGAATTTTCACACTCCCACCAAATTTTATTTTATATATTGCGCTTATTGAGCTTTTATAAACTGAATATCAGCACTAAATTTTACTTCGTCACTTACCATTACTCCTCCTGTTTCCAACGCCGCATTCCAATTAAGGCCAAATTCTGAACGTTTGATTTTACCTTCTACAATAAATCCAGCTTTCGTATTTCCCCAAGGATCTTTTTGGATACCCGCAAATTCCAAGTCGAAAGACACCGGTCTAGAAACGTCCCGGATTGTTAAATTTCCTTTAATTTCATTATTCTCCAAGCTCGTTGCTTCAAATGTAATTGCTGGGTATTTCTCTACATCAAAGAAATCTGCACTTTTTAAATGACCATCACGTTGCTCATTACGTGTATTAATCGATGCCGTATCAATAACAACTTTCGCAAGGGCATTTTTAAAATCTTCGCCCTCGGCGTCAACATCTATTTTAAAACTGTCAAAGTTTCCTTTAACGTTTGTAATCATCATGTGTTTTACTTTGAATTCTATCTCGCTATGTGCAGCGTCTAGTTCCCATTTTCCTTGTGCCATAATTTTATGTTTTTTCTATTTGTTTAACAACACAAAGTTAACAGCAGTTTTATTCATTTTGTTTGACCTACATCAATAAAATAATCTTATTGAAAAGCAATCAGTTATTGAAAAACCACAAAAAAAAGTCAGTGATATTTTGGAAATATAACACAAATGTCTACTTTTGCATTACCGAAAACGACGCGCCAATAGCTCAGCTGGATAGAGCATCGGTTTTCTAAACCGACGGTCTCAGGTTCGAATCCTGATTGGCGTACTTAAAAGCTCCTCCGTATAACACAGAGGAGCTTTTTTTATACATCAATCTCAAAATATCCACGATACTTACGCAAGCTTGAAAATGAAAACAAGTCGTACTGATCTTCCAGCTATCCTCGCTTCTCATTTTTAAATTGCCCCTATTATTTCCTCACAAACTCTCCTACGCGTTTATCTTTAATGACACCCGACCAGTTTAAACCATAACCAAAATCGTAAGTGTGTCCTGCTTGATCAACATAGACTTCCATGTCAAAAGGTATGTCTTCAGCTTGTTTCTCTACTGTAGCCATGTTTGCGGGCATTTGGACAGGCAATAGACCAGAAGGTTCGTACTTTCCAAACATAACATCCAATACAGCCTGTGTCGATACACCAAAATTTAGAACAATACCTGATACCTCCTTTTCAAACTCGGCAAATACCATGGGTTTGTTTGCTGTCACAGACACTAAAACAGGTTTCCCCTTCATCATATCCTTCGTATCCAATATCGTTTGAAGATCCATCACATTCGCGGAAGTCACCATTTTATTCTTATAAGACCTATTCTTAATCGATGGATCGATTACAGGATCACCCGCGGCAATACTCTCCGCTCGTGCATCTGAGGCTGTATAAGTGCCATATTGCAAGGAAATGGGAACATAGCCATTTCCACCATTCTTGCGATCTCTTTCGCTATATCCACCTTCGGCACTGATCGGGCTCTGTACAAACACGACTGCAAGGTCAGCTTCATTAGGGTTATCGGTTAAATCTGCATATTTCCGCAAGAGATCAATATTGACAGGGTATTCCAATCGTGCCTGCGTATAGTTTCCCCACCAATCTTTCATTGCTGCCATATACATCTTCGGAACATAAACTTTCTTCCGTCCACGAATAGGCAATTGCTGATCACTATTCTTTAGTAAAACAACTGACTTTACCTGTGCCTCGTAGCCCTCCTTCATATAGAGCGGATTTCCAACGGTAGCTTGGCTCTCCTTGACATCCAGATACGGATTTTCAAAGAGTCCTACTCGGAAAATATTTAAAAGAAGCCTTTTGGCAGAAGCCTCGAACCGTTGCCGCATAAATTTCTGTCCGTGCTCTTTCACGCCCAATTCATAAGCGGCCAATACAGGAGCCTTATCGTTATTGCCCCCAAATTGATCTACCCCTGCCATTAATGCCTTATAATGGCGCTCTGCCACCGACAACTGTTCTACCCCCCAGGGTTTGCCTGCAAATCCATCAGGCTTAGGTGCTTCATCCCCCGTAATCAACCAGTCCGAACAGATCACACCATCATAACCGTAAGTACCACGCAGCAAGTCTGTAAGCAAATATTTGCTATAACCATTTCCCACATTTTCACCATTCTTCTTGTCCTGACCAAAAGAAATTGTATAATAGGGCATAACCGCGGCAGCCTTGCTCGTCTTTCCAGCCAACTGGAAAGCTCCATTGACAAATGGAATAATATGTTGCTTCAGGTTATCTCCTGGGTATACCGCAAATTTTCCAATAGCCCAATGGCCGTCCCGACCACCTTCCTCAGGCCCACCACTGGGCCAATGTTTAACCATAGCATTGACACTCTTATAGCCCCAGCCTAATGCAATTTCGTCTTTTCCACTCGATGTCTGAAAACCATCAATATAAGCTCTAGCCATCGCTGTCGTCAACTCGGGGCTCTCTCCAAAAGTCATACCGATGCGGTACCAACGCGGTTCGGTACCCAAATCTATCTGTGGTGATAATGCCGTCGTGATGCCCAAGGATCGATATTCCGAAGCCGCCACTTGCCCAAAACGTTTGACGATGGCTGGATCGAATGTCGCCGCCATCGCAAGCCCATCCGGCCACATCGAAATTTGCCCCCCTGCCCCAGCATTGAACTCTGCACTGACAACAGCATTATGACGTGGGTCGGAACTATTATTCGCCGGAATCCCCCATCCCAAGCCTTCCACAAAACCTTGCAACTCATTATTCCAACGGGCAGCGGTCTCCGGATCTTTTACTGCTGTCAACAGGACATGCCTCAGCCCATCTTTCTCAAGAAACTCACGCTGCTGATCCGTCAGAGCCCAAGGCGAAACTAGACCTTCCTGATAGTTTTTTCCTTGATAAGTGCCACCCATAAATCCAAAGGCCGGTGCTGGTAAAGCTTGATGCCTGCTATATAACATAAGTCCCGCAATCTGATTAACAGACAATTTTGAGGCGAGATCTTTAGCACGCTCCTCTGATGTCAAACGCCAGTCTTCATAACGATCTAATTTTCCGTTTCGATTGAGATCCTTAAATTTACTTCCAGCAATACTTAGGATCTTCACGCCCGAAGTTGTCGAATACCCCAAGACAGGGCCATATTTATTCTCAATCTTTTGATAAACCTGGCTTTGTGCGGAAAATGTTAAAAATAGACTGAAAGATGAAGCGAATATTAGGTTTCTTACATTCATAAAATCTGTTAGTTTAATACATGAGTTCGTAGTCAAACATTCGCCTCACGGCTACTAAAAACATTTGGCTTAACACGTTATAATCAGTTAATTACATTGCTTCATTATGAAGCAATACAAGTGTACAACCTTTTTGTTCAATTACAAAATAAAATCAACAAAATAACACAAACAACTAATTATCAACATATTGATTTACCAAAAAAGCGCCTAATATAATTTTTAGCATAAGAAGTTGTTCGAGTTTATCGGGCAACTTACCTCTTATTGAGATATTTTTTTGTAATATTAACCCAAAGACAGCAAGGACATGGATTTCAGAACACAGATTATTAACGCATCAGCAGAGAGTTATGAAAAATTTCTACCTCACATTTCTGTGGATACTGTTGTCTTTGGCTTCGAACAAAGCTCCTTGAGAATCCTTCTGCTAAAAATGAACTATAATAAAGAATGGTTTCTTCCTGGAGGCTATGTAGGGAAAGAGGAAGATACTGACGAGGCGATCAAACGCGTACTTTATGAACGCTCAGGTGTGAAGGATATCTTCTTGGAAGAATTTGCGGTATTTGGATGCCCACAACGCAGCCAGCAATCCTTTGCAGATTACCCAGACACACTATGGAACAAACAGCGTTTTATTTCAATTGGTTATTACGCGCTGGTAAACTACAAACACGTAGTTCCTCAACCTGATTCCTTAAGCGAGACTTGTCAATGGATCGACTTTAAGGAAATCACTGAGCTCAATATCACCATGGACCACCGCAAAATCATCGACAAAGCTCTTCAGACTCTTCGCGAACGGCTTTCTTATAAACCAATAGGATACAATTTGCTACCGGACAAGTTTACACTGACCGACCTGCAAGGGCTCTATGAAACAGTGCTTGGTAAAAAACTTAATCGGGGCAATTTTTATCGTAAAATGAAAAATATGGGTATCCTTCAAAAACTTGACGAACAGCGGAAAGGTGGGGCCCATAAAGCGCCCGACCTCTATAAGTTCAACGTGGAGACCTATAACACTATTTTACAGGAAGGTTTAAATACCTGGTAGTCAATCACCGATATTTTTATACCAAATCCATAATAGCTTACAGCTTAATTGCTGCTGGCATAGGAAAGCATACTGCCATCGGCTAAACTAACCTGCGAGAAACTGAGATTCGCAGCATTTAAGTCTAACCTTTAAATTGATCTATACAATATATTTATTGACAATATTTTCCAAATCTTCCAAATCAAAAGGTTTAGATAGAAAATCATCCGCTCCGGCACGATCTGCCAAGGATTGAATATCGTTGTTTGCCGACACGTAAATTACGGGAATATGGCTAAAACGCTGATCTGATTTAAGCAATCTGGTTGCTTCAACCCCACCTATGTTTGGAATCCAGTTATCCATTAGAACAAGATCGGGCTCTGCAGATTCCACCTTTTGGATAATATCATGTGAAGTTTCCGAAACTTCAACGTGGAACCCCAAATCTGTCAAAACAACCGTTATAACCTCCAAAATAATGGTATCGTCCTCAAATATCAACACCGTTTTTGTTTTACTCATATAAAATAGTTTATATATACCGTCATTGTTTACATCAGGCACAAAAGATCCATGCCTGCCTGCAATCCCCTATAAGGTATAAAGTTTTTTCCAAATTTTTTGATCCCCTACAGCTGTAAAGTTATGCTGAATACATGAAAATCGTATGGTTTCTTTACTACCCAATGCCAAATATCCTAAATTTTCTAGACTCGCGTCAAATAATTTAAAAACACGCTCCTGCAAATCTTTATTAAAATAGATCAAGACATTCCGACAAAGGATTAATTGAAAGCTATTAAATGAAGTGTCTGATACCAGATTATGGGTAGATAAAATCATTTTTTGCTTTAGATCGGCATCGAATTTCGCCCATTCATAATTTGCAATGTAATATTTCGAAAAGTCCTGTTTTCCTCCAGATTCTATATAATTTTCGGAGAAAGATTTTATCTGGCTCAATGGATATACACCATTCCGGGCAATATCGAGTACCCGTGGATTAATATCCGTTGCATAGATCAATGACTTGTGATACAAATTAGCCTCTTTTAGTAAAATGGACATCGAATAAGCTTCCTCTCCTGTAGAGCATCCTGCAATCCATACACGGATCAATGGATATGTCCCCAATTGCGGCAAAATTTCCTCCCGTAGTTGACGAAAGAATAAGGGATCCCGAAACATCTCGGTCAAGTTAACGGTAATCTCTTCAACAAAGTGCTGCAAAAATGCGGGGTTGTCCTTCAATACAAAACGAAGTTCAGCAAAACTTGCCAAACGGTCATTCGTCATAATCCGATTAATCCTTCGCTTCATCGAAGCACGGCTATACTGCAAAAAATCATACCCGTAGTCGCGATAGATATCTTCAAGCAAGATATCTATTTCATGGTCTTTTATGATACTATAGCCCAACATTTAAATTAATCGTTCAATTTCATTCATCAATATATCGACATCAATCGGCTTCGAGACATACGACTGGGCTCCAGCTACCAAGCATTTCTCCCGGTCTCCACTCATCGCTTGTGCTGTCACGGCAATAACCGGAATTTTGCCCAGCAAGCTCGAATTGCGGATCAGCTGAATCGCCTCGTAACCATCAATTTCTGGCATCATCATATCCATCAATATCAGCGCTACTCCTTTGTTCGTCTCCAAGATCTCGATCGCCTCGCTCGCACTAGTACTGCTCAACACCTGATATCCCTTCGCTTTTAAGGTCAACCGTAATGCAAAAATATTGCGTTGATCGTCGTCCACAATTAATATTACCTTATTCTGATCCATATATCAGTTATCCTCAATTTTCATATAACCAAACACGCAATAAAGACAAGAGCTGATCGATATCTACCGGCTTCGATATATAATCCGAAGCTCCTGCCTGAATACATTTTTCCCGGTCGCCGATCATTGACTTGGCCGTAACAGCGATGATTGGTAATCTTGCATAATCAACATGTTGCCTGATATTCTTAATCGTCTCATAACCATCCATCTCTGGCATCATCATATCCATCAATACAATATCAATAGGTTCACCAGACTTCAATACTTCCAACGCTTCTTTACCATCCATCGCAGGAATTACCTTCACTTGAAATTTCTCCAATGCTTTGGTTATCGAAAAGATGTTCCTGACGTCATCATCAGCGACAAGAACGTTCTTGCCCTTCAATACGTCGGTCAAAGCTCCAAGCCCATTGTTCTTCCTTCTGGCGTCGTCTGAATTATTAACCTCAATCAAATGAAGAAACAAGCCGACCTCATCTAGAATCCGTTGATAAGAATGGGCCGTCTTTACAACAACGGAGTCTGCGTATTTCTTAATTTTCAACTCTTCAGCCTTAGACAGGTTCTTGCCAGTAAAGATAATGATCGGCAGGTTCTCTAATCCTTCATGTTGTTTGATTGCTTCTAACGTATGATAGCCCATTTCATCAGGCACCCCCATGTCCAGAATCACACAGTCCACATCTGCCGTACGTAAAGCAGTAATACTTTCCTCTACATTATCTTTTACTTCAAGTGATATATTAAAACTACTTAAGAAATAAGACAATGCACTGGCATGCTTTGGATTTTCTTCAACAATAAGTACCTTCTTCGGCGAACGGCTTAAGGCAGATTCAATTTTTTGGAATACCGAAGTCATTTGCTCTAACGCAACAGGTTTATTAATAAAGTCGATTGCTCCTTTTAATAAACTTTCTTTCTTCACCTCAAGCGAAGACATAATATGAACCGGAATGTGCCGCGTAGCCTTATTGCCCTTCAATTGATCCATCACAGCCCATCCGTCCATGATTGGCAATTGAATATCGAGCAGAATAGCAACTGGATGATACTTCTGTGCTGCTGGGAGTGCATGATCACCACGGACAACAACTACACCTTTATAGTTTTGTGTATGTGTATATTTCAAGAGTGCCTTGGCAAAATTAACATCATCCTCCACAATCAAAATCACCTTATCTCCCTCTGCAACCGTATCTCGATCATCTGGAATCTCCTCGGGGATCCTAATTGTGACCGGATTATAGGTATCTTCTTTAACAATCTCAATCACCTCTTCTACTTCCGCAGATATCTCCTCAACCAATTGCTGCTCCTTGGTCAATATCTCTTTGACTTCAACTTTGGACTTCGGAATAATAAACAAAAAGGTACTACCTTTACCCACTTCACTTTCCAGCCTGATCTCTCCACCGAGCAAACGTGCAATCTCGCGGCTAATGGAAAGTCCTAGGCCAGTACCGCCAAACTTCCGCCTCGTTGAGCCATCAGCTTGTTGAAAGGCTTCAAAAATAATTTTCTGCTTTTCAAGTGGTATACCAATTCCCGAATCGACTACAGCGAACACCAATCGATCGCTATCACTTGGATCTTCATAGATTTCCAGACGTACTTCGCCTTCTTTGGTAAATTTAATCGCATTTGAAATCAAATTACGAAGGACCTGATCGATGCGAAGCCGATCTCCCTGAAATCTCTGGTTTACCTTATCACTGATATTCGTTTTTAGAATCAAGCCTTTTTCCTGTACAATCGGCAAAAACAAACTATTCAAATCCGACAAAATATCATTTAGATCCAACGATGCATAATCCAAAGTCATCTTACCCGATTCAATTTTGGAAAGATCCAGAATCTCATCGATCAACGTCAACAAACTTGTTCCCGAACTTAGAATGACTTTAGCAGATTCAATCTGATCTGAATTTAAGTTTTCCTCTACATTCTCCGATAGCAAACGCGATAGCAGTAATATCGAGTTGAGTGGCGTACGGAGTTCATGGGACATATTAGCCAAAAACTCGGATTTATATTTAGTACTCAACGCCAACTCTTCGGCTTTCTGTTGAATTTCCTGATTCCGTTCGGCAATCATTAAATTCTTATCTTCAAGCAATCGCGAGCGTTCCTCCAATTCTTGATTGGATTGCATCAGTTCCTCATGTTGCACTTTGAGCTCTTCCTCTGACGACTGCAAACGTAATGTTTGCGCCTCCAATTCAGTATTTAAGCTTTCAAGCTCGGCATGTTGCGTTAATAGCTCTTCAGACTGTACCTGTGTTTCCTCCAACAATGTCTGGATTTTCGCCCTTCCTTTTGCTGAAACTAGTGCAATCCCAATCTGTCGGGCACATTCAGTCAAAAATGTCTGTTCTACCGCAGTAAAACTTTCCATTTTACCAACCTCCAATACGCCAAGCACTTGGTCATTAATCAGCATCGGCAAGAAAATAATATGCTGTACATTGATCTTTCCATTGGCAAAACTAACTACGTAATCCGTAGCACTCAGATTATGAAGTGTCTTAGATTCCCGGTCCACATATACCTGTCCAATATAGCCTTCGCCCGGCAAAAAATATTGCTGTGTCTGCATATCCAAACCGTATGCTCCTGAAAGTTCCAACTTGTCATCGTTAAAAATATAGACCGCACCACTGATAGCACCAGTATAGCCTACAAGACTTTTGATGGAATCTGCAGCAATTGTTTGCTCACTCTTATTTCCCATCAATCCAGTGTAAAGTTTAGCATAGCCCGCATGAAGCCAATCATTATCTGTTAACTGTTCAAACGATTTTTTCAACGCTTTCGACATCCTATTGACGGCTTTCGCAATTTCGCCGAGATCATCATCTCCGACCCCCTCTACCTTGACATCATAATCCCCCAAAGCGATTCGATTGGTAATCTTCTGAACCAAATTTAGCCGCCTAGAAATACCTTCATCCTTCTCACGTAATGATTTCTCCAGTGCTGCACGTTTTAAAAAGTCGGCACGTAATCTAAAATAAAAATAGCTCGTAATAATAAGAGAAAGCAAGGCACTGATAACAATAAACAAGGTTGTGATAAACGAAGAATTATCCAAATTAGCCGATTTCCTATCGATATTATCGTCCTCATACTGATTAATATCCTTGATAATTGCACGGCACTTGTCCATGGCCATTTTACTCTCATCCAATTGCGCTAAGCCGAACACACCACCCTTTCTCTTTGTTGCAACTGATTCCTTTAAAATGTCGAGCCGCCATTTTGCTGCAATTAAAAGACTGTCTACCCGAACCTTCTGCACCGGATCCTGCTTGGTGAGTGCTTCTATCTCCTGGAATTCTTTGGGCAAACTTTCCAACGCATTATTAAAAGGCTCTAAATAGCTTTCGTTCCCAGTCAGAAGAAAGCCCCGGTTTCCAGTTTCAGCACCTTGTAACGAAGCTAATATACTAGTTGAAGTGCTGATTATTTTTCTTGTTACCGCAAGCTCCTGGCGATGTCTATTTTGTTCCTGTATACCAATGTATGATGCTGTAGAACTAATAAGCAACACAACCAATGAGAAGCCGATCCCCCAAGTTAGATTATTGAGTGTCTTACTATTTGGCATTCCTAAGTTAATTTAAAGGTAAGGTAAAATAGAAGGTTGCACCACGCTCGCCCGAACTCTCTACACCAATTGTTCCCTGATGGCTTCGTATAATTTCGGCGCAGATGTAAAGGCCTATCCCGAGCCCCTGAAAGTCAAATGATGTTTCTTCCACACGATAAAATTTCTCAAAAACATCGGCTTGCTTTTCCACAGGTATCCCGATGCCGAAGTCGATTACACTGATCTTCACAGCATCGTCGACAACCGTACAATCTACGATGACTTTTTCCGTGCCCGCCGCATATTTATATGCATTCGTCAAGAAATTAACCAATACTTGCTCAAGACGGATCTCATCACCATATATTTGTACCGCTGTGATATCACCGCTTCGAATAAGCTTCATATTACTTTGGTCATGCGTCTGAACAATGGAGTCGACGGCACTTTTTACCATGTGCTCAAGTGAGAATACTTTTTTATTGATAAGCAATTTCCCATTATCAATTTTTGATAGATCCAAAAGATCCGATATAAGGCTGTTGAGTTTATCTATTTGTCCTTGCACCCGATGAACATACCTTGCTTCAGCACTTTCCTCTTCCAGTTTCAACTTACGGTCAAGCAATTGCATATAGGCCTTTATACTTGTCAACGGCGTTTTCAACTCATGACTGGCAATACTCAGAAATTCATCTTTCTCTTTTTCCGCCCGCTTTTGTGCGTCTATATCGGTAAAAGTTCCTATCCAGTTGCTCTCACTATTTTGCAGGATTGGCCATACCCGCAACAATTGGTATGTATACTCTCCACAATGGGTCTTTTTCAAACGGACTTCCATCTCCAATGGTTCACCTGACTGAAGGCTACCGTGAAGCGCGGCAGCGATAGGTCGGTCACCTGGGTAAGTCTGCGGAAAAATTGCGGCATCATCAGAAAATTCAAACCAGCGGCCATTGACAAAATCAATATTGCCGCTCTTGTCACAAGTAAATGCAATTTGAGGAAGCGACTCCAAAAGCGTATGCAAATAGTCCAACTTCGACCGAAGCTCCTTCTGTGCCTGCTTTCGTCGTTCCACTTCAAGCTCCAAGGTCTGCTGAACATCTTTCAATGCCTGCGTCTGCTCATAAAGCCGATAAAACGTCTTGACTTTCAGCATTAGAATATCGGGATCAACAGGTTTGGTGACATAATCCAAACCACCAGAATCATAGCCTTTCGTAATAAATTTTTTATCTGTATTGACCGCGGACAAAAATATGATCGGTGTTTCCTTTGTCTTACTAAACCCGGCAATATTCTCGGCGACTTCAAAGCCGTCCATATCCGGCATTTGAACATCCAATATGATTAATGCATAATTATTTTTTAGGATCTTTTTTAAAGCTTCTTCCCCAGATTGAGCGGTATCAACTTTAAAATTCTTGGATTCCAGCAATTTTTGTAAAGAGTATATATTATCCGGATTATCATCGACAATTAATATCATAGTGTATTAAAACTTAGCATCAAGGTTAACAAATCTAAAAAAATTAACTGAATACCCCCAAACATTAATACGCAAAGACAACAGTAAATTGAAAAGACAGTAAATAAGTAAAACTTTAGCCCACGAAACCCTGTTTTAATGAATAATGATAAGTTTTACATCAAAAGGTATTTACTGTGTTCCGGGCAAGTTTTATCTTGACCCATGGCAGCCTGTTGATTTGGCAGTCATCTCACATGGTCACGCAGATCATGCCCATTGGGGAATGAAGAAATACCTATGCCACCATTTTACGGTCAATATCCTACGAAGTCGCATAGGTCCGGACATCCAGGTACAGGGGCTTGCCTACAATGAAGCTATACACATTAATGGTGTCAGGGTCTCCTTACATCCAGCTGGCCATATCATTGGCTCTGCACAGATACGCCTGGAACATAAAGGTAAAGTTGTCGTCTTTACGGGCGATTACAAGATTCAGGACGATGGGTTATCCACTGCGTTCGAACCCATAAAGTGCCATGAACTTATTACAGAAAGTACATTTGGTCTCCCTATTTACCGTTGGGAATCTGTCGCAGCGCAAAATGAAAGCCTACAAACATGGATTAAAACTAACCAGAGCAACAAAAAAACCTCCGTGTTTATCGGTTATTCGCTAGGAAAATCACAGCGCATTCTCAACGCTGTTCATGAAATGGGGCCCGTATACGTTCATTACAGCATTGCCAAGCTAAACGAAGCCTATAGTCAGGCGGGTATAAAATTGCCAAATTACCGCATCGCCGATTTAAAATCGGAGCTCAAGCAGCTCGACAATCAAATTGTGCTACTACCCCCTGCTTTGCTGGACAGCCAACTTCTACAGAAAATACCACATGTCGCCCATGCGATCTGCTCCGGATGGATGCAAATCCGTGGAGCACGGCGATGGCGCAGCGCTGATGCCGGCTTTGCGATCAGCGATCATGCCGACTGGCAGGGTTTATTGCAAGCAGTACGTGGTAGTGCTGCGGAAAAAGTATATGTCACACACGGACAGACAGCAACATTTGCCAAATATCTGAATGAAATCGGTATTGAGGCCGAAGAAGTTAAGACGCAATACGGAGATGAAGAGGACCCTCAAACCCAAACCACAGAATAGCCTATGAAAGAATTTGCTACATTGATCCATGCGCTTGACAGCAGCAATAAGACCAATTCGAAAAAAGAAGCTATTTTAACTTTTTTCAACCAGGCTTCCGAAAAAGACAAACTTTGGTTTCTTGCCCTGATGACCGGAAAAAGACCAAAACGCAGCATCGCGATCAAGGACCTCAAAACATGGACCTTAGAAATCACAGGAATCCCCGAATGGTTATTTATAGAATCGTATGCTGCCGTAGGTGATCTGGCCGAGACCTTGTCGCTGCTGCTCCCACCACCATCACAGCAGATCGAAAAAAGTCTGAGTGAATGGATGGACGAGATCATTGCTATCCGGGATGCCACCATAATGGAAAAAAAATCTTTTGTTCTCCATTCCTGGAATGCACTAAATACCGTAGAGCGTTTCATTTTTAATAAACTGCTCGGCGGCAGCTTCAGGTTAGGTGTTTCCGATAAGGGATTAATCAATACAATCGCGCAGTATACCAACAGCGAAGCAAGCGCTGTAGCGCATAGTATCATGGGCGAATGGAATTCGCATGCCGTAGAATTCGACAAACTCGTCAATGGCGCTTACAGCGATACCAACCGTTCCAAACCTTATCCCTTTTGCCTCGCCTATCCGTTAGAAAAGGCTCCTGAAGAACTAGGTTCTCTCACCGAATGGCAGGCAGAATACAAATGGGACGGTATACGCGGCCAACTCATCAAGCGCGAAGATGAAATACATATTTGGTCTCGCGGCGAGGAACTCGTGACAGCGCAGTTCCCTGAAATTACCGAGGCCCTCCATCAGTGGAAAGGAAATTTTGTGCTTGATGGTGAAATCCTGGCTGTCAGAGACGGCCGTGTCCTCAACTTCTCCGAACTACAAAAACGGATCAACCGAAAGACCATTCCCAAATCACTGCGTGAAGAAGTGCCTATTTCGGTCTACCTTTATGATATTGTCGAACTGGATGGCATCGATCTGCGCGATAAGCCTCTTACTTACAGACGTACGTTGCTGGAAAAATGTTATGCTGAAAATCCTCCAGGTGCTTTAGAGCTGTCACCTTTGATACATGCAGCAGACTGGCCCGCCCTACAAGACATACAGGCAAACTCGCGCGAGGTCAACAGCGAAGGACTTATGCTCAAGAAAAAGGACTCAGCTTATCATGCCGGCCGCAAAAAAGGCGACTGGTGGAAATGGAAGGTAAACCCTATGAGTATAGACGCTGTCCTCATTTATGCACAGAAAGGAAGTGGCCGCCGAAGTGCCCATTATACCGATTATACTTTTGCAGTACGGGACCGTAATCAGCTTGTAACAATTGCCAAAGCTTATTCGGGGCTTACAGACAAGGAAATTCTAGAGGTTAGCCGCTTTGTAAAACAAAACTCACTGGAAAAATTTGGCCCTGTAAGAACAGTGAAGCCTGAACTTGTTTTTGAGATTGCCTTTGAAGGCATAGGATACAGCAAACGGCATAAATCGGGTATTGCACTTCGTTTTCCACGAATATCGCGTTGGCGAAAAGACAAAACAGCAGCGGAGATCGACGATCTTGAAGATATTAAAAAGTTGATAAAATAAGGCATAGTCTCATACACATTGAACGAAAAAATAGCACATAGTGAAGGTTTTCGAATAATCAGTGATTATTTCAAATCGCAGGGAAATGCCCCATTTAGCTTCCAGACCAAGGCCTGGGAAAAATATGCGCAAGGATATAGCGGGCTGGTCATCGCGCCTACAGGATTTGGGAAGACCTTCTCCCTTTTTATGGCCGTACTGATGGATTTCCTCAATCATCCGGAACAATATCAAAAGGGCCTAAAGCTCCTGTGGATTACACCCCTACGCTCCTTGGCCAAAGATCTTGCGCGGGCCATGCAAACAGCAATAGACGAAATTGGACTCGACTGGATCGTACAGGTGCGTAATGGCGACACCGATCCCAAGATCAAAGCCCAACAAACCCGCTCCATGCCTGACGTTCTGCTCGTTACTCCAGAAAGCCTGCACTTACTGCTTGCTCAAAAACAACGCGATAAATATTTTAAAAATCTCCGATGTGTGACGGTAGATGAGTGGCACGAGCTCATGGGCAACAAACGGGGCGTAATGGTCGAGCTGGCCCTTTCCTTTCTGAAAGCATATACAAAAAACCTACGCGTCTGGGGTATCACAGCCACCATCGGTAACCTTGAAGAAGCGATGGAAGTTTTGCTTCCACAAGCTACAAAACGTATCCAGATCGTTGCCAAGGAGAAAAAGAAAATTGCCATCAAACCGATATTCCCCAGCACAGTGGAACTGCTTCCCTGGGCAGGGCACCTCGGCGGCAACCTCGTAGATCAGGTCGTCCCGATTATACTTGCCAGCAAAAGCACGATCCTCTTTACCAACACGCGAAGTCAAAGTGAAATGTGGTACCAATTATTACTGGAGGCTCACCCCGATTTTGCCGGACAAATCGCCTTGCACCATAGCTCCATTGACGCCCATATCCGCGAATGGATCGAAGATAATCTCAGCAGCGGAAAACTTAAGGCGGTCGTGTCAACCTCCTCCTTGGATTTAGGGGTAGATTTCAAACCTGTAGATACAGTCATACAGGTAGGCTCCAGTAAAGGTGTAGCTCGATTTATGCAACGCGCTGGAAGAAGTGGACATAGCCCATTCGAAACTTCCACGATCTATTTCGTCCCCACGCACTCCCTGGAGCTCATCGAAGTCGCCGCCCTGAAGGAGGCCGTAAAAACGCAGACGATCGAAAACCGGGATCCCATGGTCCAGACCTTCGATGTGCTTGTTCAATTCATGGTAACCATCGCCTTGGGCGGTGGATTTCGTTCGGAAGAACTGCATGCAATTGTCGCCAATACCCATGCCTTTCACTACATGGAAACGGAAGAATGGCAATGGTGTATGTATTTTATTACCGCGGGTGGAAAAATCGGCAAACGCTACGAAGAATTTCACAAGGTTATCCAAGATGACGAAGGCAAATGGATCATCAAAAACCGTCGTCTTGCACTGCTCCACAGACTCAATATCGGTGCCATTGTCGGCGATGCCATGATGCGCGTGAAGTTTCTCTCCGGTGGTTACATCGGTATGATCGAAGAATACTTTATCAGCAAACTTAAAAAAGGAGAACGCTTTATCCTTGCGGGGCGGATACTCGAACTTGTGATGGTCAAGGAAATGACCGTATTCGTAAGAAATTCGTCGGGTAAAGCCATTACTCCAAGCTGGCTCGGTGGCAGACTTCCCTTATCGTCCAACTTAAGCCATTTCCTGAGAAAAAAATTGGCTGCAGCAGCCAGCGCTCCTTCCAGTGAAAAAGAGCTTCATTTCCTGGCACCACTGGTCGAAAAACAGGCTGAACTTTCGGCCGTGCCAAATGAAGCGGAATTCCTCGTCGAACATATCAAAACCCGGGAAGGTCATCATTTATTTTTCTATCCCTTGGAAGGCCGATTGATCCATGAAGTCATGGCAGCGCTTGTCGCCTACCGCATCAGCAAGTTGTACCCCATCAGCTTTTCTATGGCCATGAACGACTATGGCTTCGAACTCTATTCCGACAAAGAGATTCAGCTCAGTCAAATGCAGCTCGAACAGGTATTGAGCCGGACCAATCTGATGGAAGATGTGATTAGTAGTATTAACTCGGCAGAAATGGCCAGCCGCAAATTTAGGGATATCGCTGTCATTTCGGGACTGGTTGTCCAGAACTACCCAGGCACCCAGCAAAACAACAAATCACTGCAGGCTTCATCAGGGATTATTTTCCGCGTACTGATGGAACACGATCCCACTAACCTCTTGCTCAAACAGGCTTTTACCGAAGTATTCAACCAGCAACTGGAAGAACATCGGTTAATAAATGCATTCGAAAGGATCAATCAGAGCAAAATACGTTATACCTTTGTCGAAGAGTATACGCCATTGAGCTTTCCGATAAAAGTGGATAGCCTCCGGCAATCCCTGTCGAGCGAAGCCTTGATTGAACGGATTCAACGCATGGAAAAGACCAATGCTCAAAAAAAGAAGCGCAGAAAATGAAAATCGGAGAACAAACAATTACATTCAATAAACAGGAATTAACCCTTAACACACAACGCTCTATATACTGGAAAGACCAAAACACATTGATCCTATCTGACCTTCATCTGGGCAAAGCGGCACATTTCAGGAAGCATGGCATCGCTATCCCCATGGATACCGCCATAACGGACCTCACTCGATTAGAATCCCTAATAGCGTACTATCAAGCTAAGCAAGTCATCGTTGTCGGTGATCTGATTCACGCCGGCATCAATCAGGAAGTACTTTTGCTGGAATCATTCAGACAACGCCATGCTGAGCTCCAGCTTCATCTTGTCAAGGGCAATCACGACCGACTATCGCAACAAATGGGCATTCGCTTCGGTATAGTGCATCACAAAGAAGTTTTCGAAATGCAACAGATCCAATTTAAACACCACCCCGCTGATGCAGCAGATTCCTCTTCATTTCGGATTAGTGGACATATCCATCCGGGTATCAGCCTGGTTATTCCACCGAAACGGAAGGTCCGCTTACCCTGTTTTCTGGTATCTAATCATCAGATTATCCTTCCCGCTTTTAGTACTTTTACAGGATTGGACAGCAAAGACCAGTCTTCCCTATATCAAAGTTATGCTATTTCGGACGATCATATCTTCCCGATCAGAAGAAACTAATCCAAGCAGCAGTTTATATTACATCTTGAGCTCCCCGGGAGAGATTCCGTAATATTTTTTAAAAGCACTGCTAAAATTATTCTGGTGACCATAGCCCGTCAACAAGGCCACCTCATAGACGGTCATTTTATCGTCGAGCAGATAACTTTTGGCTTTTTCCATACGCACCCGCGTGAGGTAGTCGTGAATGGTCACTGAAAAATATTCCTTAAAGTCCTTACGCAATTTACTTTCACTGGTCAGCACCTCCGCTGCCAGTTCTTTTTGCGTCGGTGGATTGGCAATACGCTGTTCAAGAATCTGTCTTGCCATCTCCAGTCGCTGCACGTCCTCCTCATGAAAGAGCGATTCACTACTTTCAGTTTTCTCATTGTATTGCTCAAACTGATACATCAGCAGCTCAACAATACGCGACTCGGTATGAAGCCTACGGATTTCGCCCTTCTTTTTGGATTCAATCAACTCGGTTATGGTGTGCTGCATCTCATAGGTGGCCATCAGATCTTCTTCGGAGAAAGAGACGTATTCGCCTTTTTCGATCTCGTGCACAAATTGCTGATGCAATAACGAATCGCGTTTGATCAGATTGAGGTAATACTCTTTGGAAATAACGGCTATAAAATAAGTATATTCAATACCGGGTTCCACTTCATGGATGGATTTGACCGAAGGAATGTAGCGTATGTTATGCCGGCTCATGCCGTAAGGCAATTTACTGTCCGTCGGCTTAAAGAAAATAAACTGACTGGTGATCGTCTCACCCTCAATTTCAGTAAGAACCTGCACCGGCCGGTCAAACTGCATCTTAGCATGCAAAATAAACAAACCCGATGTCGAAAGCTGAAAATTCTCCATATGGACGGGATCCTTGGATATCGATATCCTATTTTCGACCAAAGGTTTGTCGGGAACATAGCCATCCGGAATTTCTTCTTCAAAAAGCCAATCTGCCAACTCTACTATTTTACTTTTCACCAACATGATTACAAATCCTAAATAAGCTTGAAGCAGTTAAAATTAACGAAATAAGATGGTATTCTAAAATTATTTATAATCTTTCTAAATAACATGGTTAATCCAAGTCAATATCCATTTCCTCCAACTGAACATAAGGTTTCAATGTTCTTGGATTCATAATGACATTGGACTCGACTGAAAAGATGGTATAGATCTCTTTTTGGGCCAATACTTCCACCGGAGTACCATGAAAGAGCTTGCGGCCATTTTTAAGCATCAGAATACGATCGGCATACATGGCAGCAAAATTGACATCGTGCACAATCAGTACCACCATAAATCCTTTTCGGGCAAGCCCACGCGCAATGGCCAGTACTTTCTGCTGATAATGTAGATCCAATGCAGCAATCGGTTCATCCAATAATAACAGTGCATCCGGATTATCCCATATCTGCGCCAGGATACGCGCAAGATGAACACGCTGCTGTTCACCGCCGGAGAGACTCAAAAAATCCCGTTCAGCAAAAGCAGATACCCCACAAAGTTCCATGGTTTCGGCCACAATCTTATAGTCCAGTTGTTTGGGCGTATTCTTATAATGCGGATAGCGCCCCATCAGCACAATCTCTTCTACGTTAAAGCTCAATGTCATCTGCTGCTGTTGGCTCAGTAAAGCCCGGCATTTGGCCAAATCCCCAGGTTCGTATGCCGACAGCGCCCTGCCATTGAGATGAACAGCTCCCGAATCTGGTTTCTTTTCACCACAAAGCACCCCCATCAGTGTCGATTTACCAGCGCCATTGGCTCCGAGGATTGCCAGAACTTCACCTTTGCGCACCTGGAAGGTAATATCCTTCAGGAGCTTTCGTCCGTTTACTTCGTAGTTGATCTTCTCTACACGTAGCATAATGCGATTATTTTTTTAAGCCTCTGCCAAAAGACTATTTATCTTTGATTAAAATATACAAGAATACCGGCGTACCCAGTAAAGCTGTAATCACGCCGATGGGTAATTCGATGGGTGCCACAGCGACCCGGGCAATCACGTCTGCCAATGTCAGCACCAGCGCTCCCAATAACAATGAACCAGGAAGCACAAATCGGTGATCCGCCCCGCCCATCAGACGAACGGTATGCGGAACAATCAATCCCACAAAACCAATGATACCCGATACCGCAACTGATGCTCCCACAGCAAGTGTGGATAAAACAACCACCCAACGTTTGACACGATCGGTACGCATACCCAAAAGATCCGCCTGCAACTCCCCGAGGGAAAAAGCATTCAGCGACTTTCCAAAAAAAGGCAAGATCAGCACCGGAATCAAAATAAATGGCGCCAAAGCCTTAAGGTTATCCCAAGTAGCTCCGCCAAGGCTGCCCAGCATCCAAAAAGTAATGGTACGTAACTGTTGTTCTGTAGACATATAGGTCATCAAACCTGTCAGCGCACCCGCAAAGGCATTGATCGCAATACCCGCCAACAACATCGTCGTCACATTGGGACGGCCATTTTTACGGGCAATACGGTAAACCAAAAAAGCGGTTAAACCAGCGCCCACAAAAGCGCCAAAAGCCAATATATAATACCCAATCCAGGCAGCCAAAGAGGTAAAGAGAAAAGTCTCAAAGGCTATGATCAGTACCGCAAAAAGAGAAGCTCCAGATGAAATCCCGATCAATCCGGGCTCCGCTAAGGGGTTGCGGAATATACCCTGGATCGCTGCACCCGATATACCCAATGCTGCACCCACCAAAAGTCCGAGCAAAAGACGCGGCATACGAATCTCAAAAAGAACATCTTCTTGCATATTATGCATACCTTCGGCACCCCCCAAGTGCAATTTTTGCGTCAACATCGTTAAGATATCAGCGGACGGAATATGGTAGGCCCCCATCCCCAAGGCAACAATACTCACAACACATAATACCAGGCCCAAAGCCAATAGGATAAATTTCTGTTTCTTTTGCACCGGCCTTATTTTGAATCCATCACTTTTCCAAATCCACGGTGCAATTCTAAGATTGCGTCTGGCAGCCGGTTACTGAAATTGACCAGCAAAGAGGCATTCATCACCAAGATACGTTCGTTTTTACCTGCATTCGTGATACGCATGCCCGGTAATTTAAGGATAGCATCCTCACCGCCAAGACTACTTGCGCCAAAATCAAATAGCAACACAATATCTGGATTGGCCTGCACCAGCGCTTCAGTTGTATAGGGTTTGAAATCCGAAAATTCCTGAACAGCGTTTTTACCACCCGCCAGATTAATCATCGCATCCAGACTACTACCTTTACCCGCTACACTCATGGTACCCGTACCACGGGCATATAAAAACAATACTTTGGGTGATGCTTTACCCTGATTTTCCTTTTTCACCAATTCCATTGTATGATCCAGGCTCAATTTTGTTCGCGAAACCAGATTTTTACCGGCAGCAGATTCACCGACGGCATCTGCGACTTCTTGGATGTAACGAAGTGCCCCCGGCACAGAATAGTTGGGTTTAATGGAGACAAACTTCACGCCGGCCGCGCGAATCTGTTGAATGACCGCTTTGGATACGTCCCCTTCATTCGCGATGACGATACTTGGTTTAAAAGATAATAAACCTTCGGCCGACACCGACCGATTCTTGCTTACCCTCGGCAAGGCCGCTGCTGCTTTTGGCGATATACTTGTTACATCGGTAGCCACCATGCGCTCGCCTATTCCCAGTCCGTAGATCGTTTCGGTCAACGAACTGTTTAACGTAATGATTCTCTCCTGTGCCCTCGCCCATCCACCGATTTGCATCAAAAAACACAGTATAATAACATAAAATCTACTCATCGCAATTCTTTATCTCCATGATGGCGATAGCGGATCTCCAAGAATGGTTTTCGCATCTCGCCGTTCAACTTGAGTACAAAACAAATCAATAATCAGTCTAAATACAAATTATATTATTTCTTTTAGAACAGTATGCCACAACATAAAAATCCTGACAACCCATTAATAAACAGCAATATAGAACTAAATCCAAACTACTTTTCAGCCCATAAAAAACGGATTAAATAGAATTTATGACATTTTGCATAGAGAAAAATCCAATAGGATTACCTTTTTTTGTAACATTATTTAGAATTATTAAAAATAAAAATAGTGTTTAAAAGCAGCTCATTTATTCGAACAAGCACCCTGATCGCCCTTTGCGCCTGCCAGATCTACACTGTGCAAGCACAGGAAAAATGGAAAATCTCCGGTGTATTGAAAAACGAATCCAATAAAGGCATCGCCAATGCGACTGTCTATCTTTATCCGGATAAATATGCTTTTAAAACAGATACTGCAGGAAGATTTCAATTCAATCAGCTTTACGCAGGTCGTTATGAACTGCAGGTACAAGCCCTAGGCTACCAACAGCAACGACAGGTCATAGATATAGAAGACAGAAACCAGCAACTGACCATTGTTTTGAAAGCCGAAGACCGGCAGATGGATATTGTTGATGTGCAGGGAAAAGCGAAGGCCGTCGACAATCTTGTCAAGGCCGAAAACGCAGCGATGCCCGTTAAAGTGATCACCAAGCGCGAGATCGAGCTTATGGGCAGCCGTCGGCTGGATGAGGTTCTCAAGGAACAGACAGGCATCGCCATTGTTAACGATATCGCCGGGGGCTCCAGGGCAGTCGGCGTGCAGATTCAGGGATTCAGCAGCAATTATGTAATGGTATTGGTGGATGGACAGCCCATGCTGGGTCGCAACAGTGGCAATTTTGACCTGTCCCGTATTTCGGTGACCAACATCGAGCGCATCGAGATCATCAAAGGGGCTTCTTCCTGCCTATATGGAAGTGATGCATTGGGTGGTGCGATCAATATCATTACACGCCATGGTGCTATCACACCGCAGGCACAGGCTTCCCTCCTCTATGGCACTCTCAATACCGCTGATGCAACGCTGGAAGCAGAAACACCTTTTGCTAATCAACGCGGCAGCGCCGTCTTTTCGGGCAATTATTACCGCACGGATGGTTTTAATACCGACAAGCAATACCTGGATTCCAAGAGCACCACTTTTCCACCTTATACCAACTATAGTTTCCAGGGCCGACTGCGTTATCGTACAAGCAAAAATGGAACACTGGGTATCACCGGCCGTTATGCGGCCAGAGAATCTGAAATGATCAATGCCTGGTCTGAATCGGCTACACTGCAGGATAAACAAAATGATCAGGACATCAATCTCTCGGCAAGTTACGACCATAATTTTGAGTCTGGACTGCGTAGTATGACGCGTTACTATTTCTCGCGTTTCCACTCCCAGATTGCCGCGCAATGGTTGCAGCAAGGTGTTGTTGCAAGTGCCGAGCAGTTTGGTCAAAATGTACACCGCATCGAACAGCAATTTGCGTATAGTCCTGCACAACAGGTTAAACTTACCGGCGGTATAGGCGGTAGCCTTGAACTGATGGACAACCAAGATCTGGATGCCAAACACTCTTTGAACAGCGCATTCGCCTATCTGCAGACCGAATGGAAACCTGTAGACCGATTATTAACGACGCTGGGTCTACGCTACGATCAGACTAATGTCTACGATGGTCACCTCAGCCCGAGCTTGGGTCTGCAATACCACGTTAGTCCCACCCTCTTAATAAAAGGCGGTGTTGGTGCCGGATTCAAGGCCCCCGACTATAAAATGCGCTATCAGGTTTTCTTCAATCCAGCAGCCAACTACCTGGTCGTGGGTTCTGAACGTGTTGCCGATATTATTGCAGCCATGGATCAAGCCGGAGAACTGAGTTATAAAAACAGCTATATGCTCAATTTGGTAGCGGGCAACCTCAAAGCCGAAACCAGCATTTCAAACAATATTGGATTGACCTGGAACCCTTCCAAGAGATTACAGGCCGATTTCTCTGTCTTCTACCATCGGATCAACAATCAGATCAACACGGTTAGTGTAGGCAACGGCACCAAGGTCGCACAGATCTATAGCTACCGCAACCTGCCCAAAGCCATGAACAAGGGATTCGAAGCATCGCTCACCTATCAGGCAACCAAAGATCTGCAATTATCGATGGGCTATCAATATCTGATTGCCAAAGACCTGAGTGTATTGGATAGTATTGCCAAAGGCAGTTATCCCTATAACCAGATCAACGATCCCGCTACAGGCGAATATCGGCAGAGCAAAAAATCGGATTATTGGGGTATTGAGGACCGTTCGAGACACATGTTCAACGCAAAAGCCCAATATGAATATAAACCCTGGGGCGTCAACGTAAACGCGCGGGTCAATTTCAGAAGCGCCACACCTTTTCAGGAATATAATAGCAACCAGTTTATTGACAAATACGACATTTTTATTCCCTATCACACATTGGTGAATATGACAGTAGAAAAGAGACTGATGAACAGGAGATTGACCCTCCGCCTGATCGGTGACAACTTATTCAATTTTACAAGCCGTTATCTACTCGGGCAGCCTGGACGGGTTATTATGGGTGGTGTCAGCTACCGTTGGATAAAAGAATAATAAGGACTAATGAACAAGAATTTAGCACACCAAATACAAGATAAAAGATGAGAACGATTCGCATGATTATTGGAGAATGTAGCATCTGGCTTTCCTTTCACAAGATTGGCCGTTGTATTTTTTCAGCATTATTGCTATTTGCAGTGATATCCTGTGGGAAAGACAGAGACTATACCATCGGATTGGAATATGGCATAAGTACCCTGATCAAAGATCTTGCTGGCGACACCGATGCAGCCATGGGTGAAGGTACTGAAGGAAAAGAGCAAAGACCATTTTTTATATTTCTTTTTCGTTTTAAAGACCAAAAGCAAATATGGGTTAAAACCAAAGCCGATTCTGCGCAATGGCTTAAAACAAAAGATTGGGATATTGCCTTTACAGGTCCTTATAATTCGGAGATCTATGTGAATAATTCCCAACACGAATACAATCCGGGTTATGGAGGCCAGGCAAACAATACCGCTGTGGTTTTATTGAGACAGTCCTATCAAAGTGTAAATGTAGCCCCTTCGGATGAAGAGTTCAATAAAAGTGAAGTTAACAAAATTGGCTGGGCAGCAACCGATGGTTCCGATGGCTGGTTTCGCTATAGTTTGAGCACTCATATTATGCAGGCGCTTCCCAATCGTACCTATGCGATTCGCTTACCCGATGGCAAATATGCCAAATTACAGCTGATCAATGCCTATAAGGGAAATCCAGCTGCGGTAACCAACCTCAATTGGCCTGCCCCGTACTATACATTTAAATATTATGTACAGCAAGACGGCAGTAAAGATTTAAATACAAACGCATTATAATACGGAAAAATTACACAATTAAATTAAAGATGAATAGACTATTTACAACAGCAGCACTACTATGTGCATTGAGTTTAGGTTTTACTTCTTGTAGCAAGGATGATGATAAGGTGGAGCAAGTCGAGCCAGAATACCAAGCTAAGGTTATGGTCAAAGACGGTGAAACTGTTGATTTAACAAAAGTTTCCAAAACCATCAATACGCAAGGAACCATCAAGCGTATAGGCAATACCTATTCACTTCGTAACTTCAAACAATTTACTATTGGCGAAGATGGAAAAGCGACAACAACTGCAGCGCAAACCTATTATTTTGATTTTAAGGAGAACGATGGATTGCAAACGACTGATGCTCCATTGACCCTTATAGCACAACAACGCGTTATGGATGTGGTTGCAAACACTGCAAAATCATTTACGCTATCCTATATAGATAAGGCTTATGAGACCGTCATTTCAGCTGATCAATTTGTAGCACTGACCGACAACAAAGCTGGGATTGCATTAACTCCTACAGCTATTGGATGGGCCGGTTACGATATGACGACACACCATGTCATTGCTATTAAAGACCGTACGTTTATTCTTTCAAA